>JAYEIC010000091.1:0-7320 GCA_034659935.1 Methanobacteriota archaeon | reverse complement strand
CTCCCTGCTATCATAACCAAAAAGTTCAACCAGACTCTCATTTAAGTTCAGCAACTTCCCTTCTTTGGAAGTAATAAAGACTGCATCCTGAGATGTCCTGAAAAAGTCATGGAACTTCTCCTCGCTCGCTCTCAGCGCACCCTGCATGCGCTTAAGCTCAAGTGATTTCCCGACAATCTCTGCAATCGTGCGGAGGATGAAAATATCCTCTTCAGTCCATTCTCCTGTCTCCCTGACATTATCAAACCCCATAAAACCGGCGGGTTTCTCTCTGCAGAAGATCGGGAGCACGATAAGTGATCTGATCTCCTGCATCTCAAGCATCTCAAGCATCTCTCGTTCTGCCTCAGCTTCAGGTGGCAGATTCGAGACATCCGCTATGTGGATGATCTCCCTGTTGCGGATTTTTTTCATCCACCACGGGAACATCTCTGGCGGTATGTTCTGCAGGGTATCAATCTGCGGGTTCACGCCTTTTACACACCACTCGTGCGTGTTGTCCAGCACTCTGCCGCCTTCGCGCAACAGAAAGAGATAGGCACGGTCCGCCCGGCTCAGCCGACCTATATCAGCGAGTGTGCCATTGACAGCATCATCAAAGTCAAATATACCGGTGAACCGTGACGTTACTGCGGCAAGCGTCTCTTCAATTTTAAGCTTTTGCCTGGCAACCGCTTCAGCTATCTTCAGGTCTGTGATGTCCCGACCCACCGACTGGTACTCAATAACCGTACCCTTCTCATCAAATATTGCCCGGTCGCTCCAGCTC
The DNA here is from genome assembly GCA_034659935.1 of Methanobacteriota archaeon. Classification (GTDB taxonomy): domain Archaea; phylum Halobacteriota; class Methanomicrobia; order Methanomicrobiales; family Methanomicrobiaceae; genus DAOVRB01. Next base: position 6,551 of record JAYEIC010000091.1, on the reverse strand, counting down.
TGCCAGCGTACTTCACCGTCTGGCATGATAATGCGGTGTTCGATCGTATCAACCGGGTGATCAGGGGTGAGGACGGCAAAGTGGTTTTTCACCAGTTCCTGATCTTCAGACGGGATTGCAGGGATAAACCTGTGCCCCATGATCTCTTCCAGTCTCTTTCCAAAATAATGGCAGTATGCCTCATTCACAAAAACATGTGTCCCATTGGGAAGGAAATGGGATATAAGCTCTGTCTGCCCCTCAACAACGTTCCTGTAGCGTTCTTCGCTCTTTTCAAGCCGTTTGTTCTGGAGAGTAAGTGCCTCCTCACTGGCTTTTGCCTTCTCAAACGCAGCCTGCATATGTTTATATGCCGTATTCAGTTCCTCTTTCGCCTGATTCCGCTCTACTGCATGTTTAATCATACCTGTGAGCTCTGCAAACTGTGCCTTTGGGTGTCCGCCTTTCCGGAGATATAAATCAGCACCCGCGTTTAACGCTTCAATGACAACATCCTCCCGTCCCTTCCTGGTGAAGATGATAAATGGTATATCAGAACCAGTCCCGCGGACGGTCTTTAAAAACTCAATACCATCCATCTCAGGCATCTGGTAATCGGAGACGATAGCGTCATACGTAGTAGTCTCCATCACCTCTAAGGCTTCACGTGCGGATGCGGCAGTATCAACAGTAAAATCGCCGGTATTTTCGAGATATATCTTTGTTAGTTCCAGAAGATCGGGTTCATCATCGACTATTAACAGGGAGATCATCCGTTATCAGAATCCCAATGGGATGCATCACAATATATTTGTTCTGGTTGTGGGGTGTCCCGGAAGTTTTTTACGTAGAGAAAGATGGCGTAGAAGTAATTCTACGTCTTCATTTTGATATGTGTGGGTGAATAATATTTTAGAAAAAATGAGATGAAAAAACGGAGACAAAAAAATCAGAAAAAATGACCCTGACAGAACACCAGAACCGATTCAGACCTTCTCTGGATCATAAGTATACCCATTTTTGATTCCAGCATCTTCACAATTGTCATGTGCCCTGAGATATTGTCCGCAATTGCTGCCAATCTGATTCTCCTCGAGTGGCCCGATACTCATAATTACATCATAACCTGCGTCTCTCAATTCCTGAGCTACCTCGTAGTTTTCCTGATCCTGGGAAATTAAGGATGAAATATTGTTATTGATTGCCATATAAGTCGGGTTCACCGGTGTAATCTTAATTAAGTAGCGGTCCGGGGAAAAAAACTCTAAAAGAACCTGAGGATCAATCGGTGCACCTTTCATTAACGCAAAATTAAGTGAGATCTTTTTGTCTCCACTCTGAGAGAATACAGCACCATATTCTGCCATCTTCTCAAAACTCCATGTTTTCACAGGGATGAGCCAGTTTTTTAATTTATCATCTGTGGTATGAATCGAGTACTGAAACTGGAAATTACCGGCATAGTGTTCTTCTTTAATCTTTAGTAACCTCTCAAAAAATTTATCAGTTCCCACAGGTGCAATCGTAGAAAGTGATGGGAGCAACCCTGGTGCATTCAAATGTAAAGGGAGCATATCAAGGACATCTAAGACATTGTTATTGAAAGACGGTTCCCCCATTCTCGCAAACTGGATCTTAAACTTCTCCACAGGGATATATCCATCAGGGAATCTTTTCTGTACAGGATAATCTATCTGAAAGAGAATCTCATCACTGGAGAGTCTGCCCTGAAAATCTCCGCCTGCGTCACAGAAACGGCAGCCAACAGGACACCCGTATAAAGTTGAAACGACAATTACCCATTTCTTCTCTCTTGTCAGGGGTGGCTGCACTGACTCTACAAATTCAATTCTTTTCCCGTCATCGGTTTCTGCGATATAAACCAATGCAAGATCTTCTTTTCCGGCTCTGGATATTACCTTCATCAATCTGCCCCACTCACCCTGTTAATGATCTTATATATTTTCATTCCTGCTCTTATCCCGTCTCCTGCTGAGATGGCTGTCTGTCTGTATATTCCGTTATTCACATCGCCGATTAAATGAAGGGCGCCGGATTTCTGCAGGGGTACAATATTCTTCCGTACGTTTTTGGATATAAAATCAAGATTTGGCTCTCTTCCGATTGCAGGAAGAAGCGACTGTACATGTAAATAATACTCGCCGGCAGGACTGAAACAGAGTAGTTTTAAGCCATCTTTCTCTTCACTGATCTTTTTTACTGAAATATTCTCTTTATATGTAATTCTTTCAGTCTCCATAACCCGTTTCCAGAGTAATGGAAGGCACCGTACTTTCTCTCCACGATTGAGAATAACAACCTTGTTTTTCTCTGAAAGACTGAGGGCATAGTCAAATGCAGCGTCACCAGCTCCGATAACTGCAATTTTATTGTTTTTAACAGACCTGAGTAAAGAAATGCCGGAATAAATGTACTTCTCTGAACCTGGAGTAATCTCTGCGTTAAATATTCGCGGTCTGGTGCCGGTTGCAATTACTACAATCGGTAAAGATATTAATCGCTCTTCTGTCTGAATCTGAAAAGTACCCTCACTGTAATTGAGTGAAACCACTTCTTCGGAGTGTACCTTTATGCCATTCATTTCAAGATGCTTAATAAAGCGGTCTGCAAGTGCATTACCGGAAATACCGTCAGGAAAACCCGGATAATTTTCCACCAGGTTTGCTTCCCTCAGGAGTCCGCCAATATGGCCCTTTTCAAAGATAATCGGTTCAATACCATAGCGTTTTAACTGAATTGCAGTTGCTATCCCTGATGGTCCGGCACCTATTATTGCCACTTTAAAATCTTTCATTCTGACACTTCGAGCTGATTTTCTAAATCCTGAATAAATACCGGTACGGCAAAACCATGTGAGAGATTGATGAGAGTTGCCCGGTGAAACTCTTCATTATAGGTTGCTGTCCCGTCTATCGGGAAGAAAACCGTAAAACCCCTGATAAATGCAGATCTTGCAGTAGTCTCACAACAGAGATGTGTCGTTACTCCTGTAATTACCACCTGACTTACCTTATTTTTAAGTAATATATCTTCAAGTGATGTCTGATAGAATGCATCATATTGTGTTTTTTTAATTACCGTTGTATCAGGCATATCCAGTTTGGGAATAATCTGACTTTGCGAGTCATCTTCTGTTATTAAATGACGCCACCATCTCCCCATACAATCTGCATTCTCATCTGTATTGACGTGGCGTGTGAGAATTACAGGGAGATTCATCTCAGAAAAACTCTCTGCAAGTTTTTTTATCCCTGTAACGATTGATGCAGCGCCAGGGATATATGCATGCGAATCCTGAGAAATAAAATATTCCTGCATATCTATAATCAGAAGGGCAGCCCTCGCCGGTTCGAATTTTATATGAGTCTTCCTCTGATATTCTTTTAATTCGCAGAAGAAGTCTCTGGATTTTTCATCAATGGTGTCCTCTGTGAAATACTGTTCCTTTGGTTTCATGTCAAAGTGGTTTTTGCGTGTAATTTTGGGTGAATCTAAGTGTTATATCTCTACTAAATGTACCTGCAGAAGAGCTACTGCCACTCAAATGGTCTCTATAAATCCCGTACTTCTCAGTCATATGATAAACGTATTTTTTCATCTGTTTCTGTCGGTGAGATTAACTCTTTCCAGAGATTAGAGTCCCAGGTTCCAAGATTCATATGTGTTGTGTAATAGTTCTCCGGAATGGGATGTGTTCCGACAACCACTCTCATATCGTATTTTTCCCTGATGAATTCGGTAAAATATTTTATCCTTGGACATGGTGGATATCCGACAATCATCCCTGTGGCAAGATGAATCACTTCTGCACCGTTCTTTTTCATCTCTTCAGGCACGTACTCAATATTCCCGCCCGGGCATCCCCCGCACGGGGCAAAACCTACGAGTTCCACTTCTTTTCCCTCATATATGGAGAATGCACCTTCACGGTTGCGAAGAGATCTCATACATTTACCTCCGGCACACATCCGGTAACGATCACAGATTATAATCCCGATTTTGATAGTATCATCCATTTTTCTCACCTCAAATAAATTCATAAAGAGTTGTCCGTTCCTGAAGTCTCCGGCCGATATCTTCTGCCATTCTCTTCATCTCAGAAGGGTCAAGATATTCTGTATTTTCTGCTCCTGCTTCTCTTGAGATGCTCTCTTCAAACATCGTTCCGCCCAGATCGTTCCCGCCTGCCAGGAGTGCAAGCTGCGCCAGCTTTAGTCCATATTTTACCCACGATACCTGGATATTGTCAATATTATCTAAGTAAAGTCTTGAAACGGCTGTCATAAGAAGATCTTCACGTCCTGTTGCTCCGGGCCGTGCAATTCCTTTAAGGTATATCGGAGTATTGTAATGGATAAATGAGAGAGGTACGAATTCTGTAAAACCACCGGTATCGTCCTGAATGTCTCTTAGCACTTTGAAATGTGAGATACAATCTTCTGGAGTATCAATGTGGCCATACATAATCGTTGCTGTTGTCCTGATGTCCAGACTATGTGCTTCTCTTATAATCCGTTCCCATGTGTCTGTATCAATTTTACCGGGACAGATAATCTTTCTGATATCATCAACAAGGATTTCAGCAGCAGTTCCACAGAGTGAACCTAAGCCTGCATCTTTCATACGTTTAAGCATCTCAAGACTGGAGATATTGCTGTTTTTTGCTCCATAAAAAACCTCCATTGGATTATTTGCATGGATATGGATGTCAGGGGCTGTCTCATGTATCCATCTGAGGAAATCAATATAGGATTCTGCAGTAAATTCCGGATGCAGCCCGCTGACACTGCAAATCTCTGTTACCTTACGTGCCTTTGCGTCTGCCACTTTCTCTTTTATTGTTTTTTCGTCTAAACGAAAGAGATCCTTATCTCCTGCTTTACGCGAGAAACTACAGAACCCGCAGGTATTGATACAATAATTTGTAATATTGAGATTCTGGTTTCTGACAAAAGTAACGGCATCACCATTTTTTTGTTCCCTCATCTCATCAGCTGCTGCTGCAATAGTCCATACTTCACGCCCTTTGCTTTTCAATAGTATAAGCGCCTCTGCCTCAGTTAAACGGTGCCCATTGAGGACATCATCAAGAAGTCTCGGTATTTTCAGATTATTTTCCGTTCTTAATTTTTGAGAACTGATCCCGGATACCATTAATTGTAATTTTTCTTTACAGTATTTAAAATACATTCCTTGTTGGATAGTATTCCGTGCATGTTGCATTTTTCAGTGAAGTGGTTAGGAGAGCAAAAAAGAAGGTCTCCCCACAAGTGGGTAGACAAACGGCGTATAATATCTGTGGGAAGTCATCCACAGGGTGCATTAATTTTGCACTTTCATGTGCAGGAAAGTGAAATCAGGTGCGCTCCACAGAACACTTTTGTGCAGGGACTGTCATTTGTGTGCTGCAGCGAGCACAAATTTCCTGACTATAACAAGATCACACTTCCGCACCCACAGGGTCTGACCGGAAGTGACCCGGAAAATGACCGGATGGCATCAGGACCTGTGCAATGGCAGATATATAATTCGGAAATCTCTTTCTCTTTTAAGAAACGGATTGTTTCATCGATTCTCTGCTGATTAGCTCCATACAGGTGCAGCCCGCCGATTATTGCCGATATTTTTTTAATGCCTGTAATCTCAGCTGCATAATCTGTAATATTGCATATTCCGCTATGCGCACACCCTGAGATAATAACGAGTCCGTCTTTTGCAATATACACAAGTGCCGAATCATCCGGCAGAGTATCTGTTTCGGAGATACCATTTTTGATACGCTTTCTCCCCCTCTCAACCGGTTCATGTGCGTGGCACCGTGGAATCTCTCCTAAGAAGACAAAATTGTCTGATATCCATACGGGTTTATCTGAGAGCCGGAGTTTTAATACGGATGAAGCTGCTTCTTTGGTGACAGGTGATCCAAATTCTTCTGTCCCTTTTATTTTTGGCAGAAAGAGATCAGGATGTCCTATACAGACCGGATGCGATTCAAACGGATTTTTTATTATTTCTGTGAGTCCTCCTGTATGGTCCCGGTGTCCGTGTGATAATATCAGATAATCCGGCTGGAGTGTTAGACCCAGTTTTTGTGCATTTTTTAAAAAGATACCACTCAGTCCCGTATCAAAGAGAATACTGATGTCGTCTGCTTCAATATATGCACAAAATCCCACTTCTGCAATGACGTCTGAATCCGGGATTTTTGTATTTTCCACAAGTATTGTTATTTTCATGATCTTTCACTCTGTATTTAAATCCTGTATTAATTTTTATGGGGCTTTAGATGGGAAATTGTCTGTTGATTGTGAAGTTTACGGTTTGCCTGATATAAATTTGTGTGTTCTTTTACAATCAATACTATTCTTAAGTTTCATCCTTTCTGTATCAGGGCACTTTTTCGTTTATGGAGCATTTTTACGAATGAGCCGGAACTGAACTTTTTTCAACAGAGGTAAGTTCGGATGACAGTCCGCCTGTGAGGTCAACTTCTGCAAATTCATTACTATCCGGGAGAACCATGGTGAATTCTGTAATCATGTCAATTGAAA
>JAYEIC010000090.1:0-7368 GCA_034659935.1 Methanobacteriota archaeon | reverse complement strand
CTCCGTCAAATCCCCTAAATCCTATAAATCCCGTAAATCCGTCGTCACTTAATTTCTGCCAGAAAAATCAGAGAGACTCATAGAGACTCATAGAGATTCAGAAATACCTCAGAAATACCTCAGAAATACCTCAGAAAGACCCTGAAGCATCTCTCCTCTCAACTCTGAGAACCGCTCTGAGATAAAGGCCTGCCCAGATCAGTGCCACAATTCCGCCAAGTAGATCGCCTGCAACAATCCCCCACCAGACGCCTTCCTGACCCATGCCAAGATAATATGTTAAAACCCATGCAAAGACAGCAATAAAAGCCAGATATCTCAGGAAATTTATAAACAGTGAGGTCATCCCCTTCCCTGTTCCCTGAAACATTGAACATGCCATCATTCCGGGAGGAACAAAGATATAAAAGACGCACATCACCCGGAGAAAGGCAGTTATACCTGATGCGATCTGGGCACTTTCCGGGGAATATGTAAATATCAGCGCAATCCATGGTGCAAAAATCCATGAGATCACACTTGTGGTAACTGCAATTATAAACCCGAGCTTTAAGCTGTAGATATATGCTTCACGCAGTTTTCCCGGAAGTCTGGCGCCGAATGCCGCACCTGCAACTGCAACAAGGGATGTCCCTATCGCTATCTGGGGGATAAGTGCAAACATTACAACCCTCCAACCGGTTGAATATATCGCAACTGCATCTGTGCCTGCAACTGATACCAGAATTCCGTTCAGGATAATATTAAGTACCGACATCAGAACAAATTCTGTGCTTGCCGGAATTCCTACTCCGAGAATGCCTTTAGTAATTGCTCTGTCCGGTATAAAATTCTTAAATGATATTGTGACATATGTGTCCTTTTTAATCCAGATCCAGTAAAAAATTATAAGAGACTCAAGTATAAGCGAAATAATGGTTGCAAGCGCAGCTCCTGCAACACCAAACCCCATATAGTATATCAGGATCGGGTCCAGAACCATATTTATGACAGAGGAGAACGCCATGGCATACATCATCCTTTTGGTATCTCCTTCTCCACGCAGCATTCCATAGATGATCTCTACAAAAAGGACAAATATTGTTCCTGAGAAGAGGACAAACCCATATTCAGTGGCAAGACCAGCAACATCCCCTGCACCCAGAAGAAGGGATATCAAATTTATATTTGGAAGAAGGAGAATTGTCAGAATTGCCGAGATTATCAGCATTATCAGGATTGAATGTGATGCCGCACTATCTGCACCGGACTTGTCCTTTGCACCGATTTTTCTTGATATTACAGATGTAACCCCTGCACCGATCCCATTTCCAAATCCAATCAGAATCATAAAGAGAGGAGTCATAAAACCGACTGCAGCAAGTGCATTACTTCCAAGTCCTGCAACCCAGAATGCATCCACAATGTTGTAGGTTGCCATGAGAAACATTGCAATAAACATCGGTCCGGCAAGTTTGCGTATTGCCGACTTTTGGTCTCCGCTTAAGATTGAGACTCCTTTTGTAGTATTATTTGCAGGATCAGATTTTTCAGATAGAGATAATGATGTTGTCATATTGATGTAACTTCGCAGAATTTTTTAAAGTGAAATACCTTCAGGTGAAGGCTTTTATTCTCATACTTAATTGTAGATATCAGTTTCTCCCTGTACTGAAAATGTATTATTTTTCAGGAGTAAATCTGAATAGAAATTATTTACATATATCCTATCTGAATATGTCACAAAAGCGATGGAGACCCGATCCCTGTCTTCCAAAAAAGCAGACCATCCCATCTACGAATGCAACAGCTTCACTCTCTGTGCCATCCGGTACCCGCAGATAACCTGCAAAGAGTTACCAAAACAGGCATTTAAGCTCTCGTCACCTGTATCAATATATAATGTCGGAGTCCTGCTGAGTTTTGCGGGCGTTGCGACTACGATAATGTTTTCGTGCCCCGCTCTCCTGATAACTTCCGGACTGATCTGCTGGTTGCCCCGGCCGAGAACAAAGCCCTGTGCTCCGATGGGACTGAGGATAATTTTTACATGTGGGTAAGGATGCGTCTGTGCATGAGTACGTGCATGGTTAGTGGTCAGAGTCTGGTTCTGCGTATGGCTATGCGTATTGATCTGGGTATCCGGCTCTCTGTTGAGAAGGTCCAGTATGCCCTCTTCGTTTAAGTCGGCTGCAATCAGAATACCCTTATATATGGCATCCACTCCGAGGAGTGTACCGCTGATCCCGAGTGCCTCTGATATGGCGGCGGTTGTGGTTCCTGCACCCAGGATGTACAGGGTGTCATCCCGCATGATCTCAGGGATAAACTCTGCAATCTCCCTGCGTGCCCGCCTGTCGTCACCCGCACCAGGGACCGAGACCAGTTTTCCTGACTGGCGGAGATTGGGGAGTGTGGGTGTCTGTGCAATCCCGTACACCCGTGTAGAGAGTTCACCACGTCTGTATGCATCCTCATCTACATCCATCACCTCAGCATCTGTGCATGATAAAGCTGGGGTGAACTTTTGTATGAGTTCTGCAGCGGCAGCAGGGTTCACTGCGAAAACAGCAGAGTACATCTTTACACCGGCAGGCACTCCCAGTACAGGAATATCCGGACCGGTCGCAGAAAATATGTCCCTTGCAGTGCCGTCACCGCCGCAGAAGACGATGAGGTTTATAGATGTATCTGCATTTGTAGTTATGTCTGTAGTTGTCTCTGTGTTTAGGGCTCTGCCTGTCTCTGCCTGGATGGAGTTTATTATCGCCCTGCAGGCGTTTATCGTATCATCTGCAGTGGTGTCGGGTGTGGTGGGGGCGTATACGATATGATAGTCTCTGACCCCTGCACTCTCAAGGGCATCGGCTCCCATGGAACCACCGGCAGTAAAAAACGTAATCCCTCTGGTATCGAGGTGTTCAAGCATCATACGGGCTTTTCTGCCTGCAACAGGTTCTGCACCAAGGGCTACGGCTCTCTCATATTGCCCGTCAGTGCCCTTGAGGCCGACCGCACCGCCCATACCCGCAACCGGGTTGATTATAAATCCGATATTTTTCATCCTGCTCCGGATGCTCTTATGATACTGTTAAAATGCTGTTAAAATAGACGTGTGATGCCACAAAGTCTTCAAAGTCTTTAAGTATTCTGACTTTTTTCCTTTGTGGCAGTTCACTCAGTCTGTCCTGTGGATTTATTGTTATTATTATTATTATTATTCGAGCTTTGGCAGGCGGATTAAGGATTCCTTAATCAGTTCTGCCGGATATTCGTAGTCCACGAGTGATCCCGCGAAATATGCCTCGTATGAACTCATATCAAAGTGCCCGTGACCCGTGTTGTTAAAGACAATTGTCTTCTCCTCGCCTGTCTGTCTGCACTCAAGAGCCACATCTATCGCCACCCTGGCCGCATGTGCGGCTTCAGGCGCCACGATGAGCCCTTCGGTCTTTGCAAAAGTGACAGCCGCGTCAAACACCTCGTTCTGGTGACAGCTCCGTGCACCGATAATTCCGTCTTTGTGCAGTTGTGAGACGATAGGTGAATCACCGTGATATCTCAGTCCGCCTGCATGGATCGCCGGCGGGACAAAGTCATGTCCGAGTGTAAACATCTTCATGAGCGGCGTTAAACCTGCAACATCACCGTAGTCGTAAGCGAAGAGACCCTTTGTGAGTGTCGGGCATGCGGTGGGCTCCACAGCAATAATTTCCGCATCAGGATTTTTGCCATTCAGTTTGTCATGCACAAACGGGAAGGCAAGACCTGCGAAATTCGACCCGCCGCCAACGCATCCGATGACGACATCTGCGGTCTCTTCAACCGATTCAAGCTGCTTCTGTGTCTCCTGTCCGACGATCGTCTGGTGAAGGCAGACGTGGTTTAAGACTGAACCAAGTGCGTAGTTGGTGTTGTCGTGGGTTGCAGCGTCTTCCACTGCCTCTGAGATGGCGATACCGAGGCTTCCCGGTGTGTCAGGGTTTTTTTCCAGCATTGCACGCCCGGATTCTGTTTTCGTGGTCGGACTTGAGAGGCATTCCGCACCCCAGGTCTTCATCATGACTTTCCTGTAGGGTTTCTGGTCATAACTTGTCCTGACCATGTACACCGTACATTCCATATCAAAAATACTGGTCGCAAACGCGAGTGACGAACCCCACTGGCCTGCACCGGTTTCGGTTGCAATTCTCTCAACTCCCTCCTTCATGTTGTAGTAGGCCTGTGGAATAGAGGTGTTTGGCTTGTGTGAACCTGCGGCACTCACACCTTCCCACTTGTAGTAGATCTTTGCAGGTGTCTTTAAGTGTTTCTCGAGCCTGTGGGCACGGAAAAGCGGGCTTGGTCTCCAGAGCCTGAGAATATCCGCCACTTCCTCCGGGATGTCAATGTACCTTTTGGTGCTGACTTCCTGTTTTATCAGTTCCATCGGGAAGATTGCGGAGAAGTCATCCGGGGTTGCGGGTTTCCCTGTCCTTGCGCTGTACACCGGGTCTAAGGGTGTGGGGAGATCTGCCTGCATGTTGTACCATTGCTTTGGCATCTCATCCTCTTCAAGCAGGATTTTTGTCTGCATGTCCACTCTGTTTGGATTGTATATATTTATACATTGCCTGCCGGTTGTGTCATGTGAGGCCTCTAAATGGATCCTGATTCTGACTGGACAGGACATACGCATTACCTCTCTCAAAAAAAATACTGCACGTTTTTTCGGTACGTCAGGAGGGGCCCTGTTAGTGTCAGATTTTTACTTAACCTTAGAGGCTGTTGCACGAATGAATTTTATTGGATTATAAGGGCAATTAGTTATATTTCTATGATAATCAGACGGAGAATCTCAATTCTTTTGTAGTCTGATTCCCCTCATTGTCTACAGCAAACTGTTCATGCAACAGCCTCCTTATGCAAAAAATCCGTCTGATTCTCCGGAAAGAAAGAGTTGAGTGTATGATTGCCCTCTTATTCAAAAGACATGCACTGAACTGGCTTTAAACGTAATGCAGACCAAATCCCCTTCACGGAGATCCATTTCATGGAATCCCTGTCTGGTCAGTACAACCACAAACGGAATTCCTGCATTAACAGACATGCGTATTACAGTTCCGTTATCAATGATTTTTTCAATAGTTCCCTTAAATGAGTTGCGTGCACTTGCATTGAGTGGTTCTTTTGATATCAGGATTTCTTCCGGACGGACTGAAGCATACACCTCATCCCCAACAGGACAGAGAGATGACACTATCTGTATGCCGTTAACATCGATATACGAACAATTGCCATCATTCATGCACACACCCCGAAAGAGGTTCTCAACACCAACAAAGTTCGCAATAAACTCTGAATTGGGTCTGCGAAAGACTTCCTCCGGCTCTCCCACCTGTATTATCCTGCCTTCATTCATCACTGCCACGCGGTCAGCAAGTGAAAAGACCTCCTCAAAGTTATGTGTGATATGAATTATTGTTGTTTTGAACATGCTGTGGAGACGTTTTAACTCCCTTCTTAATCTATTTCGTGTCTGACCGTCAAGGGCGCTTAAGGGTTCATCAAGCAGAAGCACGGAGGGTTCGAGTATTATTGCACGGGAGATTGCCACCCTCTGTTGTTCACCTCCGCTCAGTGTATCAGGATACCTGTGGAGCAGGTGAGATATGTTAAATAATTCTGCAACTTCACGGACTTCCTTTTCTGTCTTCTCTTTTGTCTCTTTGTGGTTTTTCAGACCAAAACCTATGTTTTCCTCAACATTCAGGTGAGGGAACAGCATATAATCCTGGTATACCATTGTAATATTCCGGGACTTCGGTGGTTCATATGTGATCTCTTTTTCGTTTAAGAATACTTTCCCGCTGTCAGGGGGATATATACCTGCAACTGTTTCAAGAAGGATGGTTTTTCCGGCACCTGTCGGACCGATGATAACCAGATATTCCCCCTCCATTATATCAAGAGTTACTTTGTCAAGCTTAAACTCACCAAGATCTTTTGAGACATTTTCAATATGTAGCATAAAATTCCTCCCTAAAAGCGTGCCGCACCCCCGTAGCGCTCAAATATATAGAGCGAGACTACGGAGATCACGATGAGAATTGTTGCTGCTGAGATTGCAAGCTCAAGTTTACCGCAGGACATGTTTAAAAACAATGAAATGGGTAGTGTTTCAGTCTGCATACGGATCGCACCGGCAACCAGTAGTGCCGCACCAAACTCACCAATTCCCTTGGACCATGTTATGACTGAACCTGCCAGAAAACCATTGGCAGCCATGGGGAACGTCACCCGCCATACTGCCTGAAAATCATTGCACCCGAGTGTCTTTGCGACATATTCGTAACGGGGGCTGATGCTTTCAAATGTTGAACGCATGATCCTGAGCATGAACGGGAGGTTCACAAAGAACTGTGCCGCAATTATCCCAAGTGGCGTGAAGACAAATACAAGCCCGATATCAGCAAGGGCTTTCCCGAATGGTGTTGTGCCGAACAAAAGCAGAAGTCCCACACCGGCTACCAGCGGGGGAAGAGCCAGAGGCATATCAAGCATCATATTCACAAAATTTTTCCCGAAAAAATTGTAACGTGCAAGGGCATATGCTGCCGGGACTGCTATAAGAATACAGAGCAGGGTTGATACAACTGAAGTTGCAAGACTCAGGAATATGGCAAATTGTATCTCCTCACTCATAAGAGAAGAGAATATTGCTTCAGGTGAGGGGTGGCTTACAACCAGCAGAAGTAGTGACACGATAAACGCAGTTAAGATCAGACTCGCAGAGATTGTAATAATCTTTAACCAGTCAGGTCGCTTCTCTGTCAAAGATGAATCCTCTCCCTCTTTCTCAGTGCCTTTGGTGTTGCGTTCCAGCCGGCGATGTCATCTGTGTGCTGATCGTCAACCCATCCGTTCTTCACATCATCTCTGTGATCGAACTGGTGAACATATGGTTTGATATCCAGTAATGGGGTCCCGTCAAGAATGTCCACTGCACCAATTTTTAAGATATTGCCCTCAACTCCAAGCAGATCAACAATTGAGATCCCGATCGGGTTTGGGCGGTTGAAATGCCGGATTGCAAATATGCCCCTCTCCTTCTCAAGATCAAGGAAAGGCTTCTGAGTAAGATTTTTGCCGGTCGCCCGGTCAAAGTGATACAGAATGATCAGGTGCGAGAACCGCTCAATGTTTCCCAGTCCATTCTCATATTCAGGGAATAATTCAATTGTCCCGACAGAAGGATTAAATATACCCTGAATTGGGGTATTCTCATGCTCGGTATGTTCAGAGTGGATAATCCCGATGGGAGTATACACAATCTCCATACGCTTTATGTTGTCAGATTTATCTTCCGGAATCATTATAATCGTCCAATATTTATGTGTTGTAGTCGAA
>JAYEIC010000089.1:19225-28922 GCA_034659935.1 Methanobacteriota archaeon | reverse complement strand
ACATCCTGGTACAGCAGATCAACAGCCTCCATTAACGGGGCATATATCCCGGGCTGATTCGCATCCGCCATTATCGGGATCACATTCTTCCTCCGTCTGGCAACCTCAATCAGATCCTGCATCGGTCCTGGTGCGTTTTCCGACAGTGCCCAAAGATAAAAATCTTTAAAGCAAAAATATTATTATAGATAAGATATCATTGGACAAATGAAGAAAATATTGCACAGAAAAAAGGAACAGATACTATGACTATGCATAAACAATTAACAGCAATTATTGAGCGGGAAGAATCCGGATATGTTTCATTCTGTCCGGAATATGATATAGTCAGCCAGGGTGAGACTATAGAGGAGGCTCATAAAAACCTTCGGGAAGCTTTGGAACTTTTCTTCGAAACGGCATCTCCTCAGGAAATTCAGAAGCGTTTTCACGGAGAGGTATATGTAACACAAGTAGAGGTTGCTTTTGGGTAAAATTCGCATTCTTTCTGGGAAAGATGTCTGTATCATCCTTGCACGTCATGGTTTTTCAGAGGTACGGCAGCGAGGAAGCCATATAGTAATGCAGAAACAGTTACCAGATACAACAATCACAGTTCCGGTTCCAAATCATGCCGAACTGCGTATTGGAACACTACAATCTATCATCCGCCAGTCCGGAGTTCCCAGAACTGAATTTGAGCACTGACTGAAGGATATTGAATTTTCAGGTATACAAGCCATGCCGGAATCGTGCACCTGTACCAGCCGTAAATCAAATATTTAGCACAAACAGGGAAAAAAATATTATTAATTGTTCCTGTTTGCGCCAGTTAATTCCTGAGTTATTCACACAAATCCGGTTCTGGCACAGCGTGTATACTCTTCGATATACTACACCCGGCTGAAAGAGAGTTTTCAGGTGACTGACATTTCACGTAGTTGACTTTTGTGATGATACCTCAGCACCACCCGCACCATACGTACAGACAATCGCCGCATGATCCCTCTGATACCGATCAAGCCATGTCACTGAATCCACCGAGAGACCCACAGACTCCAGTTCTTCAACTGAACTCTTAAAGACCTCTTCCGGTGTCTTTCTGACATCCACACTCCGTGTCTTTAACATCAGAATCAACGTCCCGCCACTTTTCAGAAACGGAAGATTCCTGAGTGCAATCTCCACCTGATTTGACTGGGCCACATCCTGGTACAGCAGATCAACAGCCTCCATTAACGGGGCATATATCCCGGGCTGATTCGCATCCGCCATTATCGGGATCACATTCTTCCTCCGTCTGGCAACCTCAATCAGATCCTGCATCGGTCTTGGTGCAAACTCTATGGCATAGACATAATCCACATAATCAGCCACATGTGAAACTGTCGTTCCGTTTGCGGCACCCAGATAGAGCACCTTCATCTGACTATCAAGATCAATATCCACACCCAGCATGACAAGAGCGGCAAGTTTGCTCCTGTACGGGTCCCACACACGATGGCCTTTTAACATTTTTTCGCCATACACGCCACCCTTACCAGCCGAAACCAGTACACCATTAATCATAATCATTCTGTCACCCCCACATCATCAATCCGTTTCTGGGCTTTTTCAATAAATTCAGGCATTAGTTCACCTCTGAAATAATCCAGACGTGCAGCAATCGAAAGTTTGCCGGCAACTGCCCGTGACACTTTCCCCCTGACAGGCCGGGGTGCATTATGCACCCTCCTGTGCTGGAAAATAATACCATGCTTGGGAGACGAACTGCCGGACCTGATATGCGTAAAAAGTGCATTCTCAGCCCCAAGCACCTGAATCGTTGAACCCGGCATGCGCGAAAACTGTTCAAGACCGCCCGCACGCGACATAAGGCGTGCCGCAACCAGTCCGCCCACAAGTGCACTACAGTTTGGAAGAATAAGATCCGCCCTCCCGGAAATCTCCTTCATAAGAGTCGTGCGTGACGATAGCATCCGGTCAATTTCACCCGCAAGCCGCCCAAGTGAAGACGAACGCTCCCTTTTGATAACAGAGAGCATCTTCTTCGCATTCATAGACTTATATTTCCTCGAAAAACCCGGATTCTTAATAAGATACCATTCCGTCGCACGCTCAGTAAGAAGGTTGATTACATTATCCATATCATCCAGCATACGGACCATCTGCAAAAGCTCCATATCTCCCTGACCATAGAGATCTGCAATCTTTCCCTCTGCAATATTTATGCATAATTTCCGAAGATGCCCGTAATAATCAGAAGCATCGGCTGCAAACCCACACTCACACGCCTGCTCCACAGAGAGCGGGATAAAAGTCTCCATACTGGTAACAATGGATGACAGCCGTTCTGCAAGTGCCGCGTTATCCCCGCCGGCAACAGTACACCTGCCCTCATCCACATCACCGAACCAGTAATACTGCATATTAATAATACATCAGTGAGATTGCTATTTACCTATATCCTGTATGGCTCATAAAGCATCTGAGCCTGTCCAGAGAGATCAGCACTGGATGAACAGGAAATCATAAAAGAAGCAGTGAAGCCTTCCCTACTTCATCCCACCCACCTTACGGTGGCCTCATTCTTTTCGGGAAAGACTTACGCACATAGATACTCCTTCCAATTCCACCTTATTTTCCACTCCCCCTCCTCCCGATTTCTCTCTTTTTCCCATACATAACCAGCCACCTGTAAAAGAGACCTGCAGCACAGGCAAGAGATGTAACCCCAAGTATCGTGAATGAAGAGCCGTTCTGATACACAGTCCAGACAGGCACCTGAGCCTGACAGACAGAAAGCATTACAAAACCGCCAAATATCAGCAGTAAAAATGATGTACAGATAAGAAAAAACCGATACCAGCGACTGTGGTCTGAGTCATATCCGGAATCAGAGATACTGCCGGACCGCCCGTTGAATGTGAACTCAGAAAAGAGACAGCCTGACAGGATAATAAAGAAGAACCACTCAGAAAATGAACTGATCTCAACAAAAAACATATTACAGAAGTAGTTCTGGGAATAACCCTGCACAAATGGCCCGAGAGCAGGATAGAACCAGTTTATCGGGATATTCCACATCGCATCAAGAAGTACATGAGAAATTATTCCAGGCACAAGATAAAGGAGAACTGGTGAACCCTTCTGCTTCCAGAGAATTATTCCAAGAAGACAGATTGTCATCAGCCCAATAAGGCTGTGTGCGAAGATCCTCCCGTCATTGAGAGAACCGGCGAGAATAATATGTCCAAGCGGTTTGTCGATCAGATCAGGAAGGATACTACCGATACTACAAAAAAGTATTGCCCTTCTGTCCTTAAACAGACCAGAAAGTACAAGGCCAATGACAAATCCGGTCAGGAGATGGCAGAAGAAGAGCATGTATGATATTATTATAACCTATAATGTTATTATACTCACGTTTCGCTAATATTTGATCCAAAATCAGAGATTCCTGCAAATGCGACTGGAGATTTATCCACCAGATAGTTTTTCGAGAATGACAGAAAGGCGTTCATCTGAAAAATCAGGCTCTCTGACTTTCTTTCCAGAAAAAATGCAGCCAGTATTTAAGAGAATAAACTGAAAGTTCAGTCAGAGAGATTCCCGGAACACAGGCAGACTGTTTCAGTATTGAAATTTAAGAAGAAAAAGGCAATATTGGTTTGGGCCGGGGTGAAAAATTTCGCAGAGAAGACTTTCAGGGACCTGGAACTGGGTTTTCACTGCCACCATTAAAATTTTTATTTTTGAATACAAGTGCAACTATTGCCGGCATGACCACTATTCCCCCTACCAGGGAGAAGAATATCGTGATTACCGTGGTCTGTCCAAAGGCTGAGACTATATTGAATGATGAGAAGAGCATTGATGAGAATCCGAATAATGTAGTAAGCCCGGATATGGTGATGGCAGCACCTATCTTTGTAACGCCTGTACCTATCGCTTCATACAACTCTGCACCTTTTTCAAGTTCTTCCCTGCACCTCTCCATGATAAGTATTGTATAATCCATTGCAAGACCGATTGTCATTGCCCCGAGGCATGCCGTAAGCGGCGTATAGGCGATGTTGAAGGTGTACATTATCAGGTCATTCCACCCTATGATCATCAGCACCGGAATTATGGGTGTGAGGGACTCAAATCTCCTGTAAACGAGTATAAGGAACGCGATGATAAGAATTATTCCTATTATTGTCATCTCTGTTTTGGATGAGCTGATCTTGTTATAGAGGTCGCCAAATACCATCGAATCTCCGGTAGGCCCGGCAGTTATTCCCGGCGGAGGGTTAAACCAGGTGATATCCTTTCTTATCTGCCCTATGAGACTGTTTAGCTCTGCCATGTCCATGTTCAGAGTTTCAAACTCTATTGCTGCCGTAATGCCTCCTGAGAGATATTTATTGCGTGTATCCTCAGGTATTTCAGATAATATCCTGGTCGTTTCTTCTTTTGTCTGAGGAAGTTTCTGATTATTGTACCGCCTGATAAGTGTACTTATACTTTCATGCGAATTTATGGTGTCATGTTTTTCTGTTTCATACTCCCCGAATTCGTATATCCATTGTATTATCTTTGGGTCTGTAAGATCACTTCCCATGATGATTACTGGAGTAGTTGAGGTAGCACCTATTGTTGAGGATACTTTTTCAAGGTTTACCTTTGCAGGCATATCTTCAGGGACATAGCTTGTCTTGTCGGTATTGATTGGTATTGAGCTGTCAAACTGAAAGCCTCCAATGGCAATTAGTCCAAATATCAGGATTACCTTAACCGGGTTTTTGGCGATAATAACTGCTGTTTTTCCAAGGAACCTGTCGTAATGATCAATGAATCCGGTGTTTTTGTTGTTATCTGCAGAGAGACCGGAGATACTGCTTCTGGATTTTTTATATCCCGTAATCCTGAAAAATACCGGAACTGCCAGTATTGCCAGGAAAAAGCATGATACAACCCCTATCAGGCATGCTATTCCGAAGTCCTTTATCATCGGAATCGGGGCAGAGAGGAGTGCCACAAAACCAAGGGCTGTTGTGCACATTGTGATGAAATGAACAGGCCCTGAATGCCTCAGCATTGACAATATGGCTTCTTTTAAATTTTTATCCTGAATCTCCTCATTTAATCTTGACTGAAACTGTACTGCATAGTCGATTCCAAGTCCGATTATTACCGGAAATGCACCTATTACCGGTATGCTGATTTTAAAGCCGAACCAGCCCATAATTCCGAATGTCATAAGAATTCCACCGAATACTATCAGAATCGGCAGAAATCTGTACCTTACATAGCCAAAGAGGATCGCAAGGGTTGCAATCATGAGAAACATTGTGGTGGCCATAAGAGTGCCCATCTCCTTTCCCATCGCTTCCCCCATCTGTTTGTCATAGGCGGGGTCTCCTGAAACAGAAACTGTTACACCCGGAGGAGTGCCTGAAAGAAGAATCAGACTGTCAAGGTTTTGGAGGATATGATCTCTGACACTGGTGTCACTATAATCCTCAGTTGTGACAAATATGAGGCTCATCATCTTTGATTTGAAAAAACGGTTTTTTATCCCATCCGGCAGACCCTGGATTATCTCATCAGTTTCTGCACGATTCTGCGGTATCTGCCCGCCCGAGTATGATTTAATTATATCTGCTGCAGAACTAACGCCGGAAATATAGGCTTCATTTGAGATATCGTCTGACAGTTTCTCAATGTAATTTAAAACAGAGGGTGTTTCTGTGTCATCTGCTTCTATTATCAGAATGATTGTATTTGTCCCGAATTCTTCGTTATATTTGTCAAGGAGAATGCCGGAGGGTGAACTCATCTCAATAAAGGTGTCGGTTCCGGTTTCCATCTGAATAAATGTGGCGCCATACAGTGATATGAGCAGAATTGTGATGATTGCACCTGCGATTGCAAACGGGTGGTAAATAATTGACCTTCCGATCCTGTCCATTATTGCAGTCATAGGGAATTGTCTTTTAATGCTGCAAGGTGCAGGAGTTCGATTATTATTCTGAAAATTTCCGGGGGTTTCATGTTCTTTTCTTCCCAGATTTGTGAAGTCTGTATTTTGTATGCAGATTTTTCAGAAATCTCAGGCAGATCCTTTCCGCAATATTCCCTTACAAGTTCGTTGAAGAATTCAAAGTCTTGCGGGGCAATAATTTCAGATTCTTCAGAGTTTTCGATAATATAACCCTCCTTTAAACAATGGTCCTGCAAATGGCTGTTTTTTAAAACTGACGTGTGTGTTCTGAAAAATGACATCTGTGTCACCATACCATATTGTCTGTGCTAATTATATATAAAATAAATGACACATATGTCATTATAATGCCTAAGGTAGTACCGGGATATAAGGAAGAGGCGAGAAGAAATATTATTCTGGCGGCAATTGCGGAGTCCAATGAAAATGGTTTTTCAAATGTTAAAATGGATAATATCGCAAAACGACTTGGAATTTCAAGGACTACGCTTTATATTTATTTTAAGAACCGCGAGGAGATCCTTGACGCTGCTATAGAATTCATCCGGGAAGAGTTATCCGTTGTATTAAGAGAGGCATTTTTAAAGGATGATCTTGAGGGCTCTCTGAATGCTATATATGATTTCTTTGTCCAGAATGAAGATGAACCTGAAATGAATGCAATTATCGGTGTTTTTGCAAGATCTCTCTATGATGAGAAAACAGCCGGAGTGTTAAGAAAGAATTTCATCAGTATGCATGATCTCATCCAGGCAGCAATAGACGATCAGATAAAAAAGGGCAGGATTTCCGGTGATCTGAATTCGGATATTACAGCGTATACAATTCAGGCCTTATCCCTTGGAATTAAGATGACGCTTGTCGGCGGGCTTGAAAGGGAGACTGCAAAAGAGGTCTGGAAATCTGCATTGAGAAAGCTTCTGGTGTGAATTCAGAAATATGAAAAATAATCTGAAAATACAGGAGA
Source organism: Methanobacteriota archaeon (assembly GCA_034659935.1). Classification (GTDB taxonomy): domain Archaea; phylum Halobacteriota; class Methanomicrobia; order Methanomicrobiales; family Methanomicrobiaceae; genus DAOVRB01. Next base: position 21,987 of record JAYEIC010000089.1, on the reverse strand, counting down.
ATGTCTGATATAGAAAAAGAGAATAACCACCAAATCTGCCCTGCAGAGCATGCAAATCACCTTGACGGTTTTTTCAGGAAACTGATCCAGTCTCCCAAAAAAATTACAGGGAGATATGTAAATCCGGGGGACACAGTAATTGATATTGGCTGCGGCCCGGGTTTTTTCACCCGTGAGATGGCGTTAACTGTTGGAAATACAGGAAAAGTAATTGCAGTTGATGTACAGGATGAGATGCTTTCAATATTAAAGGAAAAGGCGGAAAAAGAGGATTTTATCTCAGATATAACTATTCACAAAGCAGACCCGGATAGTATAAACCTTCCTGATTCAGTCAGAGCCGATTTTGTACTGGCTTTTTATGTCATTCATGAGATGCCTGATATTAATTCTGTATTCAGGGAAATTTTTGGTTCTTTAAAGCCCGGAGGAAAGATGCTTGTTGCTGAACCGTTAATGCATGTATCAGAAGAGGAATTAGGTGACACGCTCAATGCAGCAGAAAGAGCAGGTTTTAAGATTATGGATCGCCCGAAAATCTGGTTTTCAAGATCAGTTCTTCTTTTAAAACCGGAATGATCTTTTGACTCTTCGTTGAATAGGAAGGAGATGTTGCCATATTTTTATCTATTCTGTGACATATATAATTAATAATATCAGGATACCACTAATCGTAGCCACCGGACGATCTATGTGAGATGTGATGTCAGGAACAAAGAGATGGGTGTTGAGGCAGAACTTCGAGAAGTAAAAGAGCAGATCATGCTCATGTCTGAGAAACTGGATCGTATTATCTATGAGCGGGATATGACGGCACTTATGACACTTTCAGATCGTTCACTGAAAGCGTTTCTGAATGAAGAGCCTGAGGTATATTCAGTTGCTGATCTGAAGGTTGTATATTGATGAAAGGCCGCATTGTTCTGATACCCTTCCCTACTTCGTCCCACCCACCTTACGGTGGCCTCATTCTTTTCGGGAAGGACTTACTCACATAGGCACATAACATCTATCCATATTATGATTCACCCCTCACCTCCCTGCCTGTACACTGAAAAGGTGATGAGATGAACATCCCTATCCTAATGCCACGGTAGGATCGAAGAATGATACAATTCTGAGCAAATTCATCAGGGGGACAGGAGGTATGGTGGCCCCCCCGCAATCCGCCTGAATAGACGGCCACTCCACAGGTAGGCTGCCCTTGCCCTGTCATGTGCCCCTTCACCTGCAGGATGCACAACTATTATACTCTCAGGCTCCTTCAACATATATCAGAACCCATTATATCAGATAATCAGGACGTGCGGTGTGGAAGAGTACAAAGAAGAATATAATACTGTCATCATAGGGGGAGGGCCTGCCGGTCTCTTCTGTGCCCTGCAGGTGGCCGGGACAGGGAGTCGTCGTCATCGTCATCCTCATCGTCATCGTCGGGTGCTGGTGCTTGAGAAGAAATCCTCCTGTGGAAGGAAACTCATAATCACAGGCTCAGGGCAGTGCAACCTCACTCATGGCGGGGAGATTACCGCATTCTTTGCGCACTACGGAGATAAAGGGAAATTTTTACGGCCTGCTCTTATGAACTTTACAAACAGGGATCTGATTGCATTCTTCAATGATCTGGGAGTTGCAACAGTGACCGAAAAGGGGGAGAAAATATTCCCTGAGACAAAGAAATCCTCAGATGTGCTTGACCTCCTCCTCTCTGAATGCAAAAAGAGAGGTGTGGAGATCCACTGCAATGAGGCTGTGCATGATCTGGCTATCAAAGACGGCAGGTTTATCCTGAAATCAGGTGTGCCCGAATATCATGCAGACAATCTTGTCATTGCGACCGGCGGGGCCTCATACCCTGCCACAGGTTCCTCAGGAGATGGTTATGCCCTGGCCCGGCAGCTTGGACAGCCAATAACTGAGATATCTCCGGGCCTCTCACCCGTGTATATAGAGGACTATCACTTCTCTGACCTCTCAGGAATATCATTTGAGAATATCTCCATCTCCCTGTTTAGGGACAATAAAAAGATCAGTCAGCACAGAGGAGATCTCCTGTTTACGCATACCGGTCTCTCCGGGCCGGGCGTGCTTGATCTCTCCAGATATATCGCCCCCGGAGATCTGCTAAAGATCTCTTTTATCCCTGATATAGATACAGAGACATTCAGAAAGGATCTGACTGATAGGTTCCAGGCGAACCAGACGAGGCATGTAAAAACCATTCTCTCAGAATATCCCCTGCCTGAGAGGTTTGTTAAGCGGATTTTAGAACTGACAGAGATTTCACCTGAACTCACCTCTGCTCATCTCTCAAAGAAACTGCGAAACAGACTCATTATAAATCTCACTGAACTGCCTTTCAGGGTGAAGAAGCTTGCAGGCTTTGAGAAGGCGATGGTAACACGTGGAGGTGTCACACTTGGCAGAATCAATCAGAAGACTATGGAGTCCAGACTGGTGCCTCACCTCTGGTTTATAGGTGAGGTGCTGGATATTGATGGCGATACAGGCGGATACAACCTCCAGGCCGCCTTCTCCACCGCGGTGCTGGCCGCGGAGCATATTGTATCTGAGGAGAATAGGGAGAGGATGGGCAGGTAATAATAGTAATAATGTGTTGCTCCGATATTCGTGCAACAGCCTCATCAGTTCAAAAAGAAATGTCACCACTATAATTTAAAGAGAGTAATCCATTAAGAACCCCGGAAGGGTCAATAAAAATAAACACATTTATATCATCCGTCCAATAACAGTGTGCACAG
>JAYEIC010000089.1:0-19125 GCA_034659935.1 Methanobacteriota archaeon | reverse complement strand
AACAGCCTCATCAGTTCAAAAAGAAATGTCACCACTATAATTTAAAGAGAGTAATCCATTAAGAACCCCGGAAGGGTCAATAAAAATAAACACATTTATATCATCCGTCCAATAACAGTGTGCACAGGACAATGGCGAATCTTTTTGGAATTATGCGAAAACTAATAATTGGGCTACTCATTCTGATTACAATTCTCATCATATCTTTTGCATTCGTAATTGGGTTTTTTTATGTAACTGCATCTGATAATACACAATCGGTCTATATCTACGAACTTCAGCTTTCTACATCAGGAACTGTAAAAAACGCAACCCTTCTGATTCCCGTCCCTTCGTATTATAATTCACAATCCGGAAAAAATGAGACTCTCATCAATATCTCTCTTGTCAGTTTCAAAAATTTTGACAGGGACAATATATCTGCAAAGATTGAGGATGTAAAAGGAGTCCCTATGCTGAATATATCAGCAGACCGAATCACCCCGGTATATAAAAACCGTATTCAACCGATTGCAGTCAGGCCTGGACAAAACGAGTCTGAACTTCCTCCTGTACCTACCCATATTTACTCTGACAGGTATTCAGAAGAGACCCCACAACTGGTTAAAATGGAGATTCACCTGTATGATATCAGTGCCGGAGATGAGATAGATACCAGAATGCCCCTCGGAAAAGAGCCCCTTTTTATGCCATACCGGATTTTGGAAGATATAACCACTTCTGATGGCATGATGTATGAAGACTATTATCTGAGCAAAAAAGGATCTGCCGGATATCTCTTTGAGGTACCTTTTATCCTCTCATATGATTCCGGTGATGAAAATGTCCTCACCGTATCCTCTGACTTTCAGGGGATAAACCAGTGGTGGGTACTTGGGTGGCAGTCAAATTCATACTCTGAGAGAATAAGACATGAGTTTAAAGGCGGGTGTAACGGCACTTATCCGGTTAAAGGTCTCCTGATAACAGGTGCCGGTGTTTACTGAGAGTTTTGATTATGACAGTCCGGGGAGGATATCTTCAGCTAAGTCCTTCGCCGCTGTTATGGTATATTCTCCAAAATCCGCTATAACGTCTGTATCTGTATTTTCTTCGTTTACCGCCGCAGAAGCGAAAGATACGCAACAGAGCAATATCAATGCAACAATTCCCATTTTTTTCAACATTTAATCACCCTGATATAATGACCATAGAGGTATGTGTAAAATAGGTGCATGTGTAAAATAGATGCGATTTAGTTTTTTTTATAGCCAAATCGTCCAGCCGAACGGAAACGGTTGGATGATGTGGACATAAACCATTTATAAAACGAAGCCAAAAGTCTGGTGTGTGAGATCGAAAAGAGGTTACACGGGGTCCACCTGAATCGATCAGGAACGGATGAACCACTCGCTGCCCGGAGGCAAGACTGTGTTAATCTTAGAATTGTTTGAAGCTCTTCACAGACAGATGTGAGTCAGCAAAGATAGTGAAAGTTGTTATTAATACCCACACAAATTAGCAGAGAGTTGTTATGGTGATTGAAGGGGGGATTTCATCCTTATTATTAATGGGAATTACAATTGTATGCCTGATATCCACCGGCATTTTTTCACCTGTTTATGCCTATACCACAGACCTTTATGCAAATACAGGTTTTGTGGAAGAGAACATTCCTCAGATGGATTCCAAAATCAACACTTCAAAGATCTATTCACCTGAGGTTAAACACCCTGACTTCAGCGAAAATCCGGTGGGCACACTGGGTGCACTTCAGGAATTTGTTGATTGTCTCATTGATGCCGCAGATGAAATGATCCACCTTATCGACAGCATATTTGAGATGCTCGGCATGGAAGAAACCGATGAGGTTAAAAACCTTAAAGATCTGCTTGAAGACGGAAGGAATCTGGTCAATAATTAAATAAATGAGGATAATGGGTGGGCTAAATGGAAAATGCCCGGATTTCTGAATGAAATTCCTCATTTTAATTAATAAGGCAGTAGTTTTGTGTACAGCCCCCTGTCTTTTGTTCACACAAAAAAAGAATCTTGTATAACATAGTTCACCAACCACTCTTCCCAAAGCCGCTGAGAGTAAGTTCCTGATTATTCTCTCCAATAATTTCAATACAGATGATAACAATACCCTCCTCACTGTAAGGAGATCTGGATGACGATTGACCTTCTGATACTCGATTTTGACGGGATAATCCTTGAATCTGTGACGATAAAGAGCGATGCGTTTAGGGAACTCTTCTCTTTTTCACCGGATCATGTAGATGAGATTGTAGAATTCCACCAGAAAAACGGCGGTATGTCACGGTACGAGAAATTCAGGTACTACTACAAAAATATCCTGAATGAGGAACTTACAGACGAGTGTTTTTCGTATCTCTCAAACAGGTTTTCAGAACTTGTATTTAACTCAGTGATGAATGTGCCATATGTTGCGGGTGCAGAGGAGTTTTTAAAGTGGACAAAAGGCCGCCTGCCGGTCTATGTGGTTTCTGCAACGCCCGAGTATGAACTCCTCCAGATAGTAAACAGCAGGAGGATGTCTGAGTATTTCATAAAAGTCTGCGGGGCACCTGTCTCAAAAAGCGACAATATAAAGAAGATTCTCGCATCAACCAATGTATCCCCTGAATCAGTCCTCTTTGTGGGGGATGCGATAAATGACTGGAAGGCATCGCAGGAGACTGGTGTCAGGTTCATAGGCCGGGCATATGATGCAGTTCCCGACATGCTCACAGGACTTTCCGGTGTAGAGTTGGTAATTGGTGATCTCAATGACTTAAAGGAGTACGTTGAGAAGGTGATGCAGTAGTATCATGCAATTATTACCATCTTCGGGCCGCTACACCACCGGACTGACAGAAAGTACAGCACACCTACACAAAGCCATAACCTAAATTGCCATAAAAACGAATTGTACAGGTACTGATCTTCATGCAAGACGAATTACTTCTGATGATGCCCGGACCCGTACCTATGCCACAACGGGTTCGCATGGCAATGGCAAAACAGGCAATCAACCACCGTGGCCCTCTATTCGGCGAAATCTACGAAGACTGCGTGAGAATGCTCAAACCCATGTTTGGAACTGAGAATGACATATACGTCCTCTCAGGTTCAGGGACTGCTGCTATGGAAGCCGCAGTCGGGAACTTCTGCGTGGGCAAAAAGATCGTCTCACTTGTAAACGGCAAGTTCGGCGACCGCCTCTGCAAACTCAGCGGGCATTATGGGGATGCAACAGGCATTGAGTCTGAATGGGGCACCCCGCTTGATCTCACACGGCTCGAAGCGGCGCTTGAAGACGGCGCTGAAGTGGTCACTCTTGTGCACAATGAGACATCTGCCGCAATTAAGAACCCTGCAGAAGCGGTGGGCAAACTCGCCCGCAAACATGATGCACTCTTTGTCATGGACTGTATCACCTCTGTGGCAGGAGATGTTGTTGAGGCAGATAAATGGGGTGCTGATATCGCACTTGTCGGTTCACAAAAATGCCTCGCAGCGCCGGCAGGTCTCTCTGCAATTTCGGTCTCAGACCGTGCATGGGATCAGATCGCAGAGAAGCGCCCTTTCTATCTTGACATGGAAGCATACAGAAAGAGCGGCTCAAAGTCACCGATGCAGACTCCGTATACCCCGGCAGTCCCGTTATTCCTCGCACTTCGTGAGGCATGCCTGATTGTTGAGGAGGAAGGGCTTCTAAACCGTATACAGCGTCACCGCACCATGGCATCGGCCGTCCGTGCCGCAGCGGCTGCCTGGGGCATTGAACTCTTCCCTGTGCTCAATGATATACACGAGTACTCAAACACCGTCACAGCAATGAAGATGCCTGAGGGCATTACAGACAGTGATTTCCGTGGAATGGTCAGGAAGACAGGGATTGAGTTCTCTGGCGGGCAGGACCATCTGAAGGGCAAAATATTCCGTATTGGTACAATGGGGGCCACAGGCGCACCTGAAGTGCTTGCGGTGCTTGCTGCTGCACAGCATGCCTTAACCAGCCTCGGGTTTGAAGTGGCTGATGACGGTGTACAGGCAGCGGCAGAGGTGTTGTGATGAAAATTGGCGTTGCTGACACTACATTCTCCCGTGTTAACATGGGATCGATCGCGGTTGACGAGATTCGGCGCCATGCAACCGTCCAGGTCGAACGTTACACAGTTCCGGGTGTGAAAGATCTCCCTGTTGCCTGCAAAAAATTAATTGAGGAGCGCAGGTGCGATCTTGTCATGGCGCTTGGCATGCCCGGCGGGGTTGAAAAGGACAAACTCTGTGCACATGAGGCGTCACAGGGTCTGATTATGACCCAGCTCATGACAAACTGCCACATAATTGAGGTCTTTGTGCACGAAGATGAAGCAAAGGACGGCAAAGAACTCTCATGGCTCGCAGAGCAGAGAACGAGAGAACATGCAGTAAACGCCGTACGCCTTCTTTTGTATCCGAAAGAACTCGAAAAGATGGCAGGCACCGGACAGAGGCAGGGCTTTGAAGACGCAGGCCCTGCACGCAGATGAAAATATAATAGATAATCACAAAAATGTGTATGATAGCTTTGCTTCAGGCGCAGTTTATAGTTAAGAACTATAATGAAGAAAACCAGACTTTTTACTAAAAGTCTGGTTTTCGACTTTGGTGAAAGTGGCAACCAGTCAATAAAGAGGAAACTGATATGACAATAAAACTTGGATTTGTAGTCGCGGAATTCAACCGTGATCTGACGTATATGATGGAGATTGAAGGCGAGGAACACGCAAAATTCCTTGGTGCAAAAGTTACTGAGAGGATGTATGTGCCTGGTGCATATGACATGCCCTTAGCAATCAAGAAAATGCTTGATGATGGCAATGTAGACGCCGTTGTTACAATTGGCTGTGTAATTGAGGGTTCGACAGAGCACGATGAGGTAGTTGTTCAGCACGCCGCCCGTAAAATCATCGACCTCTCTCTTGAGTACAATAAACCTGTCACACTTGGCATCTCCGGTCCGGGCATGACACGTCTTGAGGCCACCCAGAGAATTGATTATGCACGCCGTGCAGTTGAGTCTGCAATCAAACTGGTCCAGAGACTGGCATGAGAAAAATCTCTGAGAAGATCTCAGCCATCCTGCCTTCAGCGACAATAGAGATATCAGACAGGGCAAAAAAAATGAAAGAAGAGGGAATTGATATAATCTCTCTTTCCATCGGCGAACCTGACTTTGATACCCCTGAGCATATCACAGAGGCCTGTATAAAGGCGCTTGTTGGCGGAAAAACCCACTATGCACCGAGTGCCGGGATAACTGAGCTCAGGCACGCAATCTCTGAAAAGGTCAGTACAGAGAACGGCATCCCTGCGACTTCTGATGACATCCTTGTTTCGTGCGGTGCAAAAAACTCCATCTATGAGGCGATGGAAGCGGTGTTAAATCCGGGTGATGAGGTCCTCCTTCTCGATCCGGCCTGGGTCTCGTACGAACCATCTGTGCAGATTGCAGGCGGACGTGTCACTCACCACCCGCTCAACAAAAAAACCTTCCAGGTGGATGACTCTCTTCTTGAGAAAGTCAGCTCAAATACCCGCATGATAGTCTTTAACACCCCATCCAACCCGACAGGCTCGGTTATAGACCGGGAATCCCTGACACTCATACGGGATATCTGTGAGGACAATGACATTATCGCGATGTCAGATGAGATATATGAGAAACTCATCTACGGAAAAGAGCATATCTCAATTGCATCCATGGACGGCATGGCTGAGAGAACAATCACAATCAACGGATTTTCAAAGGCATATGCGATGACAGGCTGGCGTATCGGTTATACTGTAGCTCCGCCTGAGATTCTCCGCCAGATGATTAAGGTGCAGCAGCACACAATCAGCCACCCGACCACATTTGCCATGTGGGGCGCGGTTGCCGCAATTGAGGGAGATCAGACCTGCGTTGAGACTATGAGGCAGGAATTTGAGAAACGCCGTGACTATGTCACTTCCGCACTCTCTGATATGGGATATGAGACTGCGCCCGCGGAAGGTGCGTTCTATGCATTTGTACATGTAGGTGGTGATGATCTGGAAGTCGCAAAACAGTGGCTGAATGAGGGACACGTTGCTGCGATACCGGGAAGTGCCTTTTACGCACCCGGATGGCTGCGGCTTTCATATGCTGCGGACCTTTTAACACTTAAAGAAGCGATGCGGCGTATCAGCGAACTCTGATACTAAAATTACAATCATTTTTTGTGACTTCGTGGTGGTTTTGGGCATGTCAGGAGATAATACAGTAATATCAAAATTAAATTCACTGGGTCCTCTTGGTATAAGAGTACTGAAGTTATCAATGCCATATCTGATCATCTGCCTGTATCTTGTCATACTCCGGTTTTTGATCAGCAATGACGATTTCATGACAATTGCAGGCCTGATGTTCCTGTACGTAATCCCTCCTGCCGGAAAAGAGACTATTATTCCGATAGGTGTCTCAATTGGTCTGCCCTGGTATCTGGTTGCTTTCTCAATGGCACTCATGGATTCGACCGCTGCCCTCTTTATGGCCTGGAATTTTGATCTCTCCCTGAAAATACCGATTCTTGGCAGATGGATTGAAGGGTTTATGAGTCAGGGTACCCGGTTCTTTGGGAAACACCCCTGGCTTGAACGTCTCTCTGCAGCGGGTCTTGCCATCTTTGTTATGTTTCCGCTTCAGGGAACAGGTGGTATCGCAGGCTCACTTGTCGGACGTATGATGGGGATGGACACATCCAGGGTTTTTCTTTCAATTACTGCAGGTGCTCTTGTCGGGTGTTTTCTGATTGCGTTAGGGACTGAGTATATCCGGGAACTCTTCATGATTGATGTTAAATATGGTGTTGCCGCGATAATTATTGTTATCACTGTGAGTGTTATCGCATATTTTTCCTCAGAGTATAACAGGAAAAAACTCAAAATGCGGCTGAGAATGCGGTGATGGGATAATCCGGGGGTAATATTCTGAATTACAAAAAGGTGCGGCGGGTACTTGCGTATATTCTGGTGCTGAATCTCATTGTAGCGGTATTAAAGGCGGTATTCGGCCTGCTGGCGGGTTCGATGAGCATGATAGCCGATGCTCTGCATTCGTCTTTTGATTCTGTTTCAAACATAGTAGGAATTGTTTCTACAAAACTGGCAGAGAAGTCCCCTGACTGGGAACACCCCTATGGGCATGGGAAGTTTGAGACCTTAGGCACGCTTGTGATTGGTGCACTGATTCTGGGTACTGCCTGCTGGGTTATTGTGGAGGGGGCAGGCCGCCTGTTAAACCCTGTTGTCCCTGAAATCACCACAATTACCGTTTTTGTCATGTGTATTACAATTGTAATCAACATTGCTGTGGCATTATATGAGAAAAAAATCGGTGAAGAACTGGGCAGTGCACTGTTAATTGCGGACTCAAAGCATACACAGAGTGATGTATTTGTCTCACTTTCTGTCCTTGCAGGTTTTTTTGTTGTAAATGCCGGATTTCCCCAGGCTGATCCTGTCATTGCCTTTGTTATCGGTGCGCTTATCGGAAGGATGGGCATTGGTGTTATCAAACAGTCAGGTGCAGTGCTTGCTGATGCCAGACTTGTGGACTGTGAGGAGGAGGTCAGACAAATTGTAATGCAGATTCCCGGAGTCATTGGATACCATGATTTCAGGTGCCGGGGCAGGCCTGATGAACTGTTCGGGGACATCCACATTGAGGTGGATCCGCATATTACGATCCTTGCAGCACATGAAATCAGTGAAAATGCCAGAAAAAGCCTGATCGCCAATCTGGATGGGATGAAAGATATTGTTGTGCATGTGGATCCTGAGGGTGCCAGAGACTAAGCAGGGATGCTCTGAATGGACAGAGTGGCGGATTTTGACCCCAATTCATTGATATATTTTTTCCCGCCGCACCTGATTAAACTATAATAGTTATTTACAATGGAATATCAACGAAATTAACACGATTCTCTGCTCTGATGGAGTTCTTTTTCAGAAAGGCTATATGTCTGGTCTATAAAAATGAATACTAATGGACAGAAAAGTATTAGTTGCAGCTCTGTTGGTAGTTGCATTCCTCGCAGTCGGTTTTGCAGGCTGTACAGGGAGTGAAGAAACACCCGCAGCCGCAGGGGCGACTGAAGAAAAAACCTATATTGTAGGTGTTGACGGAGATTATAAACCATACTCGTACATTGACGAGGCAGGCAACCCGACCGGGTTTGATGTGGACTCAATCCAGTGGATTGCTGATGAGATGGGATTCAAAGTGACGGTCCAGCCAATGGCATGGGACGGTATCATCCCGGCACTGCGTGCAGGCAATATTGATATGGTCTACTCAGGCATGACGATCACAGAAGACCGTAAAAAGGTAGTCAGCTTCTCTGATGTGTACTGGGTTGTCAACCAGAGTGTTACAGTCCGTAATGGTTCAGAATACACCATGGATGACTTTATGAATGGTACAATTATTATGGGAGCACAGAGAGGGTCCACTGCAGCAATGTGGCTTGAGGACAATCTTGTGAAGACAGAAATTCTTCCTGAAGATAATTTAAAACTCTATGACAACTTCCCGCTTGCAGTTACTGACCTGTTAAATGAACGTATTGACGGGGCAATGTACGACACTCCGATAGTGTTGGATGCAATTGAAGGGAAACCACTCAAACAGCTTGGTCAAATTAATACTGGTGAAGAGTACGGGATTGCTGTGCGTCAGGATGACACAGAACTCTTAGAGACATTAAATACCGGTCTTAACAAACTGATGGACTCTCCGAAATGGGACGAGCTCAAAGAAAAGTATGGTATGTAATTATACCGGTTCATAAATCCACGAACTCTGTGTGCGTTGTGTGAGTTTATGTGCCCAAAAACATGAGACCCCATCTCCATCAGATCATATCTGAACCCGGAGATGGGGTCTCATCTTTTTAAGAGGGGTTCTCTGGTCTGTATAATTAAAGCAGATCCTCTATCTTTTTTTTAACTGATGGCGTTCCAATATATATGTTATCTGAGTAGTGGGGGAATTGTTCTGAGAGCAGATGCGGCAATTGTGAGTGAGGTTTTATGACAGGTACATTAGAGTTAGTAATAACCTCTCTCCCGTACCTCCTTGGCGGCATGTATGTGACACTTGGCATTGTCTTTCTTTCGCTTGTAATGGGCCTTATTATGGGTCTGCCTATGTCTCTTGCTCTTGTATATGGTCCAAAACCCCTCCGTCTTATCATATCCACATATGTCTGGATTTTCAGGAGTCTGCCCAATCTTGTGCTTCTGTTTCTCTTCTTCTTTGGTATATTTCCTCTTTTAGGTCTGGGGTCAGTTTCCCCGTTTTTTGTTGCTGTGGTGACACTTGGACTCCGCAGTGCTGCGTACCAGTCACAGATTTTTAAGGGTGCAATCCAGTCCATTAGTGAAGGGCAGATGACAGCTGCACGATCTCTGGGAATGACGAGAGCACAGGCTGTAAAAAACATCATACTCCCTCAGGCGTTTCGGGTCGCTCTTCCGGGGTGGTCTAATGAGTACCCGATCCTGCTTACCGATTCAGCAGTCTGCTATGTGATCGGAGTTATAGATATACTAAACCGGGGTACACAGATTATTACAAGGACAAATGAGCCCATGCTCATATACCTGATATGTGCTGTGATCTTTATCCTGCTGAATTATGGCGGGATGAAGCTCATTCATATAATTGAGAAGAAGATAGCAATACCCGGTTTTGGAAGCGGAGCTCTGTAAAGAGATGGCAGATGAAAATTATATTCTGATAGTTAAAGATATCAGCAAATCCTATGGCAGTTCTGAGGTACTGAAGTCTGTCTCATTCAGTGTAAGGAAGGGTGAGTCCAAGGTGTTTATCGGTCCTTCAGGAACCGGGAAGAGTACACTTTTGCGTTGTATCAACCAGCTGACACCACCTGACAGTGGCAGGGTGTGGCTTAATGGTGAGGAGGTCACAAATTCCGGCCAGAGGATCAACTATTTCAGGCAGAAGATGGGGATGGTCTTTCAGAATTTTTGTCTCTTTGACCACCTGACAGCGATCAAAAACGTGGAAGTTGCCTTAATCAAGGTAAAAGGGATGAGCAGAGAGGATGCAAAGAAGAAGGCAATGGAGGAGCTTTCTCGTGTCGGAATGGAAGAATGGGCTGACCATTATCCTGCAGAACTCTCAGGCGGGCAGGCACAGCGTGTCTCTATCGCCCGTGCTCTTGCCATGGATCCTGATGTAATGCTCTTTGATGAACCGACATCCGCACTTGACCCTGAACTTACAAAGGAAGTGCTGGAAGTGATAAAGAAGCTTGCAAATCAGGGTATGACAATGTTAATTGTCACGCACGAGATGAATTTTGCCAGGTCTGTTGCAAATGAGATTCTGTTTATGGAAGACGGGCGTATCGTTGAGAGGGGTTCACCTGATCACGTGGCAAATGATCCCTCATTTGAGAGAACACGTAAATTCCTCGGGGGTTTTGAATATCCAAACGAGTAGACTGTCTGTATTATGAGTGATATACAATTCTTTGCAGAGGTGCTCTTCCCAGCACTTCTTGACGGCACTCTTGTCACACTGGCGCTGATTGCCACAGCGGCTCCTTTTGGTTTTCTTACGGGAGTTCTCGTTGCTGTCGGGCGTACGTATGGAAGCCCGCAAATAGCATATCTCTGCCGTTCATATGTGGTCTTTTTTAAAGGATGTCCTCTGATTCTTCTTCTTTTAATCCTGTATTATGGCCTGCCGTCTCTTGGGATTAAGTTTTCTCCTTTTGTAGCGGCTGTCATCGGTTTTATTCTCTGTAATGGCGCGTATAACTCAGAATATATACGCGGTGCTCTCTCATCAGTAAAAGAAGGCCAGATGATTGCGGCACAGGCGCTCGGCATGACGCGGATGCAGGCAATAAGAGCTATCGTGCTTCCTCAGGCGCTGAGACGGGCACTGCCGGGTGTTCTCAATGAATTCATATATCTGATCAAGTATTCTTCACTTGCGTACATGGTGACTGTGATTGAACTGACAGGTGCCGGCAAGATTGTTGCAGCAAGGTATTTTGATTTTTTCGAGGTCTTTGCCATCGTTGGTCTGATTTATCTTATTATCGTCTCTGTGGCAACTGTAGTGGTGGGAGTAATTGAGAAGAAGATTGCATACCCGGTATAGTGGCCAAAAGTTACGTCTGATAGTCAAAAACCGGACTTTCAGGGAATGTTTGGTTTTGTGATAAACATATCCCGGGTGTCTGGTTTATATGGATTTAGATGTGAGATCACGGGGTGATGTACAGAGCAAAATATGGGATATTTTTTTTGAGAGAGGTTATGGATAAACCATAAATATATAAAGATTCTATTAAGCATTATAATAACTGGAGGAAAAAATATGCCGGATTTTGGATCACCATTTGCAGGCCTTGCAAACGACAGAAAACTGACAGATGAAGAACTTATAAGGGCAGTCCGTTTCATGGTTTCAGCAGAATATGAAGCTGTCCAGCTTTATATGCAGCTTGCAGAGTCAACAGACAATGAACTCGCAAAAGAAGTACTGACTGACATCGCCAATGAGGAGAAAGTTCATGCAGGAGAATTTTTAAGGCTTTTGTACGAACTTGCACCTGACGAGAAGAAGTACTATGAAGAAGGATATGAGGAAGTAGAAGAAGAGATTGAAAAACTGAAGAAGTAAACTACCCCTGAGCTAAATACTCAGGGCTTTTCTGTGTCATCCCTCTCTTTTTATTCTGTTTTAATTATGTGAAGATCATATGGCTGGAATTTTATTCTGCGTAAGTCCTATCAAATATAACAGAGATCCTGTACTGGGGAATAATATATGAAAAAACGTGTCCTTTTTGTCTGCACACATAATGCAGGGCGTTCACAGATGGCAGAGGCGATACTCAACAGCCGGTATGGCGATAGATATGAGGCATTCAGTGCCGGAATTCATCCTTCTGGTGAAATACATCCAGACACTATCGCTGTTCTGAAAGAGGTGGGCATAGAGATCTCAGAGAAAGCTCCGAAACCACTGCTTGAATATATGGATCAGTCATTTGATCTGGTAGTGCAGTTATCTGACTGTACTGATACCGGCTGCACCCTTCTGCCTGCTTCAGACAGAGTCCTGAATAAGACCTTCCCTGATCCATACGGATCTCGTGGTTCTGATAATGAAATCTTAGCAGGGTTTAGAAATGTCAGGGATGAAATCTCAGCGTGGATTGATGAAGAATTCGGGCAGGAGTAACTGATGAACGATCTTGTTGTTGAGTGGTCTCACCCGGTGATGGTGCCCCCCGCACCTCCTGTCAGGTGTTCGGACACAGAGCGTGCTGTTTTGCAGGTAGTTTACGAGATGAAGGAACTTTTTTCTTCACACAGATGTGAGTTATCCTTTGTTGAGACTGATTATAAGAAAGGAGAGGATGAGCACAGATCTATACTGTATTTTAACGGAAAAACACTCGAAGAGATCGTGCCGTTTCCTGACCCGCGAAAATACTGCGGGCTTTCGTGCAGTGGCTGTGGTTCAGATGAAGAGAACTGTACACGCAGATATGAAAATATTCCCGAGTCGGTACTCAGGCTTGCAATACTCAGGGCCGGCGGTTTGAAGTAGAATTGCCTTTTTCTGCCCGTATTAGCTCTTTCTCTCTGTTTCTCTTTTTGGCATGCAAAAGTTAAATAAGCCTCGTAGTTAATATATCAAGTTATATATGTTTTCAGTAAAAGATCTTCTCCTCTCTCCAAAACTCTTCTTTGAAGAGCTGGGCAGTGAAGAAATCGGGATGAAAATTCCTGTTTTAATTGTAGCGGTGATGGGTGTGATGAGTGCAATCTCCGCTTATCTTATCTCTTCACTCACTGTACAGCTCATGCCGCCCGAAGCAGCTTCTATTTCACCTTATCTTGGCATATTCGGACTGGTGGGCGGGTTTATCGGTGCATTTGTCATGTGGCTGATCTGGGGTGTTCTCCTCTTTGTGATATCGGCTTTATTCAAAGGAAGCGGATCATTTGGTGAGACGATGGCTGTAGTTGCCTATGGTTTTGTGCCGCAGATCGCAGGCTCGGTTATATCACTGATAATTATAAACCAGTGGATAGCCGGTGTTACGGTCCCACAGGTCACTGATCCGATGATGATCGAGCAGGTTATGACCGGGATGATGAATGCTCCGATGATGCAGCTTTCAATGGTTGTAGGAATTTTATTCATGTTATGGGGTGCCAATATCTGGGTCTTTGGTATCAGCGCAATACGTAAGATCTCACTGAAGCATGCATTGATCACTGTCGGTCTGCCGGTTGTTGTTTATCTGCTCTTCACACTCTCTTCAGTTCCGGGGATGTAAAATGAAACGAATTTTAATATTTTCAATAATGCTGCTCTTAATCTGCCCGATAGCAGCGGCAGTTTCACCTGCTGAATCGGCAGCGGCACAGGTTTCGGTTACAAATGTTGTTATTGATCCTCTGGTGATGATGAAGGGAGACTGCGGCACTGTTACGATTGAGATTGCAAACAGCGGGACTGAGAGTGTTGCAATCAGGTCTGCACAGCTCCTGAGTGGTGATATAACTGTTGTTGATAATCAGAATTATGCCACAGTCGGTTCAATAGGTGGCGGAAACAGGATGTCATTTACGTTCACAGTAAAGGCAGACGCTCCTGATGGCATATATTACCCGCGTTTCTATATCGATTACAGGGATTCCGGGAGTCTCAGTTACTATGTCCCCCTTAATATCAAGGATACCGAACTGGAGTTATCTCTCACTGACAAACCCGATTCCTTTCAGAAAGGCAAGGAAGAGACTGTACAAATACTGATTGGAAATCCCCGGCAGAACACGATAAACGGTGTATCTGTCACTCCTCTCGGTGAAGGCATGGAATTTTCCGGGACCAGTTATTTTATAGGCACCCTTGCACCCGATGCAGCCGCAAATGTCTCCTTTGGCGTGACTCCTCATGCGGAGGGTGATATAATATTTCAGGTAACGTACCGAAACGGTATTAATACGCACTCAACTGAAATATCACTCCCTGTTATCTTTTCAAAGGGAAAGAGGAGTGCAGAGCCTGTTCTTAATAATATTGAAGTGATCACCGAAGGCGGGCACTACAAGGTTACCGGCGATGTGACCAATGCGGGTCTGGAGGATGCAAAATCAGTTCTCGTCACGTCAGGCAGTCCTGCAGTGCCGGTTGATCCCTTCCGCGTATATGTTGTCGGCAGCCTTGAACCGGATGACTTCTCCGGTTTTGAGGTGACGTTTACAGCAGAGGATGCGGATGCTATACCTCTGTTAATCTCCTATAAGGATAATAACGGGAATCTCCTTGAAGAGACGGTTGCAGTAAAACTCTCAGGCATGCCGGTTGCCGGGACAACTGACGAGGGCTGGTCGCCTGTGATGATCGTGATCCTTCTTCTCGTGGTTATAGCAGTTGTGGGTATCATCGGTTATTCGTGGAAGAAGAGATGAACGGGGAAGTAGGTGTGGAAAAATCCCCTGCTGTCATCCGTCTGGATAATGTCACAAAGGTCTATCCCCTGCCCTTTGGTGATGTGGTGGCGCTGGATCAGGTCACACTTGAGATCGTGGCAGGTGACTTTATCGCAATTATGGGACCGTCCGGGTCTGGCAAGTCCACACTTCTTAACCTGATAGGTTCTCTCGATGTGCCTACTACGGGCTCACTGTATATTAATGGCAGAGACATCAGTGAGATGACTGATGACGAACTGACTGATCTCAGGAGAGATGAGATCGGATTTATCTTTCAGCAGTTTAACTTAATTCCACTGTTAAATGTCCTTGAAAATGTGGAATACCCGCTTATTCTGAAGTACAAAGACAAAACCAGCTCTGACAGGCCGCTTGCACTGTTAAAGAAGCTGGATATTACAGAAGATCTGATCCCCCACAAACCAAGTGAACTCTCTGGGGGTCAGCAGCAGCGTGTGGCAATTGCACGTGCTCTTGTGAACGATCCCTCAATTATGCTCTGCGATGAACCGACAGGTAACCTTGATTCAAAGACCGGAAAGGTGATCATGGATCTCCTGACAGAGGTAAATAAGCGTGGGAAAACGATAATTATGGTTACACATGACTCCGGTGTTGCCGCCTACGCACACAGGATTATCAATATTGTAGACGGAAAAGTTGCATGATCTTTTTTGAGTTTGCAAAAAGGAGTGTCCGTCTCAACTGGCTCAGGTCGCTCCTTGCAGTAATAGGTATAGTAATTGGTGTGATTGCGATCTCTTCTATGGGTATCCTGGGCAACAGTCTTGTGCTTTCTGTATCTGAATCACTCTCTGATGTAGGTGATGCAGTTGTTGTCTATCCGCATATTGGTGGAGGTGGTCCGATGGGGCCGGTGGTGAGCGGAAAGATAACTGAGAAGCAGTTAAAGCAGATTAAGCAGGCGGTAGGTACTCTGGATGTGATTCCTGTCTATTCCGGTGCCGATCGGATTGAAGTGGGATCTGAAAAAGGTGTTGCACAGATATACGGTCTCTGTACATCTGATATTCCTGTTTTACTTGAGAAGAGTGATGGTATATATCTGAAGAGTTCTTCGGGTGCAATGGTGGGTTCGATGCTTGCTGAGAGTTTTGATCTGCATGTGGGTAGCAGAATCGCCATAGAAGGCCGGAACCTGCGTGTCGTAGGCATTCTGGAGGAGAGGGGGATGGGGTTTGACATCAACCCCGACAGGGCGATCATTGTCTCAGATAAGTGGTATTCATCCACGTATGATGAGACAGATTATGATCAGGTTATTGTCAAGGTATCAGATCTTGAAGAGATTGATTCGGTAAAAGAGGCGATAAAGCGTAAACTGAACAGAAAAGATAAACACGTGGACGTGCTTGACACCCGTGCGATTCTGGAGACGATACTTGAGACGTTCGGGACCATTTCCACGTTTACAACGGCGATCGGCGGGATTTCTCTCGTTGTTGCCGGGGTTTCAATATTCAATGTCCAGATGATGTCAGTCACTGAGAGGATAAAAGAGATAGGAATTATCAGGAGTATCGGCACCCGCCGCCGTGAAGTGATGCGGATGTTTCTCTATGAGGCATTTCTGCTTGGCATTGTCGGTTCTGTAATTGGGGGTACATTAAGTTTCGCAGGCGGGTATCTGGTACTGCTTGTGATGCTGCAGGATGTTACTTTCCTGTTCGCACCATCCAGTCTGATATATATCCCGTATGGGATGTTCTTTGGGATAGCAACCAGCGTGATTTCAGGAATATATCCGGCATGGAAGGCTGCAAACCTAAACCCGATTGACGCTCTGAGGTATGAGTGAGTGAGTGAGTGAGTGAGTGAGTGAGCGGTCACAGGGGCGGTCACAGGAGTTCCAGTGCTTCCCTGCCTGACATCCCCAGCAGTACACCCAGTTTTTTAGCAGGTCCGTTGGCCACGACAATTTCCCCTGATAACAGGTCGTCAATATCGGTGATTGATGTGGTACCGGACGTGGCTTTCACCTTTGCTGCCGGGTATCCAAACTTTTCAAGTGCCAAAACGTCAAAGGCACCACAGCCGGCCATGCCTGTGTCTGTCTTTACAAACACGAGGTTTACAGGGCCTATGGGTATTACATAACCCTGAGCATTCTTTTTTGTGAGTCTGACTTCAACGGGGTTCATAATATTACAGTGGGTGGTGTGGGAATATATTTTCTGTTCCCATGTCCACTATCTTCTGTCTCCTGTCTCCTGTGCAGATCCGGGATACTATTTTTCTGATAATGAGTAGGGGGTATGGGCGGGCACTTCGTTCTGCATACCTGCGGGAAAATGTCATGTATTATTCTTCTGGTTTTGGTTCTTTTGTGTCTTTCTTCTGCTCTTCCATGAAGCGTTCGAGTTCTTCTGTTTTTTTCATCATCCAGTGTGCAATTAAAACAAATGTCTCTGCTGACATATGTGTTTCAAGGACAGTGTGACGTTCAATTGTTCCGAGTGTCATTCCCCCTTCTGATGAGATGGTGGGCACTGCGGTATCATAAAAGAATGTGATCTGTCCGCCATCTGGTCTAAGCGTTCCAAAAACACCGGTAACCGGAGCCATTTGTGATTTTTCTTCTCTGATAAGAGTGATTTCAGGTATTTTATTTTGTTTTGCTTTTTCTGTCATTGTTTTCTCCTTACTGGTACCTGAGGTCATTTCCATTCTTCTGGCTGTGAAGCATCGGCTGTTATGACTGGTTGTGCCGGAGTACCGTTGTAATCCGGCAGGTTTTGACCAGTGTCTGAACTATATTCTTTGTATGATGGCAGGCCGATTCCACTGCTTACTCCATACTCATCTATCTGTGGTGTTTGTGGCAGGAAACGATCCATCAGGGATTCGATGAGGTCCAGACCGATGGGAGTCACCTTATAGAAAGACCGTGCCCGGCTTTCTATCTCTCTGAGGTCATCAGTGTACTGCGCCACGAGTCCTGCTTCGCCGAGATCCCTTAGAATTCTGATTGTCTGGGTGGGTTGTAGATCAAACTCTTCTTTGATTGCCGAAAAGTTGGTCTCACCGTTTTCGAGGAGCGCAATATAGATTGCCCAGTGCTTGTCGTCGCGCAGAGCTGTTACTGCGTCCCGGATTTCTGGTGGCACGAGATTCAGATAGTAATTTATTGTTTCTTTATTCATTTCGGCCTCCTCCTTATGTGCCTGATTCCAAAGGGTCAGGCTGTTTTTGTATTACAAGTAACAAAATTGTTATCTGCACTAATAAATATACCGCATCATGATAACAATTTTGTTATCTTTGTTCTCCCGGTGTCAAAGGAAGATGAAAAAATTCCAAACATAACAAATGTGGCGGCAATAGATGAGCAGATGAAAAAGGGCCGGATTTCCGCTGATCTGAATTTGGATATTGCAGCGTACACAATTCAGGCCTTATCTCTTGGTATTAAGATGGCTCTTATCGGTGGACCTGAAAAGGGGTACTGCAAAAGAGATCTGGAAACCTGGATTGAGAAAGCTTCTTGTGTAATTTCAGATTGATCTTCTATTACCGATCCGTTATCCGCTCATGGAACAAATTTATCCGGAATTGATTTTATAATATGCCGGATAATATCAAAATTAAAAAAATGTCAGGGACTGACACTGAAATGAATACTGACACTGAAATGAATACTGGCACTGGCACTGACACCGGCAGAGACATTGATAGATATGTCACAAAAGCGATGGAGACAATCAGAAATACCGAAGGCTTTGAAAATGTAACTTTTGTAATGCTCTACGGGTCTGGTGCAAGGAATGAGATGACAGAAGATTCTGATATTGACATCTGTATAGGCTATAAAAGTATAGGCTATAAAAATACTAAAACTGAGAGTGATAATGAAGCAAGGGCCGGGGATGAGAACGAAACTGAAGTCAAAATTGATGCCGGAATGTTTCGATTCAGGGTACTAACCGGACTTTCGGGCGGGAAATTTGACATCCAGATTTTTGAAGAACTGCCATTATATGTCCGTGTTGAGGTTCTCAAAGGAAAACTTCTCTATGCAAAAGAAGAATCAGAAGTCTATGATATTGCATGGAGAACAATAAAGGAATTTGATCATTTCAAAAAATACTATTATGATTATATAGGCCTGGAGGCACTTTCATGAAAAACAGGCACAGACTTCGAAGGGAACAGATTCTTTCAAAACTTGCAGAAATTGAGGAGAGCATTGATCTTGTAAAAGAAAACATGCCTGAAGAATTTGAGGAATACAAAAAACTTGGAATCGTAAAATACGGGATATACAAAAGACTTGAATTTTCAATTGAAAATGTGATTAACATCTGTTCGATAATCAACTCAGATCTAAAACTTGGCATTCCGGCAAAAGAACAGGATGTTACAGACAATTTAATTTCAGAAGGAATAATCTCAGAAAAAATGCAGGAGTTAATCAGGCAGATGAAAGGATTCAGGAATATCGTTGTCCACAGATATGGTAAAATTGATGATTGGATAACATTTACAATAATATCAGAGCATATTGATGATTTTTGCGAATTTGATAGTGAAATCAGAAGGTTTCTGAGGGTTGGT
>JAYEIC010000088.1:0-7687 GCA_034659935.1 Methanobacteriota archaeon | reverse complement strand
TCTTTATAATGTTGACACTGAAAACAGATTGTATCTGCGTACTAATATCACAATTCTTAAATCAGACAAAGACCTTTATTTATTGTATTTCGGGGGTCGTGGCCTAGTCTGGCATGGCGACGGGCTCCAACGGTCTTTGCGTGTGATGAACAATGGGTCTACTGATTTGATGATGATCCGTTGGAGCACTGACGCATCAGTCACTGCTCTGCGCATGTCGGAGAGACCCGTCGATCGTGAGTTCAAATCTCACCGACCCCACTTTTTAGACATCTTTTATTAAGAGTATAACTCATATTTAGGTTAACAAAGGAGACATTAATGTACTTAATAGGTGAATCACTCGAAGGAGAAGGCGCAGAACTTGCGCATATCGACCTTATGGTTGGCGATAAAAACGGGCCGGTCGGCATGGCTTTTGCAAATGCGGCATCTCAGCTTTCAGCAGGACACACACCACTTCTTGCTGTTGTACGCCCTAATCTGCTCACAAAACCTGCGACACTCATCATACCAAAAGTCACACTCAAAAAAGAGTCGCAGGTAAATGCCATATTCGGCGCAGTCCAGGCCGCTGTAGCTAAAGCCGTTGCAGACTCCCTCGAAGAAGGTGTTTTTGATAATGTGGATATAGAAGATATTGTCATACTTGCAAGCGCTTTTCTGCACCCCGATGCAACAGATTACAACAGGATTTACCGGTATAATTACGGAGCTACAAAACAGGCAATAGAACGCGCATTTAACAAATTCCCGGATAAGAAGACACTTCTGCACGAAAAAGATCGTGCATCCCACGCAGTTATGGGATTCAAGGTGCAGCGCCTCTGGAACCCTCCATACCTTCAGGTCGCCATGGATCTTGTTGACATGCAAAGTGTTGAACGGGTCTTAACAGAAGTGCCAAAGAACGACCATGTACTTATTGAAGCAGGAACACCTCTCATCAAACAGTTTGGTCTGAATGTAATTGGTGAGATCAGAAAAATCCGCCCGGACGCATTCATCATCGCAGACTTAAAAACACTTGACACAGGAAACCTTGAGGCCAGAATGGCAGCAAATGCATCTGCAGATGCTGTAGTAGTCTCAGGTCTTGCACCGATCAGTACCATTGAATTATTTGTCAGGGAAGCGAGAAAAACTGGTATCTATTCTGTAATTGACATGCTCAATGTCGAAAAACCTGCTGAACTCATCAAAGGGCTTGCAAAAGCAGGAGCAGTCCCTGATATTGTAGAGATGCACCGCGCCATTGATGCTGAAGGCAGTGAATACAACTGGGGCGAAATCCCGGCAATCAAAAAAGCTGGTGGCAGTAAACTCCTTGTCGCAACAGCAGGCGGCATTCGCCAGCATGTTGTCAAAGAAGCACGAAAACAGGGTGCTGACATCCTTGTTGTCGGACGTGCAATCACTGCAAGCAAAAATATCAAAAACGCGGCAGAAGGGTTCCTTGAAGAACTCAACAGCGAAGAGATTGACCAGTTCAGAGTCATGACTGATTTTTAATCAGTCACCATAGTTTTACTTACGTTGCGCAGCAAAATCCCAGAAATGATCTATTGATCTATAAATGAGCCAGTCCTGTCAGATCAGCACTGGGTGGACAGGCTCCTGATCTCAAAAAAATCAAACTTATTTTATTCCAGACTATTCTAAAAGAGATATTGCAAAAGGTAATACCATGACCTCTGATAATTTTCATATTCGCACCATGCACCCGTCCGAAGTTGATATCGCAATTGAGTGGGCACGACTTGAAGGATGGAATCCCGGAATTTATGACGGAGAATGCCATTATGCCGTTGATCCCGATGGATGGTTCATTGGTGAGGTGGATGACGAACCTGTTGCAACTGCCGTATTCACCAACTATGACAGTAGATTTTCTTTTGCCGGATATTTCATCGTCAGACACAGATACCGTCATCAGACATACGGACAACAGATCTGGAATGCAGGACTCGCACATACAGAAGGCCGGACCCTCGGAGGAGATGGTGTGTATGAGATGATGGACAAATACCAGAAGATATCAGGATTCAACTTTGCCTACAGAAATATCCGCTGGGAGGGTGTTGCAGACGGAAAAGAACAGGAAGAACTGGTTCCGGTTGGTAGCTTCCCCTTTGAAGAAATTCTGGCCTATGACACAGACCACTTCCCGGTTTCCAGGCGGAAATTTCTGGAGAAATGGATCTCTCAGCCGGAAAGTACAGCCCTTGCATTTCCCGGCAAAGACAATACTATTCAGGGCTACGGTATGATCCGCAGGTGTTTCACTGGGCATAAAATCGGACCTGTATTTGCCGACACGCCGGAGATTGCAGAAAAGATATTCCAGGGTTTAACTGCATCAATTCCGGGCGAACCTGTATTCTTCGACACACCCGAACCAAATACCGATGCCGTTGCCATCGCCCGCAGGCATAACATGACAGAAATCTTCGGAACAGCACGCATGTATACAGGAGATATCCCTGATCTGCCAATAAACAATATCTTCGGTGTCACAACATTCGAACTGGGATAATGAGAGAATTGTCTGTTATATTATGAGAAACAGGTAATACAAATTTAACATGAAAGTGGCATTTGCCACTTTAATCAAACAATGCCTGACGCTGGAGGTATCATGCACGTTTTTATCAAAAATCAAGGGATTGAGGCAATGAATAACAGACACAGAGATATCTATTATCCGAGAACACCGGACAATTACAAAAACATCAGGTTATTAGAAATTCTCTACTGTTACCCATACTATTACTATGAAAATAAGACTCACGTTTTTAGGTAACCTGTAATGGAAGATTTTCACCACCCCTGTTTGTTGTCTTGATTACAACAAATGGTTTATCCATTCTCCAATAAAACAATATATACAATATAATTACAGGAGTCGTTCTGTGAAATCACCATACCAGCTACTTGCAAATATAATTACGAAGAGGCCTGCTTTAATTGCAGGTCTGGTTGCATGTGTCCTTTTTATTTCACTATATGGGATGACATTGACAACAATGGAAACAGGCACCGATACATATGTTGATAAAAATACTGCGCAGGGGATTCTGTTAGACAGTTACACTGAAACATTCAAGTCCAATGTCATAATGGTAATCTATGAGGCAGATAATATCCTTGACATTGATGTAATTAATTACATCGACCAGATGCAGGATGAGTTTGCCCGACAAAATGGCGTTAAAGGGACAACCAGTGTAATTGATCTGTTAAAACAGTTAAACGGCGGCGAACTTCCTGCTTCCAAGGCCGACATTGAACACTTAAAAAAGATGGTACCACCTGAAACTCTAGAGAAATATCTCCCATCCAATATGATGACAATCGGGATTCTCTCTATGGATACAGGTATGACAAGGGATGCCGAGCATACCCTCCTTAATAATCTACAGACAAATATTGATTTGTCTGACAAACCTGCGGGCATTTACGTGACACTGTCTGGAAATCCTGCATTTCAGAAAGAGATGGGGGAGGAGATTGGACAGTCCACAGGAATTTTGATTCTCAGTGCAATGCTTTTAATGATTGTCGCTGTAGGACTCCTCTTTTCTCATGTCAGTCACAGGTTTCTTCCTGTAGGAGTAGTTTTCACTGGCCTTGTAATGACATTTGGTATCATGGGCCTTACCGGAATTTCATTGAGTATGGTTGTAATTGCTGCTTTTCCTGTCCTGATAGGTATAGGTATAGATTATGCCATACAGTTCCATGCCAGATTTGATGATGAGATGAAGATGGGACTTTCGGTAAATGAAGCAGTCAAAATTACTATTCAGAATTCCGGCCCCTCAATATTACATGCAATGATAGCAACGTCTCTTGGTTTTATTGCCATGTGGATATCACCCCTCCCAATGATAGTTGATTTTGGCCTGACATGCCTTATTGGCGTTGTGTGCTGCTACATTGCTGCATTGCTTATTATCCCGACATTTGGTATTCTGATAAAATACAAGCCAAAGGAATCCATTGAGGAAACTGCAAACAGCAGGATGGAGACTTATGATATATTTCTGGGAAAAGTTGCCGTGAAAATGGCAAAAAATCCTGTAATTGTCCTGGTTATTCTGGGCATGGTAGCAGTTGTGGGGATACAAATGGATGGTTTGGTACCAATCAGTTCTGATGAAGAAACATTTGTTCCGCCTGATATGCCTGCAATAATCAGCCTGCATAAAGTTAAGAGTACAATGGGTTCAACCGATACCCTGACTGTATATGTCAGGGGTGACGGGGTTACTGAACCGGAATCTCTTGAATGGATAGATGATTTTGGTCGGTATGAAATTAAAGCACATAATGATGTCCTGTCTGTAAAGAGCATTGCTACTTATCTGAAAGAATATAACGGCGGAACTCTTCCTAAAACTGAATCTGAGGTAAAAACAGTTCTTGAACTAATACCTGATGGCATAAAACAGGAATATGTTAGTGGGAATATGAATGCCGTCATTGAATTTGGCCTTGCTCCACTTGAACCCAAATCGGCTGATTCTCTGTTAAAACAGGTAAAAGATGAACTCAAATGGAATTACCCCCCTCCAGGTATTGATGCCAAAGTTACAGGTAAATACGAATTAATGACATCACTTCTGGATGAAATTGCCAAGTGTAAGACACAGATGACATTCATAGGATTCGGATTGATTTTTGCTTGGTTGCTCTTTGTATACAGGAAATTATCTGCAATATCTCCGCTGATTCCTATAATGATGATCGTCGGCTGGAATGGGGCAATCATGTACATTTTCTGCATAGATTATACGCCTATGACCGCTGTTCTCGGGTCAATGACAATAGGTGTTGCCTCAGAATATACGATTCTTATTATGGAGCGTTACAGTGAAGAGCGTAATAATGGAGCAGATATGTATGATGCAATTCAGACAGGTGTTCAGAAAATCGGTTCTGCAATTACGGTGTCAGGTCTGACAACAGTATTCGGTTTTTCAGCCCTGATGTTATCCTCATTCAATATTATACAGAATTTTGGTATGGTTACGGTAATTACCGTTGGTTTTTCCCTTATCGGATCACTCATTGTCATGCCTGCAGTTCTCTCTTTAATGGACCAGTTTCATGTATCTTAATTTAAGGACAAAACCAGCGATTTGTAACACAAATATGTCATAAAATAATATAAAAACATATTTTCAATGATTTTTGGCAATATGCCCTGATAATATCAATCAGGTCAAAACGCACATATTGATCTGACAGGAGAATGATAACCATTTTTCTTCACTGTTGATAACGAGTCAGAAAAAACCATAACAAGAAACCAAAATAGTCTTGCTTTCGACAGTACAGGGAGAAATTATTCCATATATAAATGGGATTTCCTGTGAGAATTTTTCGCAGAGATTCCGGATAAAACACAGTATTTTTTGGGCATTCTACCCCTGAGTTAATCCCTTACAGTTGCATCTTCCGATAAAATATACTATACTTAACGTAATTACGGCCATTATAAAGAAAGCACTGAAATAATTCACATACTGTGCAAGAACTCCCGCAAAAAACGGCAGGAATGTCATCCCTGCGTAGGTTGCGGTATTAAAAATACCCATCAATGTTCCCTGCTGAATATGTGTATTGGCCAGAAACTCCATCTGTGCAATAATAATAAAACCGGCAACGCCTCCTATCACTGAAAAAACAATCATTATTGGAATTTCTCCTAAAGATGGAGTGAAATAGCTGGCAATGACTGCAAATGCCATAATCAACGCACCCACCCTGATTGTAGGTATTGGCTTTAAGTTAAATTGTGGGGCAATTAATGAAGTCATCATCGTAGCAACATTCATGATTCCAATCTGAATACTTAATAAAACAGGACTTTGATCGGTAAATTCAGGATAAAGTGTAGTAACCACTCCGGTTACACCGATCAGAACAACTGATGACAGATATAGCCATTTGTAAGACCGCAGTATTTCAAAAATATTTGCTTTTTTAAATATAATAGGTTCGGATTCAGCAAAAGACAGTGTCAATACAATGGGAATTACTGAAAATACAGTGAAAAACATTATTCCCCCGGTAAATCCAAGTATTTTTTCCAGCCATCCGGCGGCGATCAGACCTGTAACAAGACCCAGATTTAAAGCTGCAAAGAAAAATCCTGATAACCTGCTGTGATCTTCCTGTGAATTTACCCAGGAGAGGGCGCAGGCTACAAACATACCTGCACCAACTCCTTCAAGTGTTCTTGCCAGTATCACAGGCAATGGTGAGGGAAACAATATAATCAGGATTCCGGAAAATAATGTAAGAATCAGACCCATTCTGATCAGTGGTGTTTTTCCTATTCTGTCAGAAAGTAAGCCTGCAGGGAATACTGTAATAAAAGCACCAAGGAAATAAGCTGAAAAAATTGCACTTTGAATTACAGGCGCCTCACTGGCAAAGAGCGGGAGTACAGGGATAACAGCATTTGAAAGTGCCATAACCACATATATTCCAAGAAGTAGTGATATTCGCTGTTTCATCTGAACTATTTTTACTTTGTCGGGCAAACTGGAAAAACCATTCTTATATGTCATTCACCTAAATTCTCTCAGGTCATTCAGTAGTATCGTGGTAATTACCACTTTTTATTAAACAGACCTGACACACTATTTGTCATGTACATTATTAAAAAGCAGATAATTATCGAAAACAAGATTTTGCCCGTTTAAATTTTTAAAATAGTGATTTAAAAATATTATTTGAACCCGGATTATACCATCCGGTATGTTTCAAGGTTCTTTGGTGAGTGTGTCTCAATTTTAAACCTCTTGTATATTGAACTTGCGAGATCAATTGTATTTCGTTCGTCACCATGGATCGTAAATATTTTCTCGGGTCTTGGGTGGAGATGGTTCACATATGACATCAGCTGGCGACGGTCTGAGTGACCAGAGAAACCATCAACAGTACTGATTTCCAGATTAACAACAATTGTCTCACGGCGTCCCATCGGAATCTCCTTCCACCCTTTCTGGAGCCTGCGCCCCATTGTACCATCTGCCTGATATCCGACAAACACAAGAGTGTTTCTTTCATCTTCCGCAAGGTTACGGAGATATTCCATGATCGGTCCTCCGCTAAGCATACCACTTGTGGTTATGATTATACACGGGTCACCTGCAATGACTTTTTCACGGAGTTTTGGAGAATCCACCTGAACAAAACAATCTGAGAGGAACGGGTTCATGCCATCTTTAAATATTTGTGCTCTGAGATCAGGGTTGAGATATTCCGGATATGTAGTATGAATTGCAGTTGCTTCCTTAATCATACCATCAAGGTAGATTTTCACTTCAGGGATTTTCTTCTCCCTCATTCCCTCTTCAAGAGCAAGCATTACTTCCTGTGAGCGTCCTACTGCAAAAGCCGGAACAATAACCTTTCCACCCCTGTTTATTGTATTAGTCACAATATCATAGAGTTTTGCCTCACCATCCTTTTTTGAGGGCTGCATATCCTGTGAACCGCCATATGTACTTTCCATAAACAGAGCTTCCAGACGCGGGAACTGAACAGTTGCCGGTCCGAAGAGACGTGTTTTGCCGTAATTAAAGTCACCGGTGAATGCGATATTATAAAGTCCGTCCCCTACATGAAAATGACAGATTGCAGAACCAAGAATATGGCCGGCATTATGAAG
>JAYEIC010000087.1:0-7881 GCA_034659935.1 Methanobacteriota archaeon | reverse complement strand
ACAGGAGGGGCACTCTGTTTGCAAACCTGACCAACTGTGCAGTACCCTCTGAATTAAGTCTGCCACCGTAACCTATTGCTGCCTCAACAATAAACGGGTGGCCGGAAAAAACCTGACTCTTTCGTGATTTTGCCTGTACAAAATCAAGCTGAAACTCCTTATCCATCCCCTGTATGATCATCTCTTCCCCGATTGGGGAGAGACACTGTGATGCAGGTGGTGGCGGTATCTGTACCCCCTGCATCGCTGTGAGAAGTTTTTTGAGTTCATCAGAATCAAGTCTGTTTGCTTTACGGCTCCCTTTCAGTCCTGAAATTCCGAGAATTTCATCTGCACTCTTTGTTCCGACCCTGGAAAAACCGGTGATCAGAAAGTCCGTAAGTTTCTTGTCACTGGTATCCACCATCCGTTTCAGAGTCCCTAATTCGATTCCGTACGGATGAGGTGCAATTGCTTTCGGAGATGGGGGCACGTCCTCACTTACCCGTTCAAAAGTCTGCTGTTCGCCGTCAATATCAACCTGTATGCGTGCGTGAGGATTGACAACCGCAGTATATCTCAGGTAATCAAGGAGGCGTTTTTTTGCAGCAAGCGTACTTTTGAACTCAACTTCAACGCGTGTCCCGTGTGTCCGGTCCCAGTTAATCTCTTCATGGAGAATAATCTCCGGTTCATTTGTTTCGGTCTTAATCATCAGTTTAAATCGGTGCCCGCTCTGTTTTGAACCGGTCCGCGATATGACAGTGGCAGGAACACCTGTTGTCAGCTGTGCATACAGAACAGCAGCACTGATCCCAATACCCTGCTGGCCTCTGCTCTGTTTAATCTGGTGGAAACGTGAACCGTACAGCAGCTTCCCAAAGACGAAAGGAACCTGCTCCGGTACAATTCCCGGACCATTATCCTCGACGATGATCCGGTATACCTCCTGGTCCACCTTCTTTATTCCCACAAAAATATCAGGTAACACCTCTGCCTCTTCACATGCATCAAGGGAGTTGTCAACTGCTTCTTTGATTGTTGTGATAATCCCCTTTGTGGGGGAATCAAAACCGAGCAGGTGCTTATTCTTCTCAAAGAATTCTGCTACACTAATGCTTCTCTGCTGTGTTGCCAGTTCTTCAGCACTTGCCAACTCCCTTCACCCCGGCAATTGCTGCCTCAATACTGCATTCCTTCTGTTCACCGGATTTCAGGTCTTTCAGTGTGACTGTACCGGCTTCACATTCCCTCTTCCCGATTACAACAATGAACTCAGCTGATTTTGAAGCATGTTTTATCTGGGCGCCGATGCCCCTCTCCATAAGATTCAGTTCGGTTGTAATGCCGGCGTCCCGAAATGATTTTGCCACTGAAAATGCATGTGCCTGTGCATCTGGTGTATATATAACACCCAGTATGCCCGCAGGTTTCGGATGTTTTTCCCCCAGCGCAACCATCACACGGTCAAAACCGATGCCAAAACCGGACGATGCGATATCGTCCCCGCCAAACAGGTGGGCAAGCCTGTATGCGCCACCACCGATAATCTGGTTCTCTGCGCCAAGATTCTCTGCAAAACCTTCAAAGACGATCCCTGTATAGTAGTCCAGACCTCTCACAATAGCAGGGTTAAAGGTATATCTGAGTTCCTGTTTCTCTAAGATCTCAATGGTCTCTCTTAAACGCTCCTTTTCAGGAAGGTCTCCTGAGATCTCAATTACCTCTTCAACATCCCTGCACGTGACAAGAGCTGTTAATGCATCGAGCAGTTCTGATTTTTCGGGTGATGAGAGGTAATCATTCAGACCATCAAAATTACGTTTGTCAATAAGTGCTAAAATTCTCTTCTGGTCTTCTGATTCAAGTTCCCTGAGGAGATGCTTCATCGGAGCCAGGTGTCCTACCTGTAGATCAAAAACGACTCCGCTCTTCCTGAGAATATCATCTGCAACAAGAATGACTTCGGCATCGGCAGCAGCTGTGTCTGCACCGATAAGTTCGATACCAAACTGCCAGAACTGCCTGTATCGTCCTTTTTGAGGCCGTTCATAACGGTAACAGTCTGAGATATAGCACCAGCGCAGTGGTTTTGGCATTACCTGTGCCTCGTTGACATACATCCTTAACACCCCGGCAGTGCCTTCAGGGCGCAGTGCGAGTTTCCGTCCTCCTTTGTCCTCAAAGGCATACATCTCATTGGTGATGCCCTCTCCTGATCTCAGGGTATAGAGTTCCTGTGTCTCAAAGGTGGGTGTGCAGATTTCACGGTATCCCCATCTGCGGGCGGTCTCCCTCATGCATTGTTCAATCGCTCTGCGGTGTTCCATCTCATCAGGTAAAAAGTCCCTTGTTCCACGCGGTTTTTGAAGCATTATATCTCCTGGTATTATTTTTATATATGAACTGGTTTATTTTCGTTGTACGTCAATTGCTCTTCTTTACAGAGGGAACCTGATATTTCAGGCACGTCCAAAAAATCTGTCTGCGGCAGTTGAACTCTTTTTCCAGACAACTTCACGTTTGACCCTGCCCTGCAGGTATAGTGCGAGGAGTACAATTCCCATTGCAATAAGATCCAGCCCCTGAAGCGAGAATACGATCCCCATCATTGCAAGGGCAGTATATAACACTCCCTGGTATGCTGCCTTCCTGTAACCCTCAAGTCCGGTCCTGTGGAATATGCGTGCATCTCTGATCCAGAGATAGAAGGTGGTGGCAACTCCAAATGCTACGACATAGAGAAGATAACTGTAAGTCATGCCAATACTTATTATTTTACCCCAACGCATATCTTTATTATCCAGATATGACTGCCAGTCAAACTCTGAAAGATGTCCTAAAGTCTTTCAAAAAAGGTGAGATCTCCGTTAATGAAGCGGAAGTGCTGATAGACGGACTCAGAATTGAAATGGTTGGAGATATTGCGAGACTTGATATGGGTAGAAACGTCCGCTGTGGTATGCCCGAAGTAATCCTGGGCGAAGGTAAGGAACCAGAACACCTTGCTGAAATTATCTATAAACATGTTGAGGTGTCAGGGAGGTGCATTGCAACCCGCATCACGCCGGAAATGATGACTCTTGTGAAGAAGAGGTGCAGGGTTTCAGACATATCGTGTACATATAATGAACGTGCACGTACACTGGTTGTTTCACGTCTCCCACCTGTAAAAAAACACGGGGGAGTTGTTGCTATTATTACTGCCGGGACGTCTGATATCGGGGTGGCCGAAGAGGCACGGATAATTGCAGAAGAAACCGGCTGTATTGTGCGAACTGCATATGACGTAGGGGCGGCAGGCATCCACCGTTTATTCCCGGCGATAAAGGAACTTATGGATTCTGATGTGTTTATAGTGGCAGCCGGGCGGGAAGGGACACTGCCTGTAATTGTTGCGGGACTTGTGGACAGGCCTGTTATCGGCGTGCCGGTAAGTACCGGGTACGGTTATATGGGTAATGGTGAGGCCGCGCTTGGGAGTATGCTTCAGGCATGTTCTGTGCTGGCGGTTGTAAATATTGATGCGGGATTTACCGCAGGTGCATTTGCTGCAAAAATTGCAGGTATGGTCGGGTCAAAATGAAGAGCAGAGGATTGTATGTAGGACGGTTTCAGCCGTACCATAATGGTCACCAGTCGGTGCTCACAGAAGTTTCCGGAGAGGTGGATGAGATAATTATCGGGGTGGGTAGTGCCCAGATGAGCCATGATGTAAACAACCCGTTTACTGCAGGAGAGAGGGTGTTAATGATTACGCGATCGCTTGAAGACCTGGGCTGTCCGTTTTATGTAATTCCCATTGAGGATATCCAGAGAAACGCCCTGTGGGTGGCCCATGTCCGTTCAATCGCACCACCTTTTGATCATGTCTACTCCAGTAACCCCCTTGTAGTGCAGTTATTCTCTGAATCCGGTGTAGACGTAATCGCGCCCAGGATGCATATGCGTCATGACCACAGCGGGACTGAAATCCGGCGCAGGATACTGAATAATGAACCGTGGGAGGATCTTGTCCCGCCTGCTGTTGTGGAAGTAATTGAGGAGATCGATGGTGTTAACCGGCTTATTCATATTTCAGGTAGTGATTGAAGATGGGTGGCATATTTAAGCGTTTGTTTGGGAAAAAGGAAGAACCTAAACCTGTTGTTGTCAGGTTTAGTGAACTGGATTCCTGGATTTCAGATTATGAAGCAGAGATCAGGGGAGTTCTTCTCGATACGGCAATGACGTCACGTGATATAGTAACTTCAGCTACTGAAGAACTTCGCATACATGTGCATGACCTCGGTGAGATAAAAGTGGAAGCAGAGTTTCACCCCAAACTTATCCGTGTTGTTGAGCACTCCATCCCGTCATTTATTTCTGTCATGGATGTCACGCTTGGGAAGGGTTTCTCTGAAAGTCCTGATGAATATTATTCGGATGTTGTTGCTTTTGTAAATGCCACTGCAAAGAATATGAAAAGCCAGGGGAGGTATATCACCGGGGTGCTGCCTGAAGAGATGAAGAAAATCCGGGAGACACTTGCTGTGGTCGGGAGACAGATAAACGAATTAAACGAGGTCTTTGGTCCGTCACGGAGTAAACTCTCTGCACTTGCTGAGATCCGCCGGTTGTATGAATCAGTTAACCGGTCTGTTGATAAATATCATTCATCAGGAGAAGAGATTGAGGCATTGAAGAAAGAGCTGGATGACTGCCGCTCTGTTATTGAGAGTCTCAATAGTCAGATATCTGAAATTGAGTCAGGCAGGGAATATAATGAGGCAGTGCTCTTAAACTCTGAAATTGAAGCACTCAAAAAAGAAAAACAACACCTCAGGGATGATTATTCCAGACTGGTTTCACTGACATCCAATGCGTTTCGGAAGGCTGAGTATTTTGCCGGCAAGTCCGGAGATCGCAAACTTGCAGATGAAATCAGGACATTTTGGGATATGCTCAAAAAGCCCTCTTCTGTTGACAATAGTAAATTATTGTCCACATATGGTGCATTATACCCTCATCTGAAGGTTATTTTTGATAAAAAAGAAGGTATCCTGAAAAACAAGAATGAACAACAGTTATTTTCTGCTGCAGAGAACCTCTCTGAAAAAATACGTTCGCTCTGTTCCGGTTATTCTTCCATATCTGCAGATCTCTCTCTGCTATCTGCTAAAGCAAAAGATTTGCCTGCATTCTCAAAAAAAGAGGCGTGTGAATCAAAAAGGGCAGAACTGACAGAAAAATGCCGCAATACTGAAAAACAAATTGTTGAGGTCACTGAAATGATTAAGAAAACAGAAGATGAGATCCCCTTGCTGATAAGTTCATTGCAGGAGAAACTTATTTCAACAGAAGACAGGCCTGTTGAACTTTTGGTTGATATAAAAAATATCCCCGAAATTCTTAATCACCAGTTTGTTAAGTCCTCAGATTAGATTATTATCCAGAGAAGTGTTTCATGAATTATTATGAAGAAGTCCGGGAAAACGGGTTGTCAAAGAATGCAATAATGGGTATATTGCTGACATTTGCTGTAATAGGGTTTGGAGGTATCAGTATCGGGATGGTATCAGGTAATGTCGGTATTGGCATATGGGCCTGTGTGATTGTTGCATTCATGCTGGGAGGGGTCGCATATAGTATGCCCAGAAGGGATATTGTAGCGTTGCTCGTACCAATGTTTGGTCTGATTATATTTAACCCATATAATGAAATTTCAACAGATTTTCCTATGCAGATAGGATTTATGATAACTATTATACTGGCTTCAGTCCGTTTGTTTAAGCGCTTTAATACTAAGGATTTCCAGCATTAAATACACTTTTTTAGCAGTTTTACCTGGCAGGTGTAATCTCTCTGCCGTATCCACAGACAGGACAAGTGGTGACTGTTGCATGATGAGATGTACAGGGCTATTGTGGCGTGTATATCATATCCGGATAGTGGGAGCCTGTCAAATCAGCTAATATGAGTTGCAATTATCAATTTAATTATGTTAATTTGCGGACCTGATATGCTGAGTGTCTGTTACCATCTGGTGCAGAGTATAACACAAAACACATTTTGCTTCATGCCTGAAAACAGATGCCTTGAAAATATTGTAAAAAAAGGGAAAAATTATTTCAGAGTGAATCAAGACTGATGCCGGTTAACTCTTCAGAGAGATTCTGAATTTCTTTTACACCAAACGCGGTCTGTACCGATTGAATATCAATTTCAATTGCAGCGTCACAGACATAATCAAGAATATCTATCGACAGCTCACGCTTTTGTTTGCTTTTCTTCATCTGGCCGAGCAGGAATGCCAATCTTTCAGGAGATTCTGTCCGGAGTTTGGCAAGGCTCACCACACACATGTAGATCCTTGTCAGGTTTCTGTCAGGGCCGGTGATGCTTTCAAAGAAATTTTTTATGACCTGTGCCTGAAAAACCTCTCCACTCATGGTAAATCAATACTTTGTTTATTTACTTAAATGTTTTTTGGGTGATCTCAGAAAAAGGGTCATTTATTTGTTGAAACAATCTTGATGACATCTCCATCAACCAGTTCGTGATTTTCCTTTATGCGCATTTTTTTCTTTGCATCAACTGCATAGAGAAAACCGTCACCAATATCCGAATGTACCTCGTATGCCAGGTCATGCGGGTTTGATCCGCGTTTCATCAGGAATGCATCAGGAAGCACTTTCCCCTGTCCGTCACAATACCTGTTTTCATCCTCTACAGGATAGATCACAATATAATCCAGCAGGTCAAAGATGACATGGTTGACTGCCTGCTGAACACCTGTTCCTCCAAAGTGATTTATATATTCTTTAAGAGCTCCAAGTCCTTTTTTCTGGGCTTCACTGAGTCCGGCATCTTTTCTGATGGTAAAATCAGTGTCCCCGGGTACATAACTGATAAATTTCCCTTCTTCTGCCTTCCTGAGAGCAAGTTCACTTGCCGCGCTTGCAAGAGAGATATTTTCTCCTTTCAGCTTTTTAAGGTAAATTTCCGGTGCCTGATCTGCTTTATTTGCGACAACAACCATCGGTTTGCTGATTCTTACCAGGTGTTTGCAGAACCGGATTAATTCTTCTTTATTGCATGTTTTGAAAGTGATTCCTGAGTTAATTTCGGCGTCTCTGATATTGTTATAAGTCATCCCGAGACCGGCAAACTGGTCTGCAATAGCGTCATGTACTGAGAATGTTTTTTGCTGGGCAGATCTCTGGATTCTTGGCCAGTTATTTTCCAGGATGCCATATATCCACATGGTCATTTCGTGTTCGACAAATTCAATGTCCTGTATTGGATCATGTGAACCCAAATCAACCGGGTTTCCTTCACTGTCTGTCGCACCGCTTGCATCAATAATGTGCAGGATGGCATCCGCCTGCCTGAGATTGTCAAGGAACTGGTTTCCAAGACCGCGTCCCTGGTGTGCATCGGGAACAAGTCCGGCAACATCTATCATACTAATCGGGATGAATCTGATCCCTTTGTAACATTGTGTGCATTCAATCTTCAGTTCAGTGCACGGGCATCTGGCACGTACATATGCAACGCCATGATTTGCATCAATGGTTGTAAACGGGTAGTTTGCAATCTCGGCCGGCGCCATAGTTACTGCCGAGAAAAAAGTGGATTTTCCACAATTTGGTTTTCCAGCAATCGCAAGTGTAATCATTTATTTTATCTCCCAAACCTGTATAACCAGACTG
The DNA here is from genome assembly GCA_034659935.1 of Methanobacteriota archaeon. GTDB lineage: Archaea > Halobacteriota > Methanomicrobia > Methanomicrobiales > Methanomicrobiaceae > DAOVRB01. The sequence goes on along the minus strand of JAYEIC010000087.1, from coordinate 208 downwards.
ATAGATTACTGGGTTTATGTACTATTTAGTTTTTATAAATTTCACATGAAATCAGGAAAGAAGTACATGAAAAGAATCATGAAAAATAAAAGGTCTCATTTTCATCAGACAGTGCCTCACACAACGTGGGTCATGCACGTTTTTTTCAGATTCAGTTTTGCAGTACACTTTGGAGTACACACTACATGCTAATAATGTAGCAGTTACT
>JAYEIC010000086.1:0-7928 GCA_034659935.1 Methanobacteriota archaeon | reverse complement strand
TTTCCAAAATGACAGTACATGACAATCTGGCACTTGGCGGGTATATGACCGGAGAAGACCAGGAAAATTTTGATTTCATTTTTGAGATGTTTCCAGTCCTTCATGAAAGAACAGAGCACCTGGCAGGTACCCTTAGCGGGGGAGAGCAGCAGATGCTTGCAATTGGACGCAGCCTTATATCAAAACCTAAAATGCTTGTTCTTGATGAGCCTTCCCTCGGCCTCTCACCACTACTGGTCTCATCTGTGTTAGAAACGATAAAAAAACTGAATGAAAAAGGACTGACAGTACTCTTAGTCGAACAAAATGTCTTCCATGCCCTTGAGATCTCTGATCGTGGTTATGTAATTGAGAACGGGAAAATAATAATCGAAGGAAATTCAGAGGAACTCCTGCATAATGAAGAGATTAAGACCGCGTACCTGGGAATTTAAAGAACTTTTTGGATGAAAATAAGGGTTATTTAAAATATTTATTTTTTTTCTCTTTTTGATTATACTCAGATTCACTCATCTGAGCTATCCTTTCTTAACTCTCTGTACTGATCCCATCGTTCCTTAAGTTTTTTCGGAAGGGAGACTAAGCCCTGTGGAAGAAAGATCACTATAAGCACGAGTAGTACCCCGATGACGATATAACTCTCATAAGTAAACCCGAGTCCCCTCATGCTTTCCCAGAGAACAGTCACAGAGATGGTTCCGATTATCGGCCCGGCCAGTGTCCCCATACCGCCTGCCATCGAATAAATAATCGGCCAGAAAGAGATATCAACTGCATAGATCTCAGGCGAAATATAAGCAAAGTAGTGAACCTCAAGAGCACCCGCCACACCCGCAAAGTACGTACTGATTGTAAATGCCAGTAGCTTATATTTCATGGGGTTGATCCCTGCTGCCATCGCTTCTTCTTCATTTTCCTTTATTGCCGTAAAAGCAAGCCCGATTTTTGATTCCAGTATAAAGTAGAATATGATGATAACGACACACGTCACTGCCAGAATTAAATAATACTCATAAAGGATATAATTTGAAACAGTACTGCTGATCAACCGTGGAGATGCAATCCCATCCCAGCCACCGGAAACATCTCCACAGAGGCTGACTGTGATCGTCTGCATAATGATGGCAAATCCAAAAGTGACCATAGCAAGGAACCACTCTTTTAACCGTACACAGATCAGGCCGATAAATAAACCTGCAACTGCGGCAAAGGTTCCCCCTAGAAATATGCTGAGGAAAGGTGGAAGGCCATATGTCACTGCGATAAGAGTTGAGGCATATGCACCGATTCCAAAAAAAGCAGCATGACCCAGCGACCCCTGACCCGTATAGATGAGAAAGTTCCATGAAGACGCATATATGATAAACACCAGCATGATAATCATGAGTGTCAGCGTGTAGAGACTGGCACCTGTAAGAACAGGATACAATACGGCCAGTATGACGGCGATGAGTGATATAGATAACTTCAGTTTTTTGCTAAACATAGAACTCACTCTTTAGATTCTCCAAAAAGCCCGGTAGGCCGGATAATAAGCACGATAATCAGGATGATAAATGTAACTGCATCCTTCCAGACGCCTCCGAGCGTGTATGCAGCCAGATTTTCAGCGATTCCAAAAATAAGTCCGCCGATGACTGCACCCGGAATACTTCCGAGACCGCCCAGAATTATCACTGCAAATGCCTTGACAGCCGGGATAGACCCCATATATGGACTTAATACCTGTCCACTTACCACCCAGAGGGTTCCGGCTGCCGCAGCAAGCCCTGCACCAATGCCAAAGCTGATCATATCCATCCGCTCTACATTTATCCCAACGAGCATTGCCGCTTTTCTGTTCTGGCTTGTTGCTCTCATTGCCATGCCCATAGTTGTTTTTTTCAGGAATACATGCAGCAGGACAAGAATGATAATAGTGACAAGAATGATGATGATATAATCCACCGGAATTTCAATCATACCGATAGAAACGGTAATTGCTTCATAAGGACTGTGGATGAAGCGCCATTCATCACCCCATATAAGAGCAGTGCAGTTCTGGAAGATATAAATCAGTCCGATACTCAAAAAGATCTCATTTAATTTATTTTTACCCAGAATAGGCCGGAAAGTTAATCTTTCAACAAGAACTCCCAGCGCCATCACGATCGGAACTGACAGCAGAAGAATACAGTATGGATTAAAACCGGTGAAGGTAAAGATGCTAAAAGTAGCATAAGCGCTAATCATGAGGAACTCGCCATGGGCAAAATTCACCACTTTCATAACACCAAAGATTAAGTTCAGTCCTGTGGCAAGAAGAATGTAGATACAACCCGCATAAAATCCCCAGAAAAGAACGAGTATCAGAGTATCCAGTTCAATAATCATCTTTTATCAGCCCTCTTATTATTAAAAAAATATGCAAAAATATAGTTATGGTGATCCCGGCACATACCAGTCAGGAAGGACAAAGTCAGCTTCTTTTAAACTATCCGGCCAGACAATCTTTGCCCTCAGCTCATTTATATCATTGTCCCAGATCAGCTGTTCCATATAAAGTTCAAATTGGGACTCTCTGTAATCAGAAGTGAACATTATAGTCTGGTTCTGCATTGTTTCGACAATCTGTGGCATTTCAATCACTGCAATTGCATCACTGATCTTTCCTTTATCAAGAGTGCCGGCATCTTCTACGGCCTGAGCGGCAATGAAGATACCTTCATATGTGGAAGCACCCATCATCCCGGGGAACCCTCCCCATTTGGACTCAAAATTATTTTTAAAGTTAATAATGCCCGAGGCAATATCTCCCTGTGGAAGGGCATATGGACCGAAGCGACTTTGAATAATGGAGTACTCACCGGATTTTCCGACACCTTCATAATAGTCAGGATCATCATTGCACTCAACAGCAAGGAAGATTGTGTCAAGCCCTACATCCCGTCTTGCCTGTAAGACCAGCGGAATCTGTTCATTTAAGAATGTCGCCGCATAGACAGCATCAGGTTTTGCTGCTTTAATTGTTGTCAGCACGGTCCTGAAATCTGCCTCTCCCATCCTGAAGTTTTCCTTATCAACTATCTGTATATTGAGATTTTCAGTTGCAATTGTATTTTCTATGGCGCTCTCTACACCCTTCCCATATGGACTGTCCTGATAGAGAATTGCCAGTCTCAGGGGTCTGTCAGACGCAAAACCAAACTTTGCATTTACCGCAGGACGGATTGTGTCATTAATAAAGAGAGTCGTCTGACGGGCCGATGCATCACATGTTGGTGCATGGTGGAACATATCGCTGGTATCTATATCAGTCCTTCTTGTGATGACAGGGCTTGATGCTCCGGTAATAATATATGGTACATTATATTCCGCAACAATTGACTGATGTGCCGAGACTACTGCACTGGAAAATCCCCCTACAAGTACATTGACATTGTCATGGGTAATAAGCTTAGAGACAGCTTTTTGCCCGCCCTCACGTGTGGATTCGTCGTCGCCCAGTATGAGAGTAATCGGGACTTTTTTACCCAGTTCCTTGATGTACACGCCGCCGTTGTCATTTATTTCGTCTGCTGCCATTACGGCTGACTGCCAGATATCCTTACCTGTGGTGCTGGCCGGACCGGACATAGATGCAACCACTCCAATTTTGAGGCTGTCAGTTGGCGTCGCCTCTTCTGTGCAACCGACAGAGAAGGCTGCAATCAGTAATATAAAAATAATAAACAGTGCTTTAAAATTCATGTATATGCTATTCCCCTTTCAGCTATGATATGATATAGCATAGCACACTTCGACAAATGTAAATAAATAGTTTGTTATATCCATTTAGAGCTTGGTTTACGGATTAAAAAAAGAGTGATGCTTATTTCTTCTCTGCTTTTCCCTGATTTGCAACCGAATCCATCGCGGCCCGGATGGCTTCCTGATCACCGAGATAGTAGTGGCGGATGGGTATTAAGTTTTCGTCAAGTTCATAGACCAGCGGCACACCTGTCGGGATATTGAGCCGGGAGATGTCCTCGTCTGAGATATTGTCGAGCTTTTTTATCAGAGCCCTGATACTGTTCCCGTGAGCTGCGATTAATACCCTCTTTTCCGATTTGATTGCCGGCGCAATCTCTGTCTCCCAGTATGGGAGGAAACGGGCGACAGTATCTTTTAAGCACTCGGTGAGCGGTAGTTCATCATCAGAAAGATCAACATACCGCCTCTCATTTGCAGGTGAACGTTCATCGTCAGGTGCAAGTTCCGGTGGTGCGGTATCATAACTTCTGCGCCATATAAACACCTGTTCATCACCGTATTCTGCTGCGATCTCTGCCTTATTAAGACCCTGCAACCCGCCATAATGGCGCTCATTGAGCCGCCACGACCTGTGAACAGGTATCCACATAAGGTCCATGTCATCCAGTGTAATCCAGAGCGTACGAATCGCCCTTTTTAAGACCGACGTATAGGCAACATCAAATGTGAAACCCCCGTCCATGAGAAGACTGCCCGCGGCGTGCGCCTCTTTTACACCCTTTTCTGAGAGGTCCACATCAGTCCAGCCGGTAAACCGATTCTCCCTGTTCCAGGTACTCTCTCCATGCCTGAGTAAAACAAGTTTGTACATACAACTCCCACTGATTATATTGTGTTTTTGCTATGTAAATCACTTCGTGATTTGTCATCAGACAGTGCGTGACCCTGAGACGTCATGCACGTTTGCCATGAAAAAGATGTGTTTAATATGCCCCTTACTCTCTGCCGTGATGACAGAACAGGCACACAGCCGCAATCAGCCCTAAAACTGAAAGGAAACCCGCAAAACCAGGGGACTGGGTAGGCGGCACTGTTGTTGGAGGGAGGGTTGCAGGTGTTACTGGCGGCTGCGTCGGCGATTCAGTTGCCGTTTCAGTTGGTATCACTGCTCCCTTTTTAACTTCGTGTATGACAAAGTTGGATATCGGCTGTGGACCAGCCATAGCCCCATATCTCTCACAGGATGCTGAGGACGCCTCACCTCTGACAAATGTGATTTTTAGATCATACTGGTTCTCTGCGGGTGTTTTAAAGAGCACAGTCTGACCCGGAGTCATAAAAATTGTCCCGACGTCCCCACCTTTCTGCGTTATTATAACTTCTGCTGATAGTGCAGTGCAGGTGGTTCCCGCACAGGTGTTGCAGTCAGGTGTTGTTGTAAAGTTAACCCGGTAACCCTCAAAGAACTCTGATATCAGGCGTGACGGATCACCGAATGAATCTGTCAGGTACTTCTCAGTTAAACTCACTGAACCTATCTTTCCGATGGCAATCCATGAACCACCCTCGCCGCCGATCCTTGTTACCTGTACGGCGTCACCCTGTTTAAGAGAGTCAAACACCAGAGTGTCAGGCACCTCACCAGTCAGAATCGTTGCTGCAACTGGCACCCATTTTTCACCGCTGTAACTTGAATCAGCTTTGATATTAAGCGTATTTGCCCTCTGGTCAATCTTTGAAACGGTTCCCATGAAACTTTCTTCAAGCAGTACTGCCGAAGCAGGTGCGGCCATTAATAATATAACAAGCAATGCAGTGGCAATGCCGGTTCTTAAAATTTCTGTCTTCATAAATATCCTCCATGGCTAAATTATAATATGTGTTTAAATTTATTTCTGACACACAGCCTGTTATGATTCAGATATTAATCAGTATAATATAGTGACGAATGACTTGTTTTCGACTATAACAGATGTTTCTACAGATGGGAAAATGAATAATTTACCCCATCAGGTTATTTTACAACCTTCCTTGCTTTCTCTGCCACCTCATTAATGGATTTCTGGAGTTCATCCCCTGCATCACGTGCTTTTTTCTCGAGATGTGCACGCCCTTCATCAGTGGCGAACATTTTTTTGCTCAGCCCGAGTACATCATCAATCGCCCTTTTTACAGACTTTGAGGTCTCATCAATAACATCTTCAATCCGGGCCTCTTCCTCTTCCTCTTCTCTGCCCTCTGTTACAGATTCACGTTCCTCTACCCATATGCCATTCTCAAAATATCCCCGTGTTCCGCTCATAGCTATCAGATGATTTATTTCCGGGAGATTATATAAAGTCTTGTGTTGAGCCTGTCTGACCCGTGCTGATCTGGCAGTAGAGGATCACATTCATAACTATCCCCGACAGATGATATAATGCAGAGTACGCAAACTGCAAGAGTAAAAATTATGAATGAAAGACGCAACTATGGTGAACGAAGAGATTTCGGTCCCAGGGAAATGCATAAAGCAATATGTTCAGACTGTGGAAAAGAGTGTGAGGTTCCATTCAAACCCGCAGAGGGAAGACCAGTCTACTGTACTGACTGCCTCCCTAAATACAGAAAACCAAGATTCTAAGTTGAATCATAAGTTACAACTAAATAACTCTATTTTTCAGTGAATGAAACTCACTGTTCACTGCATGGGGGTGTGCAGGATAAATGTGCAGGGTTGATAATGACAACACCATGCGCAGGTCTCTGCACCACAGACATGCAGGCACGGGGATGAAAGCGTGCGCACACCGATCTAATAGCAGAGCAGACGGCATCGGTGTACTCAGTACTTAGCTGATTTTTGCCTGAAGTCACACTGCTTCAGTTAGTTGACAGAGACAGGAAAGGTTATCTTCTCCCTAGACGTCACATATCCCTCCCCTGCTCCAGATAGATCAATCCGGCTGTTATGGACTGAGGCAGTCGTAGCTTTCTCTTTCTTTTACATTAGTTCAAAAAGTGACGCTCGTAACTATAAGATAAAAAATTGCCGGATTAATGCAATGCTTCACCAATCCGGCAAACGAGAATATTTCAGGCAATTTTACAATCCTAAATCAGGTTTTATAGTAAATCCTTATGGTTCCCTTTGCAGGCATCTCTACATGGGGTTCGACTATGACGACAAGCCCCTCATTACCGTGCTCCTCAATAATATCATCTGTGATTCCGCCATAAAAACCGACATATCCGGCAGCATTTCGATCGAATGATGATGAAGTCCCGTGTTCATAATAATTTCCCCAGTTTTTCACATACTCATCAAGCTGGCCGGCGGTTGAAATCCTTAAATCAACAGGAGCATCGTTTTCTGTTTTAATCTCAATCTTCAGATCCTTAAACAGGACTCCGTTTACGTTAGGTCTGTAGTTGGAATAGCCTCCTTTGGAGATCTCAAACTCATAATCATCACTATTCCAAAAAAACCCATTCCCCCCCGGTACCGACAGTCACACCCTCTGAACCGGATTCCCTCGCCTCATCACCGATAACCTGCCCGGATAATTCCCCAGGATCACCGACAGCATCGGAAATTCCCTCTGCCACATCTCCACTCAGCAGGTCTGTATTGATTTCTCCCTGATCAGTTGTGCACCCGGAGACTAAAAGAGCCGCAGCCAGAAACAGTACAGCAGCAATTCCAAAATTTTTCATAATATACCTATCGGAAATCGTGGTTATAATGATGACTCTTTTCCATGTTTCTGATCTCTCTGATTTTCACCATTTTTCCCGCAGTACACACAACAGCTGGAACATGCGGGAGGCTCACCCATCACAGAACAGCGGGGGTGGGTTTAAAGGGAGTGTGACGGAGATAATCCGGTTGCTGATAATTACTGTCCTGCCGGATCGGAACCGGATGGACAGGCTCAGCATTTCTGGAACACAACCACCAAAAGTTATATACATGAGTATGAGTATGATTGGCTATAACGGCACAGTCGGATTTTTCAGTGATTTTTCAAAATTTATGAACATCTCTGGAACAAAATTTCATTTTTGTTAGTTCTAAAGATGCAAATTACCAAATAATATTTTGAGTTCTTATTAAAATTCTAAGATATATGTGATCTTGGTAAAGCTTCCGCTATATTATGAGCACTTCAACCAAGATCCCTCTTTATGTGGATGATATGGCTCTAAATTTGGCT
>JAYEIC010000085.1:4022-29618 GCA_034659935.1 Methanobacteriota archaeon | reverse complement strand
ATCCTTACCTTGATCAAGAGTATTTTGAACAAAGAATTTTGGGCCGCAAAGGGATAGACAAATTCCCTCAATCAACTCTTTTCCAATTTCCAATTTTTGAGCTACCCGATACTGAAAGGGTATGAAACGCTCGAGCCACATGCGTTGAAAAGCGCTTGTGTGGTTCTCTGAAGGGGGGAAGATGGTAACATCTCCTTCCTATTCGACTATCAATGTGAGAACTGATGAGATATTGTTGATTACTATTTAATATATGGCCAAAATTATGCCAAATGTGCCTGCCAAATTTAGTATTGCCACAGATTTTGGATAAGATACGAACAAAGGTACATCTTAGATTCCGTTGATCTGGAGACCAGCGGAATCTAAGATTCTCTGTTTGAAATATTTTCAAGCAGTTTTCTGATCTCCCTGACCTCTTTTAACAACTGTTCATTCTCTGTCTGTTCATCATAATCATCGTGATCCACCCCTCCTGTTACTGCGGCTTTGGGTTTTTTATTCCTTACATAATCAAGAATTATGTCACGAAGGACTTCAGGGTTATCAATGCCCTTTATGGAAATTTCTGAAGTTGCCTGCCCGGAATAACCTGCGGTCTGTATCTTCAGATTCGAGATTCTGAAAAACCTCATGAGTGGTCCCTGTACAACATCTACATTTGTAATTCTGTTGTATGGGACTATCCCTGTCTGTCTGAACCAGACTCCCCTCTTCCAGGACATCTCGCTGCTGTCAAGTCTGTAGACAATTGATCTGTAGTACAGAGGATTCCAGTAAACTATGAACAATAGCGGCAGAATCACAATGGCTGCAAGGTAAATAAGGGCCATTCCGGGAAGAAATTCCAAAATGGGTATTGCAAACCATCCGGCACATATCAGGATTAAAAAGATGCTCGTTGTGGATGTAAGTATGAGGTTATAACTCTTAAACTGTGTTTCCGGCTTGAAATCTCTGCCTTCATCTACATTTGCCATATATTCAGATTGTCGGAACCGGATAAATATATATGTGATATAGTTATTCCCGGTTATGTTCTTACAGGACCGTTTTCCTGCCTTTTGGTCATTTGTGATCTAAAATGAGCGAAAGGCAGGTTATTAGCTGACATATAATCACAATTAGAGGTTGTTCTCTTAGTTCCTCTCCATTCCGCTTTTCAGAAATCCGGAGAATAACCATAAATATCTGGTTTAGTGACATTCACCTTCCAAACGTAATTACACCTTTAGGACATGAATCAATACATGTGCCGCATAATATACATTCTGTATCCTCCATTTTGCCACTCTGAACCATTGCATGGACATCAAGACTCATAGGACATTCACGGTTACACCTTTTACATGAGATGCAGGTGCTCTGATCTGCTTTGATCCGAAGAGAGGGGAGGCGTGCAAGGCTTCCTATCTTTCTTCCGATGATCATAAATGGTGCCATCCAGCAGAAATAATGGCAAAATGCCCTTTTCCCTGCAATAAGAGAGAGGAGAATCATTACGGTGGCCATCATATAATACATAGCAATCGCCAGAGGATTCAGTATCGAAATTCCACCCTCAGATTTATAGAAGAAATCAAAATTCGTATAACCTCCGGCAGAGATTACAAGAAACAGAACTATGCATACAAGACCGGACCAGAAGAAATATTTCATCAGGTTTAGTCTGCCTCCACGTGCATTTTTGGTACTGAAAGTGAAGCATAACTCCTGAATTCCGCCGGCAGGGCATAACCAGCCGCACCAGAATCTGCCGATAAACAGTGAGAAAAGAAACATCAGGCCCAGTACAATTAAACTTCCGGTTACCATACCTTCGGTAGCGCCTGCAATTACGAGATAGGGCGAGAGGTAGTTAATTGTTACAGGCAATAGTAAAAAAGAAACAAATAAGAGTGCCTTTCTGATCTTCTGCCTGTGAACATGGTATAATTTCTCTGTTTTTCTCTCTTTATTATTTTCAGTCATTTTTACATCTACCTCTAAAATTCGGTTTTTTCAGCCCTTGAAATTTGTCCGGTAATTTTCCAGACATTCCTGCTTCTCTTTCTTCCTGCGAACTGATCCCGACCATGGATATAGCGGTTCATCGCTCTGGACTGCGGGGCAGAACGGGCAGAGAGAGAATGGTACATCATCGGCTTTGTCCCTGACAGGGCAGTAATAAACACCATCCCACTTATCAATGGTCTGGCCTCCCGGAAACGGTGTTCCTGGCGGATGTGCGGGTTTGTCGCAGACAAACATGGTAAAAGCAGCGATGAGGTACTTAAGATATAAGATTCTGGGGTTATTTAACCGGGCTTTTACTGAACAGGACTCTGCAACCATATCACAGTAATCATAAAATCCGGCATTCAGGTGTCCCTCCATTCCTTCAAAACTACTCTGGCGGTGGAGAAGAAGAAGCGAGTGGTGAGCCTCAAAGATCTGCTCATGAACCTTTGGCAGAAGTTTATTCCTGTAAGTTCCTGAAATATTCCTGGTCTTTCGTTCGAAGTTTGCATACATCTTTTCAGGGTCTTTCAGACTGTACTGCATCACTTCTTCTCCCAGAATAAAGAGAAGTTCCCCTTTTGTCCGGCAACTCTTCATCCGGCGACAGGAAACAATGATTTTTTCAGCAGATTCCCGGAATGCCGGATCAGAACTTTCAATTTCTGAGATTGTTCCATTCTGCATATCCACGTCTGATACGTCCAGAAATGCAGTTACAATATCATCATTGAGTTCTCCCCTGATGCGTTTTTTAAGGCCTTTAAACAGACCGGATATTTTTATGCGGGGAGTTCTTCTCAAATTCACTGCCTCTTATTGGTATATTCCGTCAATATCTTTGTATCAGGCAGATATAATAATGTTGTAACTTTAATAGTAACTGTAATGAGTGAGCTTGTAAAAAACATGATCACACTTGGGCTGAAGGAATATGAAGCAAAGGTTTATGCAGCCCTTGTAGGTATCGGTGAAGGGAATGCCAGGCAGATTCATGAAGTAAGTGGTGTTCCAAGACCACGGGTATATGATATTTTAGATGGACTTGCAGAGAATGGTTATGTAAATGTTCGCCATGGTAAACCAAATTTTTACATCCCGGTAGAGCCCGCAGTTGTAGTGAACAGGCTGAAGGGCAGGATTGAAGATGCAGCAACAGATGCCATCCAGGCTCTTGAGGTCCTTTCCCTTGATGCAAGGAAGAAGACTTCACCTATCTGGTATGTGCAGGGGGAATGGAGCATTCGCCGTCATCTGGAATCTCTGATTGATATGGTAAAAAACGATCTCAGCATCGTCTGCATGGATTACAATTCCATTGGTGAATTTGCCCGGAAAATTGCAGAGGCATCAAAAGAGCACAGGGTTGATATAATTCTTCCAAACGGAAAAAAAGGTATTACACGTATGCTGGGTAATGCAGGTCTGTATATACCAACAGAATTCTGCGAATATTTTCAGAAAAACATCTTTCAGCAGGTATTTACAGGAAATATCAGTTGTGAAGAGTCAGAGTTTCTGCTTGAATACATCTTTGTGGGCGATGAACAGGAATGTATGATAATTTACCTGCAGAACGGTGTACGGATGGCAGTTGTGATAACACTCCCGTTTATCACATGTATCCAGAAAAAATATATTACAAAAATGACTGATCATGCAAAAAAGATTGAATAGAAGATCTGAGGTGATTTAGCTGCCTGTCTCCCCGGTTATCTTCTTTTTTCAACAATAAACTCCATTCGTCAAAGATGTTTCATGTACATCTTACTGAGAAATCTCTTCAAAAAGACCTTTTCGTGACAGGCAGACCGGGCAGGCCCAGTCATCCGGGAGATCTTTAAAAAGTGTCTCTTTTGCTGTACCGGTTGAAGATTCAACCTTTTCTTCATCATACACATATCCGCAGATTTTGCATTTCCACTTTCCCATCTGAAATACCTCCGGTTTAAAAAGGTCAGGTAATTTAATAAATTTTATGGTATAATATTCTTTTCCATAAGTCAGACCTGATCAAACTATTCTGAGATAATTTATAAGACCAGAATGATACCATATGTACAGATACAGGAAGTGAATATTCATGAAAAGATTAAGCTGGGAGACCAAACTGGGCATTTTTCTGATTATTTCATCAGTTGTCATATACTCAGTTAAAGAACTAATCGTGCATGACCCCAAAAACACCATCAGTTATCTCTTTAATGCCATCGGTTTTCTCCCGATCAACGTCCTGCTTGTAACCCTTGTACTCAACAAACTGCTTACTGTCAGGACAAAGCGTGAAAGACTTGAAAAAATGAACATGGTCATCGGAACTTTCTTTTCAGATACAGGTACCCGCCTGCTGACAACGCTTTCTGATTGTGATCCACGCCTTGAAAAGCTCTGCAGTGAACTTATCGTGACAGATGAATGGGACGAAAATGAATTTGCCCGGGTTGATGAAAGATTAACGTCCTATGATTATAGTGTTGACATCTCAATGATTAACCTTGAGAGTCTCTCTGATTTTCTCTCAGAAAAAAGATCTCTTCTGCTTCGGCTTCTTGAAAATCCAAATCTGCTTGAACATGAGTCTTTCACTGAACTACTCCAGGCAGTATTTCACCTGACCGAAGAACTTGAAAGACGTGAAAATCTCTCAGCACTGCCTGAAACGGACTATGCACATCTTTCAGGAGATATAAAAAGGGTATATGGGCTGCTTGCACACCAGTGGCTTGATTACATGAAGTACTTAAAAAAGAATTACCCGTATATGTTCTCACTTGCAATGCGGACAAATCCGTTCGACGAAACCGCATCGCCTGTTGTTAAGGGTTAGGAAGTGAAGAGAAGAATACATAAAAATCCATATTTTGCGTTTGATTGTCACCGAAGTATAACTGGTTGCTCTTATGAGCCAACAAAATTCATTCGTGCAACAGCTTTTTTTCAGTTAAAAATATTTGTGGATATGGGGATGTGCTGTCAAAAGTGAGCCAGAATATCCGGAAATGCCCATTGTTATTATTGCATTCCCTATGAATGCGCCATTATTATTTGTAAAAAAAGGCTGTATCCGGAAAAAGGATTTCAGACCGGAATTGGAATTGTGGTTTGAATTATAGTTTTAATGATCGATTTTGTCCTGAGCAAGATCGCTCTCTCGGTTGGCACCCGTGCAGCTGGTCTGCAGGCCCCGGTGAAGTATGAGATCCCAAAAGAGGTCGTGGCAGAGGCGATTGTAAACGCAGTCGCCCACCGGGATTACACCAGTAATGGGAGCGTACAGGTGATGCTCTTCTCCGATCGGCTGGAAGTCTGGAATCCAGGGTTACTGCCGCCGTCGCTGACACTGGAGAAGCTCCGGGTCGCACACGGCTCGGTCCCGGGCAACCCGCTCCTGGCTGAGCCGATGTACCTGACCCGGTACATTGAGCGGATGGGCACCGGGACGGGCGACATGATATGGCGGTGCCTGGAGGCTGGTCTGCCTGAACCGGAGTTTGCGGTAACGGACGGCTTCCAGACGATCATCCGCCGTGTTCAGTCTGACGAAACCAGAGAAAAACCTTCGGAGAAACCTTCGGAGAAACCTTCGGTGTTAATCCTGGATATGATCCGGCAACAACCGGAAATCACCATACGGGAGATGGCCGAAGCATTGGGCAGGACCCCGCGAGCCATTGAGATGCAGCTGGCCAAACTTAAAAAATCCGGAAAGCTGCAACGCATCGGCCCGGCGAAGGGCGGCCACTGGGCGATTATCGGAGGAGAAGATGAGTAACCAGAGGCCACATGATTTTTTTTCAGTAAGAGAGCGGAAAGTGAAGTGAAGTGAAGTGAAGTGAAGTGACCTGGAGAATTTTTGTTGTGCAGGACTTTTTTAAAAAAGGCTGTATCCGGAAAATGGGTTTCAGACCGAAATCAGAATACTGGTTTGAATTATAGTTTTAATGATCCCTTTTCACGCAGGTAATTTCCCGGACTTTTTCATCACCAAGCATCTGCCCGATCAACGAATTGTTTACGATCTCAAGTGACCTGATGATTGACGATGCCGGATTAATGGAATATTGGGGGATCCGGTCATTGGTGGCAGTGAGGATGCCCCATTTGACAAACTTCCTGACCACCCTTCCAACCGTGACCCGGCTCACTTCTGCCTCTTCCGAGAGTTCAGTGATGTTGAACTTCATATCATCAAGTGCTAAAAGGAATTCAAGAAGCCGTAACTCACAGGTGTTACCAAATACTCCCTCAAAGGGACGTGGACGTGTCATATCTATCACAATTTCAGATGTTAATTTATTTAGTTTATACATTCAGTTGCCCTACTCTAGGACCCCTGCAGACTGATGTCTACAGATTTAGTGATAACTTATATTATCACTGTGATAAAAATATTTTGCATTGTTCCCGTTGCCCGATTTCGGATCCACAACAGCCGGAGACACCTCCATATAAGACTGCATGAGGGAGCGACTCACGTTCCTGTAGATCTCAAACGGGAAAACCATCATCCGGAACTCTCCCTCGCATTCACCACCCCCCACCACCGCCGTCACCCGGTAGAACCCGTTGTCTCCTCTCCATAAACGGACAGTAGTTCACCCCCAGTAAAAAAGGCACATTTAATCAGTAACAAAATCCGATTACAAACTAACGGTCAGATATATTTTGCTATCTTTCAAAAGTATGGGTACAAGGGACTTTACGGTGAACTGGATGCCAAAAAGATTCATGAGCGAAAAGGGCTGAAAAAGAATCAACATATTCTTGATAATATGGGTAGCACTGAACTTGCTGCCAACCTTTTCTGAGCCAGACGGTCTGAGGAAAAGCTACGTAGGGAAAACATTCAGGCGAAAGAGAATGCAAACATGACCTATTTTGAGGTGGGCAATAAGGTGCGCCAAACCATTAAAGAACCGGGCGGAACAATGCCTGAAGATCTCCTCACTGCTGAAGAAGACCCAAAAAAGCTGGAACGAAGGGCGAAGTCAACTGAGAAGAAGATGGTTAATGGTGGATTTTTAGAGAAGGAGACTCATGAATGAGCGAAGATAAGAAAGAAAACAGGCTTAGCATCCGTGATGAATTAACAGAGTTTCTGCTATATACGTCCCCTGATGGAGAGGTAGGGGTTGAGGTCTTCCTGCATAATGAAAACATCTGGCTACCTCAAAAGCGAATTGCTGAGTTGTTTGGGACAACTAAACAAAATATCGGTCAACATCTTAAAAAGATTTTTGAGGATGGTAAGCTTTTGGAGGAATCAGTTGTAAAGAATTTCTTTACAACTGTGGAGGATGGGAAAAATTACACAATAAAATGTTACAACCTTGATGCTATCATATGCGTAGGCTATCGTGTCAAATCATCCAAAGCAACGAAATTCAGAATCCGGGCGACTAAACTACTTAAAGATTACATCATCAAAGGGTTTGTGCTGGATGACGGGCGGCTTAAAAACGGTCAGTATTTTGGGAAAGACTATTTCAGAGAACTGCTTGAACGTGTTCGTTCAATTCGTGCCAGTGAGCGTAGAATTTATCAACAGATCTCAAACGGGAAAATCATCATCCAGAACTCTCCCTCGCATTCACCACCCCCCACCACCGCCGTCACCCGGTAGAACCCGTTGTCTCCTCTCCGTAAACGGACAGTAGTTCATCCCCAGTAAAAAAGCTACATTTAATCAGTAACAAAATCCGAGTACAGACTAACGATTGACATGCCGGATGTAATCCCCATCTTTTCCATAGCACAATATGCCACACGTGCAGTTTGTCTGATTATTGTCGGGATTGTTGCAGTCAATATCCTTGCCCGGACCGGGATTTTTTCCAGGTTCACAAAAATATCACGTCCACTCTGCAGGATCTCCGGACTTTCAGAGGGGTCTGCCCTCTCAATCATTGCAATGACAGTCAATGCCACTGCCGGAAAATCAATGCTTGCCGAATATCACCGGGACGGAAAAGTAGAGAAGAATGAGATCATACCGGCACTCCTGATGGGTACTTTCCCTGTTGTCTTCGGAGAATCGCTCTTCCGTGTCCAGTTGCCGACTGCAATTGTCCTGCTTGGCCCGTTTGTCGGTGGTGTCTATACACTGCTCAACCTCTTCTCAGCATTTCTGCAGGCAATGGCAGCTATTTTGTACACCCGGCTGGTTCTTGCGCACAAAAGTGGCAGACTGCCGGTCGCCGCCGGAACCGGAACCGGAACCGGAAACGAACTGCCTGAAATAACATCCATCAGCATTGAAACGGTAAGAGAGGGTGTAAGGCAATCTATACCTACACTGAAAAGAGTACTTCCCCCGGTTCTCATTGCAATACTTGCATTTTACGTGCTTTCACTGACAGGTCTGATGGACTTTATTGGTCTGGCGTTCGGCCCGGCACTCCATCTGGCAGGGCTTCCGGGGGAGAGCACGGCAGCGCTTGTGGCGCAGTTTATGCACTTTTCTGCAGGATATACGGTTGTTGCCTCACTGATGATCGAAGGAGTCCTGACAATTAAACAGGCGATTATCACACTGATTATCGGGAGTATGGTTGTTATCACGATGATTTACATCAAATACTCAGTACCGCTCTACCTCTCCCTCTTTGGGAAGGATGGAGTCCGGATCTCGATAATAACCTATGCCTCAAGTA
Source organism: Methanobacteriota archaeon (assembly GCA_034659935.1). Lineage (GTDB taxonomy): Archaea > Halobacteriota > Methanomicrobia > Methanomicrobiales > Methanomicrobiaceae > DAOVRB01. The sequence goes on along the minus strand of JAYEIC010000085.1, from coordinate 20,967 downwards.
TGACAGCGAAAATAATCTGCATATCTCTTGTAATTCTCATATTCTGAAAACGTGCATGATGCGTAAGCGTTCAGTTACGTTTCCATACAAACAATTCCTATTCTTCTTACAAAGTGCTAAGTAACTCCCACAATTGTAATTTAATGGTACGAATATTTGTATATATGCTATTACATAATCAATAATCTGCATAATTCTTCTGGGGCAGCTGAACCAGAGGAAGGCATCATCAGATATTCTGACATTCCGGATTTTTGGAGGAAAACAATATGAAATTATCAGTACTTGCATGGGGGAGTGAACTTACCCTCATATCAAAGGCAGTGGCCGAACTTGAATCTGAACCTGAATTTAAAACCGAACTCAAAACTGAACTTAAAATTGAACTTTCGGCATGGTCTGTGTACGAACTGAAAGAAGACAGGCAGAAACTGGCCGAATGCATCAGGTCATTTGAGAATGCGGACATTATACTGATTCATCCTTCCGGGGAATCCTACTGGGACGAGATCATCGAAGCGTTCCCTGAAAAAACACCGGTGGTATCATTCGGGTATTCTGATACCTTCCTCTCTGCTTCCACAGTCCCGGTTTCGGTAATATCTACTGTCGGCACCTATATCCTGTACGGCGGAGAGGAGAATGTCAGAAATATGCTCTCGTACTGCGCTTCTGAAATACTGGGGATGAATATCCCGTACAACGCACCCGTCCCTGTACACTGGGAAGGAATTTTTCATCCGCGTGCAGAGACCATCTTTGAGACGACTGAAAAATATCTCTCCCGGTATCCTAAAAAACACGACCGGACAGTGGGGATCTTATTTCCAAGAACCCAGTGGATCTGCGATGACACCCGGATTGTCGCTGCACTCATCACCGAACTTGAAAAATTTACAGATGTAATCCCTGTCTTCTGTTTTGGCATATCTGACGATGTACTCGGTTCATGCTCAGGCACTGAAGTAATTGAGACATATTTCAGGGGAAAGACCGATGCAATAATTGACCTCCGTTCATTCATCAACGAAAATGACAGGGCATCATATCTAAAAGGCATAAAAAACGCAGATGTGCCGGTCTTTCACCCGCTGATGCTGTACCACAAGACCGAAGAGCAATGGGCCTCGTCTACTGTGGGGATGGACGGGACAGAGATCGGGTGGACCGTTGCCATGCCTGAATTCCAGGGCATGACCGAAATGATCACAATCGGGGTTGCAGAAGAGGGCAACAACGAGGCAGCTGAATTTGGGAGCCACGTTCCGGTTGAGAACAGAGTTAAAAAAATCGCCGGACGTGTAAAAAAATGGCTTGATCTCAGGTCAAAAACACCCTCAGAACGAAAAATCGCATTTGTTCTGCACAACAAACCCTGTGCATCAGTCGAAGCGACAGTGGGTGCAGGCGCTCATCTCGATACGACTGAAAGTGTTGTCCGAATCTTAAGAGAGATGAAAAGGGAAGGCTACTCTGTAAAACACCCAAAAACCGGTGAAGAGCTTGTCGGCATGATACTTGAGAGAAAAGCGATATCAGAATTCCGCTGGACTTCGGTTGAAGAGATAGTCAAAAAAGGGGGGGCACTTGATCTGGTTGAGACAGAAGAATACGGCACATGGTTCTTTTCCCTTCCTGAAGGGGTCCAGGAGAAGGTATGTCAGGCATGGGGCAGACCTCCCGGTGAAGAGATTGACGGCGTCCCTCCCGGAATGATCTATGATGGCAAAATTGTTGTAACCGGAATCAGACTGGGAAACGCCGTAGTCTGTGTCCAGCCAAAACGCGGGTGCATGGGTTCACGGTGTGACGGGCGTGCATGCAGGATTCTTCATGACCCGGAGATACCCCCGACACACCAGTATCTTGCCACATACCATTACCTCGAAGAGACCTTCGGTGCAGACGTCATCATCCATGTCGGCACCCATGGAAACCTGGAGTTTCTGCCAGGCAAAAACGTGGCACTCTCTGATGAATGTTTCCCTGATATCGCAATAGGCACCATGCCTCACCTCTATATCTACAACTCCGACAATCCGCCTGAAGGCACAACTGCCAAAAGAAGGGCATATGCCACGATCATCGACCACATGCAGACGGTGATGACCGAAAGTGGCCTTTATGCTGAATTAAAAGAACTTGAAGAGCAGATTTCAGATTACCAGAGGGCAGAGGGAACCGATAAGGCCCGGGCCCATGCCCTCACGCACACTATACCGGATCTGATAATTCAGGCAGGAATCGCAGAAACGATCGGGCTTGAGGAGATGATGAAAAACGAGACCCCGTTTGAGGAGATAGTCAGTGCCGCACACAATGTCATCACAATGATGTACAATACACAGATACCTGATGGCATGCACATATTCGGGGAAATGCCTCAAGGTGAGAGGCTGACAGGGTTCATACACACAGTCCTCAGATATGACGGGATGGTAAGAGAGTGTATCATGCAGATGACGGGCAGTGATACATCCGTTTCTGAAGCAGACAGCAGGCTTCTTCTGGATATTGACACCGCAGGAAAAGCACTGATTGAGGCAATACTGGGCGGTCGTGACCCTGTTGAATCTGCAGGTGCAATACTGGGCGAACGCCTGGTACGCCTGGATGAGGAGGGATTACTAAATATACGCGATGCGGTTCTGGATATCTCCTCCAGGGTGGATGCTTCAGATGAGATTAAAAGCCTGCTTCATGCGATTGACGCCGGTTTTGTGGAACCAGGTCCTTCCGGTCTGGTTACAAGGGGAAACACAGACGTGCTCCCGACAGGCAGGAATTTCTATTCACTTGACCCGTTTCGGGTACCCACAAAGGCCGCATGGCAGATTGGAATGAGGCTCGCAGATGAAGTCATCAGCAAGTACAGGGCAGAATACAACGCATACCCGGAAAATATCGCTTTCTACTGGATGGCTTCAGATATTATGTGGGCAGACGGCGAACAGTTTGCCCAGCTCCTTGCACTGATTGGAGCCGAACCGGTCTGGAAAAACGGGAAAGTCCGCTCATACCGCCTGCTTACTCCGGAAGAACTCGGCCGCCCGCGTATTGATGTAACTGTCAGGACAAGTGGCATTCTCCGGGATAATTTCTATTCATGTGTTGAACTTCTGGATGATGCCATCTCTGAGGTGGCGGCACTGGACGAGCCCGAAGAGGTGAACTATATCAGGAAACACACCACTGTGTCAGGGAGTACAGAAAGGATCTTCGGGGCCAGGCCGGGGACGTACGGCAACGGGGTCAATCTCGCGGTTTACTCCTCATCATGGAAAGAAGAAGCAGATCTGGCCGATGTATTTGTGAGATGGAACAGTTACAGCTATGGCAGAGATAATTACGGGGCACTCTCTGAAGACGGACTCACCGGGCAGCTGCAGACGGTTGATCTCAGTTTTAACAAAACTGTCACAGATGAATATGATCTCCTTGGCTGCTGCTGCTATTTCGGGACGCACGGGGGTCTGACTGCCGCAGCAAGAAATCTCTCACATAAGGAGATCCCCGTTTATTATGGCGATACAAGGGACCAGAACAAAATTGAAGTCAGGACAATTGCAGATGAGATTAGACGGGTTGTCACGACAAAACTCTTAAACCCAAAGTGGATTTCCGGTATGCGCCGCCACGGGTATAAGGGTGCAGGTGACATTTCCGGACGGATTACCCATTTATATGGCTGGGAAGCCACAACGCAGGAGGTTGACGACCGGATCTTTGACGATGTTACAAGGACATTTGTGCTCAATGAAGAGATGCGGGAGTTCTTTGAAGAGCATAACCCCTGGGCACTTGAGGAGATCGGGAGAAGACTACTTGAAGCAGAAGGGCGTGGATTGTGGGATGCCGATCCGGAAGTGCTCAGTGGACTCAGGGAGGCATACCTTGAAATTGAGGGTTGTATTGAAGAAAGAACCGGTGATCTGGAAGGTAATATCCAGGGAGGGTCAATTGATGTGTATATGCCGCAGAAGGAAGGGAAACAGTAGCCCGGAATATCCCAATAATGTGGCGTGATCAGTAGGTGAGCCTGGTCCTGTCACCCGGATTATTACTCTCATCCCATTTTTGTGTGAAGAAATATTACAAATATCTGCTATTTATTCTACAAATATTACAAAAATGCCAATCTTTATGAAAGAAAGAGACAATACGTGAATTAATGAATATCAGTACTTCACGGAATGTGCTCCCGTTCACATCTATTGTCGGCCAGGACCAGATGAAACTGGCACTGGTTCTCAATGCCATTAATCCACGTATCGGCGGGGTACTGATAAGAGGTGAGAAGGGAACTGCAAAATCCACCGGTGTCCGTGCACTTGCAGAGATACTCCCTGAAATTGATCTGATCTCGGGATGTCCGTTCAACTGCGATCCGGCAGATGCCGCTGCGATGTGTGACCACTGCGCAGAAACAGCACGTAATCCTGAGCAGGCCGAAATCATCAGGCGACAGGTGAAGGTGATAGATCTTCCCCTCGGTGTCACAGAGGACCGGGTTGTCGGAACAATTGACATCGAACAGGCGATAAAAGAGGGGGTTAAAGCGATCGAACCCGGTATTCTTGCGGCTGTCAACCGCGGAATACTCTATATTGACGAGATCAATCTCCTTGACGATCATATCGCTGATATACTCCTTGACGCTGCTGCCATGGGGGTCAATGTCCTTGAGCGTGACGGGATTTCACTCTCGCATCCTGCACGGTTTATCCTCATCGGCACTATGAATCCTGAAGAAGGAGAACTCCGTCCGCAGCTTCTTGACAGGTTCGGCCTCCAGGTGAGCGTGGAGGGGATTGGTGATGTCAGACAGCGGATGGAGATTGTAAAGGTAGCCGAAGAGTTCGAACTTGACCCGGAGCGCTTTTCAGTTGGTGCAAAAGCAGAGCAGGATAAGCTCAGGGTGAGGATTCGGGAGGCAAAAGCACTTTTACCTTCTGTTGTCATTTCAGATGAACTCCTCGAACTGATCGTGGAATCCTGTGTAGGGATGGGAATTAAGACCCACAGGGCCGAGATCGCCGTTGTCCGCACTGCAAAAACAATTGCGGCCTTCAATAACAGGGAAGATGTAACAACCAGTGACATAAAAGAGGCGATGGAACTTGCACTTCCACACCGGATGCGCAGGAAACCTTTTGAAGAACCCCGTCTTGACAACGAGAGGCTCGATGAGGCAATTTCTCAGTCTGAAGAAAATATCAGGGAAAGAAGAGAAAAAGAGGATTCTGAGAGCCAAAATTCCCCTCCGCAGTCAGGCAGCGGGGAGGGTGGAGATGGGAATGAAGATGAAGATGAAGCCAGGAGTGATTCAAAACCCAGTTCCGGTGATAATACAGAGCAGGAAGAGACTGTCTTTGCGATAGGGGGGTCTCCTGATCTCTCAGAGGTTAAACCCGCGTTTAAGCGTGACCGTATAAAGCGGAGAAAGCTTTCAGGCAGGAGACTGGAGACGCTCTCTGCAAAGAATACAGGGAGATCCATCTCCTCACGGCTCCCGACAGGGGCGTGGGACATCTCAGTCGATGCCACCTTAAGGACCGCTGCCCCGTACCAGAAGAGCCGGATGGAGAACGGGTTAAATAAAGGGCTGGCTGTCACCGTGACAGAAAGCGATCTCAGGGAGAAGATCAGGGTCGGAAAGGTCTCGACAGCCTGTGTATTTGTCGTGGACGCAAGCGGCTCTATGAGTGCGGGCAGAAGGATGGAATCGGCAAAAGGTGCAGTTCTCTCCATGCTGCTTGACTCATATCAGCACCGGGACAAAGTCGGCATGGTAGCGTTTAAAGGTTCAGAGGCAGATACCCTCCTGCCACTCTGCTCCAGTGTAGATCTCGCGTTAAAACAGCTGGAGGTGCTTCCGACAGGCGGAAGGACGCCGCTCTCTGCCGGTCTTATGCAGGGTATGAATAACCTCATGCAGGAGAAGAAGAGAAACGGCGATCTGATTCCGATGATGGTGCTTATCACTGACGGGCGTGCAAACAGTGCCGGGAAGAAGACAAAGGACGAAATTATCGCAATTGCAGAGGAGATTCGGCTTTGTGATATTCACACGGTTGTGATCGACACCGAGGCGCAGGAGAATTCATTCATCAACATGCAGCTCGGGTACTGCCGTGATATCGCAGAACACTCTGGCGGACGTTATTATTCCATGGAGGAACTGAGCGCCGAAGGTATCAGTTCTGTTGCGGCCTTTGAGCGGGATAATTTTCTGGGAACTGTGCGGTAAGCAGATGTATTATTTCTGAGAGACAGCAGGTGTTTTCTCCTGCAGCTTCAGCCCGACGGATATACAGACGATCCCGGCAACCACAAGCAGGCCGCTGGTTAGTGCAAGGGCAAGTAAAATGACAATGAATCCGAGATAAACAGTGATTAAAGCCCATCTTCCGCCTGCACCGAACTGTCCCCGGTTGTTGTGGATCTGATATGCAAATCCGGTGAGGGCCAGTCCGGCCGCAATACAGGCAAGCGAACTGAAAAAGAGCCCTTTAATCGCTATATCAGCCGCAAGCACAAAAGAGAGCAGTGCCACTGCAAAAAACATGGCAGTTGTAACAGAGGCAATGTCTGTTTTCATAGTGGTACTGGTTTAGGGAAACGGGATATAGTTTTGGGTATCTGTTTTAGGGAAGAGCTCTCGATTTTAGGGAAATCTGCGCCGGTTTTACGTTCAAAGCAGGTAGAAAGTCCACAACTTTAGCCGTGGGAGTATGTCAGATGTACTTTGTTATGACACTTCAGAGATGTACTGAAAGTATCCTTCTCTGAATCATGCACACAATCTTCCACCGATAGCGGATAGCAGGTGCTGTATCTGCAATGGGCTTATTCGGTTCTATCCGGGCAGAAGAGTCCGTCCGCATAAAAGCGCGTATGATTTATTGCCTGTTTTAGAATCAGAAGAAAAAGAGTTCCTGGAATGTCACTATTTATAAATAAAACACACACAAAATAACAAAACAAATAAATAAAGTATGAAACTGTTCAGGATGGCAAATCCTTTCACAGTAATGAATGTTATGAATAATCCATATTTCGTTTTCTATGCGGGAACGTGCAAAAAATGGATTGGAGGTTCGGTCTTATCTGACCGGAATAACCAGTGAGCGCTCACCGGCAGGCATAAACTCACGGATTGCACCGCGTGCAAATTCCTTACGTGGCTCTGAAAAGTCGAACTTAAGTGACGGATCTGCGAAACAGACCTTGATCAGTGGATCGAAACAGAATGCGTCTGAACGGCCGTAGTGAGCACCGGAGACGATAGCTGCGTATTCTCCCTGGTGACCTACGTTCATTGCGTAGTTTGGATAGTTAGGTCCACGCAGTTCGCCCATCAGACCACGGTCTGGTTCCATGGAGAGTGAGTTTGCTGAACCACACTGATCCTGCAGATCGTATCCGAAGAAACCGAGACGTGACCAGCCGTCTTTGTGTATGATCATGGAAAGATACCATGCATTCAGACCGGCGTTGGAGTTTCCGGTTGGGATAGATGTGGAGAGACCACAGGCTGCTGCCATGACACCGGCACGCTGTGAACCACCAAAGTGGTCTTCCATAAGTGTCGGGAACTGTTCGTACTGTTCCATTGCATTTAAGTTGACCTCAGTTGCGATGTCATTGACAATCTCCTGGGTCGGTTTGATGGTTGCATCAGGTGCAGGTGCGGTGTAGTCATAGCCGTACTTGTCCTTTACATAGTCCATACCGTAGTATGTGAACTCATCAAGAATGTTGTCAGTATATGCCGCGGTTGCGTACTGTGTGAAACCGACACCACCGGACATGTATGAACCAAGCCAGATCTGGTCAAAGAGCATAACACCGGCACCGACAACCTCAAGGGATGCACGTGCAGGGTCGTCTACGTATTTACGGTTTGCCTGGATGATATCGCCAAAGACACCGAACTTAATACCACCGGGCTCGTTTGGACCACGTGCACGGCGGGCTGGCAGGATAGATGCCATCTGTGAGACACCGGCGTGCTTTGCTGCGTATGAAAGGTCAGCGACTGCCGCTTCACCGGCGCACATTCTATATGCAGCAATAAAGGACATACCGATCTGCATAGCAGACCATCTGCTGGTTGTTCCGCCATCACAGGTTCTTGAGACAACTGTCGGGATGTGGATTGCCTGGTACATCGAACTGCCGATCTCTGCCTTAAGGTCTGCTGCGTGCTCTTCAGTGAAGAGTTTGTTTATGTCAAGACGGAACTGTGATTCGATTCCGTCTGCCATCTCGTCGTCACCGGTGAAGACCTTCACGTAGCAGTCATCAACAATGCCCGGGTGGGTCTCAACCATGTGTTCCTGAACCACTGCCGCACCCGGCATTGCATGGTTGAGGATGTGGAGGTACTCGTTGATTGTCTCAGGAGTAACTTCCTTTCCAAGACGCTTCTGGAGAGTTGCGTGTGCCATATCCATGCCGACAATAACAGTTCTGCGGATATCATCCCAGAACTGCTGCATTGCCGCGTTGTTGACAAAGTGCAGGTCGTCACCCTCGACGTATGTACCTGTGCCTGAGACCTCATAGGTCATGAGCTGTCTCTGACCCATCGGGATACCACCAAGGTGGCAGCGCTCCGGGTCATACATGGATATACCGCGATCTTTTATGATGGCCTCATTGGCCTTCATGAATTCACGCTTACGTGGTGACTGACGGACACCATCAAAGCAGTAGAATGCGGTTCTTTCTGATTCGACATCCTGACCCTTGAACTTCTGGTTCAGAGAGTCAAGGAAAAGTTTCTGTGCTCTCTCAATTTTTCCCATTTAAATCACTCCTCTGTTGGCATGAAGCCGTATTTTGTCCTCAGTGTGTGGATACGCTGGAGATATTCGATATATTCAGGATCATTTCGCATTGGAGTACCCATGAGCGAGTGGAATATTGATGAATGTGCTTTGAGCCATTCGTCGCCCATTGGCTTTCCAACTTCGACTGCACGGTCAAGTGGGACACCAATCTGGTCTTTTACGTATCTGACGATGCCGTCTTCACCGAGTACACAGCGCTGGAGTGCATCAAACTGCATTCCGTCTTCTGCGAGACGCAGTGAGTGACCGTGCACTGTTGCACCACGGCAGCTTACCAGTGCCGGGTCAAACATCTCGGTCTCCATCAGGAGTTTTGTGTACTGTTCAAGATCACGCTCACGGCACTCAACGATCTGACGACCGGAGAGTGTACCGGGGTCTATTGCACGGAAGCGGTACATCTCTGCGTATGTACGCTGGTATGGCTGGGACGGTGCATTGAACATCGAGTCTGCAAACTGGACGTAACGGACACGATCTCCTGCCTTTGCACCTGCTGTTGGTTTTACGAGCTCGCGCATCGGGCAGTCAGGTTCCTGCTGCTCTGCAAGCGGTGGATGTGCTGTCGGATATGCTGAACCAGGTGCACGGTGACCGAGTACCAGTACAATATCCTCATCAGTGATATCACGGATTTTTTCAAGCTGATAGTTCGGGTTCATCTGGTTGCGCCTGTTCTGGGCAATAGCTGAAGTTCCCGGACCATACTGTGGTGTGTATGCCATTTTATTTCACCTTAAATGATTATTTTCAAATATCTGTTTTTTGAATGACTCTGCCATATTTCCAGATTATTTTTGGATGATAACCGGCCCTTCTGTCTTTCTTGGGTCAACAAGCCCTATTATTGCTTCATCCGCGTCCGGACCATATTTTGCATAGTCAACAAGGGACGCCCTGGTCTTCATGAACTGACCTGTCTGAAGCTGGTACGGGAATTTTGTGAAGAAAGCGTCACAGACTGAACGGATTTCCTCTGTTACTGATTCATCCTCCACCTCAATGGTGACAAGGCCTACCTGCACTCTTAACTCCACATCCGAACCGCCTACAGTGATCATTTTCCTGTCAGAGTTTGGGTTTGGCCTGCCCCTTGCCGGACCATAAGGCACTGTTGCAGGAAGACTGGGACCATTTATCATCATCCGCCTGATTCCGGGTACATCAGTAACTCTGTTAAGGAGCTTTTCTGAAGTGTCCGGCTTTAGCATGCGGAGTGGAACGATTCTGCACTGGGGATATGTGGCTTTTGTCATTCTAATCAACGAACTCTTCAGACTCCGTTTGCAATCTGATGGATTGGTTTGTTAAAGACGTCAATCTGACCGTAGGTCTCTCCCATGATAGCGGAAGTGCCCTCTGGTGTGAACATCTGTGTACCTGCATCAAGTGCTGCTGCTGCAACCACACATGGGATTGCCACACCGTTTGCGTGACGGGTCACAATGTGGTTACCGTTAAAGATACCCGGACCGCCACCACCGTAGATGGAGTGGCTGAAGAATGAGAGACCGACTGCTGTTCCCATCATACGACCGAAGTCAGAGCTTGGGAGACCGGTTTCGTGCTCAAGTAAGTCATTGAAGTACAGGAGTGTTGATGAAACTGCCTGTGCGAAACGTCCTGCACCACAGTTTACAACTGTCGCTGCCATGGACCCGGCTGCTGTGTATGCATTCCACATCATTGGATCTTTGGTGTCATAGAACTGGAAGTATCCGCCTTTCTTGCCTGGTGTAATGACTTTGTCTTCAATTGCACGTTCGACAAGTGACTGAACAACGGTACCGACTGTTCCTTTCTCACCGTTTGCCTTAACAAGGTCGTATACCAGATTGTTTGCGTTTAAGCCCTGGTATGCGTAGGAGAGGAGCTGGTTGCGCTCGAACGGACCGATTGCCATACCCATCTCGAACTCACCTGCGGTCTCTAAGGTTGATGCAAGTGCTGCGCCCTGGAGTGCATTTCTGCCTGTCATCATAACATAGTGGTTGACCGGAATGTTGCGGAGGGCGTATCCAAGACCTTCGTTGTTCTGTGGGATGTTTAGGATGGAGGTAACGAGTGCACCGCTCATGTCCTGAGTGTGCGGGTAACCGCCCCAGCATGCTGCCTTGACTGTGGATGCATCGAATGCGTCAATGTCAAACTGGTCTACGAGTGTGTAAGTGGTTGCAGATGCGACTGCGGTGATTGCTGCATCGTAGGTTGATGCGTTGTCAAGACGCTTACGTGGCACCTGTACCAGGAGAAGGTTTCCATTGTTGAATTCAAGGATTTCTGTGTCGTCGCCTTCTTCAACCTGGACCATTTCCTTGATCTGTGCAACGATTGCGTCTTTGTTATCCATGATCGCAAGGTCGAGTTCACGGCCTTTGATCTTACCTTTTCCGAGCTTTGCGTTCTTTAAGGCTTTCTCTATACCTGCGAGGTTGACATTAATCGTCCTCTTGGTCAGGTCGATGATCTTTTCTGTTGCCGGGTTTACGAGTGGGCTCACTCTGTCAAGTGCCACATTGCTTTTCAGCAATTTACCGTCATCTGAATAGAGATCGATTGTTTCTGAATATTTTGCCATATTATTTCATCCTTTTACACTTTGTGCAATTGGGTTAATTCACGGGAGAATCTGATAATTTATAGTGGCAAACGTTTCTTTCTGAATTAAACGTCTGGCACTATACGGAGACGGTCCGGATACTCTGAGAGTGCCGGATCTGTGTTAAATCTCTGATTTATCATGAAACCAAACATTGCAGGAATGTTTGGTCTTCGATTTTAAGATCTCCAATCCCGATATTCTGTACTATGCAGGTCCCGCAGAGGGACTAATAGCGTAAACCCGTCTACAATATAAACATTATGTAATCTCGTCAAAAAAGGCATAAAAAATAAGATATTTCTAAGTATTACTCTTAACCTGGATATTTATTGTGGGATAATTTTCCTTTAGATATGTGTTTCATCTCTTATAAATGTTTAGATTTTAATTTGGTGTTTGAGTATCCTAATCTGAACTGTGTGTATCAAAGATAATATTTTATTGATATTTTTTCTTAAAACATAATATTTTAAGATAGGTGCAGCATGATATTTTGCTTACGCACCTCTTATTTTATCAGAGATTATAACTGAAAACCAGACTTTCAGGAATGTTTTCTTAAATGACAACACAGGTGGGAAGCCAGAGACTATCTGCCTCTTCATTCATCTCCTCAATACAAAAGACGCAATCTTATTTATGCTTTTCATAATTAATGGGATATTATGGTGCTATATTCTTTTCAGATGCCGGACTTCAGAGATTTGCAGGTATCAGGAAACAGGGCATGTATTTCGTACACGGGTCCTTTTGATTGTAAATGATTGTGGGGTGAGGCAAAACTTCAGGCAATGTTTTATGAAAGTAACATCTGACACTTAGCATAAAAATGAGACTCACATTTTCAGCAAACACTGCCTGAACGCTTATACGTCATGCACGTTTCCATATAACTTTCAGATTTTTTAGAGAAAAATTAAAGGGCAGGGATACGCAGTAACACTTATATGAAACAATGTGTTACTAATTAGTGGTGAATATATGCACATACCAGATGCGTTCATGCCAATTACACAGGGTGCAATATACTGGATTATTGCACTGATCTTTATCGCCCTTGCAGTGCGCTGGGCAAAAGATGAAATGTCGGAAGATAAGATACCTCTCGTTGCCGTACTCGCAGCAGGGGTTTTTGCCATACAGGCATTTAACCTGCCGGTCTCTATGGGTACGAGCGGACATCTGGTGGGCGGCGCCCTTGTGGCCATTGTACTTGGATCCCCATATGCCGCTGTCTTTGTCCTCACACTTGTGCTGATTGTACAGGGTGTGGTCTTTGGTGACGGCGGAATTACCACCATGGGAGCGAATATCATCAACATGGGTGTCATTGGTGGTTTTGTAGGTTTCTACAGCTACCAGGGAATCAACCAGATGATTGGGAACACCTATATCTCCTCAGGCATCGCTGCATGGCTTGCATGTCTGATACCTGCCATCGCCTGTGCCTTTGAGATGACTATCGCAGGTACATTCCCACTCGTCCCCGGCCTTGTCGCAATGGGCACGTATCATGCAATAATAGGGATCATTGAAGCTATTATCACTGCAGTTGTCATCTACCTGATACATACATCAAGACCTGATCTGATGACAACAGACACAAAGGAGGGTGTGATATCATGATAGACAATAAGACCTTCATTGTAGTGGGCCTTGTTCTTGCCATAATAATCGGTGTGACTGCAGTATTCCTTGCATCAGGTGATCCTGACGGACTTGAAAGCGCCGCTCTGTATGTTCAGGATGAGAAAACACTCACAGGACTCTCACCTGAAGACGGGGACCCTGAGGCAGTAGGTGCAGGTACCTTTGAATATGAAGCACCACTGCCCGATTATTCAATGGGCGAAGAAGGGGGACAGACAGGTGAGATAATTGCACTGATTGTCGGAATTCTCCTCATGTTCCTGCTGGGCTATGGTATCTCTAAGGGTATCACATCAATCAAAAGTTAAAAATACTCTTACTTTTTTACACATTATCATTACTCATGCATATTCTTGAAACACGTAACCTCTGCTATTCGTACGCAGAGGACATAGATGCTCTGAAAAATGTCAATTTCATAGCGCCCCGTGCAACAGGTATTGCAGTACTGGGGGCGAACGGTGCCGGTAAGAGTACTCTCTTTCGGCATTTTAACGGGATACTAACCCCCACGTCGGGCGAGGTTCTCATACATGGTGAAGTGATCACAAAAAAGAACATAAAAGAGGTCAGAAAAACCGTTGGTCTTGTCTTTCAGAACCCTGATGATCAGATCTTTTCACCTACAGTTGAGCAGGACGTCGCCTTTGGACCCGTGAACCTTGGTCTGGATGAAGAGACTGTGGCACACCGGGTAGAGTCCACACTCTCCCTGCTTGGGATAGAGAATCTTGCAGAGCGGGCACCGCACCGGCTTTCAGGCGGTGAGAAGAAGAAGGTCGCGATTGCAGGTATACTTGCAATGGAACCGCAGGTGCTGGTCTTAGACGAACCCACATCAGGTCTTGACCCGCAGGGGGTTATCGAACTGATAAGTTTTCTCAAATTACTCCCGGTAAAATACGGGATGACTGTTATTACAGCGACGCACCAGCTGGATCAGGTGCCTGAAATCGCAGACTACGCCTATGTCATGAATGGTGGGCAGATAGCCGGGCAGGGCACACCTGATGAGATATTCATAATGGATGACCTCCTTAAAGAGTCAAGGCTTGATGTACCTCTGCTCAGGAAACTTGTGCGTTCATTGCAAGAGAACGGTGTTGAAATTTCAACCGGTTATTCGTTCACTGAGGTTGAAGAGACAATACGCGGACTGATCACGGGAAAAGTATGATTGAGCACCTCTTTGATATTGAGCGTGATGCCGGAAGAGATAGCTGTATTCATTCTCTGGATGCACGGCTGAAGATCATCATCTCTTTTGCTGCAATTATTGCGGTTGTTTCATTCCCTTACTCAACAGCGGTCTATACACTGGGTCTGACAACCGGCATCTTCTTTGCAGTTCTCTGGGGATTTTCAGGATTATCCCCGCTCATTTACATAAAGAGGTTTCTTGTCACGCTGCCATTTGGTCTTTTTATTATATTCTTCCAGATCTTCTTTGAAAATCCATGGTATGAGACGTTCACACCTCTTGTAACATTTCCTTTCGGGATTAATATATACCGGGAGTCAGTTGAGTTTGCGTCCATCCTCGGGGTGAAGTTTGTAATCTGTATATCGTTTATTATACTGCTCTCATCTACGACAACGATGCAGGCACTCCTAAACGGTGGCAGACGCCTTGGTCTCCCGTCAGTTATGGCACTCTCTCTTGGGATGATGATACGGTACCTGTTTGTATTTGCCGGGATGTATGGGCGTGTTAACGCATCTCTTGCATCCAGGAATTTCAATGCCTTTGATCGCAGCCTTTCATACAGGTACCGTCTGGAGACGATGGGATATGCAGTCGGGATGTTTTTTATCAGGTCATATGAGCAGGGCGAACGGACGTATATAAGCATGCTCTGCCGTGGTTATGGGAAGGATTCGTATGAACATCTGCCCAAAAAGTCCATTATTAAATCAGAATGGGTTTTTTTGTTGCTGTCACTGGTTTTTATTGTGGGGAATACGGTTGGTGTGTATCTGGTGTGAGGATCGGACAATCGGGGAATTAGAAAATCAGATATAATCTCCTGATGTAAGAAAGAGATGTGAACCCGTCCGTCTCAAAAAGCTCCGGGGCAAAATCCGGGTCTGATATTTTTTTTGCTTTTGGAGTATTATAGTGTTGTATGAATAATGCTTTTGGGATTATTGTAGATCTTTTCTCTCTTTTTTTGAGGGAACTCAAAAACTTATACTGCACTGTAAGAATATTCTTATTTTACCTGTAATGGAGTGTAACTAAATCTGATTTTAAGTTATGTTTGACTATAAGTTTTTAAGGTTTTAAGTAATATCTCTACCTGATGGCTCTGCTTACCAAAATTCAGGTCATGGAGATACTGAATGACTGGAACTATTGGCAGAAGGATTTTATCGAATATCTGGATCGGCCTGAATATCAGAGTAAATTGGAGTTATTCAGAGATTCTGGTGAGATAATTGTACTTACAGGTATCAGAAGAAGTGGAAAGTCAACACTTCTTAAACTGGAAATGGAAAGTCTCTCAAAATCTGTGGATAAGAAAAGTCTGTTATATGTGAATTTTGAAGACTTACGACTATCTAATTGTCAGAATGATGATATATTATCTCTAATCTTTACTACATATCGTGAGAATATAAATCCGGATCAGGAGGTTTACCTCTTCTTAGATGAGGTACAAAATGTTCCCGGATGGGAGAAATGGGTTTATACTGTCCATGAATTAAATTGGGCAAATATATATGTTACCGGTTCATCATCAAAGATGCTTTCAGGTGATATTGCTACGGCATTAAGCGGCAGGTACCTCTGTATTGAGGTATATCCATTGACATTTGCAGAGTATATCTCATTTAAAGGTGTAACCTGCAATGATTTACTTGAGTACACTTCAAAAAAAGTCGGGATTAATCGCTTATTTAATGAATATTTAGAGTTTGGTGGCTTTCCAAAGATAACTAAAATGAATGCTGAACTGAAGCATGAAGGTCTAATCTCATATTTTAACACAATATTGATGAAAGATATTGTTGGAAGGCATAATATAGATTATACCAAACTTGAAAATCTTACCTATTATATATTGTCAAACGACACAAAACAAAATAGTATTAATAGTATCTCCAGAGCTTTAGGCTATAATTACACTACTGTTGAGAGTTATGTAAATGCACTAAAAGAGGTCTATATGCTCTTTAGTATCAGGAATTATGATTACTCTCTAAAGAAGCAGTTGAAATCTGATAATAAGTATTACTCTGTAGATACCGGATTTGTAAATGCTGTCTCATTTAAGTTCTCTGAGAATGTTGGGAGGTTGTATGAGAATGTGGTCTTTAATGAGTTTAAAAGGCGCGGATATGAGATATTTTTCCTGAATCAGAAAGGCGCTGAATGTGATTTTATTGTAAAGGACAGGGATGAGATTGTGGGGGCCTATCAGGTCTGTTATGACCTGAATAATAGTAATCTGCAAAGAGAGATTGATGGTATTATTATGGCCTGTAAAAAGTTTGGGCTTGAGAAGGGGTATGTTATTACAGAGAGTCGGAGCGAGTTGATGAGTTTTGAGGGTGTGGAGATAGAGGTGTTGGCGATTACTGAGTTTTTGCTTTTGTAGGGGTTGAACTGATATTATGAATCCCTGCTCCGGAATTACTTTAATTTTTATATAGATGCCAATGCCTGAATCTTCTGTCATTTCATCCCCTGCAACGGATACTTAAAGTATTATAAAGACAACATTTTTAATCTCCATAGGCATCCCTGCAACAAACTACTAACCAACTACTAACCAACTACTAAAATATACTAAATTAGTATTTACCCGTAACTCACTGAGCGAAATACTAA
>JAYEIC010000085.1:0-3922 GCA_034659935.1 Methanobacteriota archaeon | reverse complement strand
TACTAACCAACTACTAAAATATACTAAATTAGTATTTACCCGTAACTCACTGAGCGAAATACTAATCAACTACTAAAATATACTAAATTAGTATTTGCCTGTGACTCACTGGGCGAAATACTAACCAACTACTAAGATATACTAAATTAGTATTTATGAGAGAGGAGGGGCATGAGAAAACTACCCGAAAGACCGCCTGACATATGGGATGAGAAAACTCTGATGAATATCGGCGAAATGCAAAAAGATCCGGACTTAATCAGGCAGGTTACCGAATACAACAGCAGGTATCTCTACTGGGACGAGCTTAAGTACCGCATCCCTGACCCTGAGAAAAGAGCTGCTGTATGGGTAATCATGAAGACGCTCCGGATGATGAGATACGAACCCCCTCCCTACTCCTCCCTCAACCTCAGGTATTCCACGACACCTGAGATCTCGAAAAATCTGCATCTCTTTGATCAGTATCTCTCCGGAAATATTAAGATACACAACAAAAACATAAGACTTGATCAATCTTACATCATCAATTCGCTGATGGAAGAGGCAATTGCATCCTCAATTCTTGAGGGCGCAGCAACAACCCGTAAAGTCGCAAAGGAGATGCTCAGAAAGGGAAAAAAAGCCAGGAATAAGTCTGAGAAGATGGTGATAAACAATTACAGGGCTATGCAGCACATCCTGAAACATAATGATGAGCCACTGACCCCCTACCTTATACTTGACATTCACCGGATAGTGACGGAGAACACACTCGATGATGCCGTCGTCGGCAGATTCAGAAACAACGATGAGATTGTTGTTGTCGATCCTGAGACCGGAGTTGTTCATCATACACCGCCGGAACATACAAAGATCCCTGAAATGATAGAAGAGCTGTGCCGGTTTGCAAATGATGACAATGAGGGTGCCGGGACATTCATACACCCGATAATAAAGGGAATCATCCTCCACTTCCTTATAGGATATATCCATCCCTTCGAAGACGGAAACGGAAGATGTGCAAGGAGCATCTTCTACTGGTATGTTCTCTCACGGGGCTACTGGCTCTTTGAGCATATACCGATATCGCGGATAATCCTGAGGTCAAAAAAAGGCTATGCCCTTGCCTACCTCCACACCGAATATGATGAGATGGATCTGACGTATTTCATGCTTTACAATATAAGGTGCATAGAGAAGGCAAGAATCGACCTTCTCTCATATATAGAGACTAAGCAGAGCGAGCAGAAAGAAACATTGGCAATAATAAAAACCATACGAAATATTAATCAGAGACAGGCGGTTCTCCTCAGGGAGATGATGGAGAACAGCAACGAGTACTTCACCATCAGAGAGGTAATGGAGACGCACGGCGTTGTTTACCAGACAGCAAGAATCGACCTCCTGAACCTCACCGAACTTGGCTACATCAAAAAGGAAAAACCCGGCAGGGAATTTATGTTTATCTTCAATGAACAATGCGACCTGTGGAAAGAATGTCTCTCAAAGTATCATTAAAAATTTCAATGAATACCAGACTGAAGCATTCCCATTTAGTAAGCGCAATAAATACATCGATGATAAATGACAGAACCCTGCCTGATAACGTTTTATTGTCCCGGGAGGTGTTATGCAATCAATGGAAGAACATGGTATTTTAATGGATACTGTACTTCTGGTTGATGATAATGAAACCCTGACAGACATATTTACAGAATGTCTGGAAATCTGTACCTATTGCCGGGTGATACGTACCGTCATCCCCTCAAAAATATTACTGGATGAAACCCGACAGGTATAGTTTGATTACATGAATAGAGGAGATCTCTGGTCAGTTCAGGGTGTACATGTGTACATGTGTGCAGTGTTAGGTGATGTTGTGCAAAATCTCATCCAGTATTGGAATGTATGATTTTCTTACATATAAGTATTACCAATGACGACAGTTCTCCTAAGTTTCTTATATCAGATGGAGATTGTTAACTAAGTGTGGTCGGTTTAGTCATCTGTTACTCATTAACATGAACTCATGTAATGCCTCTCCAGGTGCATTGGGATGATCGTTTTTATCCCGCCGGGGTGAAGGTGACAGAATGGGTAAATTCTGGTTTTCAGATCGTGAATTACTGCCTGAGCGTCATCAAAAAAGTAGGAAATAAAAAATAAAAATAATATTCTAATCAGAGCACAGCGGCTTTGATAATCTTAACATCTTTCTTCGGTCTGTCCCTTCCGTCGGTCTTTGCGTTGCCGATTGTGTCGACGACTTCCATACCTGAAACGACCTCAGCAAATACCGGATGTTTTGAAGGTGTCTGCGTGTTGTCCCAGTCAAGGAAGGTGTTGTCAACAAGGTTTATGAAAAACTGGCTTCCGCCTGAATCAGGGCTGCCGGTGTTTGCCATGGAAAGCGTGCCGCGAAGGTTCGGGTGGCCCTTTACAAACTCGTCTTTTATTGTGTAGCCCGGTCCGCCGGTACCTGTGCCCTGCGGGCAGCCTGCCTGCACCATAAATCCCTTAATTACCCTGTGACAGACGATTCCGTCATAAAATCCTTTGTTTACGAGTTTCTCAAAGTTACCTGCCGTAACCGGCATGTCCTCATAAAGTTCAACTACAATGTCTCCCTCTGTTGTCTCTAATTTGACTCTTTTTGCTGCCATTTTTTTCAACTCTTCCATTAAATTGGAAGTCTGGAAGTATAAAACAGACGGACGTTCTGTCTCCTGGCAGAAAGATGAACCCTGCCAGTTTTTATGGCAACTTGTATCTTTAATGGCGAGAAAACTCTTATTATATGCTGATTTGTGACATCAAAGAGGGCAAATACGTGCGGGCAGCTGACAACTGCATCCTCTGTGAACTTTTACACCCACAAAACCTCAGAGGGCAGGTTTCAATGAACTACAGTCTTTCGCATGCTATTGTACCCGCAGGCGAGACAACACTGCCTCACCGCTTAAAAACCTCAAGTGAAGTCTACTATATCCTCAGTGGCGAGGGAGTCATGTATATTGAGGACGAAACGAGTGAAGTCAGACCGGGTCAGGTGGTGTACATACCTCCGGGTTCAGTGCAGTATATCAAAAACACAGGTCAGGATGACCTTATATTTCTGGCAATTGTGGATCCTGTGTGGCGTTCTGAAGATGAAGATGTGCTGGTTTCGGATGATCAGGATACAGGGGAGTCATGTAAAAAAGGGAGTGAGTAAAACTGAGAAGAGGAGAATCCGGGTACATGAAGAACTGCCCGGGATCACAGCCTCCGCAGCTGAAATCATGTCAAATTCAGCTCCCCTGAACCGGAAATCCGGGGCACACCCCGTTTTGTGACCCGGGTCATGCTCTCTACTACTGTCAGTTCAGGTGCCACGAGTGAAAAGGTGAGTGGCTACTACTTCACCTGTTGTTATTGCAGGGGCAGATGCTGTTGCAATAGTGGCAAAAGCGTTGTTTGGTTAGCTGTACCGTCGTCTCCGCAAATTCGGATATATACAGCTGTATTCTCATGTTAACGCATGAATGCTATGAATACATCCTGAGATTCCCTAATGCCTGTTTTCAGATGTGATAGTGGGACGGGCTGGGATTTTGGATGTCGGATACCCCTCTCTCTGTTTTTACTCCTCTCTTATAATAATTATATTTGTAATCATTACAACAATAATCATTATGGTTTTCAGACTGGTATTTTTCAATAGCAGATCCATCTTTTCCCGTTTTTACCCTCCGCACGGTCAGCCCGCATACCCCCACCGGTCAACCTTATAATCAGTCAGGCAGAGAAGTCCGGTGATTTTGCCTGACAGGATGAAATGTTAATACACCTCAAATCATCCGAAATTACCGGAAAAGCACCAAACAACCAATCAACCAAACAACGGAGAAAATAAAATGGCTGACTTTATTCAGACAAACCACACCAAGACCTCAGTAAG
>JAYEIC010000084.1:0-65667 GCA_034659935.1 Methanobacteriota archaeon | reverse complement strand
ATATTTTACAGGATAATTTTTGCGGTGGTGCGTGATGGAATACCTCTGCAGTCAGGCAGGGGAATTATACAGATAATATATATCCCGCTGTCCTCTGTTAATTATCCCATAAACCGACCAGCCCTTTTCTTTAAGACCGCTTTAACCGGAATGAACACTCATATAGCTTTTGGTAGTCCCGCCTGTGCAGGTTCGCCACTATAATTACACCAAAATCTGCTGATGGGTGTATACTTCCCGGACCAACCATATATGTGCAGGTTCGCCACTATAATTACACCAAAATCTGAAAAACGAATCTTGTCAGTAAAATCAACCAGAAAATGTTGTTATTATTGGAATTTAAGATTTACCCGGTATTTGTACTGATCGGACACTGCCCGATATATTCCAGATCAAACTTATAGAAATGGGCATAACCACAATTATGACAGCGGGTTGACAGGTGATTTGCACCTACAACAAGGTCGTGGACACCCTGTACGCCACACTTTTTGCAGGTGGCATCAGTCTTAAGGTTCCAGACATCATAGCGCCCAATATGTGTATGAGTACCTTCAGGGATGCGATAACCCTCCACCCTGGGAACAAATACCCGTGTTGCACCACAGTTTGCACATATAACTTCACCCTTCTGTGAAACTACTTTTATCAACTGATCTGCATTCACACCACAGTTATAACACACAGTCCTGTATTTTGTGTAAATGAACTGTTCACTCATAATGGTCTATACGTAACTCTTCTTTTAAAAGATGATCCTTTTCTGAAGTATAGTGCCAAACGTTTCTTTTTGAATTTACAGGAAATACCTGATTTGACAGGTTCAGTATATAACACAGATCAGTCACCTGAAAACTGGAATTACAGACTCCCTCCCTGTACAATTTACAATTTTGAAATATGCTCTAAAAAATAGTGTGGGTATTTTGCTGGATGGATTACATCATAGGAGGCATGCCACCCATGCCACCCATTCCGCCGCCCATTGCAGCCATCTCTTCCGGACTTGGCATGTCGCCGCCACCCATCTTGGACGCTGCGATGACATCATCAATACGGAGGATCATAACTGCTGACTCTGCAGCACTTGCAATTGCCTGAGTCTTTACACGCATCGGCTCAACAACACCTGCAGCAAGCATGTCAGCTGGCTTTGATTCAAAGATATCAAGACCTACGCTCTTATTGCCGGCTTCATGCTCAGAGCGGAGGTCAACAAGTATATCAATTGGATCAAGACCTGCATTTTCTGCAAGAGTACGCGGGATAATCTCAAGTGCAGCTGCAAATGCTTCAATTGCAAGCTGTCCACGACCGCCCTGGGTTGCTGCAAATTCACGGAGACGGAGTGAAAGTTCAACTTCAGGTGCACCACCGCCGGCAACAAACTTGCCATCCTCGATTGCAACTGCGACCACACGAAGTGCATCCTCAATGGCACGGTCAAGTTCATCAACAACGTGCTCGGTACCACCGCGGACAATTAATGTAACTGCCTTGGGGTTTACACACCCTGTAACAAAGATCATCTCTTCGCCTGAGACTTTCTTCTCATCAACAAGCCCTGCTGAACCAAGCTCGTCTGCATCAATTGCATCAATACTTGAGATAACGGTTGCACCAGTTGCCCGTGAGAGTTTGGTCAGGTCAGACTTCTTGACACGGCGGATTGCAAGAATACCTGCCTTTGCAAGGTAGTGCTGTGCAATGTCATCAATACCCTTCTGGCAGATCAGGACATTTGCGCCGGAAGCAACAATCTTCTCCACGATTGCTTTGATCATCCTTTCCTCTTCATCGAGGAACATCTGGAGCTGGTCAGGGCTTGTGATTGAGATCTCAGCATCCACTTCTGTCTTCTTGAACTCAACAGCTGCATTAAGGAGCAGGATTTTTGCATCCCTGACAACTTTTGGCATTGCCGGGTGTACACGCTCTTTGTCGATTACAACACCCTCAACAATCTCAGAGTCCTCAATTGAACCACCGACTTTCTTCTCAATCTTGACAAAATCAGTGTCAACTGTCCTGTCTTCATCTGCAATCATTGTGATTGCCCTGACAACAAGTTCAGTGAGTTTTTCCTTTGAAGCTTCTGCGCCCTTACCGGTCATTGCGGTGTCGGCGATCTTCCTGAGCATCTCAGTGTTGTCAGGCTTGACCACGATTGAGAGGTCATCTAAAATTTCCTGAGACTTGTCTGCCGCCATGCGGTAACCATGTGCGATAACAGTCGGGTGCACGTCCTGTTCAAGGAGATCCTCTGAGCGTTTGAGAAGTTCTCCGGCGATGACAACAGCGGTTGTGGTACCGTCACCGACTTCGTCATCCTGAGTCTTTGCAACCTCGACCATCATCTTTGCGGCAGGGTGCTCAATGTCCATCTCTTTGAGAATGGTCACACCATCATTTGTGATAACAACATCACCGATGGTGTCAACGAGCATCTTATCCATGCCTTTTGGTCCGAGAGTTGTACGAACAGCGTTTGCAACAGCCATTGCTGCAGCAATATTTCCACCCTGTGCATCGCGGCCGCGTGTACGCTGGCTGCCTTCTTTAAGAATAAAGATTGGTTGTCCTCCAAGATTTGCTGACATAATATATCTCCAATTATCTCTGAAAATGTGGTTTGTAGTTCTATATATAGTTTTTCATTCATCGATCAGTTCGATCAGTTCTGATCCATCTTTAAGGGAATATAAGTCAGCCTCACCTACAATAAGAGTTTTCCCGACTTTTTTTCTCTTTTTATAGTCAGTTATCACGCATATTGCCCGTGAATTTGTAATATCGGATATATTACCAATCAATGCAGCGCGCCGGATTATTTTCTGCGCAGAGCCGTAGCCGGCAAGGATTGTCTCCTCACCATAAGTTGCAAGTACCTGGAATGGTGCACGCTGCATTATATGGATTTCCAGACCCATTCTTTCAAAGTCAGAGGGGACACTTTCCACACCTGAAACATCTCTGTAATCAAAAACAGATTCGTGTGAAAGGAGATCAATCGCCTCCACAATAGCCGTATCAAATATTTTTTCCAGTTTTACCGCGACATCAAGAGTTGTGCTCATCCCGCTTTCATACTTACTGATAGTGCGGCGGGATACGCCCAGAACATATGCAAGGTCACCCAGAGACATCTGGTTACGCTCACGGAGCATATGTAAGAGATTGCCATTGATATTAACATACAGACCACCCGGGTGGGCATATACAAGAGGGGGAATCTCTTCCACAAAATAGTCATACAGTGTCGTCGCACTGGTGGCAATGATACCATAGCGGAGGTATACAGCACCCCTTTCAAGATCCGTATCCCGTGCTTTTTCACCCACAATCAACGGTTTTCCACCCAGATGGCGTGCGATAATACTAAGATCCCGTGCACTTCCCTCAGTTACACTATCAATGTGCGGAACAACTTTAATTACAAGAATTACTCCGTTTTTTCCTGCTACAAGGTCAAAACTTCGCGGGCGCATCCCGTAGCGTTCTGAAACATTGTAACCTGCCATGATAATAATGCTAATCACAGTCTGGATCAGCCTTTCTTGTGTCATCAGCCCTATGTTTCTATAGAGAAGGAGATCTTATAAAATATACTGATATGCGGATTGGTGTGGACGATACAGACTCGCCTGAAGGCATGTGCACAACATACCTTGGGATGGTGCTGATAAAAAGACTTATTAATGCAGGATTTTCCATAAAAGACCGGATGCTCGTTCGCCTCAACCCGAATGTACGCTACAAAACAAGGGGAAACGCTGCCATATGTATTGAAGTGGAAGGATGGGATGCCAGAGATGCATTTGAGATTGCCTGTGCCTGTGTACAAGAACTGGCTGATTTTTCCTGTGAGAATACAAACCCAGGTGTTGTGGTCATAAATAACGAAATCAGCTCTGTATTTTACAAAAAAGCCCTCCGCCATTTCTGCACAATAGAAGAGACAGAAGAGCTCCTGAAAAAAGAAGGAGCATTATTCAGAGGATGGAAAAACAGAAGGGGCCTGATAGGTGCTACAGCTGCCGTCTCAGCAGCTTTTCCAGACTACACATACGAGCTTCTTGCATACCGCAATCCTCAGGATCATAGTGAACGCTTTGTTGACCGTGAATCTGTTTTTATTGCCGAGGCCACTACGTACCCCCATACATGGGACTCGGTTGATATCGAAAATGACGCGGTAGTCTGTGTTCCGCACACACCAGATCCGGTAATATTCGGAATCAGGGGCGAATCTCCAAAATGGGTGGACCGGGCACGCTCAGCAATCATATCAGAAGAGCCTGTTGCAGAGGAAGTGTACAGGACAAATCAGGGAACCGATGCCCATTTAACAGACGGGATTGTCGGTGAAATGCTCGATGGAAGATCCTACAGCGTATGGGGCTCAGTTTCATCATTCCCGGATACGGGGAGAGGCGGACATATCTTATTCAACATTGAGGATAACGAAAGTTCAGTCCGCTGCATGGCGTATGAACCCACAAAAGGATTCAGGAATATAATCAGGCATCTGATGCCAGGTGACAGGATTCTTGCAGTGGGGAGTTTCAAAGGAGATAGTATCAACCTTGAAAAGATCTATCTCGATTCTCCTGCAAAAGATACTATCACAAAACCCCCTCTCTGTAAAAAATGTAAAAAAAGGATGACAAGTGCCGGCACAGGGAAAGGATGGAAATGCAAAAAATGCAGTGCACGCGCTTTTGAACCTGAAATCAAAACAATTCAGAGAACGATTCACACCGGCTGGTACGAAGTCCCCCCAATCGCAAGACGACACTTATCAAAGCCACTTGTCCGTGAAATCAGAGAGAGAGAGAGAAACGCCCTCTGACACTCAAAACAACACAAGTTAAGAACAAAATAAATTTAGTTTAGCCCATTCGTTTGTGTCTGCTCTCATCTGAGGAAATGCCCGGGCTACAGGGGATTTAACATGAAGGAGTAAACACACTCACTCCATTTCAGACTTACTCCACTTTCATCAGACAGTGCCGAAAGTCCATGCTTCCAACAAAAAAAGGTTTTCTGTATTCAGAGTGCATACTCCAGAAGAGACAGTTCTTTAAGTTTTCCTTCTGTGGGCACCCCGTTTTCGTCCCAGCCGCGTCCTTCATAATAAACAGGCAGCATCTCATCAAGATGACTTACCGTGCCCTTTGACGGACCTGCAGGGATCGGATCATTACGCAACCTTGGCGGCAGACTATCATCAGCCTTTGTGTATCCCGCTTTCATGATGAACAGGCGCTCAAGGTTATATATCCTCTCACCGATCTTCATGAAATCATCATTTGTGTATTTCACACCGGTTGCTGCAGTCAGTTCGGCGGCAATATCATCCCCTCCAATTGCAAAGGAGGTAAACAGGCATGTACCCGATGCAGACAGAGCTGCAGTCAGATCCTGTAAAACCTTTAAGATTTCAGGTTTACCCTCAGTAACAGCAGGATCCATCTTCATCGGAAATCCGGCCACCTCAGGTGCTATAGTATAACCTCTGACATGGCAGCCACCCCGGTTGGATGTGGCGTATTCAAGACCAATGCCCTGAATTGCACGCGGATCATACGCCGGCATCTCCTGCTTTTTGACAGACATTGACAGTTCAGGGTGCCCATATTTGTCAGAAAGACGATATGAACCCTCCGCAAGTTCATCACCGAATTCCTCACGATATGCTGTTGCCCAGACCAGCTCAACCATTGCATCACCGTTTCCAAACCTTAGATCAACTCCGGTTTTCTCCCTGTCAATAATTCCCTTCTCACAGAGTTCCATTGCACAGGCAATTGTGCTACCCATAGAAATTGTGTCAATTCCCAGTTCATTGCACAGGAAATTTGCCTTAATAATAGCATTGACATCACTGACATCACAATCCGCACCAAATGCCCAGGTAGTCTCATATTCAGGCCCTTCGCCGGAAGACTCAAACCTGCCATGTGCCTGTGTTACGCGCCCACAGTCGATCATACAGCCTGCGCAGCCCTTAGCCCGGATCACATTCTCCTTTGCCTGTGTCTCACCACTGATCCTGTCTGCCTCAGGGAAGTATGCCTCCTGCCAGTTTCTGGTAGGAAAACCACCAGTGCCATTAATGGTATTGACCAGTACATTTGTTCCAAATGTCGGCAGACCACCAGATGTAATCGGGTTTTCTTTGATCTTTGCACAGCCAACCTGTATGGCTTTAATGAACGCACCTTTATCTGCAATCTTAATACCGCCTGTTCCACGCACAACAACAGCCTTGAGGTTCTTTGAACCCATGACAGCTCCGATACCGGTCCTTCCTGCGGCACGATTTTTATCATTGAGTATTGCCGCGAAACGGACCAGTTTCTCACCGGCAGGGCCGATACAGCTTACTTTTGCTTCAGGATCTGTCTCATTCACAAGCAGGTCTGTTGTCTCATGGACATTTTTGCCCCAGATATGGCCTGCATCCTGTATCTCAACATTTTTGTTATAAATTGAGATATAAACAGGCTTTTTTGCCTTACCCTCAATGATGAGCATATCATATCCGGAGTATTTCAGTTCAGGTCCGAAATATCCGCCTGAATTTGATGAGGCCAGAGTATCATTAAGAGGTCCTTTGGCAATAATGTCATACCTCCCGGTACTCACACCCATAGTGCCTGTGAGTGGCCCGGTTGCATAGATCAGTTTGTTCTCAGGGCCAAGTGCGTCAATCCCGGGATCCACTTCATCAACAAAATACTTACTGCCCAGTCCACGCCCGCCAATATATTCCTCAGCGTCCTGTACCTTCAGAGGTTCTTTCAAAATTGTGCCTTCTGTGAGATTAACACGAAGCACAGTCCCGGTCCATCCATACATTATACTTTCACCTCTCCAAGTGCTGTAGCAATTTTTGCAGAAAACTCCTTTCTCTTACTGATAGTTGCAGTGTCGGCAGGCAGGTACTCTATTGCATGTGACGGGCAGTATTTAGCACACTCCGGGTCACCACCACACATGTCACACTTCATGGGAGTTTTTAAGATTGCATTGTATGCAATATTACCAAATGGACATGCCATCACACACATCCTGCAACCGATACACTTCTCCGGATTTACATCCACAATTCCTGTTTCCGTATTCTTAACAAGAGCGCCGGTCTTGCATGCCGTAACACATGCAGGGCTGTCACACTGGAAGCAGGTCATGGGAACCGTAACACCCATTTCAAACCTGTGGACAGATATCCTTGATATCGAAGGTCTGAACTCACCTTCATGTGCAAATGAACAGGCCAGCTCACATGTTCCACAACTGATACACTTCTCCGGAGAGATCATCAGCAGTTTAGCAGTATTTTCCATAACTCTCAAATCCTGTATCTGATTGTAGTCATCCAACAACCATTACAATCGAGAGATAACAGGACAAAACTATTAAATCTTTTTGTCGGAACAATCAGAAAAAAAGCAGAAACTGATTTATGTTGTTAGTGACTATTTGATTGCAGATAATATATGGATGACATATAGATAATATATTAGAAAAATTAATTGGAATCCTTAAACTCTGACATCAATCACCAGGCTGTATTTATATATTTTTTATGCGCTCTGCCTCATCAGAAGTCCTGCACCGCGGACAGAGATTCATCCCTTCAGTTCCGGAGGTATCCACCACCGCCATCTGCTCTTCAGTTGCAAATGCGTCACCGCAGCGGGTGCATCTCACAAGTCTGAATCTTCTGCCCCAGATCTCCCGGACATCTCCATCTTCCTTAACAACAATCGCACCCGCAGGACAGACCTCAGCACATGCCGCACAACCTCTGCATGCAGCCAGTGACTTGCCAGTTGGCAAAACCAGCTCCCGGTCCCAGCCTCTGCCGGTAAAACCCAGACAGTTGTTGCCCAGTGCTTTACAGGCCCTGACACAACGACCGCAGCGGATGCAGAGGTCATCATGTTCTTTAACAAAAGACGCGTCAGGCAGTTCAACACCATATTCTTCTGCAAGATCCTGAAGTATTTTCACTTGGGGGGTGCGGTTCAGATGGAGCTTTATTACGGATCTTCTTGCTTCTAAAACACGCTCCGTTCCGGTGAATACTTTCATTCCCTCCCTGACAGGATACATGCATGCAAACGCAAGTTTCTTTTTGCCCTGAGTCTCTGTCTCTATTTCTACCTGACAAAGACGGCAGTTACCATCCGGGGGAAGACCCGCATGGTAACAGAGTGTGGGGATATCGATCCCCAGTTTATTTGCTGCCTCAAGTATCTTTGTCCCTTTCTCCACCTCAACATTTTGTCCGTCAATTGTAATTTCAACCATCAATTTCTCCCCTGATAACCTGTATTGCATTAAAGCCCGGAGATCTGCACATGAATCAGAGATGATACAGATCGCTACATATGCTAATCCTCTATTTCATCCACTAAGATATATTGTTTTTCTGACTGTACGTTATGTCATGCAGAATGTGAATTTTTGATTATCATTATGATGTAGCCTGTTTATTCTCTTACAGGTATCCGGAGAGACTGCATTATTCAGGGATCACGATCACTTAACACATATAATAACCAACATAATACCACATCAAACAGAGGTCTGAATAACTGTGAAAGATGAGTTCGGAACACCGGTAATACAGGCAAAAGTCAGAGCAGGGATGACAGTAGGCGAACTTGTTGAGGAATACGGGAAGTCCCGTGCGTACAATGCAGGTTCACTCTGGCATGCAGTCAATATATATGAAAAAATGCTCAGGGACAAAACTGTTGTCAAATTCTTCGGATTTGCAGGTGCAATGGTCCCTGCCGGGATGGGTGGAATTGTCTCTGACCTGATTGAACAGGGACATATTGACGTCCTTGTCTCAACCGGGGCAAACCTGACCCATGATACTATCGAAGCAATTGGCTGCAGACACTATCACGGTACAGAAGTCTGCGATGACGTGAAACTGAGAGAAGAGGAGATAAACAGAATATATGATGTTTTTCTGCCCTCTGATGCCTTTGTAAAGTTCGAGGAATTCCTTCAGGATGTATTTGGACAGATCCCGGACGGGACGACGATCTCCATCTCAGATATGATGAGACTGATCGGAGAAAACCTTGACACAGGGATCCTTGCAACAGCTGCAAAAAAAGAGATCCCCATCTACTGCCCGGCAATTCAGGACTCAATGATCGGTCTCCAGTACTGGATGTTTAATCAGGTGCACAAAGTT
The DNA here is from genome assembly GCA_034659935.1 of Methanobacteriota archaeon. Lineage (GTDB taxonomy): Archaea > Halobacteriota > Methanomicrobia > Methanomicrobiales > Methanomicrobiaceae > DAOVRB01. The sequence continues at coordinate 56,438 of JAYEIC010000084.1, read as the reverse complement.
ACTGTCGACGCATTCGCTGACATGAACGGACTTATGGATATCTGTTTTAGTGCTGAGAAGACGGGAGCAATGCTCATAGGAGGAGGAGTGCCAAAGAACTATATCTTCCAGAGTATGTTAATGACCCCGAACGGTTTTAACTATGCAATACAGCTCACCGGCGACCGGCCGGACCTTGGCGGGCTTTCCGGAGCAACCCTCGAAGAAGCCAAATCATGGGGGAAACTAACAGGAGAAGCGACTTCACAGACAGTCTATGGTGATGCAACCATCAACATGCCGCTGATTGTCGCAGCAACACTTGAGAGGCTTCGAAAATGACAGAATTAATTCTTGCACTGGATGTGCTGAGCAGAAAAGAGGCAACCAGGATTGCAGAGAAGACCGCACCACACCTTGATGCAATAAAGATCGGATACCCGCTTGTGCTTGCAGCAGGGCTTGATATTGCTTATGACATTGCAGAGTTCGGGTTACCCCTCATTGCAGACTTTAAAGTGGCTGACATTCCCAATACAAACCGTCTTATTGCCGAACAGGCATTTGACGCAGGTTTCTCTGCGATCATCGTACAGGGTTTTACAGGCAGTGATTCAGTTATGGCGTGTGTTGAAGCAGCACACGAAAAAGGCGGCGAGTGCTATGTTGTATCTGAAATGAGTCATCCCGGCGCACTTGAATTCTTCAGTGGCGGTGTGGCAGAACGTCTTGCACAGGCAGCGGCAGACTCAGGTGCAGATGGCATTATTGCACCGGCCACCCGCCCGGAGCGGATTAAAGCCCTCAGAGAGATTGTAGGCGACAGGAAAATCCTCTCACCCGGTGTCGGCGCACAGGGTGGAAAGGCAAAAGATGTGGCACCCTTAATTGACGGCATGATTGTCGGAAGAGCAATATATACTGCACTGGATCCTGCAGCAGCAGCAGAGAGCTATGCATTTGTCCGCCGATGATGAGTGACCCGCTCTGATTCCTGAAAGGGAAGTGATGAACCCTATGAGTCACCTGAGGCGAACCTGAAAATACATCAAAGGGCACAGTCGGATTTTTCAGTGATTTATCAAAATTTATGAACTTCTTTGAAACAAAAATTCATTTTTGTTACTTCTAAATACGCAAACGACTGAATAATATTATTCATTATTATCAAATCGCGTGCATATTTATGCCCTTAGCAAAGCTCACGCTATATTATGAACACTTCAACCAGGATCTCTCTTTATGTGAATGATATGGCTCTAAATTTGGGTAATAGCTCTGGAAATGTTATTGGGGGTTTCCCCAACATACCTGCTCTCTTTAAAGTACTTATTTTGAGTTGTTGAATAATTCCTTCATCAGTTCTGAGTTTCTTTTTATTATTGGTTTTAAGACTTGTCGAATAGTAATTCTCAATCGCATTATTTGTGGCTGGTGCATGTGTCAAATAGATTATCCAGACAAAAAATGAAAATTTTTGATCGCTGTAGCGGACAGTCTCCTCAGGTGAATGAACTCAAACTGGCAAAGTTAGGATATATGAAGACGAACCGGAAGAACCAGAACACCGAATGAAATGGCTCAATTTGGTGCGCTAACGGCATTTTTTTCAAATCTGGAGAATGAAATTTATGTAAAGGAGATACTCTCGGACGTGAAATACTTTATTTGAGAGATACAGGACATTACGACAGAGGAGATCCATAGATCAAGAGATCTGATAAGACCGTATACACACAAAGAAATGGTACATTCCGACAGTAAAAGAACAAACCTGCTGAAAGAATTCATAGGCTTGCCTGAAGACGGATACACAGTTGAAAATTGGCTCTCCAAACTCAATATTTCCAACCCCCATAATGACGCCGTAGGTTTAAAATGCATCAAATTATCTCAAAAAATATTATAATTTAATACGGATTCATTTATCATTATTGAAAAACAGGTAGCAGTGACAGTTGCCATCATTTTTCACTTCATCCCTGTGATAAATACAGGGACAGATAATCTCCCTGTCAATATTTGGATCACCGGTTCTGATACGGCAGGGACAATACCTTTCTCCGTGCCGAATCTTATTGCGGGCAAGTCCTCTGATAACGGCATTCAGTTGTGTTTCATCCGAATTTAAAACCCAGTTATTTTCTAAGGCATATTCTTCTGCCCAGGATCTTATGTTTTCCTGAATCTTTTTTTCCTGCTCTTTTCCATCATCCATATATATCACCAGTCACACATCATCAATTGTCTCTCATTGCGCTTCAATATGAGCAATCATAGAATCAAAGATACGTTTACCATCATCAGAACCAAAAACCTTCTCTGCGGCCCTCTCCGGGTGAGGCATCATAGCAAGAACATTTGCATTCTCACTCAGAACACCCGTAATATTATTCATGGTACCGTTTGGATTGCTATTTAGTGTAACCTCTCCTTTCTCATTACAGAATTTGAAGGCAACACGGTTTTCACGCTCAAGTTTCTCCACAATATCATCAGGGGCAACGTACCTGCCCTCTTTGTGGGCTATAGGCATCCTGATAACCTCTCCTTTTTCGTACAGTGACGTAAACGGTGAAGAGTTGTTTTCAACCCTGAGGTATACCCGGTCACAGATAAACTTCGGGTATTCATTTGTGGTGAAAGTTCCCGGAACCAGTCCGCTTTCAGCACCTATCTGCGCACCATTACAGATACCCAGAACCAGTCTGCCTGACCGGGCATGGCTGATTACATCTTTCATAACAGGTGTTCTTGTGGCAATCGCACCTGCCCTTAAATAATCTCCATACGAAAAACCACCGGGGATTATAATACCGTCGTAATCCCGTGAAAAGCCATCCTTATACCAGACCAGATCAGCCTCCACACCACAGACATCTTCCAGTACATGCATAGCATCACGGTCGCAATTGCTCCCTCCGAACTGCAGTACTGCAAACCTCATTCATGAACCTCTATCGTATAACTGTGTATTACCGGATTTGCAAGCAGGCGCTCACACATCTCTTCAGAACGGGCGCGTGCTGCATCTTTGTCTTCTGCTTCAAGATCAATTTTAAAAAGCCTTGCTGTAGAGAGGTTTTCCGTATTAAACCCAAGGTTTGAAAGTGCATGCTGAATAGCTCTTGCTTCCGGATCTAACATACCTCCTTTTAGGGATATTGTAATATTAATTTTATATTTCATGATTCACCATCTGTTTCTTACACATCATTTTCTCAACAACCCTGGCATATGCAGACATGACATCCCCTTTTTCAAATCTGTACACATCTTTGTCCAGTGACTCTCCGGTTTCTTTGTCCCAGAGGCGCATGGAATCCATGCTGATTTCATCACCAAGGAGGATTTCATCACCAAGTCTCCCAAATTCAATCTTGAAATCGACAAAAATAAGGCCGAGTTCATCAAAATAATCATAAAGCAACCTGTTGATTTTAAGTGTTGTTTCCTTTACATATGTCAGTTCTTTTCGGGTCAACAGACCAAGAGCAAGTATGATATCATCGTTGAGAGACGGATCATGATGTTCATCGTCCTTGTAATCTGTTACAATCACAGGTGGATCCAGTATCTGACCTTCTTCAAACGGAAATTTCTTTACAATAGAACCTGCAGCTCTGTTTCTTGCAATGACCTCAAGCGGAATCATTTCCAGCTTGCGAACCAGCATGATATTCTCATCAATCATCTTAATGAAATGTGTTTTTATACCATTCTTCTCAAGGTAACTGAAGAAAAATGAGGACACAGCTGCATTATATGCTCCTTTCCCGGAAAGAACATCATTTTTCCCACCATCGAATGCTGTAATATCATCCCTGAATATTACAACCAGTTCACCGGGGTTTTCAGACAGACAAACAGACTTTGCTTTGCCTTCATAAAGAAGTTCAGGTTGACTCATAAATTATATCTCCGAATAATTAATATTTAAATTTAGATCCTGTTCAAGTTTTTTTATTATGGTTTCCAGTTTTTCTGAATACCACCCTTTCCGGATATACTGTGGGTATATACAGAGACGCTCTCTCAGTGTGAAATCCCCGGCCACTTTTTTTAATTCATTAATCTGGGGCCAGGGATGCTCAGGATTTACATAATCAATAGTAACCGGAGATATACCCCCAAGATCGTTTACACCACAGGTAACCAGATCTTTCGCATCGGCAAGATTTGGAGGTATCTGAACCGAGACATCAGGCGGAAGGATCTCTCTGGCCATGCGGATAGTGTCATGCATTACATCATTCCCGGGGGCCGGGTAATGTTCCATGGGTGTACCTTCCTTTGGACAGAAGTTCTGTATAATAACTTCCTGAATATGCCCAAAACGTTTGTGCAAATCCTTAATCACTTCCAGTGACTTCTCCCTGTCCTGCACGGATTCACCAATCCCAAGCAAAAGGCCGGTAGTGAACGGGATCTTAAGCCTCCCGGCATTCTCTATCATTTCAATCCTGACAGCAGGATCTTTACCTGGGGAGTTCGCGTGTGCGGAAACATGTGCTGTTGTCTCAAGCATAAGCCCCATACTTGCATTGACATCCTTTAAGCGCTCCATTTCATCATATGTCATAATACCTGCATTGGTGTGAGGAAGAAGACCTCTGTCAATTGCAGCAATGCACATATCATAACAATAATCAAGAATCGTAAAATAACCGAAAGCTTCCAGATACTTTGTAAATCCGGATTCAATCTCAGGCCTCTCACCGAATGTGAATAATGCCTCGGTACAGCCCAGTTCTCTGCTACTATCCAGTGTATGCAACACCTCCTTTGGAGATATTATACAGCCCTCCTGAACCGGAGTCCTGAAACAACAATACCCACACCGGTTTCTGCAGACTGTCGTCAGTGGCAGAAATGCATTGCGCGAATAGGTGATAACACCATGATGCATGGTAATATATCAGTTTTATGTATTCTTGAAACTTCGGACAGGCAGGTATTTTTTTGCACGTATTAAAAAAATAAAAATCCGGATTAAAACCACTGATCAAGCGTTTTCTGATCTGAACTGACACACATTTTTTCTAAAACTGTCTGCACACGATTCCCTGAAAAGTCATGCATCCCGCATAACATCTCATAAAGTCCATTTTCGTCAGGTGCAGACCATTTGAGATCATATCCGGTTATATGAGGTGGATTCAAAAAAAAGTCTTTTACCGGATCGGGATCAAATTCCGGAGTTTTTTTCTCAATAGTTTTTACGAATTTGCCTTTTTTCACAAGTTTAAGGGCGGTCTTTGCACCCACTCCTCTTATGCCTTCATTGAAATCAGTCCCAATCAGGATACCTATCTCAATCAGTTCCTCCCTGTTTACACCCAGACCGTCAAGGACATCTGAGAGGATAATTCTTTCAGGGCTCACCGTAATTGTCCTTCCCCGGATTTTTCTTTTCCCATTCACTGTCAGATTCCTGATAAGTTTTGTTGCACCAAACAGTAATGAATCATAATCCTGTGATACAGAATATGATACATCCCCGCGCTGTACCATCACTGCCGCCTGCGCTTCTCCTTCACTCGGTGCATCAATTACAGGAATCCCCATTAATCCAAGAAGTTTTTTTGAACTCTCAACAATTGAGCTGTCAACTCTGGTTGCTGACCTTGCCTGTTTATATGCCTCTTTTATATCACCTTCCTCAACTGCGCGCGCCCATGCTTCCCGGGCACGCTCACGTACTTCACGGCGTTTAACAACTGTATCCTCTTTAAAAACAGGTGGTTTCCCGTCAAATATGAATACAGGCTGGATTCCTTTCTCAATAAACCCCGAGATCCTGAAAAAAAGGCCAGACAAATGCGAGGTTATACGCCCTTCATGGTCTATCAGTGGCGTTCCGTCAGGTTGCCTGATAATAGTCAGAAACTGGTAGAGTGTATTATTGCCATCAATTGCAGCGATACCAGGTATTTTATCCCATGCAACAGGCGTTTTGTAATCTGCCAGTATATCTCTTATTGCTACTCCCATAATATTCAGAAATAAGTATGTCTCACCCACATCAACAGTTTAACGATAAACCCTGCGTGATAGTTCACTTACAATTTCACCAACATGAGAAACCATAGTATCACATTTGTTTGATACCATCCTGTTAAGTTCATCAAGATTTACCCTCATTGTGCGCTCACGGGCAATGACATTCTCATCAAGGCGTTTAATTTTCATCCCCAGTGAGAGAAACAGACCTGCCAGAGAGACCATCATAAGAGTGGTCGCCACAGCAATAATCAGATCCTGCCATAATCTCATTACAAGAGCAAGTGTGGAAATAATAAGGACAATTGCCAGAATTATATCAACAAAGTTCTCACGAATATCCATGCATTTAGATAATAACAAACCACTAATTAATGTAACTATATCTTCCTGATTGTGGAGCAGTATTAATGAAACTAAGGGACACAGTACCATTCATCGGGATGCCGCTTATGCTGCTCGCAGTGCAAATAGGTGCACTTCTCCTGTCTCCTTCTATGAAAGAAGCAGGCTATGCAGCATTTGAGGATCCTTCATCAGTAACAAACCCATTGATATTCATCGCAATATTATTGATATTTACAGCGTTTCTTCTTATACTCATAAAAAAAGGCGGGAAAAAAATAATTGCGGCAATCATAGGTTTTTCAATATTCCTGACATTCGTTTATATATTCGGGGCAGTTGCCGGAGAGATTACCGACAATACAACAGTCTGGACAGCAATTACCCTGATCGCTTCAACAGGTGCCACAGGTCTCCTCTATTATTACCCGGAATGGTATGTAATAGATGTCTTAGGCATTCTTATTTCAGCAGGCGCGGCATCGATCTTCGGCATTTCTCTGGAAATTATGCCTGTTATTATTCTGCTTCTTTTACTGGCAGTATATGATGCAATCTCGGTATATAAGACAAAACACATGCTTACACTTGCAGAAGGTATTATCGAGATGAAAACACCGATTCTTATTGTTATTCCAAAATCATGGAATTACTCATACATAAAAGAGGGCCTTTCAATTAAAAATGACAAAAAAGAGAGAGGGGCCTTTATTATGGGCCTTGGAGACCTGATTATGCCCACAATATTGGTGGTTTCATCAAATATGTTTTTAAAAGCACCGGAATTTGTATGTAATATTACCATTCCGACAGCAGGTGCAATTATTGGCTCATTCACAGGTCTTTTTGTCCTGTTGTATTACGTAAATAAAGGAAACCCACAGGCAGGACTACCCACACTCAATGGTGGAGCAATAATTGGTTTCCTGATCGCCTGTGCAGTTACCGGGAGTTTGGGGTGGATTCCCGGTATTTAAGAAGAATTTCAACGATCTCTTCCACTCCTTCCCCTGTTAACGTGGACATATTTGGATAACCTTCCATTTTCTGCATATCTGATTTACATACAACTACTTCAACAGGAACCAGGTCTCCGAGCACTCTCCGGATTTCCTCAAGTAAATTAATCTGTTCTAAAACAGGATAGCCGCAGGATTCACTTGCATCAATAATAAACAGAATAACATCCGCCACATTAGTAATGGCAGTTATTGCCTGGTGTTCTATATAATTGCGTTCATGCGCAGGGCGGTCAAGAATACCTGGTGTATCAATAATCTGCATACGTTCCCTGCCAATATAGCGGTGCCCTACCACAACCTGTTTGGTTGTAAAAGCATAACCGGCAACTTCCGGGTCTGCGGATGAAACGAGTTTTATGAAGGATGACTTACCCACATTCGGATATCCTGCAACAACAACTGTGAACTCATCACGGATCTCAGGGAGTTTTCTCAGTACATTACGTGCCTCATTAAGGAATTTTAAATCTTTGTCAACCTGGTAAACAACAGATGATATACGTGCCGTCGCCTGTTTTCTGAGCTGGTTTGTGTCATCAGCCTCTCTCATCTGCCGGGCGTACATCGTACCAATCGTCCTTGACTGACTGGCAGCCCAGCTAAGTGCCCCCAGTGATTTTTTCATTTTATCCATACCAAACAGGATGTCCACTATTTCCCGATAGAATACAGGCAGGTCATCAAGTGTAGGAAATTTTTTAACAGTATCATCGAGCTTGTCATATATTGAACTATATATTGAACGGACGAACTCTTCATTCGCACGATCCTTATTTCTTTTCTCTTTTTTTAGTGCCGCAGCTCTGCGAAAAGATCTGTCAAGAATCTCATCCGCAGTCGGAACGGTTGGTATTTTTTCAAATTCCATTGATGTATAACCCTGTATATTTATGTAATTCCTCTGGGTTAATCATTATTGTACATTTTTGGCTGGAAACCAAACTTCAGGAAATGACCGATCAAAGTCAAAAGAAGAATTACGTGCCATAAAACATCCATGATAGCTTCACTTCATGCGCTGTCTGATAAAAATGGGGATCTTATTTGGCATGAAAGTGGCATTTCAGGGTGTGACCCAACACCAGGCCTATGAAAAACAACCCTGATTTGGATTTTGTTTTGAGGAAATGTCAGATATCACAAATTGTCAGGAGCCATTCTGTCACAGCCTGATTTGCTACATTCATCAAAACTGCGCCTGAATTCCCTGTGGGGCAGGCACAGTAATAATGGCATTTATAATGGCATTTATAATGGCATTTATAATGGCATTTCCCATATATTTTAACAAATAAAGGCAGGTACGGCGTTCTCTTGCTCAAATTCAGCAACTAAAATCAGGCATATGTTTTCAAAAGAATCAGTATATTTTTGAATTTGGAAAATATCTGATATAATGTGTCTAAATGACCGGAACCCGGGTTACAGGAATTAGAGAAGAAGCGTTCGCCAGCAATATTATTTAGGAAGTTATTAATTTATTGGTGTCTTTTTATCACTCATTATGGATTTGTCGGTTATCCAGAAAGATATCCTTATCACACTGATCACTCTCTATCATCAGCATTCCTCTGCAATCAAAGGAGAAGAGATTGCAGAGGTATTAAAGCGAAATCCTGGAACTGTCAGAAATCAGATGCAAGCGTTAAAAGCACTCACTCTTGTAGAGGGTGTACCCGGACCAAAGGGGGGTTATACACCTTCAGTCCTTGCATACAGAGTGCTCAATCTGAACAATTATGAGAAAGAATCAGAAGTGCCAATCAGGTTCAGGGGGAAAGTTGTAAAAAGCGTAAGCGTTTCTGAAATGGATTTTATAACGCTCAGAAACCCGGATCTCTGTCATGCATTAATCAAACTGATTGGAAGTGTAAAAGTTTTTAATATTGGTGATGAAATCACCATCGGACCGACCCCTGTAAATAAACTACTTTTGAAAGGTGAAATTTACGGAAAAGATGAAGGTGAGCAATCTCTTCTTATTACAATCATAGAACTAATCTCTCTTCCAAAGAAACAGATAAAGTACTATATGAGTACACCCCTCTATACGCTGCAAAGCGGTTCCACATTTAAAATGAGCATGCACCTGTTTAATATTCATCATATTCATGGCGCCCCTGTAATGGATGGTAACAACATGATAGGAATAGTTACCCTGAGTGACATTGCCAGAGGAATTGACAACGGGATGTCTCTTGACACGAGAGTAGATGACATTATGACACCAAAAGTAGTAATTGCTGAATCCAAAATCAACCTCTATGAAGTAATTGGACAATTCAAAGAAGAGAAAATTGGCAGACTTGTGATAATGGAAGAGAACAAACCCGTTGGGATATTAACCCAGTCAGATGTTATCGGGGTATTTCCTGCTCTCTAACTGGTAATAGATCTTCTTATTTTGGAATAATTCAGGATTGGATCAAAAAGAACATTCAATCACCATATCATTATTAAAAACCCGGAAGAAATCCATCCAGTCAGTTAATTAATTTGATTTTGGAATCATTTAAATAGTATAGGGTACGTTTCTTTTTTATGAAAACAACGTTTTCCCGTAACCTTTCACGCAAACAGGTAATGAGTACAGATGGTATGGTCATTGGGACAATAAAAAATATCATGGTTGATCTCGATTCAGGTCAGGTAATTGATCTTGTTGTAAAACCAGACAACACTTTTGACACCAGCGGTTATCCTCTTGACGGTGACAGAATTTACATCCCGTTTGAAGCTGTAAAAGATATAAGGGATTATATCGTCGTTGACCGTTATCTTTCAAAACAGTGAGGGGAAATATTTTATTACAGTTTCAACAAATCCATCACCATATGTTTTTTTAGAGATCCAGTCAGCTGCACCAAGCAAATTTGGATGGCCATTTGATACAGAAATACCAATACCTGCATTCTCTAGCATTTCCAGATCATTTTCTGAATCCCCAACGGCCAGGAATTCCGAAGCAGGGATATTCATCTCTTCAGCTATATTAAGAAAAGCAGATCCCTTTGTTATCCCTGCCAGCTGAAGGTGTATGGCAAAACCAGTGTCAATAACTTTTACCGATGGCATCTGTTTAAGCAATTCACGAACATCCCCGGCACTAACTGTCCTTGCAAATGCAACGTCCGCAAAGCGATCTTTGGGACTGTATAGTTCAAGCTCATTTCCAATTTCTGAAAAATGAGTATTCAGAAGTTCATAAGCATCCCAGCATAATTTATGGTTGCCGCAGACCTTCTGCTCGCCCTGATATGTAACCCTGTATGTACCGCCATTTTCCGCAATAATTGTCCCGTCAGTTCCAATCATCTTGGAGAGCATGTTCAATGAACAGACAGTATTGCCACTCGCCAGAATAACAGGAATATCTGCGTCAATAACAGTCCGGATAGCGAGAATTGCATCAGTATTTATGCGCCTTCGCTCATCTGTGATTGTCCCGTCAACATCAGTAATTAATGCCTTTGGTGGGAAAAATGAGACATTTTCCATCTGATAACCTGTATGTTATCAGACAGACTTCAAACCTGCGGATTCAACAACAAATGCTGCTTCACCATCAGGAAGATTTGGACTGTCAACCAGTTTTGCAACCCTCTTGCTGCCTTTGCTCTTACGCAGATATAAACGGAACTTGGACGCATGCCCGACTATATTCCCTCCGATAGGTTTTGTCGGATCACCAAAGAAAACTGCAGGGTTGGCCATCACCTGATTTGTGACGAGCACAACAGCATTACACTCTTCAGCAAGTTTTGCAAGGTCATACATGTGTTTATTTAATTTCTGCTGCCTGAGAGACAATGTACCTCTCCCTGAATATTCTGCCCTGAAATGAGCGGTCAGCGAATCAACAATAATTAATTTGACAGGCTTTTCGGAATCTTTCAGTTCAGAAGCCAGTTCACGGGCACTGTCTGTCAGGAGCATCTGGTGATCTGATGTGTACCCCTTTGCCACATGGATGTTTTCCAGAAACTCAGAAACCGGGGGAATTTCAATATCAAGTTCAAGACCATCAACCATCTGTTCAATGCGCTCAGGACGGAATGTATTCTCTGTGTCAATATAGAGACATGAACCGCCAAGACCACCTACTTCTTCAGGTAACTGAACATTTACTGACATCTGGTGTGAAATCTGACTTTTTCCTGAACCAAATTCACCATATACTTCTGATATAGACTTGGTTTCCAGCCCGCCGCCCAAAAGATCATCAAATTCTTCGACAAGTGTCTTTAACTTACGAACTTCCTTCCTATCCTCAAGAACTGCTGTACCAGTTTTAAACCCACCGATGTCAGCCATTTCACGGGCAGCTTTAATCATCTTCTTCGCAGTGGATTCACCAATTTCAGCAGCTTCCACAAGGTCAGAGCGGGAAGCTGTTGCGATTCCCTCAATTGTACAATAACCGGCCTCACGTAATTTGTCTGCGGTAGTCGGACCAACACCGGGAAGGTCTTCAATTTCATGTTCTGCCATATCTCAAGTACCTCTTTATTTTTGATTACATATCTTTATCAGAGTACCAGTATATAGGAGTCATACCGTGCACCGTGAAAGTATTCCAAAATATTTTTTTATCCGCAAATATCATCCAGTTTCTTATTCAGAAGGTCAATATCAGTACAAACAGCCTCAGTGTGTATCACATTCAGCCTTCTGCCAGACAACTGACCCGTCACACGCACTTCTGCACCCGGCGGCAGATCACAGTCAATCAGATAGCAGACTTTACCGTCATCAATACACCTGCCGGATGCCCCGTCAACAATAGTTCCCTTAAAAGTAATCTCCTCAGACTCAGACTCAGATTCTTTCAGACGAATTACTCCCTGCCAACCTACATGGATTTCAGACTCATTCCGCCTGCCCATACGACACTGTGCATGGAATAGTTCCACAGAATCACCCGGCAGAAGTGGTATTTCCGCCTGTTCACCCCAGATAACAACTGCGATCTCATCACCATCCTTGTCTGTTAACACAGCATTCCTTACACAGGACTGGTTCCCGTTTCTGGTAGTAAATGTCCTTGCAGGACGGAGGTTTACAATTTCACCCTGTACAGAGATCGTCTGTCCATCCTTAAATTCACTGACAGGAGATACCAGCACTTCAACTGTTTCATCAATACCCGCAACTGTGGACTTTTCTCCGATTATATATTCTCTCTGGGTCGATCGTGTGTTTCTGACAGCATGAGTTATACATATTGAATCTCCGGACTTAACAGAATCAAAGAGAACCGGAACCCAGCAGACAAAACCTGCGGTCCACAGACTATTACCGATAATTCCTTTTCTCAACTGACCGGTGCTGCCGTCACGTCGTGTGAATTCCCTTGTGGCTTCAAGGTGAACCAAACGGACAGACAGAGTTTCAGGTCCTTTTGACAGAGAGGCATCTGTACGCGTATTAATATTACATGCTGTCTTCTGCATATCAAGAACGTGGACTTCCCCGGGTTTCTTCAGGCGACCGACGATTTCCAGTACATCTCCATCATTTATCTCAGATATGGCTGCAGCCCGGGAATCCCAGAGGACAATATCCACCTCTCCGGACTCATCCCCGACTTCCATGCGGGATACCAGACCAGGAGTACCATCTGAACGCATAAACTCCCTCGGTTGAGATTTAGACAGAACTTTACAGAAAAAAGAAACCAGACTGGATGAAGTCTGAAGTTCAGTTATTTTCAGGTGGTGTCTGCCGGCCTCACGAACTACCAGCATCGCAGCAGTCCGCTCGTCAAGCAGTCCACCAGACTGCTCAATTATTGCCTCTACTTTCTCCCTGAAGCAATCCTTGTCAAAGAGATCATCAACCAGTGCATAATGTGCATGCAATTAAATTACTCCTCAATCCTGCCATGGCAGTTTTTCCATAGTTGCGATTAGGTCATCTATTGTTTCACCACGGCGCATAAGTGCTTCAAGAGATCCGTTAACCATGACTTCGGGACAGCGTGGTCTCGCATTATACTGTGATGACATGGAAAAACCATATGCACCGACATCTAAAACAGCTATCAGGTCACCCTCCACAACTTCCGGAAGCTCTCTGTCATGGGCAAGAATATCTCCTGTCTCACAGATAGGACCTGTAATGGTATATTCAGCAGCGGGTTCTTCATCTGCCTTGTTTGCTACAACAACCTCGTGGTATGAATCATACATTGTCGGCCTTACAAGAAGATTGAAACCTGCATCAACATTTACAAATTTCTTGTGTGTGCTCTTGGCAGAGTTCACACGTGTCAGGAGAACAGTAGTGTCACCAAGCAGGTTCCGTCCGGGTTCAACCCAGAGCACAGGTTTTATGCCGCACCTTTCAATGCCCTCAAGGAATACCGGCATTACCGCATCTGCATATTCCTCAGGGGTCGGGGCGACATCTGTCGACCTGTGGTATGGTATACCAAGTCCGCCACCGATATCAAGGAATTTCAGGTCAACTCCGATATCAGTAACTTCCTTTGCAACCGCGACCATAACCTCAGCGGCCTTTGCAAAGGGTGCCACCTCAAGGATCTGAGAACCGATGTGGCAGTGCATGCCGACCGGAGAGATGTTGCTGCACTCAAGGGCCTGGCGATATGCCTCAATTATCTGCCCGGCAGGAATTCCGAATTTGCTTGTGGCAAGACCTGTTGCGATCTTTGGGTGCGTTGGTACATCTATTGCCGGGTTAACGCGAAAAGATATCTCAGCCTCCCTGCCCGCTTCCTTTGCAACTTCATTAAGTTGATAAAGTTCATTAAACGAGTCAACTGAGACCTTCACTCCTTTTTCAACAGCGAGTTTTAAATCATCTCTTGTCTTTGAACTACCATTGAAAAGCAGGTGTTCGGGATTCATGCCTGCAAGAAGCGCAAGGTGCAGTTCACCGGATGAGAAGACATCGGCACCGGCTCCTTCTCTGGCAAGTATCTTAAATATGGCAAGGTTACCATTTGCTTTTGCGGCATAAAGCATCTGAACATCAGGGTAATATTTTTTCAGTGCTTCATTGTAGCGGACAAAATTGTCCCTGATGCGCTCCTCATCACTCACATAAAGTGGTGTGCCATACTTCTCAGCCAGCACGTTGCTGTCATGCCTGCCTATATACAGGTGACCATTCTGAATTGTAAGATGTTCAGGAAGTTTCAAAGTCAAGCCCCCTCATGCGCTCAAGTGCTTCTTTTATTCGTTCAATAGAACGGGTAATGGCAAATCTGACATAACCTTCTCCGTTTTCACCGAAACCAACACCCGGAGTGACAACAATACCCGCCTCATTGAGCATTTTTGCGGCGAACTTCATTGAATCATCCACTTTCAGCCAGACATAGAATGTTGCCTTTGGTGCGGTTATTTCAAAACCAAGTTCACGGAGACCGTTAACAAGGACATCGCGCCTTTCCTGATAAATCCGGCATGCGTCATCCACAGAGTCCTGCGGACCTGTCAGTGCAACAATAGAGGCTCTCTGGATTGCATCAAATGCACCTGAATCCACGTTGGTCTTTACTCTTCCAAGACCTGAAATAATATCAGCATTACCACAAGCCATACCAATACGCCAGCCGGTCATATTGTATGTCTTTGAAAGAGAGTGCATTTCAATACCGACATCCATCGCACCGTCAACTTCAAGGAAGGAGAGCGGCTTATATCCGTCAAAACATACCTCAGAGTAGGCATTATCATGCACAACCACAATTTCATTGTCACGTGCGAAATCAACAACTTCCTCAAAGAATTCCCTCGGTGCTACTGCCCCGGTGGGATTGTTCGGATAACCAAGGAACATAAGTTTTGCTTTTTTCGCAACATCTGACGGGATATCATCAAAAACCGGCAGAAAGTCATTTTCCTCGTGAAGAGGCATATTATATAATTCTCCTTCGGCAAACAATGTGGAAGTCTTATACACAGGGTAACCTGGATCAGTGGCCAGAACAATATCACCTGGGTTAACAAAAGCCTCAGGCACATGTGCAATTCCCTCTTTTGACCCGACAAGTGCAAGCACTTCAGTAACCGGATCAAGGTCAACATTGAATCGGTTCTTATACCACACAGCCACCGCCTTACGGTAATCAAGCATACCTGTATAATCAGGATAATGATGAGTCCCAGGGTCACGTGCTGCTTTACACAATGCATCTACAATATGTTCGGGTGTAGGCAGATCGGGGTCACCTACACCAAGATCAATTACATCCACACCCTCTGCTATCTTTTCTGCCTTCATTGCATCAATACGGGCAAAAAGATAAGGTGGAAGATGGTCCAGACGTTTGGCATACATCATTCAAAATTATTGGACTGAACACCATTTAATAACTCACCTGTATTACAATTTCAATACCTCAGTACCCGGATCCATATGATTTATCAAAACTGAAGGCTTATGATGGATTATAGTCAAAAACCAAACTTCCAGGAATGTTTGGTTTTCTTCTTATAGTGCCAAACGTTCGCCATTATAGAATAAAGGAGGATAACAAGTGGTAATGGATCAGTATCCCGCAATACGTGTACAGAATAGTTCCGTAACACAGTTTATGGATGATGTAATCAGAGAGAAACGTTTCAGTCTGTACCTGAACAACCGGTTTATTACCGAACAGGTTGCAAGTCCTGAGCAGTTAAAAGAACTTGGGGCAGGTTTTGTAATTTGTGAAGGGCTTGCCGCGCAGGTTAAAAATGTAGAAGTTTCAGGTAATGAAATCCTGGTAGAAGCAACATCAGACAGACAGCCTTTTGAAAAAGAATTCAGGTCAGGTGGTGGTTGCGGGATCAGGAATATTCCACATGCAGTAAACTCATCGCTGACAATTACACCTGATGATATATTCAGGGCAACCAGTGAAATCGAATCAAATACCTGGAAAAAAACCGGCGGGGTGCATTGTTCTGTCCTCTTTTCAAACGGAAATATAGTTTCAAAAAGTTGTGATATTGGCCGCCACAATACGGTTGACAAACTGGTTGGGTATGCTGCATTAAACAGGATAGATCTCTCTGAATGTTATATCGCCTGTACAGGGAGACAACCCTCAGGAATGATCTCCAAAAGCGCAAACGCCGGCATACCAATAATCATCTCCCGGGCTGCATCTACAGACCAGGGCATACTGACTGCTGAGCAGACCGGCATAACCCTCATCTGCTTTTCCAGAGGAGAGAGGTTCACAATATATACTCATCCGGAGAGAGTTCACGGCATAAAACAAAAAGATCTGATGAAACAATCTCCCACACAAAAATGATAATGCCAAAAAGATGGGTGTGATAAAAAGTAACCAAATCACAGGTCACAACCAAACTCCACATCTCATTATATTGATCCTATTTTTCTTTCAGGGGACTCTGTAAATGCCCTTTTGTAATTCCTCCGGCAGAGATGTTACGGACCTTTTCTTTTAGCCGGTTCAGCTCTTTTTTCATACCTGACTCACCTGTTTCTGCAACACTGATACCTGAACTGTAAACAGATGCCATTTCTTCTGCATACGCCCCGGTTTTGTTACGGCAATCAATGGCGATTGAATCCACACCGGCATCAATAAGAGCGGGAATATCATCCACAAGACAGGTCTCTACTGAATTATAGATGTGTGTATAGCATTCGCCGTCCACAGATACCGGGAAAACAGCCCCGTGCCTGTCACGAATACCCCACCAGGTTTTTTCTTTTTTATCCCTGCAGGCACCACATCCTGAAACTGACGAAAGCAGGCAGTCTTTTGTAACCATCAGTTCAACGGGCCCCTGTACAATACATTCCACCTTCATCTCATTGGTATAGGAGGAGAATAAGGAGGAACGCAGACTGTGAATGAGTCCCTTTATCTCTTCAATGGAGAGTTCCTGAGATAATGTAACATGTGAACATATATCACTCAGGGATTTTACTGACAGATGATTGAATATATTGAGACCCACTGAGCCCAGTACAGGTATTCCCGGCGCTTTTGCACGAATTGCCTCTGCTGTACCCGGGTTCTCGACCATGATACCTGATATCCCTGCAATCTCCATTTCAGGGATCAGAGGGACTGCAAAATCGAGGAATTTCATTGTTGTAATACGTGGCCATTTCCAGTAGAGTTCTGCCGCGTTTTCCATACAGTATACTGCCGCCTTCCTGATGTCCCCGATTAATGACGACTCATTACAGATACCATAAATATTCGCTTTGCGGTCTGAAAGGACAATTTCGGGTTCAAAATAAATATAGCGGCACCCCCCTTTAACAGCTCCAAAAACACCATCCAGGGTGTTCACATAGGCTGAGAGAGCAATTGTGCATTTTGCTTTATTTTTTTTGCCTTCTTTTAGCGAATTCAGCTCTGATTTGAAATCATCAAGCCTCTTACCTGCATCAGCCACATCATCGGGTGAAGGCCTGTATGCTTCATTTATCCGTTCTTCCACAAGTGAAAGAAACGACCGCCTGAGATTGTTTATCATGCTGACAGGGGCAAACAACCCACCAGGATAATCCAGATTAAGGTTCCTGATTATGAAGGGTGTATCACCTGTTTTTCGAAGCATCCCCTCAATATTTTCAGAAGTCAGCGGACGGTTCCGTGCGGGTTCCATACTGAAATCCCCCCTCATTTCAACATCAACAGGCCCTCTGCCGCACCACGCTACACCTGACAGTATAGGGGTACCTTCATCCCATTGAACTGTTAGGTCCAGTTCCACACGCCTTTCTGAATTTCCTGCCCTGTATTCAATAATCTCTTTTGCACGCCGGTTTAATGAGACTCTTGTTGTAAGGTAAACTTTCGAACCGGCTGATACAGGTACAGGCACACAGATTTTTAAGAGATTGGCTCTGACATTAAACGGAGGCCGAATCGTCATTCCGATATCCTCAGAGCCGGATTTCATCTGTCTGAATACAATCCCGTCACCCGCGGCAGGCGACAGACGTCCATTCAGCGTGACGAGAGTCTCTCCTGACCTCTGGTTGTAATCTGCAACCTCACCTATCTCAATCCCCCTGTTGTCCGGTCGTTCGTGGCCCATCAGGTCCGGACCTCTATCACCAAGTAAATAACCACAGGTAAAATCACGGTTAAAAACCATCATCAGGTCTGTTAAAACCTCAGGTGAGGGTTTCCATTTACCGTTAAAAATGGCATCAAGTGCTTTTCTGTACACAGAAACAACTATTGCAACGTATTTGGGAGATTTCATTCTCCCTTCTATCTTTAAGGAGTGAACAGATGCCTTTAGCACTTCATCCAGCCGTGGATATGTACAAAGATCACGTGGTGACAGGAGATAGTTACCATCTGCATGTATAGTCATTAATGAAACGGACCTGCCATACTCATCCAAAAAACCCTTTACGAGTTCGTACGGTTTTCTACAGGGCTGGGCACACATCCCACGATTACCACTCCTGCCACCGAGCATTGAAGAGAAAAGACACTGCCCTGAATAGCAGTAGCACAGGGCACCATGGATAAATACCTCAAGGCCAACATCCGTTTTCTCAGATGACTTATGTATTCGTTCAATTTCAGGGACTGACAGTTCACGTGGCAATACCAGCCGCCGGATACCCTGTTTCGCTGCCCGGACGACACCTTCAGAATTGTGAATTGTCATCTGTGTTGAGGCATGCAGTATCAGGTCAGGCACCACCCTGTGTGCAACCGAAACCAGCCCGGCATCCTGGATCAGAACGGCATCAACACCTGTTTCATAAAGCCATAGTAATTCTTCAGCTGCCCGGACAAGTTCATCATCACGTATGAGAGTGTTGACTGTCACATAAACCGACACCCCCCTCAGATGACAATAACAAACAGCATCCCTGAGAGCTGTTTCATCAAAATTAGCCGCAAATCTCCGGGCACCAAACTGTTGTCCGCTCAGGTAGACTGCATCCGCACCGGCGGCAACAGCGGCACGGAGCGCCTCAGGAGAACCGGCAGGAGCAAGGAGTTCGGGTATACTGCCATATGTCATGTACTACTCACCATTTCTGCAATTCCTACAGGTAATATACGCAGTAATTATACTTCATAAAAACCATTGCAATGCCGGTCAGTCTGGTATACATACCATACAGAAAGGGACACAGTTGAATTGTTGAATGATAAGGAAAAATAGTTGGTGAACCGCGACCCGGGGATTATTTTGCAAGGCAAACCCAGCGGTCATAAATAGGGTCACGTTCGTTTTCAAATATTTCCACATTGCGCCCTGCTGATTTACACCATTCTTCAATCCTGAGGACTTCGGGTCTGGTTGCCACAGTGATCACTGTTTCTTTTGTCAGAATCAGTAATTCACCAACAATCTCTTCCCACATACCTGCATTGAAGTTAGTAATATCTCCCAGCATGCACCCGATACCTGCATCAACAGGCGACATATATGCCGAAGCCAGTGTACCGTCAATCCATATCGTTTCATCCGGAAGAAGGCGTCCTGATGCAAGGCCCAGTGACAATAACGCAGGGTCATTATCATATGAAAGAGGTTTCATGCCATATTCTCTCAGTACCGAAGAGACCACCCCGGAACCACAACAACAGTCAATACACTGAATTCCCACGCGTTTCCCCCAGATATCTCCAATAAGTTCCCTGATCAGGTCATCTCTCCCGGGGCGGTTATCCTCATGAGCTGGCAGAACTTCTTCTGCCATTCTTTCACAATAATATTCTCTCAGAGCAGATACCCAGACAGAACCGGGTTCCTGGTATACATCCACCCCGAGATCATGAACCTTTTCAATCAGATCTGCAGTCACAGTCCTGAATACAAAATTTGAGAGAAACCACCCGTCTTTGCCGTGAAGGGCAACAGCAATCGGATACTCCTCCTCATCCACTAAAAGACGCCCTTCATCTGCATCCGTCTCAACTGTAACAGATGTATAATAATCGTTCGGTAATGCGGAATATGAAGGTTCTATGCATTCAACTGCATCCAGTTCAAAAAAATGTTTGATTTTCATAAGTCTCTCACGATTTTAACACCGCCGGGTGCCTTTATAGTGCCATCAAGACGGGCATCTTCATGGATGGAGAGGTTCCTGCAATGAATATCTCCCATAATATGTACATTCTGAGTAACATCCACATCTCCGCCTGCAACCACATCTCCATGAA
This sequence comes from Methanobacteriota archaeon, assembly GCA_034659935.1. Classification (GTDB taxonomy): domain Archaea; phylum Halobacteriota; class Methanomicrobia; order Methanomicrobiales; family Methanomicrobiaceae; genus DAOVRB01. The sequence goes on along the minus strand of JAYEIC010000084.1, from coordinate 35,942 downwards.
CAACCGATCCTTTACAGATTGAAACAGTATTCTCTGACCTCATACTGCCAAATATTGTGTTGTTCTCCTGTATCGATATTGAACCGGCTCTGATGTTCCCGTAAAGCCTGCAGTCTGAACCAATTGAGATGCCTTTTGGAACTGAAAAAAAATCCATGTTCAGAACAGAGTGTCCGGGAATCATCAGGGGAACTATAATTTCACCACTTTCATCCTCCTCGTCATCATAACCAAAAAGATTCTGCATGACTGAATTTATCTCGTTCTCCTTCTCAATTCCAAGAAGAGTGATTAAGTAGAGAATAATATATGTGACAACAGGCATGGGGTTTCTTATGGAAATCCACCCCTTTGCCTCAAAACCCTTCTCAATCTGGACATTGTCACCAATATCAAGATCTCCTTTGACAATAAGCCTCCCAAGGATTTTTACACCCTCGCCAAGAAACGCATCTGATTCTGTATAGACATCACCCTCGATGACACACCAGTTATCAATACGAATATCCCCGCCTGCGTGTATATTACCGTTTATCGAACTGAATTCACAGACAATCACATCTTCGCCCTGGAGGCCATAATCAATTTTACACCTCTCACCAATAACGATGCTCTGGTCGGTTTTCAGCGTATGCTCCTGAAGTTCCGTATTATCAGGAAGATTGCACTGCCAGAGCCATTCGTGAACGCTGTTCTCCATATCAGTCGCCTTTGTTGAATGTTTAATTCAAAGGCATATCAGTGTTTTTGATCGGGTTGCACAAATTATACAGGAGTTAGACATTACTTATCTCAATAAAAATATCGCGCATTTTCTTTTTTATTGTAATCCGGGATTGCTCCTTTAATTATATAGGACTTGCAGAGCCTGTCCAGCCGTTCCTGTCCTGTCAGGTCAGCACTGGATGGACAGGCTCCCACTATCCGGCACAAATCAAGAGAGAGATATTTCAGTATAAAAGACATACTTTTGACTAACCAGATGAGGAAATTATGATTTATGAACCACATAGCATTCACATTTAAATCCGGGTACAACAGGAGGCTTTCCTTATGCTTGGAATCATAGGAGGAACCAGCCTTCTCTTCTCTGACCTGCCGGACCTTGAAAAAAAGACAATTGCGACACCATTTGGCACTGCTGAAGTACATCTGGGTGAATTTGCATTATTGATGCGACACCAGTTCAGCCTCCCCCCGCACAGGATAAATTTCCGGGCCTCTCTTGCAGCACTTGCAATAACCGGAGTTGACAGGATTATTGCATTTGGTTCCGTAGGCTCCCTGAAAAAAGAGATTCTACCCGGCTCAATTGTAATACCCACTGATTATATGAGCACAACAGACATCCCGTCCATCCATGATCATGCAATTGATCATGTTATGCCGGAAATTGATGAGAAACTCAGTTCCGTTCTTGCAGAACTGATACCTGAAGCAAAAAAAGTGGGTGTGTATGCGCAGACCATAGGGCCCAGGATAGAGACTGTAGCAGAGGTGAAAGCACTTGTGGGATTTGCCGATGTTGTGGGTATGACGCTTGCAAGTGAAGCGACCCTTGCAAAAGAACTGGAGATGAAATTCGCAGCAATATGTATGGTAGACAACTACGCACACGGGTTAAATCATGAAGTCCTGACGTACGAACATATACTGAAGACTGCAAAAGAAAATAAAGAGAGAACTGAAAGAATTTTAGAGAATATTGTGGAGAAACTGAAATGAATGAATACAAGGAATATTCAGATATCTACAGGGGCGGCGCCTCAATCCTGATTGCAGGTGTGTTACTTAACGGCAAAACAGTTGACATATTCATAAACGCAGACGGAAAAATCGAAGATATCGGCGAAAATACGGGAACAGTGCACAGGAGTGACGCAGAATTTATCATAGATGCATCAGGAAAAATAGCGCTTCCGGGTCTGGTTAACACCCATACCCATGCTGCAATGACATTACTGCGCGGATACGCAGATGACATGCACCTGCACGAATGGCTGACAGAAAAGATCTGGCCACTTGAAGCACATCTGACTGGTGAGGATGTGTACTGGGGAACAAAACTCGCCTGTCTGGAGATGATCAAAAGCGGAACGGTTGCTTTCAATGACATGTACTTCTTTATGGAAGATGCCGCACGTGCAGTGGATGAAACCGGAATGAAAGCTGTGCTTTCTCACGGGTTTATCGATTTTGGTAATGAAGAAAAACGTGACAATGAAATTGCCTCAACAAAAAAACTCATCTCATATATCAAATCCATGAAGAACCCACGGATTAAAGGTGCAGTAGGTCCGCATGCTCCATATACCGTCTCAAAAGATGCTCTGGAATGGTGTTCGGCATACAGTGAAGAAGAAGATATCAAACTGCACATTCACCTGAGCGAGACAGAAAAAGAAGTGAACGACTGTATTAATGAACATTCCATGCGCCCCGCAGAACTTCTGGATGAATGCAACTGCCTCTCTTCCCGTACTATTGCCGCTCACTGTTGCTGGCTTGATGAAAAAGAGTGCAGAATTCTTGGCAAAAGGGGAGTCCATGTCTCACATAATCCTGCAAGCAACATGAAACTCGCAGTAAACAGGGCAATGCCATATCAGTGGCTAAAGGACGCAGGTGCAAATGTCACTCTCGGAACAGATGGATGTTCATCAAACAACAACCTTGACCTCCTTGAAGAGATGAAAACTTCCGCACTACTACAGAAATTCTACTGGAATTCCGATACCCTTCTGCCTGCAGGGGAGACACTGGCAATGGCGACTTCCGCAGGCAAGAAAGCTCTTGGATTTGGAAACGGCAGAATAGAACAGGGTGAGGCAGCTGACATAATTCTGATTGACAGAAACTGCGCATGCATGACTCCGCTCCATAACCCTGTATCCAATGTTGTCTATTCCTGCAACGGAAACGCTGTGAATACAGTAATCTGTGACGGAAGGGTTCTGATGTCTGAAAGAGAAGTACCCGGTGAGGAAGAAATATTATCAAGGGCTGAAATGGTTGCAGAAAGTCTGGTCGGCCGTGCAAAAGAAGAGTAAAACAGGATCATCACTTGGGTTAACATGATTTTCCCCCATTTTCCCTTAGTTTTCCTCAGTTTTCCAACAAAAGATCAAAGGTCTGTACTGAATTCCTGAGGGCACTAATCAGGGGTCATTATTATTGCCGTCATCGCATACAATGTTTGAAATGAGCGGGATTAAAACGGTACAGAAAAAAGAAGAGAATTGGTGTGACATATAATACAGTTCTCTTCACACTTTATTACCATTTTACTCCAATATGTCATATCATCTATTTTTATAAAGATCTGATGATTTATAGTTCCTGATTTCTTAACTGCGTATCAGTATAACAAATAGATCAGAAAAAATAATTCAGGGCTAAACAGTTACCTTCATTCAAACACCCATGTATATCTTTTTCGTGCGCAGTGAAAGTGAATTAAAAAGGGTGGCTCCGCTTTCATCCCCGCCTGAAGGACGGGGACTTCCCGCTCTGCCCCCTTTACCTCCACAAGTTAAATCTTATGGATATTGGGTCCAATGTCCTTAAACTATCAGCACAGTCATGATCTGACAAAAGGTAAATATTTCTGATTCAGAAATTTGATTCATGCAATAGATTATTATTTCATTAGATCTATTATCTGCCATTCAGAAGGGAGTGGTATAATGACAAAAATTCTGGAATTCTACAAGTGTGGACTGTGTGGCAATATTAGCATGATTACCCATACAGGTGACGGCGAACTGGTCTGTTGTGGTGAGAAAATGACACGTCTTGAAGAACAGACTGCAGATCCTAAAACCCAAAAGCACGTGCCTTTAATAGAGAAAACTAAGACTGGAATTAAAGTTACAGTGGGTTCTACAAAACATCCCATGAAAAAAGAACATTATATCCAGTGGATTTCAGTTAAAGCAGGGCGAAATTTTTACATACGTGCACTTCGTCCTGGTGAAGAACCCGAAGCTGAATTCCCTGTGGATGATACAGATGTCAAAGCTATGGAATTCTGTAATGTACATGGAATCTGGACAAACGGGAAATAATGTTGAACAAATAATATTGAACAAATCTCTTTTTAACTTTATTGTTTCACGGAATATTTTTATACAGGCTCATTCTACATATGCACTATCAAGGAGGTTTTTAAATGGCAATGAACCTGAAAGTTGAAAAAGCACTTAATGATCAGATAAAATGGGAATTATATTCTTCATATCTGTATCTCTCTATGTCATCATGGTATGAATCAATCGGCCTTCGCGGATTCGCAAACTGGCAGCGTATTCAGGCGATGGAAGAACGCAATCACGCACTGAAAATTTATGATTATGTGATTTCGCGTGGTGGACGTATTATTTTACAGTCAATTGAAGCTCCTCAAAGTGAATGGGAATCCCCTCTGGCGGCATTTTGCCATTCTCTTTCACATGAACAGCATGTAACCCTTATGATTAATGACCTTGTAAATCTTGCAATAGAGGAAAAAGAACATGCAACCAATAATATGCTACAATGGTTTATTGATGAACAAATTGAAGAAGAAGCCAATGCAGGCGAAATTGTTGATAAACTGAAACTTATCGAAAAAGATGGTGGCAGCGGGATGTTATATATGCTGGACAAGGAGCTTGGAATGCGCATTTATACTCCACTGACCCCTGCAACCGGATCGGGACAGCAATAAAATCTACCGGATTATTTAAACAGGACATACAAAAAGCAAAAATTAAATTATAAAAATATAATTTAGTGGATGCCCACATCACTTTTTATTGTATTCTCTCTGTGCGTAGTTATATTTGTCAGAATTCCCGCCTTTTGAAACAATATACAGCCATTCATAAATTGATTTCAAAGTCCCGAACTGTTCGTAACGGCGCATTGAAAACTGAACTTTCATGTTGGTATTCAGAACAACTGTTCCAAGTTCTTTCATCCTTCTTGCTATTTCAAGATCATCACCTGCGTCAATACACCTGTAACCACCCGCTTTGTCAAATGCAGACCTGTCAAATGCTGTATTGCACCCAAGGGTATAGTATAATGTATGGGTATAATATCCGAGTCTTGAAAACGTATTAGCCATACCCAGAGAGATCTTATGGTTTATTCCAGGTTCCAGTGGGAATACAATACCATAGAGCTGAACTATTTCAGAGGATTTTTCAAAAGAATCTTTGATAACTTCAAGCCAGTTTGATGGAAGGATACAGTCACAGTCGGTTGTTGCAATAATATTTCCATTTGCAATTTCCACACCGTCATTCCTCGCACCACCCACTTTTTTGCTTGTCTGGATAATAACCTGATCTGCAAGTGGTTCAGCGAGTTTACGGGTATTGTCTTTTGAGTTTCCATCCACTACAACTATTTCATACTGGCTGCGGGGCAGAGTCTGATGATGAAGGGACTTTAAGCATGCCTCAATATTTTCTTCTTCATTGTATGACGGAATGATAACTGATATCACATTATCCATAGTTATCTATAGAATTCATTCCCACTGGGTAATAAATTTGATGTTTATCTGCAGAGAATGTGAAAAATTCACCTGTCAGCAATAAAACTACGGTTTTCAAAACACAAGCTTCAGATTAGAATCATTCATATTTCAGTTAGAGATTCCATCTTATTTTCTGCAGGTCACACGAGTGGTATAATATTTTTCACATTCTGGTCCGGACAACTGAAGTATCTTAATATTATCAGGATCCGGATTCAGAACTATTTTTTGATTTTTGGTTCTCTGATGCAGTTGTTATTTCCCGGACTATTCTAAAGTGGAAAAAGATACATTTTAATGTTGGCCGGAGTATTCCTCATATTCTGCAGTCGCAACAGGCGCTCCGATAAGCAGTCTTCGAATCGTATTGTAAACAGCAGGTGTTCTCTTCTGATCGAGTTTCTCTTTTAAACTCATCAGCATATCAACGAGAGGAATGTGGTATTCTTTTTCCATTTTATCGATATTCCCAAATACAGAGAGAATATTTACTGTGCTGTATTCATTAATCCCTGAAAGGCGCAGCAGAACTTCGCTCAAAAACTTCCTTCCCTCCGGACTCTGGAGTGAGATCTTTTTGTTCTGTGCAAATCGTCCGTAAAGAGCACGCTGGTCGTTTGCCTGTTCAATACGGAATGCAGGTGACTTTTCAACCTGTCTTATGATCTCAACTGCATCGTCTCTGCTGTTTCCGGCAACCGCTGAGAGATATATCTCCCAGGAAACAGGATTCTCTTTTGACTGCGATTCATAATTTTTGATCACTTCATACCTGTCCTCTGCCGAACTGTCCAGATAGCAGGCAAAAGCAGTGAGGCGGTCAGTCCCGTTTGCCGCATTATCCAGCTGATTTCTGATGATTGCATGGACTTTGAGCGTATCGAGTGTTGAAATAAGATTAAGGCAGGTATTTTTGACCTGGCGCATTTTTATGTCGTTTATACACTCATGTAAGTCGGCTTTCCCTGTAATTCTACTATTATATATATGATACAGTTCAGTCAGTTCTGTCCTGTAACGCTCTGCAATTGCCCTGAATATTTTTTGTTTCACATCATAGAGCGCCCTGTACCGGTGTGTCTGCCGTTCATCATCGACCGACTCAAAGACTGTAAGGAACTGCCCACCCACTTCTTCCATGAGTTTTTCATCTGATAAAAGTTCATAATAAAGATCAACCAGTCTGTCTGAAACTTCAAAATCAGGATTTTCAAGCAGCCTCATCTTTTCCCTGTCAAGAAGATGATAAAATGCACAGTAGCGGTTAATGAGATCAATGTCCATTCTGGTCTGCATAAACAGTTCGTTGTCACTCTCATCAAACTGCACCTTCCCATAGAACGCATAGCCACGGTTCAGTGAGACAAAGGCCGGTTTCTGCACACCGCTAAATGTAATGATCTCCTCACGATTTTTAACCCGGATAAGCTTCTCATCAATATCATTGCCTTCATGATCCACAAGTGCAGCAGTGAAAGGGAATTCCCAGATTGATTTTTCATCAGGTCCGGACTGCCTGAGGTAAATAGTAAATTCATTACTCTGACTTTCATAGGTCGTGGTTACATCCACAACAGGGTATCCGGTCAGTTTCAGCCACTGCTCTGCCATCGTTTTAAACTCAAGTCCGCAAGACTCCTCCATTGCTTCAAGCCACTGGGCACTGGTGGCATTTCCGTGCTGATAACGCCGGTGATACAGGTCAAGTGCTTTTACAAAGTTTTCTTTTCCCATCAGGGTTTCAATCATGCGCACAAATTCCGGAGATTTTACATATGTAACGCCTGTAATCAGGTCATTTGGATCATTGAAACCATCAGGTTCAATTGGCATCGAACCAGCGCCTCTGTCATACATAAAAGTGCCACCAGAAGGTGAAAGAAGCGTAAGTACTGTCTGGAGTCTGCTGTAATCCCGGCCAAACAAAAATGCATGATACTGATCTTCAATATGGACTGTTACCGCTTCATTTAACCAGATCTCAAACGGGCTCTGGCCGGTCACTTCTGATCCGTTCAGGTTGTGGTAAAACTCATGAACCTTGACCCTGATCATATATTCATAGGAGGCATCTGTCGCCTCTGAAAAAGGTATTATGCGGTTTGTCGTAATCGTTGTGTTGCCCACATTCTCCATCCCTCCGAAGTCTGAGTTCTGCATTCCGATCTCGCGGTAGACCGTTCCGGTATAGGCATATCCTGTTTTAATTTTCAAAACAAGTTCTTTTAACAGTTCACGTATTTCATGAGCCTTTTTATCATTCCCGGATTGAATATTTTTGTCCCTTTCATGCACAAGATAATAAATCCGGTTGCGTATATCCATATTCTCGTAACAGGCAATACCGGTAAAGAGATGAATCCACATAATGGAGTCTGCAAGAATTTCAAGGGCCTGATTTGCAATTGATTGATCTGTTTCAGGAGGAACCAGCAGTTCAAGCATGAATGTTTTTCCATCAGGATATTCAAAAATCCGCTTAAACGTTTCATAAGTTCCGACACCCAGGAAAAAGAGATATGTGGCCATAGGCGTTATCTCGTTTGAATAGGTTAGAGAAACCCTTCCATCTCCTGCGGAATGCCGCGTCTCCACAACATCACCATTTGTAATCAGGTTAGTATAGCGTTCATCTGCAATAATTTTGGTTGTGTATGTGCATTTTGCTGCCATATCATCAATACAGGGCACAAGACGCTCAAACCCCCACTGCTGGCACTGAGTTATCTGCTGTGGAGGGGCTCCTCGCGGTGTTTCATCATAGTAAAGCCCTTCAAGGAGATTTTTCGTAGGTCTGCAGATAGTTTCGGTATTTATGAAGAGATCACTCTGCAGGGGGACCGGTTTTTCAAATATTATATTGAGCAGGGATTCTTCTTTCTTATAATTATATACAATTTTATAATCATTACAGGTTACAGAGAGTATTTCAAGGTTTTTTGCGTTTAACGCCAGTTCACTAAGAGGAGTATCCAGTGTTTTCACATGAAGAGTGGAAGAGACACGGGTATAGTCATCATGTACATCAAAAACAAGATCCATATGAATGACTTTGACAGTCAGGTCACCAAAGTTGTCAGGATAATATCTGAATATTCGTTCTGTATTCATTATTGAATAGTACTGACTCCTGACTAAAAGTAGATTATTGTCTTTTCATAATGAAGATTACATTATTTACACTTTCTGACATAAAATCCCATATTTGCAGATAATATGTAACCTATTATTATTTACCGAAAGAGACGAGATTAATTTATTGAGAATTAAGATGACAGACTGGATTATTATCGGAATTATTGTGATAGTCCTAATCGGACTTGCCGCATGGTTTGTAAGCATTTACAACAGGTTTATCAGCCTGAGGAATTCTTCAGAAGCAACTCTCGGCCAGACAAGGGTTGCAATGAAGAAAAGACTCGATATGATCACGCAGCTCTTAGGTTCAGTAAAGAGCTATGCCTCTTTTGAAAAGGAAACACTTGAAAGAGTTACCGCAATGCGGGCAAGTGTAGGCAGCGCAGGTGCAGGTGACCTGAATAAAGTCGAAGCAGAGTCACGCTCCATACTGGGTCGCCTCTTTGCAGTTATGGAGAATTACCCTGACCTTAAGACACAAAAAACTGTAACCGATCTCATGAACTCGATAAAAGATATTGAAGATGAGATTGCACGCCACCGCTATACCTACAATAACATCTCACAGCAGTTCAATACGATGAGAGAATCCATCCCTTCCAATATTATCGCAGGAATGCTGCACCTGGTAAAACTGGATTACCTGGAGTTTGAGGACGAGAATCTTGAGAAAGCGCCTGAGATATCTTTCTGACCAACTAAGAGGTAATTTTTCGTGAACGAAAAAAAACAGATTCTGGTCCTTGTTGCCGCGACCTTTTTCATAGGAATTGTGGCGCTTGCAGGGGTAATTTCCTTCCCCTCCCTTGAGGTTGATGATCTGGTTGCCGAGAGTTACAATGCCATCTGGTATGAGGACGGTACTCTGGTTGAGGAGTACACTTATGATGTCAAATCAGGCGGTCAGTACCGGATGCTCTTCAGAAAGTGGGACTATTACCTGACTTTTGAAAAGTCAGGAGATCTTCCTTCAATTGAGTTCGTCAGTATGGAGGTTCCCAAAGGTACAGTTGGATATGCAAAAGACTACCAGAATCAGGTGAAGTTATTTGATCAAAACAGCGGTACCTACAAATCATTCATCTCAGATCAGGCATATAAAAATGAAGTCGGGATTTACAGGCCCGAATACTTTGATAGAGGAAAATACACCGTTACATACACTTTCAAACTCCACCCTCCGGTTGAATATGACAATCTCTATACTCACCTCAATCTGAAGTTTGCAAGTGAGCATATACCCTACAGACATGTATCAATAACAATTCCTTCTGCTTATGTTGAGAAAATCTACCCGCACCCCCCTACACTAAATAGAGAACAAAAGGGTGACTCAATCATAATCACCGGGGATTCAGGGGAGGATGAACTTATTGAAGTTGAGATGCTGCTTTCAAAGGATTACAAAGATGTAATTGACGGTTTCCCTAATTTTGTTGACGATGTAAAAGGAAAAACTGAATCTGCAAACTTCTGGTATTCTCTGCCTTTCACAGTTGCATCCCTGCTTGGCATTATTGCAAAAATCTTCGTGATTCTGATGCCTTTCCTCTTCGTTATATTATATCTCAGGCATGGACATGAAAAAAAATTCACAGTTCCGGAGTACCTTAGTTTTGTCCCAAATAACAAACTTAAACCATGGGAAGTCAACCTGCTTTTTAAGGGTGATGCCATTGACTATGATGAGAATGGATTTTATGCGACTCTTCTTGATCTTCACAGGCAGGGAAAACTTCGTATTGATGAATGTGATAACGGCGAGGGCGTCCGTATTAAAGTTCTTGATGACAGTGGTGGCGATTCATACGAAAACCGTATAATAAACTTTATTAAAAATGGTGCCAGGGACGGTGTGTTTGACACAGATGAGATTAATGCCCTTGCAACAGAAGCAGGTCACTCTCAAACCGCGGAAGCTGAGGTTGTCAGATACCAGACTACCCTTAAAGCGCTTACAGAGTCGGTTGACATGACATTGTCATACAAATATATCATTGAGGGACGAATAAAACTCCTGCCTCTGGTTTTATTATGGGCAGTTCCTTTTGCAGCAGTGATAATTATCCACTTCATATCACCAGGATCCATTCCTTTGCTGGGAGCAACGGTGTTTCTTCTATGTGTAGTACTTGTTCAGATTATAGCGGCACTCTGTTTCCCTACAACACTGTTTGGAAAATGGAAAGATGATCACTATAAAGAAAAACTTGAATGGGATTCATTCAGAGATTTCTTATCTGACCTTGCCCGGATAAAGAAATACTCACCAGATGATATCAGCATGTGGGGCGAGTGGCTTGTCTACGGCACAGCACTTGGTGTTGGAGATAAGGTCGAAAAAGCAATGAAAGATCTTAATGTCAATATCTCAGATGCCGGAATGCCTGCATATTCATATATGAGGCTTGGATTTCTCCCGATAATAGCCTTCTCACCACCTTCACAGGGTGGGGGTGCCGGTGGATTCGGAAGTGGGGGCGGAGGATTCGGCGGAGGCGGTGGTTTTGGAGGCGGTGGCGCAGGCGGCCGTTAAAACCACGAATTCATTTATTTATAGTCGGCCCGGAGTTAAACTCCATGCACATTTTTCTCTAAAACGTACATGACGCGTAAGCGTTCAGGCACTGTTTAATGAAAATTTTTGATCTTTATGGTAAACGTGTATGAGGCGTTAGCCTCACACGTTTTGATGATAAATCACAAAGTGATTTACATAGTAATTTCGTATTTTTTATGCCCAATATTTTTTTCGGCATTCTTATTTTTCAGAGGGTTTATAACCTTGGTACAACTACTGGTTCTGGCACAGCCTGTATAATTGCAGGTATACCCTCATTTCCGGTTTTAGGATGCCATGCCCTGTATAGGGATATATTTGTGCAGAAAAAGACCTCCAGAACTCTGTCTGGTATGCAGTGCAAAAAGAGAACGTTTTGAGGTTTTTAGAGAATAGTGCTGCCTTAAAATGACTTATAGTGGTATAACAACAGGGTGCCCATGTAATTCTTCAATTGCAACTGAAACCCCGTACACCTCTTCTATCATCTCAGGTGTAACTTCATCTCTTGAACCGGCAGAGTAGATGGTCCCGTTTTTAAGGAAAATAAATTTGTGAGAATAACGTAGAGCAAGATTGAGATCGTGCATAGTCATTATGGCTGAGACATTATGCCCCTCAACCACCTGTCTGATTGTATCAAGAATTCCAAGCTGATTTCTCAGGTCAAGACTGCTTGTCGGTTCGTCAAGCAGAAGGACTTTAGGTTCCTGGACAAGGGCACGGGCAATACTAACTTTCTGAAGTTCTCCGCCGCTCATCTCATCAATATATCTTAGTGCGAGATCTTCAAGATTCATCTTTTTAATGGCACTGTTAACAATCTTTAAGTCCTTTTCAGATAGATTCCATTTAATATGGGGCCGCCTTCCAAGCAGGATTGCATCAAAGGCTGTGAGTCGCCCTGTTTCGGCACGCTGAGGAACATAACCCAGTTTTCTTGCAATTTCAATCCGGCCTAATTTAAGAACATCTTCTTCTTCAATATATATTGCCCCTGATTCCGGTTTTAAGATTGCATTCATACATTTTAGAAGAGTGGTCTTTCCCACTCCGTTTGGTCCAAGAATGGAGAGAATTTCATTTTTTTTGATTTTAAATTCAATTCCGTTTAGAACATTTTTGCTGCGGTAATTAAATGCAACATCATCTACTTCAAGAATCATTCATCTGTGCCCCCTGATAATCAGATAAATGAACACTGGTGCTCCCAGAAATGAAGTGAGAACAGCAACGGGAAGAAGATGCGGTGCCAGGATCAGCCTTGAAGCAGTATCTGCCGCCAGCAGCAGCAGTCCACCAACAACACATGTTGCCGGTATAAGGAAGCGATGGTCATCTCCAATGAGCTTCCTTACCATATGCGGGCATATAAGTCCTACAAAGCCGATTACACCAAGGAATGCAACCACGATTGAGGTAACAAATGATGCAATAACCATGCCCCATAAGCGTACTCTCTCTACATTTACACCAAGTCCTTTTGCCGTTTCATCGCCGGCATCTATTGCATTGTAGTTCCAGCGGTTATAAATGAAGTAAACTATGGATAAAATAACTACAATTGTAATTAATCCCAGTTCACTCCAGCTTGCCCTTGCAGTGTCGCCAAACGTCCAGAAAACCATTGCCGCAAGCTGAACATCATCGGCAAAATACTGAAGAAACATTGTGCCTGCTGTAAATAGTGACCCCAGTGCCACACCTGCAAGCACCATAACCTCAGGAGATGCAGCTCGTATCCTGGATATGCCCAGTATTATTGCCGTTGCAATCATGCTGAATATAAATGCGGAAATAGTAGTCAGATAGGGGTTGACGATAGTAACAGCATCCATACCGCTGCTGTGCATGGCTCCCGTTCCCAGAATCATCACTGAAAATGCCGCTCCAAAAGCAGCGGCATGTGAAATTCCAAGTGTGAATGGTGAACCAAGCGGATTTCTTAAAATAGACTGCATGGCAACACCTGCAACTGCAAGTCCCACACCTGCAACGATTGCTGTTAATGATTGTGGCAGGCGGATATTCCAGATGATTACATTCCATCGGTCGGATAAATTTAATAAGGTCTCCAGAACTTCAACAGGCGGTATATTTACTGCACCAACAGAAACAGACAGTATTAAAAGTATTCCCAGTGCAACGAGTCCACCAATTATGAAGGTGATTTTCCGGCCTACATAATTAAGATATTCATCCGGGATTTCTTCATCAGAAAGGTGCATAGTATATTATTCTCCTATATTGCGGATTTTTAGTCTTTATTTCCTCGGAATAATCTCATTTAAGTCTATTAATTTATTAAAAAACGTGCATGGCTCGCGTTGTGTCACGCACGTTTTCATGCTAAGTGGCAATTGTCACTTAGCATGATAAATCCATTTTCTCTTAGTGAAATCAGTTTTTTCAAACTGAAAGTCTGATAAATGCCAGATTATCAAAGGCAGAGTTCATCTGTTCAAATACCGGTGCTCCAACAAGGAACTCATATATTTCATCAGCTTTCTTATCCGGTTTAATATCCATGAACCTGTCCGGATAGACTACTGTTCCAATATAATAAGCATCAGCAAGGACATTCCCATGATTTGTAGTGTACCAGTTGTACGGCAGAACTCCATAGACATCCCCTTTTTTGACAGCGCTCAGAGTCTGGTATGATTCATCATTTCTGAGTTCATAGAGTCCTGACATGTCATCACCGGACTGGAGGGTTGAGAGGTCAAGGAAGAGTATTTCAGGGTCCCATTCGATAATCTTTTCTTTTGCGACGTCGGCATATGGGATTACTTTTCCGTCTTTTTCAGAATAAGCGACATTCTTAGCATTTATAAACATGAATGGCGGATAACCCGGTTCTGTTGACTGGAATCCGTGTGGCCCTTTGTGTGCAATGCTCCCTACATAGACAGTCTTTTTATCATCCTCAGATATATCAGAGGTTCTGTTGTTGAGATCTGCGATGTTTTCATCAAAGAAACCTATAACTTCTTCTGCACGATCTTGTGCACCCATGATTTTACCCATAAGACGCAGTGAGTTGTACATATCATCACGGTATGCACCAAGATTTCCGTATTCAAGTGTCACCACAGGAATACCGGTTTTTTCCTGGAGCTCATCGGGATTATAACCGCTTGTTGCATATGTCTTGAAGATGACATCCGGCTGAGGATCAAGTGATACAATCAGCTCAGGGTTATCATGCCCGCGGAACTCACCTATCAGGCCAAGTTCATCATCTGTCCTGAACCAGGGGTTTGCAATCGCGTATGGTCTTGCCTCAAACCGCTGCAAATTTTTTTCCATATCGTCAACACCGACAATTTTGTCCTGTTGCTGAAGATAGGTGAGATAACGCAGACAACCAGGCCCTGAACATATTACATATTCAGGTGATTCCGGAACTGTAACTTCACGGCCGGTTCCGTCAGTGATTGTTATCATCTTTTTTTCGACGGCTTTTGCAGACGGTGTTATCCCTGTGTCGTCACTATTGCCTGTGCATGCACAACAGCATACAACTACAATGAAAATGAACACAAGTGAAAATATAAGCATTATCTTTTTCTTCATATCAGACACTCCTGTAATAGATCTGATTACCTATAGGTATTAAATAATTGTTATTTTGTATGATTATCTGCTATGTTATTTGTACATTGAATCTATCAAGTATTATGCATAGATCTTAGTTTAAAAACAAAACTTACGGTTTGTAACATAAATATGTTATAAAATAATACAGATCCACATTTTTGGTGGTTTTTGATGATATGATCTGATAGTGTCAACAGAGGGAGATCCTCTTGTTCATGCACGATCTATCTCTGCTATCCTCCAATAATCAGACTGAACAGACTCCGGATATCCTGACCAGTATGTTTTAATTTATTCAGGTTCATTTTTAACTAATGGGCAAATTCCGGATAGTTGACAGTGATACCATTAAAAATGGGAAATGCACGGATGTATATTTTATCAGGACTGAAGAGGCCCTTGATGCTGAAAGTTTAAACCCTCTGGTTACAATGGAAGTCAGTGCGGCCGCTCTTCCTCAGCCATGGGGTGTTTTGTGCGGTCTGAATGATCTGCTCTCACTTTTTGAAGGTATTCCTGTTGATGTTGTCGCAATGCC
This sequence comes from Methanobacteriota archaeon, assembly GCA_034659935.1. Taxonomy (GTDB): domain Archaea; phylum Halobacteriota; class Methanomicrobia; order Methanomicrobiales; family Methanomicrobiaceae; genus DAOVRB01. The sequence goes on along the minus strand of JAYEIC010000084.1, from coordinate 20,576 downwards.
GGAAGGGAGTATCTTTTATGCAGGTGAACCTGTGTTAAGAATAACCGGCAGGTATCGGGATTTTGCCCGATATGAAACTGCTCTTCTTGGTTTCCTCTGTCATGCGTCAGGCATTGCATCTGCCGCTTCAATGATGAAATTACATGCAGGCGATGTACCGGTTCATTCCTTTGGTTCCAGAAGGCAGCATCCGACTCTGGCTTATATGATCGAGCGGTCAGCGTGGATTGGTGGTGTTGATGGTGTGAGCAATACCTGTGCACCTGATGGTCTGCCTCTGATAGGAACCATGCCACACGCATTTGTCATGTGTTTTGAGAAGACATCTGATGCCTGGATTGCGTTTGACCGTTATGCCCCCCCTGAAGTCCCGCGTGTGATGTTATGCGATACATTCTGTGATGAGAAGAGGGAAGCCCTTGCTGCGGCTAAGCTGGGTGCAACTGCCGTGCGCCTTGATACGCCGCGTTCACGCCGTGGGGATATGAGACTGATTCTTGAAGAGGTTCGGTGGGAGCTGGATATTAACGGTTATAATGATGTGAAAATATTCCTGACAGGTGGGGTGGATCCTGATGATATTATTAAGTACAGGGATATTGTCGATTCATTTGGTGTGGGCGGTGCGATTGCAAATGCACCTGTGATTGATTTTTCAATGGATATTGTGCAAATTGAAGGTAAGATCTCTGCAAAACGCGGGAAACGGAGTGGGGTTAAGGAAGTGTATGAATTTCCTGACGGGACTCATACAGTGCTGCCTGCCAGACATGATGCACCGAAAGGTTGCAGAGCTCTTTTAAAACCCGTAATTAGCAACGGGCATCTGTTAATTGATACAAGTGAGACCTGTATTAATGATGCCAGAAAAAGACTCTTCGAAAATATCAGAAAACTTCCTCAAATTCAATAATAAACCATTTTAACTGATAAGGATCAAAGTATTATAGCACGAATGCTTATTCGGGCCGGTAGATCAGGGGAAGATCGCTACCTTGGCATGGTAGAGGCCGCGGGTTCAATTCCCGCCCGGTCCACTTTTATTATTAAACTCATTATTTGTCCGGAATGTGTTATCTTTTAACTGAATGCTGAAAAATCTGATATTTGGTCATATTAGATTTGGCATTTATCGCAACAGTAACAATAGTATATATCATCAATTAACAAAATATTTTATACAATCCGTTTTTCCTGATTCCTACAGCCTTTGCTTTTTTTGGAGCTATTCAAACAACAGAATGTAATAAATTTGTCAAGTGGGAATAATATAGATTAATAGATTAGTGGTGTTCTAATGGAGAGTAATAATTTAAGTAATGCAAAAATGAGGGCAGGTTACTATGCAGCAGATCTGGTTGAGGATGGTATGGTTATCGGGCTTGGAACCGGTTCAACCGTGTTTTATGCGATGGAACGCCTGTCTGAACGCATAGGTGAGGGCCTTTCTGTCAGAGGAGTCGCTACTTCATACCAGGCTGCAATTCGTGCAAGGGAATACAATATACCGTTAACAACCCTTGATGAGTGCGTTGAACCTGACATGGCTATTGACGGTGCTGATCAGGTTGACCCGCATCTTAACCTTATAAAAGGGAGAGGGGCTGCACAGACGAGAGAACGGTGTGTTGCTGAAGCCTCAAAAAAACTTGTAATTGTTATTGATCCCGGTAAACTGACTGAGGAATTTAGTGCACCTGTACCAATTGAAGTCCTGCCCTTTGCAGCATCACTGGTTGCAGTCAGACTCAAAAGTCTTGGAGGGACACCTGTTCTCCGTGAAGGTGTTAAAAAGGATGGGCCTGTTATTACTGATAACGGGAACTGGATAATAGATTGCCGGTTTGAAAAAATCATCAGTCCTGCGTCACTGGAAGTTCAGATCAACAATCTTTCCGGTGTAATGAGTTGTGGACTGTTTACAGAATTTTGTGGAAAAACAACTGTTGTAATTGGAAAAGAAGATGGTGTTGAAACACGTATGAACCAGTAGTTCATACACATTTTAACCAGACATGCATGAAACGTTCAAAAAAACTTTCAGGCACTGTCTGATGAACGTGGCAACTGCCACTTCCATGCTATACAGACTAAGTCTGTTTTTATTCCATTCTTTTTACTATGATGTTATGTGTTCGCGGGTTTTCTGGATAAGGTCAAGCTGAGCTTTCACTTCTTTTTGCTTGTTCTTCTCAATAACATCGATAATTTTATCGACAGATTGTGAGAGTGAGTAAATCTTTACAGGTCTGCCCTTGCTTTCAGCTTTACTCTCTCTGCTTGCAATCCATTCGTTCTCTTTTAAAGTTCGCATTGCAATGCTGACTTCGGGTTGTCTGAGGTCAGTTCCTCTTTCAATATCTCTGGAAGTTGCTTCCGGAGTGTTTGCGAGATATACAAGGACTTTTGCAACATTGCGTTTAACACCTATCTCTGTAAGCAGTTTTGCAAATTCCTCTTCTTTTTCTGTAAAATAAAGAACCCTTTCAAGTCTCATCTGTCTCACCTATATAGATTATATTAGGTCTAAATTACTATTAATATTATTCGGTTACAGGAATAGGTCCTTCATATATAAGATCTTGTGAAACCTTTCCCTTAAAAATTAATCTGCATATATTTGTTTGTGAAATTTGCTTGATTTTAAATAACAACTATATATTTGTTTGTGAAATTGTTTTTTCCGAAAATAATAATTGCATATTTATTTTGGATTCCATAATTTCATAAATCTGGTGAAAATGTATTTAGATAAACCGAGTGATTCAGTTCATGAACGCCCAGATCTGTGACTCGCACGGCATTCCCCCTCCCTACAACCGCACGCGAGGACAACGAAGTCAGCGCCGAGGCGGAACACGACAGGAAAGAGGATAAATCACGAGAAGAGAGAGAGGATTCGCAATGTAAGTTAAAAAAATCCCTAATGAATTTAAGAATTCCCGTGGATTCATGGATGAAGAAAATCAAAAAAATATATCTATGTCATCCACACAAATTTGGTTCTGGTACAGCCTGATTTAATGTATTATTGCTGCTAAATGTATTTTGACCCGACCCTGACTAATTAATTAATTAAACCAAGGTTTGATAAATCCGAGAGTATTTTCAGGACTGCATTTTTGGCGTCTTTGGGTTTTTTCCCACCTGTAATAATTAATTTTCCTGATCCAAACAGAAGGACAACAACTTTTGGTTCTTCGATCCTGTAAACAAGACCCGGGAACTGCTCAGGTTCATATTCAATCTTCTCAAGGTTGAAACCCACTGCAATCTTATTCAGGTTTATTGGTGCTCCGAGATCTGCGGAGGTTACAATATTCTGAATGGTATAGGTGAGTTCTTCATATATGTCAATATTTAAATTCCTGAGGAGTTCTCCCAGAATTTCAAGACCTTCTGAAAGGCTCTCCACGCTTTTTGCTCCGGTCAGAACAACCTTTCCTGATCCAAATACCAGGGTTGCAATTTTTGGATCTTTCATTCTTAGCACTACACCCGGGAATTTTTTCTTATTATATTCAGCACCCTCGATTTCTTTAGCAATAATATGAAGGTCAAGGGAATCAGCAATTTTTGATGAGGCGACAATATTTACTATCTTAAGTGTGTCCTCGGGTTTACAATTCATATTTATAAAAATGCTTTAAACGGTATATAAAGAGTTGGGTGGATTTGGTAGTAATCCTTCTCATGACGTGAGTTATGATCCAAACAGATTAACAGTCCCCCCATATACAGGCTGTGCCAGAACTGTGCCGCCAAAGTTATACTATTTAACATCATCTCAGAAAGAAGCTCAGGTTACGCTTCTTTTTTTGCAGATCAAGCATTGTGTCACAGCCTGTATATCTGCTCAACCTTGAAGAAGAAGAAGAATGGACAGATATATTTTGAAGAGTACAAATCCATTCATGTAGACAGAAAAGTCAGGAGTGCCTGTGTCAGTAGCCAGGGATCAAAACATGTGCCTAAGATTAGTGTGCTGAATTTGAACAAGGAAAGACCCAACCAGTCTTTATCAGCTAAAATAGATGAAAATGCCCCATTACCGTGCCTATTCCACGGGAAACTCAAGGTGTAAATTAAGAAAAAAAGATATTGGATTTAATCGTACTCGCGCCAGGTGAATTTACATTTTGTGCAACGGTAGAAACGGGTTTCACTTTCATCAGCCGATCTGAGCTGACGCATCCACCATTCAGCAGTACGATTCCCACACTCGGGGCATCTTATAGTGGTTGTAGGCATGGTGATTAAATCTTTGTCATCATCAACAATTACTATTTCCTTGTCAGTACGTTCTTTTGTTTTCTGTAGTTTTGTGGCATCAGAAATGTCTTTGATATATCCACATTTTTTGCATCTGAGTTTACCAGCAGATGCTATCATAAGGCTCTTGCATTCAGGACAAAACATCATCTATTATTATTCAGTTTACAATCTGATTAATTCTTATGTTCTGGTGATTTGTTATGAAGGAATCTGTCCACCCAGTACTGGTCTGTCAGGACAGTAATTTGGCATGAAAATGAAACTCACGTTTTCAGCAAACAGGTTATCTCAATCACACTCCCTTTAACAATACTCAGAAACGCGCACTTTCGCAGAATCTCAGGTCAACATCATCACAACAACTCAGAAAATAGAGGCCAAATCAGACAAAAAGCTAAAGTTTCCGCTCACACTGACCCCCTCTTTTTGCATTTACTTTGCTCTTTTTCATCCAGAAAGTTAATCTTAAACTGTCAGATAGATTTAACTCACAAAAAAGTGGAAAAATTTGTCCGTCATAAAGGATATACTCCTCAAGTGGATGAATTCAAACGAGCAAAACCGGGTCATGGCATATTTCTGTTACAAATGCAGGTTATGTCCTTAAACTAAGCTCAATGCAGTTCAATAGTGCCTGCGACTCTTAACTTCCCGCCATCCAGATACTGAAGCACAGCCCTGTCACCAGGGAGATACACAATCTCTTTTTCAAGCTTTAGTGAGAGAACAGGATTTTTCCAGTCATTATCAGCTCCAACGGATTCAACCCGCGCTGAGATGTACTGCATCCAGTGACCAACATGCAGAACCATCCCTTCCTTAATCGGCTGCTGCCAGAATTTAGTGAGTTTTACATTACCTGATATCTCATCAGATACAACAATATTATCGTCGTTTGTGAGTACAAAACCACGGTCAAGTTCATCAGCAGTTATATTTTTAAGAGCAAGCCCTACGCGATCTCCAAGCTGTGCCTCAGGACAGTTATCATCATGTTTCTGCACAGACCTGACCTGTGCCGTTTTTTCTCCGGGAAGAACTTTCAAAATGTCATGTTGATATATCGTTCCATTCTCCATACCCCCGAGGATAACAGTACCAATCCCTTTCACGTTAAAGAAATGATCAATAGATACGACACCACATTTTGTTGTTGTTTCACTATAACTGACATCTTTTGCATTCTGAATCAGAAGTTCACGTATTTTTATTGCATCGTCTTCTAAAAATTCATAATTCTCTACAACAGTACCCTTAATCAGGGGCAGTACCTGTGAAGGATCAAGATAATTCTTAAGAACGATATATCCGGATTTTACACCAACAGTATCCAGCATCACCACAGTTTCACCGAATTCCGGCGTTATCTCATCCACCACCAGAAGCGCAGAATCCCCCATTGAAACGGCATAAAACAGTGGCGCAAGGCGCTCAGGATACCTGAGAGGTTCAATCATTGTGACAGTGTCTTCACCCTTCTTTAAATTATAAAAGATAATATCAGATGACGTACCTGCTTTGCCGATATTCTTTGCATAGCCGGGCACGCCAAGGACTGAAACATTAAGATTAGGCATGGTGGATATATTTTTTGAAGGGTTAACTATTAACACCTTCTCTTATGAGACGACAGGAGCCTGTCCAACCAGTGCTAATCTGGCAGGAGAGACTCCACTGTATCTCCCACATTTTTCCGTTTACTTTTTCTGTCGGCATGTAGATTCTCTACTATGGAGAGTCAGTTTGGACGTGGTTTTATCACAAATATAATGTTGATTTCAAAACATTTTGGTCTTCCATCCGAAAAAGCGTGGGGCGGAGTTTCGGACCATCTGACTGAGATGAATGTACCTGAATGTTTCCTTGGGACTGAAGTGGAAGAACTGACAGCTCTACTCCGGAAAAAGGTGATGTGGCATCAGACAGGTATTATGGACAAAGAAGGCGCTGCTGATGTTATACGGGTTTTAAACCGGCTTGTTGTTGCAATTGACAGGCAACTGGGAGTGAAGGATCCTCAGGTAGGAAAGTACGACTGATTTGTCCTGAAATAAGGATTAAGAACAGTATTAAGTGTATATAAAACCAATATAATATGTGATTGTTAACTTGGCGATTACTCTGTTTTTAAGCCCGGTGATTCATATACGGATCCCGGAACAAATAATCATTACAGGGTGTAATTTCACTGGAGATGGGGGATTAATCTATGGGTGATGAATATGACGCGTCACATATTACTGTTCTTGAAGGTCTTGAACCGGTAAGGGAAAGGCCTGCCATGTATATTGGCAGCACGGATACACGCGGTCTTCATCATCTTGTGTATGAGGTTGTGGACAATTCAATTGATGAAGCACTTGCAGGTTATTGCAGCAACATATCTATAACACTGAACAGAGATGGTTCATGTACAGTAGAGGATGACGGGCGTGGCATTCCGGTTGACACAATGGAGGAGCATGGCAAAAGTGCTCTGGAAGTTGTCCTTACTGTATTACATGCTGGTGGGAAGTTTGATAAGAATTCATACCAGGTATCCGGTGGTCTCCACGGTGTTGGTGTTTCTGTAGTCAATGCTCTTTCCTCACCCCTCAATGTTGAGGTATACTTAAACGGTAAAATATATGAAATGGGTTTTGAACGTGGCGTTGTTACTCAGGATTTAACATCCAGGGTAAATGCCAGTAAAGAGAGATCCCATGGAACAAAGATTACTTTTAAACCCGATTCAACAATATTTGAAACAGTAGAATTTGATTATGATGTTCTGAATCACAGGTTACGTGAACTTGCATTCCTGAATCGTGGCATTACAATCACCATAAATGATGAACGCACTGATGATAGTGAAACATTCTGTTATGAGGGTGGTGTCAGGGAATTTGTTTCGTATCTGATAGCAGGTAAAGAACCGGTGCATAAAGATGTGATCTATATTGAGAGTACAGACACTGTAAACAAAGTTGAAGTGGAGGTGGGACTCCAGTATACGCTCAGTTACTCTGAGAATATCCTGACTTTTGTAAACAGTGTCAATACACGTGAAGGTGGAACGCATCTGGAAGGTTTCAGAACTGCTTTGACACGGACTATAAATACAACTGCCCGGAAAAATAACCTTTTAAAAGGAATTTCAACTCCACTTCAGGGCAATGATGTTCGTGAGGGTTTAAACACAGTTATCAGCATAAAAATTGCTGAACCACAGTTTGAGGGTCAGACTAAAATGCGTCTGGGAAACAGCAATGTGAAGGGCATTGTAGACTCGCTTGTGTACCAGGCACTGTCTGAATATTTTGAAGAGAACCCAAAGGTAATTAAGGCAATTGTTGAGAAAGCAATTGGTGCTGCAAAGGCACGTGAGGCCGCACGAAAAGCACGCGAACTTGCACGCAGGAAAAGTACCCTTGAGAGCTCCGGACTGCCAGGTAAACTTGCAGACTGTTCTGAGTGTGACCCGGCAAAGAGTGAACTGTATGTTGTAGAGGGTGATTCTGCAGGAGGTTCAGCAAAGCAGGGTAGATCACGTCTATTCCAGGCAATTCTCCCATTGAAAGGCAAGATCCTCAATGTCGAAAAGGCAAGTACACATAAGATTCTGAAAAATGCGGAAATTCAGGCACTGATTTCAGCGATTGGTTCTGGTGTCCACGAAAATTTTGATATTGGGCGTGCCCGGTATCATCATGTCATCCTGATGGCTGATGCTGATGTTGACGGTGAACATATCTGTACACTGTTACTTACTTTTTTATACAGGTATATGCCTGAATTGATTGAATCAGGTTTTGTGTATATTGCTCAGCCACCACTGTACCGCATTGGAAGAGGGAAGAAGGAATTTTATGCATACAGTGAAGAAGAAATGAAGGAAATTCTTGCGGAATTTGGAGAAAAAGGAGCAAATATCCAGCGGTACAAGGGTCTTGGTGAGATGAACGCCGAGCAACTGTGGGATACAACTATGTCGCCTGATTCCCGTGTGTTAAAGCAGGTAATGATTGAAGATGCAGGTTATGCCAATGAGATTTTTGAGAAACTGATGGGAGATGATGTGAATTCCAGGCGCGATTTCATCCGCCGGCATGCAAAGGAGGTGACCAACCTTGACATCTGATGAGAAACACGAAGAGACCAGACGTATTATTCCTGTAAATATCGAAGATGAGATGAAAACATCCTATATAAACTATGCAATGAGTGTTATCATAGGTCGTGCCATCCCTGATATCAGAGACGGTCTGAAACCTGTTCATCGCCGGACCCTTTTTGCAATGGGTGAGATGGGAAATACAAGCGATAAACCCTTCAAAAAGAGTGCCCGTGTAGTTGGAGAGGTGATGGGTAAATACCATCCCCATGGTGATTCGTCAATTTATGACACTGTGGTTAAGATGGCACAGCCCTTTTCTTACCGTCACACTCTGGTTGAGGGTCAGGGTAACTTTGGTTCAATTGATGGGGATTCTGCAGCTGCAATGCGTTACACTGAAGTGCGTCTGGATCCGATGACTGAGGAACTCCTTTCTGATATCAATAAAGAAACGGTTGACTTTACACCGAATTTTGATGAATCTCTGAAAGAACCTGTGGTTCTCCCTGCAAAGGTGCCGAATCTTCTCCTGAACGGTTCTACCGGTATTGCTGTTGGTATGGCGACCAATATGCCACCACACAATCTTCGGGAGGTCTGTAATGCAATTTCTGCAACAATCGATAATCCGGAAATTTCAACCGATGAACTGATGGGTCTGATTCCTGCACCTGATTTCCCTACTGGTGGTATCATTCTGGGTACTGATGGGATCAGGGATGCATACCGTGATGGAAGGGGTAAACTGAAAATCCGTGGTGTTGCTACAATAGAGGAAGATGCTAAAAAGCCACGCATTATTATTACGGAAATTCCTTTTCAGGTAAACAAGGCAAGGATGATTGAATACATGGCTGATCTTGTCAGGGATAAGAAAATTGACGGTATCTCTGATCTCCGTGATGAATCTGATAAAGATGGTATTCGTGTTGTTATTGAACTAAAAAAGGGAACAATTCCCCTGGTTGTTCTGAATCAGTTATACAAGCACACCCAGCTTGAAACTACATTTGGGATCATCAATCTTGCTATAGTTGGCAGGCAGCCAAAAGTACTGTCTCTCCGTGAAATCATCCATGAATTCCTAAAACACCGCATTGTAGTTATCCGGAGAAGGACTGAGTTTGACCTGAAAAAAGCAGAAGACCGTGTCCATATACTGAAAGGTCTGCTCCTTGCTCTTGAGAGTATTGATGAAGTTATTGCTACAATTCGCGGGTCAAAATCAACTGATGAGGCTTCTCTGAAATTAATTGATGAATTTGGTTTTGATAAGTTACAGACAGATGCTATTTTAAAGATGCAGTTGCGCCGTCTTGCGGCACTTGAACATCAGAAAATCATTGATGAAAAGAATAATCTCATGGCTGAAATAGAGCGCTTAAACCTCATTATTTCTGATGAAGATCATATCTTTGCAGAGATCAGGAAGGAAACTGTTGAAATCGGTGAGAAGTATGGTGATGATCGCAGAACAAAAATTACTCACGAGTATGATGAAATTAATCGGGAAGATCTTATAGAAAAAAAGCAGGTCTTAGTCTCCCTGACCTCACAGAATTATATTAAGCATATGCCTCTTGATACTTACAAGGGTCAGCACAGGGGTGGCCGTGGTATAATTGGGATGTCTACAAAGGAAGGAGATTTTGTTAATTCCGTATTTGTGGCAAGCACTCATGATTATCTGCTCTGTTTCACAAACACGGGTCGTGTGTACTGGCTGAAAGTATATGACATTCCGGAGGGCTCACGTACCAGCAGGGGCAAGGCAATTGTTAATCTGTTAAATCTTGATGAGGAGCGCGTCACAGCAGTGATACCTGTATCCGAATTCAGGAATGATCAGTATTTCTTCTTTGCAACAAGGGCAGGTACAGTTGCCAAGATTGCACAGGATGAGTTCTCGCGGCCACGTCAGACTGGTATTAACGCTATTACACTGCGTGAAGGTGATGAACTTATAGATGTCAAAACAACTGACGGTAACAATGACCTGATGTTGACAACCCGTCACGGTCAGAGCCTTCGTTTCAATGAACAGAAAGTCCGGACAGTACACAGGAATGCAATCGGTGTTAAAGGCATTAAACTTCGGTTTGGTGATGTCCTTCAGAATGTTGAAATAGTGGAGAAGGATCATCTGCTTACAATAACTGAGAATGGTTATGGTAAACGTACTGAATTTGATGAATTCAGAGGGCATGGCAGGGCTACAATGGGGGTTCGGAACATCCAGATATCCCTAAATGGTGGTGTTGTCTCCTCAAAAGCTGTTTATACTGATGAAGAAATTATTCTCATGAGTTCTTCAGGAATTGTAATAAGGACTAAGGTGTCAGAAATTTCCATCCAGAAACGTGGAACCCGTGGTGTTCGCATTATGAAACTTGATGATGGTGACCGGCTTGTTGGTTTTACGATTCTGAATCCTGAGATGGATGATGAATCTGAAATTACTGAAAATGTTGAAACCACTGAAAAGCCTGAAACCAGCAAAGAATAATCTTAATATTTTTCTTTTGTAACCTGTTGCACGAATAAAAACCTAAATCTCCGTTATTTTTTCATAGACGTGCGTCAATATTAAATATTCACTCTCTAAATTGGATTTATGAACAGGGAGAATAAAATTATTTTCGCTCTTATTGCGATTATAATTATTTGTGCAGGATATTTTGTCTATTCTCAGTATCTTGTACCCAAAACATTTAAAGAAACAGATGTGCCGGGAAATGCTCTGAATTCAGTTCCTTTTAGTACGCCTTCTGTACACGGAGATATTTCAGATTCCTCAGCAGGTAATGATAATAGTAACAATGATGCTGATATCGTATCTGTAAATCCGAACCTTAATGCAATAAGCAGAATTAATCTCTTTGCTGAACCGGCGGACTGGAATGACATAAACGGGAACGATGGAATAATAATTCATTTCTTATTTTATGATGCTGAAGGAAAGCAGGTCATATTTAGTAGTGCTGATCTGAATGCGAAAGTAAGTATTTACACCCCTGATTTTGATGTAAACAGAGTCCCACTCTCATCACCAAAGGTACTATATCAGGGTTATACCAAAATCACCAACTCAGACCAGGGTTTGTCCTATCCTTTAAGGGGTATCAGAATTGCATACAGTGACCTTGCATTAACATCAAATGATCCTGGAATCGGTCAGATTAAACTGAAAATTACACTTCCAACAGGTAAGGTAGTTGAGGGGAATGAAAAATATCTTTATACTAAATAATTTATTTTGAGGTAATTAAAGATGTATATGGAAACGTTTTCGATTGAAACTCATGGCGAGGGAGATGTTATTGACATTACCTCTCGTGTGGGTGAAATTGTAAAAAAAAGTGGTATCACTGACGGTCTTGTCAGTATTTTTATTCAGGGATCGACTGCCGCATTAACAACCATTGAATATGAACCTGGTGTACTGTCTGACCTTAACAGAGCTCTATCAGTACTCGCCCCTGATGATATTTCATATGCTCATGACCTTGCCTGGGGTGATGGTAACGGCCGTTCACACGTTAAGGCAGCGATCGTCGGACCTTCACTCTCAATTCCCATACGAAAGGGATTACTGCAATGCGGGACATGGCAGCAGATTGTTCTCCTTGAACTTGACATCAGGTCAGGTAGAAACCGATCGGTAATCTGCACTGTCATCTGAGTAAATACTATCCGGATGTCTGGTATCCCGACGTGACCACTTTTTTCATTAAAGTTGAAAACCAAACTCTGCTATGTAAATCACTTCGTGATTTGTCATCAAAATGTGTGAGGCTGACGCCTCATACACGTTTGCCATGAAAGTGGCAATTGTCACTTTCATCAAACAATGCGTGACACAACGCGAGTCATGCACGTTTCCTGTGAGAAAGAACCCTGATTAATGTGTTATTTCACATTCATTAATTTCAGAGTCTTTTGAAATAAAAAAAATATCGTTTAGAATTGTTGTTTAATCAAGAGGTACGGTTTCCAGCTGTGATACAAGTTCCCAGATACGGGTACGTGCGTGTACAGGCATGTTTGGATCATTGCTGATCTCGTCAATCATTGAGATTGCAGTTGCAGCCCGTAAACTGATGCCCTGAGACTTATCCATTAACACTTTGTGGGTGCTATCAGCCACACGCCTGATGTTGCGTGGAATTGTGCTGTCCTCCATGATCTGTTGTAACATCTGGATACAGTTATTTATCGTAACTTCAGGATTTGACATATCTTTCACCCTCTTATTATTAATTGGCTCTGGACATATATAAGATAATTGAGAACTAGTGGATTATACTATGAAAGCTGATGATGAAATTATGGCTGAATACCTTCTTAAGGGTGGAAAAATGCTCTCAAAGACCTGCCCGGAGTGCGGAGCTCCTCTTTTTGAGGTTAAAGGTGAAACAAAATGTGTTGTATGTGCCGAAAAGAGAGCGCGAAATATTGTTGATGCAAGTGTTGACAGAGCAGAAGCGGAGGTTTCAAAACAGGAAAGTGTTAAAGAAGTACCTGAAACCAACACGGTTTGTGTGAGTGAGAATCTTGTACATGAACTGGAAAAGACAGTTATTCTGCTTTGCAGGAGGGTACAGGAAGAAAAAAGATCTGATGACTGCCTGATACTAATGGAATGTATTCAGAAAGGGGTTGATTCTCTCAACTCTCTTTAAGTTTTATTTTTGTAATCCCTTCGTGAAAGAAGAAATACTATTTTTGCAATTTTCTCTCCAATCCCGTTTACAGATTTTAGTTCAGCTTCACTGGCATTGGTAATCTCCCTGATAGTACCTAACTGATCCAGAAGAAGTCGTGCATTTTTCAGGCCGATTCCGGGGAATGCCGAAATGATGTACTCCTGTTGTTCACGTTCGGACCTGTAACTTTTCCTGTGATGCAGGGTGATATCCCCTCTTTCCCCACCCTCCCTTTTTGCAAGAACATATAGCATTTCAGCCGTTTCTTCAGGTGTATTTGTATAAAATATCGTAACTCCCAGTTCTATACCAATCGCAGCGAGCATACCTCTTACTGAATTCGGGTGAATATTTCGTTGTGTATAGAGATTTTCACCCTCAATAATCAGCACAGGCCTTGTTACAACATCGGCCATCTTTTTTATCTGCTCAAAGAGATCACGTTCTACAAGTGTATCCATGAAGTCACGGGTTGTTTTTCTCTCAACAAGTATCCGGTTACCAATTGCATAGTCTCCGGATTCCAGCCTTCTGAGTTCCAGATCAGCACCGGCTGAATGGAGATACTCCACGACTTTTGATGAACTCTCGCGGTCATCGGCAATAATATATGGTCCGGATGGAACAAATTCGGCGATAGAAGTCTGCATATTTGAGGAGACATTCGTTATTTGAGGGGATCCGCTTATCTGGTGAATCCCTTTTTTCATTGACTTTTCACGCGCCTGGCTGATATACCTGAAAGTTTCATCTGAGGTACCTTTTGTAACAATAATCTCTATTGTACCCGTGCTATGCCGTCCGGTCCTTCCTTTTCGCTGAATACTTCGTATTTCTGAGGGGACTGCTTCGTAAAATATCACCATATCGGTTGAGGGCACATCCAGTCCTTCTTCTCCGACTGATGTGGCGACCAGCACCTTAAACTCACCTTCGCGGAACTGAGTGAGGGTTTCAATCTGTTTTTTCTGAGTCAGTCCTTTGTCAGAGTCTTTTGTTGCCTGTCCAACAAAGCGTCGCCCTTCAATTCCGTTTTCTTTTAAGAGATCTACAAGAGCATTGACAGTATCACGAAATGTCGCAAAAATAATTATCCGGCTGTCAGGATATTCTGTCAGCTGTTTTTGTACAGTCTCCACAACAACTTTCGGTTTAGGGTGTAGTTCATTCTGCCATCTGCTGCATTCCTCAATTACCCGCAGAAATGTGTTGCTGCTTGTAAGTCTTTTGCTGGCTTTTGTCCCGCTTGCGGTTTCTCCTTCTGCCGAGAGTTTTAACAGATATGCCTTAAAGACTTCACTTCCCTGTGACTCAGCAAGTGAGATAGCATGGCGAATCTTAAAAATTTCAGCATGGATTGAAGCTGCCATATATGCTGTGGTATCTCCCCTGTGTATCCTGCCCTGTATTTGCGCATTAATCGCGTTGAGAGATTTCATTGATAATTTATCAGGTTTTGGAACAGTGAAGTCCATTAAGGCAAGCTGTTCAAGCCGTGCTGTAAGAATCTCATTTAACTGATCAATAGACCATTTAAGTTCTGTTGGGAGTTCTACGTAAATGTAATGTACATCCCGTTCATGGATGTAAGGACGAACGTCTTCATCATCCTCTGTTCTGCTTTCAATATTTTTAATATCAAGGTTTTCACAGACCTCCATCACCTTTTCCTGGTTGCTTCCCGGTGATGCGGTCATTGCCAGTATCAGCGGTTTTTTTGCTGTTTTGTTATAAAGTCCGGCAATGAAACCATATGAATAATTGCCAACAGCCCTGTGACATTCATCAATGATCAAAAGGCTTACGTCTTCCAGGCCATATCTTCCGGCAATACAGTCATTTTTAATTACCTGGGGGGTGGCAAATATCAGACGTGATGAATTAAATGTCTCTTTGCGTACATCTGTTTTTGTCTCACCTGTGAACATTACACTCCCGGTTCCTGATTCCGCCTGGTTTTCAGGTTCAATGAATAATTCGTTAAAAAAGCGGTAGTGTTGTTCTACAAGAGGTTTTGTAGGCGCAAGCATGAGGATCTTACCGCCCGCATTATACGCCCTTGATGCTGCAGTGATGAGGGCAACTGCAGTTTTGCCAAGACCTGTCGGCAGGACAACCATCGTATTGCCATCCAGAGCCCTGAGAGCAATTGAAAGCTGATATTTTCTCTCTTCGAGTTTTTCAGGTCTGATTAACGGGTGGTGTATGGAGTTCATAGATAGTTTCAGAGAGATTCAAACCGGATTTTGTTGTCAATTAACTGTTTGATCATTTCCGGAAGTTCATCAATACTGCACCTGATCTGTCTCATACTGTCTCTGTCACGAACAGTTACAGTATTGTCCTCTTTGGTCTCATAATCGACAGTGACTGAAAAGGGGGTGCCAATTTCATCCTGTCTGCGATAGCGCCTTCCAATCGCACCTGTATCATCATACTGTGCAAGGATGCCGTTATTGAGACAGGTCCGGGCAAGCCCGTATGCGATGTCATCAAGACCGTCACGGGTCATCAGCGGAAATACAGCGACCTGCACCGGTGCAATCTGTGGCGGGAACCTGAGAACATTGCGTATTTCCTCATCAAGCATTTCTTCGTCATAGGAATGTTCAAGGACAAAATAGATTATGCGGTCAATACCATATGATGGCTCAATAACATGCGGTCTGACTTCTTCACCACGCACTTCCACAGTCTCTCTGCGGATTTCATAGAGATCTGATGAAATAAATATGGTTTCACCGTCAACGGTAATTTCTGCACCGTTTTCACCGGGTTTTGATGTAGTAAGAGCATCTGCGACTGCTTTTGCCTTACCTCTGAACTGTGGTCCGAGAGCACCCATATTCGGCACAATGCGCATTCTCTCTTCTGTTCTGACTTCATCAAACGGTACAAATACCGTGAATGAATCGCCGCTCTCTTTTGCGTGAGCCCGAAGATCGTAGTCCGTCCTGTCAGCAATACCTACTGTTTCAACCCAGCCAAACCTTTCTGAATAGATTTCAGCATCCCAGCAGTCCTCTGCATAATGTGCTCTTTCATCAGGAAGGTGTTGCCTGAAACGTATTTTTTCAGGATTTATACCGCAACTGATCAGGAAATCGTGAGTGAGGGCAATATAGTATGCAACATATTCATTTGCAACCACTTTTGATTCCACCGCATCCTTCATTGTGCAGGATAAAGGTTCTTTATCTTCTTCCTGTTGTTTAATCCCTTTCAGTGGCACAATGCGACTGGCATAGTAACTGAAGTGCGGATGGTCTTTATGTTTTGGATGTACGAATATCTCTGCTTCAGCCTGGGTAAATTCTCTGAGACGTATCATGCCCTGCCTTGGTGAGATTTCATTCCTGTAGGATTTTCCAATCTGCACTGCACCGAATGGAAGTTTTTCCCTGTAAAACCGGGTAAGACGATTGAAATCAGTAAAAATTCCCTGTGCTGTTTCAGGTCTCAGATAACCCTTTCTCTGTGAGCCCGGGCCAATACTGGTCTGGAACATCAGGTTGAAGTGGAACACTGTTATATCTGTTAGTGGTTCGCCGCATGTGGGGCATGGCAACCCCTCTAACACTCCTGTAAGCTGAATGGCAGTCAGCATATCAGCATTTTTGGTACCATGTGCCTCAGCGATATGGTCTGCCCTGTGGTATTCATTACAGTGGGGGCACTGACACATTTTGTCAGCAAACCCTCTTACATGCCCTGATGCGAGATATATTGCTTCAGCACCGATTGTCGGGCATTCTATCTCGTAATATCCTTCCCTGATTACATAAAAATCTCTCCAGATATTTTCCACTTTTCGTTTAAGCATTGCACCCAGAGGGCCGTAGTCAATGAAACCCGCGACTGAACCGTAGCATTCGGATGTAGGCCAGACAAATCCGCGTCTCTTTGCCAGTTCATTTACTTTGTCGTATATATCCCCCATCGTTGATCACTATTGTTATCATGTTTTTACTCGTAATTATAAAACATATTTTAACATGAGTTGTCAGCAGGTAATCGGAATGTATATAAAGATTTGAGTGTATAATAGTCCAGAATTTTTGTGAGATATAATATGGCAGATAAAAGAAAGAAAGGAAAGGATAGAATCTATAAAAAAAAGGAACTGTTGGGCCTGTTTACAAATATTACCCGCAAAACAACTATTGTTGAGCCAATGAAGAAAATTCACGGCACTCTTCGTGATACAGATGCAATAGAACGTGAAGTCTCTTTGGTTATGCGTGAAATTATCAATCAGGAATACTTCAAGACAAAGCTCACCCCACGTCAGCTTGCAAATCTGGTCTGTGCCTATTATGCGGGTAAGAACGATACTGAAATTGCGCGTGAACTTGGTGATGAGAAGTTGTCAAAGACTGTGGCCCGTGCCCGCATAAGACTGAAACTCTTCCGTGAACTTGACTTTAAGATGCCATTTGAACGTGAACTGCTGGAATCCCTGTTGAGATCTGATAAAACCATGAAAGATATCAGTGAAGAGCTTGGGATTAGTGCCTCATCACTCCGTGAATACCGGCATGTGATTGAACAGGAGAAAGATACAACTCTTGATCCATATCTGGAACGAATCAGGGATGTTATGGAAGATCGTGACCTTACCGAGCAGATGACAAAAGGTCTGGTGCATAATGGTCTTTCAGAAACAATTGATAATACAGAATCTGAACTGATTGATCTCTCCTGATTTTGGAGGGCAGTCCCGATAATCTATTTTACTATGATGATTATATTTTCAGCTAATGAAAATTACATGGCTCGGACATGCGTGTTTTCTTTTTGAAGGCACAAAGACAGTTATAATTGATCCGTTTGTTCCTGAAGGTAAGGTGGGGATTAAACCGGATATTGTTGCCCTCACACATAGTCACGCGGATCATTTCGGAGAGACGCTGTCCCTGAATGTAAAGACTGTTGCAATCAATGAAATTGCCAGATATCTGACTGCAAAAGGTCTTAATGCCGAAGGCATGAACATCGGGGGGACGATAGAAGTAGACGGAGTATCTTTCACTATGACTCCTGCAGTTCATTCCAACTGGCTTGAAATGGGTGGTGAAGGATATTGTGGCGGGTGTGCGGCAGGTTTTGTTATCAGGATGGATGGTATTTCCATATACCACGCCGGAGATACCGCATTGTTTTCTGACATGAAGCTGATACGTGATCTTTACAGGCCGGATGTGGCACTTCTCCCAATTGGCGGCAGATTTACTATGGGTCCGAAAGAAGCGATGATGGCAGCAAATTTTATTGGTGCAAAAGTTGTCATTCCTATGCACTATAACACCTGGCCGATAATTGAACAGGATGCAGGGATGTTTAAATCATCTATAGAGCGCACGACTGATATTGAAGTACGTATCTTAAAACCGGGTGAAGGTACAGTTGTTGAGTCAGTTACTTATGACTGAAGTTAGGGTTTTCCTGTCCGTTTTGATGGTGGATAATTCGGGTTGGGTTAAAAGTCATCTTCTCCACACAAATTTGTCTTCCTGTCGCATGGTTCTGGCAGACCCTGAACTGAATGAATTGTAAAAAAGAGATATTATCAGGGTTTGAGATCCTGTTTTTTTCTGTACTGATTTATTGCCGCGTGAATTGCGTCTTCTGCCAGTAACGAACAATGAATCTTTTTTTCAGGCAGGCCGCCAAGTGCATTGACAACTTCGTTGTTTGTGAGTTCCCATGCTTCTTTGAGGGTTTTTCCGATTACCATATCTGTTGCCATACTGGTTGATGCTATGGCTGCGGCACACCCGAGTGTCTGGAATTTTATGTCAGTTATTCTCTCGTTTTCAATTTTAAGATATATTTTTGTTGTATCGCCACATTCGGGGCTTTCCATTTCACCAACTGCATCAGCATCTTTCATTTCACCAGCATTTTTTGGGTTACTGAAATGCTCCATAACTGTTTCATTGTACATGTCTGTATTCACTCTGTATTTTTGATTATTAATTATTTACAGGTGATAATGCTCTTAACCGGCTGACAATTGGTGGCAGGACATCAAGTACATAGTCAATATCTTCTTTTGTATTTTCATTACCAAGAGTCAGGCGGACTGAACCACGTGCGAGTCTTAGCGGAACAGAGATTGCAGAGAGAACATGTGATTCAGATTCTTCGCCTGAACTGCATGCACTTCCTGTTGATACGCACACACCTTTTAGATCCAGCATCACGAGCAGGGCCTCACCATCAATTCCACGGACTGATATGTTAATATTGTTTGATAGCCTCTGTTTAGGGTGCCCGTTAAGGTATACGTCAGGGATTCTCTCTATGATTCCATCCAGAAGCCGGTCACGCATGAAACTGATTTTTTCATTATGTTCACTAATATTCTGAGTCGCTCTCTCAATTGCGTAACCGAGACCAATGATGCCCGGGAGGTTCTCTGTTCCTGCCCTGTGTCCATTCTCCTGGCTTCCGCCATGTATGAAACTGTCTATGTTGATCCCTTTTCTGATATAGAGAGCACCTGTTCCCTTTGGTCCGTAGAATTTATGGGCAGAGAGTGAGAGCATGTCGATCTTCATCTCATGTACATCAATTTCTACATTTCCGATTGCCTGTACGGCATCTGTGTGGAAGTAAATATTTTTCCCGCGGGCAATTTCTCCGATTTCTTTAATGGGCTGAATGGTTCCGATTTCGTTATTTGCCATCATCACTGAGATGAGTATTGTCCTGTCTGTGATGGACTTTCTGAGTACATCGGGGTCAACTATTCCGTATTCATTGACAGGAAGATATGTTATCTCAAATCCCTCTTTTTTTAGATACTCGCAGGTGTGCAGGACTGCGTGGTGTTCAATTTTTGTAGTGATAATGTGGTTTCCTTTGTCTTTGTTTGCAAAGGCTGCACCTTTGATCGCCCAGTTATCTGATTCAGTCCCGCCTGCAGTGAAAAATATTTCATCAGGTGTACATCCGAGAACATCAGCGACTTGTTTTCGTGCTTTTGATACTGCAAATTTTGATTCTCTTGCAATTCTGTACAGTGATGAGGGATTGCCAAAATGTTCTGTAAAATATGGTAACATTTCCTTAACCACCTCAGGGTGTGTGGGCGTAGTTGCAGAATGGTCCATGTAGATTGTTTTTGCAGGGGTGGAGTTTGTCATAGTATCACGTATCACGTATCACGTATCAGGTATTAGGTATTAGGTATTAGGTATTAGGTATTAGGTATTAGGTATTAGGTATTAGGTATTACAGTTCTGTGTGTAATTAATTCTGTGTGTAATAATATCAGTTACTGCTAAATAATCCTATTTTAACAGTCAAAAGCTTAAAAGAAACTGGGAGCAATTTAAGCATCAAAATATCCAGGCTTATGAGGGAGGAGAACGGGAGGAGAACGGGAGGAGAACGGGAGGAGAACGGGAGGAGAACGGGAGGAGAACGGGAGGAGAACGGGAGGAGAACGGGAGGAAGGTGGTTTTGATCAGCCTCTTATAGAAATTCCCAAT
>JAYEIC010000083.1:0-65714 GCA_034659935.1 Methanobacteriota archaeon | reverse complement strand
AGTTATTTTTGCAGTTATTTTTGCAGTTATTTTTGCAGTTATTTTTGCAGTTATTTTTGCAGTTATTTTTGCAGTTATTTTTGCAGTTATTTTTGCAGTTATTTTTGCAGTTATTTTTGGCAGGCAGATGATCCCGGGCGGATGTGCCGGTTTTTTGTTCTTCTGTCATTCAGATGATTCTGACTGTCCTGACTATTCTGATTATTTTGTTTGCAGAACCAGTGTAGGAATATCCTTTACTGACTCTTTTTTCAGGATATTAATCAATGAATCAATGCCTGCTTTCACTGTTTCACTGATCTCTTCCCCGTCATCAACAATTTCCGGCTGAATTCCTATAAGTATTATCTCGTCTGCTGAATCACTCATGAAGTCAATCAGGGCGGACAAAGGCATCTGATGCGTGCCGATACCGACATCTTCAATCAGATCTCCCGGAATGATTCTGAACTCACCGGGAGCAACCCCGCTGCCCATATTGGCCGCATCAATAATTACAAGCAGGGACGGGTGTTCTTTTCTGATTATCCCTGTGAAATTTTCAGGTGCTGTGCCACAGTTGAGGATTTTCCACCCTTTATTGCCTTTATACCTGTCACTATTATCAGAACCGTCTGATCCTTCTGACCCTTTATGTCCTTCAGAGTCCACAGTGATTTTTAAATTATTCTCTCCAAAGGTTTCTGCAATATATACGCCGGCACCGTCATCGCACCTGAGACTGTTCCCGATTCCCATGAGGATTTTCATATTCCTAATCCTGAATATGTTAGTCTGGTTTAGTGATAAGGGCTTTTGGTCATGGCTCTCCGTTTGAGCCTGTCCGGCCAGTGCTGATGGTCTGATTATCAGGGTCTGCCTGCCGGGACTTGTTGGTGGAGACTGATTATCGTTCACGGTCACCAAAAAATCAGGTGGGAACGAGACACACGGGTGTGAAATCAGAAAAATCAGACAAATTGGAATATAATTAAATGAGCAATCTCAGATTACATTAAAAATGTGCGATATTTTTTTGAGAGATGTAATGCGTAAGTCCTATTTGACATAAAATAACCTATACTATACAGATAAAATTCAGGCAGTGAATTATCATGGAAGCGGCAGAAAGACTATTTGCAGGAGAAATTCTTCATTCACAATATTGTACCAACAGAAAAATGCAATCCCCGTCCGGAGCAGGATACTCCCGTCTGTTTATAGTCGGCACACTTACTGAGGTTACCGGTTCTCCGGAAACAGGTGTTCGCGCACGGGTTTCTGACCCGACCGGTACAATATTACTATTTGCAGGCAGGGATAACCAGAGGCTGGCAGGTACATTTTGTGAAATTAATCCACCACAGTTTGTTGCCGTAACAGGGTATGTAAATTCCGGGAGGAGGAGTAACTCCGGTGAAATACTGATAATCCCTGAAGCTGTTTCTGTTGTTAACCGTGAGATCCGTGACATCTGGATTCTAAGAACCGCTGAGATTACGATACAGAGACTTGAGGAGATTCCAGCGTCAGCAGGTGGTGATAACAATGTTGTGCATACCGTGGTGCCCATAATCAGGAAGGCGTTGTCTGTTGTTAATGTGCAGCCTGTGTCTGTTCCGGATGTCTGTCTGGACAAACAGGAGATCCTTATTGATTTGATCTCCAAACACAGTGGTCCGCGGGGAATTACTGTTGAAATGCTGATGAAATCCGGGAAAAAAGCAGGTCTTTCGGATGAATATATAAAAAAAGGTATTGATGACCTCCTCTCTTCAGGAGAGTGTTACATGCCTTCAAATGAATTGATTAAACTGCTTTAGTCAGGCTGACATTCCACAATATCAGGATTGACGTCAGGCATAATCTTCTGATGATAACCTGGCAGAAACAGATGCCTGAAAATCTAATTTTAGAATGAAAGGAGGCTGTTGCACGGATGAATTTTATTGGCTTATAAGGGCAATCAGTTATACTTCTATGACAACCAAACGCAAAATATGGATTGTTTTACGGTTTAATTGCCCTCATTGTCTATAGCAAACAGTTCATGCAACAGCCTCAAAGTGTCAGTAGATACTTTCATCAAACAGTGCCAAAAGCTTAAGCTTCATGCATGTTTTGAAAAATGTCACTTTATACTCCGTGTACATTGATCTTCGCAATGTATCTGTGTCAAAAAAATATGTTTAGTCTGAAAAAGTGAAAATTAATTTATTACATTATGCTTTCAAGTTTCTGTTCGAGGAAATCAAGGCCACGCTTGATATCTTTTAAATTTTTACCTCCTGTAAGAATAATTTTACCTGAAGAAAATAGCAGGGCCACAATTTTCGGGTCTTTGATGCGGTAGACAAGTCCCGGGAATTGTTCAGGTTCATATTCGATATTTTCAAGATTTAATGTAATTACAACTTTATTCAGGTTGATATATTTTCCAATGTCATAGGAGCAGACAATGTTTGTGATTGCAACTTCCGGTTCATCAAGTGTTTTAACACCCACTTCATTAAGAGACTTAATAATTACATCCAGACCTTTTTTCAGGTCAGGTTTTCTGCGAATACCTGTAAGGACAATTTTACCTGATGAAAATATGAGGGATGCAATTTTTGGATCCTCAATACGATATACTGCGCCAGGGAATCGTTTTGTATTGAGTTCACAGTTTTTAATCTTCTCTGATACCATATCAAGATCAATTGATTCTGCAATAGCACCTGAAGCAACAATATTCTCAATTTTTAATGAATCATATGTTTTCTCAACCATTACTTAGTAGTTACGCATTTATATGCATAATACTAACTGTCAGTTATATAGAGAAAAAAATCATATATATAATAAATTAATGAGCATTTATGTTGTATACTGGAAAACTACCAATGAATTGTTTGTTTTTAATAAATATGTGGGTTTGTTATATTTGGCAAACCTATAATTTTGTGGCTGTGTGATTGATCTATAATCAGGAACATAACAATTAATTCTAAAAACGTCTGTAACTGTTCAGCCCTGAATCATTTTTTCTAATCTACGCATATATTGTTACGCAATTATGGAATTGGGAGATCTACTTAGTTAGATCTTCATATGATGGGAGAATGTGGCATATTGGAGTAAAATAGCAATGAAGCGTGAAGAGATCTGTATTAGATCTGTATTATCTGTTACACCAATCCTGATGCAACCATCGCGCTCATTGAACAACATAAAGCAATTAAGAGCCCGCCCTGAATCCCATATCGCATAACCGGAAGCCACTTTTCTTCCTGAAATTCTCCGTTGTCACATTCAGGTAAAATCAAAGCAATTTGATATTTCTGAGATTTATGCGTGCCTTTTGAGACTATATTTTTTAATATCTCACATTCTTCTCTGGTGAAGAGTTACGATATATTTCTTCAGGATGAATCACCGGATGATTAATTTGCTTTATTATATCATGGACATTTGCGACTGGATATCATTAACTGGACATTAAATTGGAAGCGGGTTTTCTCTCTATTCAACCCGGTATTTCAATCTCCTTCATCATCCAGACCAAACATTGTTGAGATCCATTGTGTGCTTTCATTGTAACGAAGTGCAATAAGTATCATCAGGGTAAAAGGAACTGATATCAACATTCCCACCGGGCCGAGAACCCATGTCCAGAGGATGAGTGAAAGAACTACAAGAATCGGTGGCATATTAAAACCCCTGGCAGCAAACTTTGAAAACACGACATTTTCAACAACTGCGTTTATTATGCATATCCCGACAATAAGAACAATAACTCCTTCAATTCCAAGCTCAAGCCAGGCAAGTACGATTGCAGGAATGGCCACAATTATAAATCCTATATAGGGGATGTAACTTAAAATTACAGCAAGAAA
The DNA here is from genome assembly GCA_034659935.1 of Methanobacteriota archaeon. GTDB lineage: Archaea > Halobacteriota > Methanomicrobia > Methanomicrobiales > Methanomicrobiaceae > DAOVRB01. The sequence continues at coordinate 61,857 of JAYEIC010000083.1, read as the reverse complement.
AGCCCAGAAGAGGGCAAGATCCACCCCAAGTACGAGTAACAGTCCGCCGAAAGAAGCACCAAGAACAAGATTTGTTTTTGTTTTCACCACCAGCCATGTAATCATACTATCACACATCTCATGGTATCTTTCAGAGAGTATTCCATCACCATTGGAAATTTTTTCAAGTCTCTTTGGAAGAGCAGGAATTTCAAGAAGAAGGAATCCTGTGGTGACGAATATAAAAAAACCATTCATTACAAGTGAGGAGAGGTCTCCGGCAGCTCTCACAAGAATATTTGAGATTACATCCCAGTGGTCTGAAAGATTGATTATGCCCTCAGGATTTATGCCAAATCCCCCCAGAAGTGTATCTAAATCTGCAAGTCTGATCTCCAGCAGATCATTATATTTTGGAAGTCTTGAAATCAGAACAAAAAAGGATTCATACATCAGGCATATGAATAATGCGAGAATTACTGCATATAATGACATTATGAGAGTTACTGACATAATGTCTGAAAGCCCGCGTTTTTTGAGCATGTAGAGGAGTGGGGTTCCAATCATTGCAAGAATCAGTGAAAGTACAAACATGTTGATAAGATAAGATGTTGCATTCATGCCAACAAGTATGACAAATATTAATGCAATCATCAAAAGAGATCGCAATGGACTATTAAAATTTCGAAGAGATTTTAGAGAAAGTTCATTGTCATCAGGGATCATAATTTAGTAATAGAGTTTTTATTTAATAATGACATCTCATAGTGATGACTATACTTAATCAATAATGAAAATCACTGGATGAAAAGATCGCTACGTTTTTGAATCTTATAAAAATGCGGGGGGAGCGATTCGAACGCTCGAACTCCTGCGAGACAGGGTCCTAAGCCCTGCGCCTTTGACCAGGCTTGGCAACCCCCGCTCCAGTGATATCTGGTAGCTCTTTTTGTGTGAATTTGGTAGAAACTCTGAATACCGTGTCTTTGGCCAACCAGGCAACCATCACAGAGATACTCTACATATTTTAGTTCACTTTAGTTATAATTTCTCGCTATGGATTCTAAAATGGAATAAAATACGAAATCTGATTGATGGCAGATATCCGGTCCTGTTTTACCTTTACATTTAACTACGTGGAAAGATCTCTCTGGGATTCACTATTTTTAATTCCTCTATCAAAATACCATATGCTGATACCATGAGCGCAAGGAAGAGCGGACCAAGGATAAAACCTACAATCCCCATAACCGCAAGACCGCCGAAAAATCCAATCCACATTATAACAGGATGGATTGATGCGCGTTTTCCCATCATGACAGGTCTGAAATACAGATCCGGCAGTGCGCAGACAATCGGATAACCAATGAACGCAAGCAATGCCGCAGAGCGATAATCACCGGTAGAAACAGCATATACTGTAAGAAATGCCATCAGGACCGAAGGTCCTATTATCGGTATTAACTGAAATATTGCAGCCATAACCGAGTAAAACAGCACATGTTCATAGCCAAGGAGATAGAAGAACGGTAAAGCGAGGAAAAATGTAATGAATGATGTTGAAATGTGAACAACGTAAATGGCATAAAGAGTATCTGTAGACATTCCTGCCATCCTGTGCACTACACCACATATTTTCTCAGGCAGACATGAGATGATCCCTTTCCATATAATGTCACCTTTCAGAATAAACATGTAAAGAGTCAGAAAAAACACAATCGCTTTTACGACCAGCATCGGGAAACCGGTGGCATAACCTGAAATATATCCCAGCATATCCACGGAATTGCCACTTGTCAGGCTGTTTATATTCTCTATGTCAAAAGGAAGACCGAGTGATTCAAAATGAATTGACTTAACCCATCCGATTATTGTTGATATCATATCTGACAGGTAACTGCTGTTCTGGTAGAGAACTGCCAGTGTAAAAACGAGCGTCCCAAATACAACAATAAAAATCAGCACTGTGATTGCAATCGCAGACCATGATTCCTTAACACCATTGCGGAAATAACGGTGGATGGGCATGACTATAACAGCAAGGGAGAGTGCGAGGACAATAACATCAAGCAGAGACCAGAATGCCAGTGCTGATGCAAGTAATATTGCAGATACAAACAATATTGTCAGTCTGTCGGCTCCCTGAAATTTGTAAGTCATAAGCTGTTAGTTATAGCATTAATCGGAGGAGTAATAAAAATTCTTATAAATTCCGGATAATCGGAGAGATAATGAAGCTGTGTATACTGTTATTAATTTCTGGTGGTTAGTATATTGTTATTAGATGTTAACTAAATCAATTTAAAATTATTCTGCCTGTGCCAGAATGCCTTTTGATAAATTGTGATATACAACACTTCCTCAAAACAAAACCAAAATCAGGGTTATTTTTTTATAGACATGTTGTTGTATCAGACTCTCTATTATAAAAAATAACTACACATATCATACTAATTACATTATACTGCCAGTTTATTTGTGATATAATAATACATATTGCAGTTAAATTTTGGAAATAAATTTGTAATAACAAATACTTTTATTCATAAACGTGCAGATTGATGTTAGGTTGGAAAATATAAATGCTCAATGAGATAGCACACATTCTTGTCGCATCACTCATAAGCTGGTTGCTCTTTGTAACAGTTGATATTCATTTTAAACTACCGGATAAAGGTGGCGTAAGTGGCGCCACAGCCATAGGTAAGGAAATAGAAGGAGATGGTGGAGATCTTCATGGAGGATTCATGATGGGAAACATCGTCTGTTCACCCGATGCATCTGCAGGGACACTTCTTGCCGCATGTGGCGTATATCTGGCAGGAATTCCCGGTGGCATCGCCGCTGCGGTTCTGGTATTTATCGGCAACCGCATCTGCCATGACAAGGGTTATGCAGGGACAAGCGGGGCATTTTTAACTACATTTATCGTATATGGCTGCATCACATATGCAGGATTTGCGGCATCTGACTTCATTGCAGGGATGGTAATTGCCATTCTGACAATACAGGGTCTGTCACATACATATGCAAGCAGACTTCTCGGACACCTCTGGAGGTGGAGATCATAAGTGCGGTGATAGCCCCACTGACATCTGCAGCACCACTTATCTGTGGGTTAATTGCAGTTTATGCTACAATACGCATCGTCTGTGAAAAGAATACACTCAAAAAACTGCCGTATTTAAACGTCATGAACTTTGCAATTGCCGCATCAATAGCCCTTCTGGTTAATCACTGGCTTGCACTGATAGTGGCAGTCGCGTATTTCGTCGGGTCCACACTCGAAACAAATGCCATTGCAAGTGCCTGGTCAGGGGGATTAAAAGATGACTGATTTAATCCTTATAATATTTGGGTTAATCGCAGTCATCGGGGGCCTTGCCACCGCTATAAATAAAGATCCATTTGATAAACTGATTTCTCTCGGCATTCTGGCCGGGGGTGCAATCCCGTTTATCGTCAACAGGGGTTATATGGATGTGGCAATTGCAGTTGCACTGACTGTTCCTGTAACAACAATATTTATTCTTCTAATCTGCAGGAGGGAGATTACATGACGCCCGAATTTTTACCGGGCTTTATAATCCTGCTCATAGGTACCGTATCTGCGGCATTTCCAAAACCAAAGACCTGGTTAAACCGGCTGATAAATATTGAGATCGCTGCATGGGGCCTTATGTTAATTATGCTCTCTTATAATGAGAGCCTGGCAATACTCACTTTTGTTGCAGTCACAGGTATCTCAACATTTGTTCTTGTAAGGGTAATTGAGCGGAGGAATGATATATGAAACCGGAAGGGAGAGGGAGCGTTATCAGTTCAGTTTCAAGGATAATATCAGACCATGAAAACTTAACACGACTCTATGCGTTGCTGGTCATTGTTGTCACAATCATAGGTTTATGTACAATTCCTACATTATCATACCATGAGGATCAACTCTATCCGAAAAATATTGACACTGAAAGTCCGTTAAACCCGTATGACAGAGGTGGAGAGCCGTTTGGAACAACTGTTGTACTGGCACAATACCCGGACAATTCACCCTATCTAGGATATGTAACGGCATATCTCACTCCGTTTTCATTATTCCTTGCAGATCAGACCCTGCATCTTGGGACGACAATTGTTTCTCATCCTGGTGGAATTATTGATGAAATCCTGTATAATACACGTGGACTGGACACAGTAGTCGAAACCAGTATATTATTCGTGGCATTTGGAATCGCTGCCTTTCTCTTCAGGAGGGAAGACTGAACATGGAATATGTTATTGGTCTGTTACTGATTTTTCTGGCAGTACTTGTGGCATTCTATGCGTTAGTCAGAGAAACAGACGATCTGCACCGTCTTTTGCTTACAGATCTGGCTGAGATCCTCGCACTGGTCCTGATTGCGCTTGTCGCAACTGATCTTGCAGAGGCCCTTATTCTGCCAGGTCTGGTTGTAGGCATATCAGAAATTATGGCACTCTCTGAGATATACCTCGTAAAAGAAAAACTGACAAAACAACCAAAAAGGGTTGTTAAACTTGAAATTATGGATAGTGCACCTGCAATTATGTCACTGATTCTGATCATGTATGGCATAGTTCTCAGTGGATTTACCGGTGGCGCACTGGCAGGTCTCGGTGTGATATTCTACTTCATGTGCAAAGGGCATGATGAACGCTTTGAAATTATTGAAACAGCGAGTGGGTATGCATGGGTCATGTGGATTGCCGCGTTTTTTATCTTTATGCTGATTCCACAATACTGGTTCTTTGGAGTCATGATAGCCGGAGGTGCCATACTCCTGAAAGTTATGGGAAAAATGTCATTGATCGGTACCATGAGAGGTGATTCGGATGTTTAATCTGCCTATAGAGGGACCACAGCTATTCATACTGGAGTTTGGAGATATTCTAGATTACTTCAGTCTCTATACTACTGTGCTCTTTATTTTTGCTCTGATATTCACTGTACTTGTTATTATCAGTCTTCCTGAACGGCAGACAGATATTGCCTTTGGCGGGGATGCATACTATACAAAAGAGATTGAATCCAATGCCCTGCGATTCTGCCGTTTTATGGCAATCGCATGCGGTCTGGCAACCATGGGTGGCGTGGTAAGTGGTGATGTATTTAATTTTGTATTGTTTACTTCAATGGTCGGGATCACAAACATTGGTATTGTTGCGTCATCGAGGAACAATCATGTGTTAAACAATGCGTTCCAGTATGGTATTGTTGCAATGGTAGCGACATTACCTCTGTTTGGTGGAGCAGCCATTATTCTGGCTACAACAGGGACCCTGAGTATCTGGGAACTTGCAGGCACTGCAATTGCAGTGCCATTAATTGCAAAAGCGTTTCTGGTTCTTGGCGTAATGGGTGAAGGTATGGCACCGTTCTATGTTGGAAAAGCAGAAATTACACGGGCATCAGGTGCACCTTATGTGCTTATGATCCATGTTAGTTCACTGTTAATGTTCCTCAGAGTGATTGAAATTGTCATAACGATGTGATGGTAAATGCGAAAGAGTAATCTAAAGATTGGAATGGTGCTGACAGGTGCATTCTGTATTGCAATTAGTACAGCATCTCATCTGGGGTATGTTGACCGATGGTGTACAGAGATATTTCTGGTAATTGCTTTTCCTGCTTTTGTTATATTGCTTGGATTATGGTGGAATGCAGGAGAGGGAGAAGGAGATATTCCTTTTATAGGGTACTGATATGATAGAATACCTAATTTTTGCAATATTTGCGGGTCTGCTCCTGCATGGCCTTCACCGTAAAATCATTGCCCGAATACAGGGCAGGCCGGGCCCGCCGGTATGGCAGGATATTCTCCATACACTGAAATTCTCATTTAAGGAGACCTGGATGCCTGAAACTGCCAGCCAGACAATTTTTGTAGCAGTAGTGGTGATTGCCATTGCAATCTGGAGTGCGGCTGTATTTATTATAATAGAAGGCGGGAGTCTTTTATTATTATTCAGTATCTATATGCTTCACAAAATTGTAGAGCATGGTCTTGGTCTTTCATCAGGTTCGCCATACGGAAAATTCGGAGCAATTAGATCAGTTATCTCTGCCGCATCAGAGATTCCGCTTTTAGTCACTCTTGGCGGGGTATATCTTGTTACACATTCGCTGATGATATCTGATATTATTGCATTCCAGGAAGTGAACGGTCCTTTGCTCTTTATTGTTCCACCAATAGCAATTGGTTATTATATTGTTATGCTCTCAAAAATGCCATATGGGCCGTTTGGTATTATGGAGGCCAAAGAAATTATCAGTGGAAACAAGACAGAACATTTCGGTGTCTGGAGAGCAGGGCTTGACGTTGCATATTCAATAAAGACATTTGTCCTGATCTGGGTGTTTACTCTGATATTTATTGGTCAGTTCCCGGTACTCCTGACAGTGATACTGATGCTTTTAGTCCTGCTGTCCCTCTCATTTGTCTGTGCAGTTACACCAATGCTCTCACCGTATGACACAGTTACAGTGCAAAGCATGCTAACCGGACTGATAATTATATATCTGTTAATTCTGGGAGTGTTGGCATGAACCTGATACAAAAAGGCATTACAATTGGTGCAGTATTTTACATCACTGTGACACTAATACAGATGTCAGAACACTCATTGATTCTGCCTGAATGTGTGGGCATAGCAGTTCTTTTGACTATTGCTGCTGTTATTACCTGGATACAGGATGAATCCGGATTAAAACGTCTTGAGATGAACCTCTTGTGGTTATGTATCCTGACATTTGGGATTTATGGTGTACTCAGATATGGGGGGCTTGTATGACAAAATATCTCTATGAAAAAGATCTCCGTAAGATGAAATTAAATATCCTGGTGAGTCCTTTGCACGACCGTCTGGTCAGAACAGTTGCAGACCTGTATAATATAAGCAGACAGGAGATGCGTAAGCAACTGATGGAGAAATGTGATATGATTCTGCTTGAGAATCTCCCTACACGATATGATGACTGGATCAAAAATGCGGATGAAGGCAGTTTGGTGCAGGAGGCCGTGGGATACAATCTGATGACGAAATACATTCCAATAATTAATAAAAGTGATATGAACGAGGTTCTGATGGAAATACAGGCGAGAATTTCAGAAGGGATGCAGGAAGAATTAGCAGTAACTGAAGGCAAAATAATGATCAGGGAGTTGATTTTAAGATGAGTATACTGCAGGATATCAAAAACAAAGTCCGTTCCAAATCAATTCATGTAAGTTATGTAAATGTAGGTTCCTGCAACGGGTGTGATATTGAAATTCTTGCCTGCCTTGCACCGAGATATGATATTGAACAATATGGCATTTATGTCCATAATAATCCGAGGGAAGCGGATGTACTGCTGGTAACCGGACCGTTTACAGAACAATGGGAAGACAAACTCAGGTTTATATGGGATAAAATCCCGGAACCAAAAGTTGCTGTGGCAATTGGCAACTGTCCTATATCCGGCTGTGTTTTCAATCGTGAAGGGAGTTATATTGATCCACCCGTCTCAAAGCACATACCGATAGCGGCCGAAGTTCCCGGATGTCCGCCAAGACCGACAGAAATCTTAAATGCTGTACTTTCCCTTGCCCCTGTAATATTCAAAAACTACGAGGAAAATAAAAAATGAAGAAAACTGTCGATGTTGCCATACCGATTGGCCCGCTTCACCCCTGCTGGAAAGAACCTGTCCGCCTGAAATGCGAAACCAGAGGTGAATTTGTTCTGAGGGCAGAGTTAGAATTAGGATATGTGAAAAAAGGTATTGAGCGGATAATGAAAGGGCGCCCATGGCAGGAAGTTATGTTTCTTGCAGAGCGTATCTGTGGCATCTGCTCTGTTATCCATAATATGGTTTTTATTGAAACAATTGAAAAGATCAGCAATATCACTGTGCCTGACCGGGCTGCATACCTCCGTGTCATCACAAATGAATTGGACCGCATACAGAGTCACACTATTGCCAACTTCTCCTATTGTTACACTATTGAACATGAAACCCTTGGAATGTACCTCTTAAACCTCAGGGAGACTGTCCTTGACCAGCTGGAATTGTTGACTGGAGCACGAATCACCTGTGGATATATGATTCCCGGTGGTGTTCGTTTTGATCTCAGGAGTGAGGATGAGGCAACCTTAAGAAACGCTCTTGACATAATTGAGATAGATCTTACCCGTTATGTTGAGATGTTTAAAAGTGGCCCCATGATTTCTTTGAGGAGTAAAGGAGTTGGCATTTTAACAAAAGAGGATGCACTTGAGGCACATGTGGTGGGCCCGACTGCCAGGGCAAGCGGACTTCCCGAATCTGACCAGAGATTAAGTCACCTGACTTATCAGAAACTTGGATTTAAACCAATTTCGTATACATCCTGTGATAATTATGCCCGTGTTATGATGCGTTTTGATGAAATATTCCAGAGTGTCAGTTTGATAAGAAAATGTCTTGATATGATGCAAACGGGACCTATTCGCGGGGGTGGAAAAGTTATTGCAGGGGAGACATCCTACACCGGGGAAGCCCCCCGTGGCGATCTCACGTATTTCATAAAAACCGATGAATACGGAAGAATCGTTGATATTGCTATCCGGACACCATCTATCATGAATATTGAGGCTTGTGCCCATTACATGATACCCGGGGTAACATCTGCTGCTGATATTACTGCAACATTTATCAGTTCAGATCCATGTATCGCCTGTTGTGAGAGGTAAGAAAGATAATGAGCTCATCAATAATCTGGTACTTAAAAGAGTTTTTTAGGAAGGAGTGGCTTTACAACTTCCTGTTTGTAAAAACCGCACCACTGGACACACCCCCACATTTCCGAAATTTCCCTGTACTTACCGGGAAGGAATGCACACACTGTCTGGACTGTATGATGATCTGCCCGGCGCCTGGTGCAATAGAAGTATTAAAAACCGATGACGGGTGGGAGCCTCATATTATCAAAGGACACTGTATACGTTGTGGATTATGCACAGAGATCTGTGAGGAAGGGGTACTTCTCAGTGGTCGTGTACTGGATTCCAATTTTTATGATAACACAACTTACCTTCATGAATATCATATCTCCATTGACCAGGTTTTATGTGAGAGGTGCGGGAACTGTTCTGTGGCCTGTCCGATAAATAAAGAGATTGACCCCACACTGGCATTTACAGGTACTGCTACGAGTGATGAGGTAATTATGCGTATAATAGAGGGCGAAATGCGTGTAATTCATCCTGAAAAATGTACCGGGTGCAAGACCTGTGAAGAAACCTGTTCCAACAAGGCAATCCGGGTGGCCCGTGTTATTGAAGGTGTTCACGAGGAAGATGATTTGCTATGATGTTTATGTTAAATACGGGTCGCACCATCAGGCAGGGCAAACATATTGAGAGTAAATGTGGGAAAGGGTATTCTGATGAAACATCCACATGCTCCATCAATCCTCTTGATCTGATGGAACTGGATATTGAAGAGGGTGACAATGTGCTTATTACGAGCAGTGAGGGTTCGGTTGTTTTTAAGACGGCGGTATCAGAAGAACTGAGCAAAGGGATGGTTTTTGTGCCCTACGGTCCTTTTGTCAACCATATCATACCTGCTGTAACTCATGGTACCGGTATGCCCGATTTTAAAAATATCATGGTGAAGATTGTACCTACATTAGAACCAGTAAAATCTGCACCAGAACTGATTGAAGATCTGGGAGGGCTGAGATATGAGAATTGATGATGTTGTCTGTACGTTCTGCGGATGTCTCTGCGACGATATCAGTGTTGTTGTAGAAAATAACCAGATCCTCTCCGTAGATAATGGCTGTACAGTTTGCAATGCAAAATTGCTTGGCAAAAACCGTTTAAAATCCCCTGTTAAAAAGATTGACGGAAAATGGGAGGCAATTACGTATGATGAGGCTATTCAGTATACTGTAGATATGCTTCTTGATGCTGACCGTCCTCTTATGTATGGCTGGAGCGGAACTCATGGTGAAGCTCAGTGTATCGGTATTCATATGAATGAACTTCTGGGCGGGATTATTGACAGTACAACATCAGTATGCCATGGTCCTTCTATTCTGGCAATCCAGGAAGTCGGCCACCCGGGATGTACTCTGGGACAGGTTAAAAACAGGGCTGATGTTATTATCTACTGGGGATGCAATCCGATTGAGGCACATCCCCGACATATGAGCAGATATACTACATATTCTGACGGTTTCTTCCTTGACAATTCATTCAGGAACAGGAAAGTTATTGTCGTTGATGTCAGACAAACAGAAACCTCAAAAATTGCAGACGAATTTGTGAAAATAAAACCTGGTGGGGATTATGCCGTCCTGAGTGCTCTTCGTGCCATCGTCCGTGGAAAAGGAGATGTGGTGCCACCATCTGTTGCGGGTGTTAAAAAAGTACAGCTTGAAAAGATTGCCAATATTTGCAAAGAGGCCAGATTTGGGGCAGTATTTTTTGGACTAGGTCTGACCATGTCACGTGGGAAATACAAGAATATCCGTAATGCGATTGAACTTGTTGACGAACTGAGTCGGCACACAAAATTCACAATTAGTCCTATGCGAGGACACGGGAATGTGTACGGGGCAAATGAAGTCTTTACATGGATGACAGGATACCCGTATGCTGTTGATTACTGCAGGGGTATTGCGTTTTATAATCCGGGCGAAACATCAGCAATAGATATTCTTGCAAAACAGGAATGCGATGCCTGTGTTGTTGTTGCAAGTGACCCGGGTGCTCATTTTCCTAAAACCTGTGTAAAACACCTGGCTAAAATACCCACTGTTTTGATTGATCCCTTCCCAAGCCTGACAACACCTGTGGCAGATGTACAGATCCCGGTTGCAGTAACAGGCATTGACGCCGAAGGAACTGCATATCGGATGGATGGAGTCCCTATTCACGTAAAAAAGATCATAGAATCTGATATTCCTACAGATACAGATATTTTAACGCGAATTTATGAGAAAATGCAGGCGGTGAAACAGCTATGAGTGAACTTCTTGTGAAAAACGCCTGCGTGATTGACCCGATTAACAACATTAATGGTGAAGTGATGGACATTGCCATTAAGAACGGGAAGATTGTCGAATCAGTAAAAGCCTCTGCAGAAGTGATAGATGCCGGTGGTGCTCTGACTCTTCCCGGTGGTGTTGACTCTCATACTCATGTCTGCGGCACAAAAGTGAATTTTGGCAGATATATGAGCCCTGAAGACATGCGTGCAGGGCGTACCTCAAGAAAGGGTTACATGCATGCGACATCAGGGTACAGCGTTCCCACAACGTATGGAACCAGTTACAGGTATAGCAGGATGGGGTATACTACTGCCCTTGAAGGCGCAATGGCACCCCTTGAAGCACGACACACGCATGAGGAATTCAAATACACACCATTGCAGGATACAATGGCCAATGTTCTTTTTGATGGCAACTGGGCAGCGCTGGAGGCAATAAAGGAGAAAGACATAAAACGTGTTGCCGCCATTTTAGGCTGGACTCTTTCTGCTGTAAAGGGTTTTGGTGTAAAACTTACAAATCCGGGGGGGACTGAGGCATGGGGTTTTGGTCATGATGTACAAAGTATTCATGAACCGATTTATCATTTTGAAGTGACCCCTGCTGAAATCATCACTTCTATGGTTGAAGCAAATGAGATTCTTAACCTGCCTCATTCGGTTCACCTCCATTGCAACAGACTGGGTACACCAGGTAATTACCAGACCACGCTTGATACATATGATCTTATACCCAATCTGAACAAAAAACGCCAGACTCTGTATTCAACTCATGTACAGTTCCATTCCTATGGTGGATCTACGTGGAAAGATTTCTGCTCTAAAAGTGAGGCTATTACAAATTCCATAAACAAAAAACCCCAGATTGTTATTGACATGGGTCAGGTCATGTTTGGGAAGACCACTACGATGACTGCAGATGGACCGATGGAATTTAATCTTTACCGTCTCCACCATAATAAATGGAGCAATCATGATGTAGAGCTTGAAACATGTTCCGGTATTATCCCTGTAATATACAGGCGCAAGAATCTGGTAAATTCAATTATGTGGGCTATTGGCCTCGAACTGGCTCTGCTTACAAAAAATCCCTGGCAGTGTATACTTGCAACAGATAATCCTAATGGTGCTCCTTTTGTTAAGTATCCTGAAATCATCGGTCTCCTTATGAGTGAAAAATACAGAGAGAGAGAATTTGCAACAGTGCATCAAAATACTGAAAACAGGACAGTTCTTCCGGCACTTGATCGTGAAATGAACTGGAATGAAATTGCAGTTATGACAAGGGCGGCACAGGCAAAAGCGCTTGGAATCATAGATCTGGGAAAAGGCCACCTTGGTATTGGTGCTGACGCTGATATTGCAGTATACCCGATAAAAACAGATGATATCGATCCTTCTGTCGAATATGAAAAAGTTATTCAGGCATTTTCACAGACAGATTACACAATCAAGAGAGGCAGGGTGGTATGTAAGGACGGTGTCTGTATAGTGGACGGTTCAAACTCTACTATCTGGGTGAAGCCTAAAATATCTGAGAAATATGATATGAGTAAGGATCCTGAATTTATAAAAAAATTTGAAAGGTACTACACCGTGCGCATGAGTAATTATCCAGTACAGGAGTCTTATATCCCCCGTAATATATGTATTGAGACGGAGACTGAGATATGAAAGTAATTCTCGAAGTAAAGGAGCGTAAAAAGGCCTATCTCCCAATAGAAGCAGAAGTAGTAGTTCCAAAAAATTTTCTTGATCCTGATTGCGAACTAACGGTCTGGCAGGGCAATAAGGAACTCCCCTTAGAAGAGGTATTTTCAAAAAGAATCGAGGGCACCGCATCTTATGCAGACAATGTTGAAATTATAATCCGGGGGGATAGTTCACGCATAAAACGCGTTGGTGAATACATGGATGCGGGCAGGATTTACATAGAAGAGAATATTGGAATGCACTGTGGAAACTTCATGAGTGGCGGTGAAATTGAAATCGCAGGCAATGCAGACTCATGGCTTGGCAGGGAAATGAAAGGTGGCAGTATAAGCTGTCATGGGAATGCCGGTGACTACTGTGCATCAGGATACCGTGGTGAACAACGTGGTATGCGTGGTGGTGAAATAGAAGTCTTTGGTAACTCAGGGACTTTTACAGCAGAGACACTGACTGGTGGCGTTGTAACGATTCATGGAAATACCGGAGATTTCTCTGGTGCGGAAATGCGTGGTGGCACTTTTATTATAATGGGCAACTGCTCCTGCGTATGCGGTAATATGAAGGCAGGTACATGCTATGTACATGGAACCGTTTATGATATGCTACCAACTTTTGTAAACCATGGCAGTAATATAATTAAAAATAAAGAGTTTACAAAATTCACAGGTGATGTTGCAGGACGCGGCAAGGGAACTCTTTTTATAAAGAACTATCAATATATGGATTGATGCTAAAACATTCCTGTGGATATGAAGAGGAAATATTCTGTAAAAAATGTGGCAGACCTTTGATTTATCGTGAAATTGGCGGACTGTATTGCCCGTATTGCGGAAGGGAAGTGACAATAATCTGTAAGGGTTGCGGCAAACCCTGGTTATAATGCTGTACTATAGAAGTGCCGGTTGCTACTTTTGAGCCTGTCAAATCAGGTATTTCCGGGGAAATAAACTTTTTGTATCTGATTCGTAAATCAACATAATTGCATTTATATGTGCGACTCATATTAGCCGATTTTACAGGTTCACTTAAGATGAAAGTGGCAATTGCCACTTTCATCAAACAGTGCGTGACACTGAGGCGTCATGCACGTTTTTATCAGATTGTGTCTGGTACTTTACAGATCAGACACATTTTTTCTCATCCACTGTGCATAGTCTGCATTAAGCTTTCTCTTTTCAACAGCGGTGAGATTCTTTCTTTTCTTTTTGTGAAGATATTTTTCAAGTTCTCTGACGATTGAATCTGCATCCCTGTGTGTTTTTACGTCAATATATGCAGGGGCATTACTCACCTTAATAGTCTCACCACATACCGGACAGAGTTTCCACTGCTGATATCTGTCAACATATGTAAATGTCAAACAACCCGGGCAGCGTATAATGAGGTACATCCCTATGTCGTAAATAAATGTAACAGATAATAAATGTTGGTATTATGAGCCTGTCCAGTCAACAGATCTACATATAAAACTAACATAATTTTAAAGATACAGCTAAATTTTCGTTTTTTGCCGCTGGTGGCCTTAATTATCAATGTAATTTTATTGCTTTACAGACAGGATACAAAAAGTTTATTTCCCCGGAAATACCTGATTTAACAGAGCTTTCTTCAGATAAAGATGAGTTCGTCTGGGAAAAAAGATTTAGTCTGAAAGTAGCGATTGTCACTTTCATCAAACAGCACCTGAAGCTTTACTCTTTACTAATCTTTATACACGTTTTAGTGATGACAGACATTTTCACCGCCCTCAAGTTTTCCCGTGATGAAGGATTCAAGAGCGTTTTTTATTGTCCCTGTAACACCTAAGATTACTTCTATATCATTTGCATGGAACAATTCAACAGCTTTTGGTCCCATCCCACCGGCAATAACGATGTTAGCACCATGATCTGCAAGCAGTTTCGGAAGTACACCTGGCGCGTGCCCCGGACTCTCAATATATTCCTGACCTGTAACTTTGCTGTCTTCAACTGTGTATAAATCATATGCCACACATTGTCCAAAATGTTCAGCAACCATCTCGCCATCTTTCGCAATTGCAATTTTCATGATTATCTCTCTATATTATTTATCTCAGGATTATTTGAAAAGTATACTTAATAGTTATGCAAAATAATCCTATAAAAAATGACTTATTTTAACAATTTACCAGACACAAATGAAGAACTTTTTTTTACATCACTGCTAATTTAATTTTATATGAATATTGAGATCGTGCCTGTTGAAGGGCTCCCCATCATTCAGAAGGGGGACGACCTGCCTGCCCTGATATGCAATATTACTGAAATTAATGAGAATGATATATTATGTATTGCTTCTTCTGTATATTCAAAATCAAAGGGTTATTGCAGGACACTTTCATCAATAGAACCTGAAATGAGGGCAAATGATATTGCAAAAAAGTGTGGTGAGGACCCAAAGTTTATTCAGGCTGTACTTGATGAATCCGAGGATATCATCATAGATTATCCATTTATTCTCTCCCAACTGAAACACGGGCATGTCGGTGTCCGTGCAGGTGTAGACAACAGTAATGTCGAAGACGGGACAATAATTATGCTGCCGCCTGACCCTATAGGTTCAGCAGATGAAATTTGTGAAAGAATTTATGAAATCACAGGGAAAAAAATCAGGGTAATCATAACCGACACATGCGGCAGGTCATTTCGGCGCGGACAGACAGGTGTTGCAATAGGATGGAGTGGCATGTCCGCAATACATGATTACCGTGGTGATCACGATCTCTTTGGACGTGAACTTGAAATAACCGAGGAAGCAGTTGTTGATGAATTTGCAGCTTTTGCAAATTTTATTATGGGCGAGAGCAACCGTAGTGTGCCTGCTGTGATATTCAGAAACTCCCCTTACTGGGAAGGGCATAATGAACTATATTTCAAACCAGAGAAAGACATCACAAGGGCTGCATTAAAAGATTTAAAACGGTTTTAAAAATATTTCAGGATACACTTCATATTCCGGATGAAATACTAAAATCCCTACTTTGACAGTCAAAAGAAATAAGTGGGTTTTTGGTCATGTTTGATTTGAGTAATATGCAAACAAAACTAAGAATATATGAGATTACTCCTAATGGCAGATATGTGCTTTTTCATTGGACACATTTTGGCTCTTGAGCCTGTTCATCCAGTGCTGATTTGGCAGGGGCAGGACAGTAATTATCATCAACCTATCATCAACCGGATTATCCCCATCCTCTGACAGATCCTCTTGCCCTTCTTCCACTGATTCTATGGTTTCCTGTATATATCTGTCAAGGGAGGTCAGCTCCTGTTCAGGCTGTTCTGGTTAAATTGAGCTTTCAGTTCCACGCTGCGGGATTCAGGCTGGGCTATAATACTTGCTTCCTGTTGTTCAATGAGTGCTATGATTGCATCAGGTTGATGTGACGGATGATACGCATATCTTCACGCCCCCGTGCCATCTCACTCCAATCTCTTAAATTCTCTTATTATATGAATATCTAACAGAGTGTAGTTCACTATTCCTCAATTGCGTATCACTATATGAGTAGATTGGAAAAATTGACTCGGGGCTGAATAGTTAAAAAACGAGGGAAATTCAGAACATAAAATTCAGAATTACAGTTATTAATCCAATTACAATGGTTGCAACAAGGACAGTTACTGGTGAAATATGAACTGCCCTGCGATCTTCACTGTCATAATATGTGACAAGACCTGCAGATGATATTAACCGGCCTCCATCTTTTTTTGCCATACAAACTAATTTTGACTTATAAATATATAAATAAGAGGCAAGGAATTCAATGTCAGAAACATATGAATACAAAGGTCTTGCATTTATCGGTGAGAATCTTGAAGAGAAAAATGTAAGAATAGTTGTTGAAAACGGGATTATTACATCAATTGAAGAGATTAATTCAGAAATACGGCAATTAATATGTCCCTCATTTTTCAATGCACATACACACGTAGGCGACACCATCGCGATGGATATTCAGGCAAAAGGAAATCTCACAGAACTTGTCGCGCCACCGGATGGCCTGAAACACCGCCTTCTCTCTGCCGCACCGCGTGATAAACTCATTGCGGGTATGAGAAGGAGTGTCTGTCAGATGGAGAACTCAGGGACTGCTGCTTTTGCTGATTTCAGAGAGGGCGGCCGGGACGGGGTCAACTCATTAAATGAAGCAATGAGAGGACTGGCTTCTCATGCTGTTATCCTTGGACGAAACGGTGGTGAAGAGATATCGGATGGTTTTGGTATCAGCAGTGCAGGAGAGTGTATGGATATTGAAGAAAAGGTTGCTAATGCACGTGAAAATGGAAAACTTGTTGCATTCCACGCCGGTGAAAAAGATCCTGATGATGTTGATGAGGCACTTGCCTATGACCCGGATCTTCTGGTTCATTGTACCCATGCCACTGATACACAGCTGAAAAAGTGTGTTGATATGGACATTCCTATTGTAGTATGTCCGCGTTCAAACTGGGCTCTCGGTGTTTCTGAGAGTGCAAAATACCCTCCGGTTAAGAAAATGCTTGAGATGGGCTGCACCCTGCTTATGGGCACTGATAATGTAATGTTTATCCAGCCGGATATGTTTCAGGAGATGTCTTTTACACATCAGGTATATGGTATTGAGCCAAAAGAGGTGCTGAAAATGGCAATAAAGGGTTCAAGTGTATTTGAAAGATCTCATTTTATTAAAGAAGGGCATTTCGCGAATTTTTTCATCATCGATATTATGCGTGGAAATATGAGGTACAGTTATAATTTTTACAAAACAACTGTAAATCGGGTAAATGAATCATATATCAAGAAAACTGTTTTAAATTATAATTTGAAATGTGATATGTGTATTTTTTGAGAGGTGAGTTATGTTCAATAAAATCCTTGTAGGTATTGATGGTTCTGAGGTCAGTAAATCTGCCTTCAGGATAGCTATTGATGAAGCAAAGGCATGGAATATAGATATCAATGTAGTTTATGTCATAGAATCCGGGATGTTGTCTTCAATTCCTGCGGACAATACTCTCGAAGCAATATACAGTCTTCTTGAAACTGAAGGGAACAATACTATTGATGGCTGTCAGAAACTTGCCGGTGAAGCAGGCGTTAAAGTAATTTCACACCTGAGGCAGGGTCATGCAGGCAATGAAATAATTAAAACTGCTGAGGAAATTGATGCAGATCTGATTATTCTGGGTTCACATGGCAAAAGTGAACTGGATCGCATTCTTCTTGGGAGTGTAACTGCGCATGTTGTCCGCCACAGCACAGTAACAACAATGGTGGTGAGATCATAGAGTTAAAAACTGTTTGGGACCATATGACAAAAGATGTTGTCAGTGTTGAAATCCCTGGAAATCGTGATGATGTCCTCAGGATCCTGAAACGTACCGGAATCAGTGGAGTACCTGTGACTAAAGACAAAAAACTTGTTGGGATCATTACGAGAAAAGATTTGCTAAGAAAACCTGAAGAAACACAGCTTGGTCTTCTTATGACAGCAAATCCAATTACTGTCAGCCCAGATAATACTATTGTAGATGCAGCTGAATTAATGATTAAATACAATATCAGAAGATTACCGGTTGTTGAAAACAACAAACTTTATGGTCTGATAAGCATCTCAGATCTGGTAGGTGCCATTTCCCGGATGAAAATTAAAGAAGAGATTAAACTCCGTTTTACAACACACACATTTGCACTCTGGGAAAAGACGCCATTGCCACTTGTTGGAAGAATCATGGAGATTTCAGGCTTTGATGCTATTCCTATACTAAATGACGATGCCAGACTTACCGGTATTATATCAGAGCGGGATTTAATCAGACATTCCTCTATTGAAGACAGTGTTGAAATCAGTGATTTTTCAACTGGTACTGATGATGATGAATGGACCTGGGAAAGTATCAGAGATAATCATTCAATTTCATATGGCGTTTCAAAAGTTCAGTTGCCAGATAAAGAAGTTAAAGAAGTAATGATTGTTGATGTTCTTTCAGTGCCGCAAAATGCAGAAATTAGTGACTGTGCACTGAAAATGAAACGAGAGAGAGTTGACCAGTTGCCTGTTACAAATGGTGATAAAAGAATGGTCTCTATGCTATTTGACAGAGACCTGGTGAAAGTGCTCATTTCAAACAGTAAACTTGAGTCATTAAATAACAATTTAAATAACAATTAAATTTAGCATGAAAACATGCATAACACACGAAGTGTCAGGCACTGTTTAATGAAAGTGGCAATTGCCACTTTCATTCTTTGTACCTATGATTCTTCAGAATATCATATGTGTTTTCAGCAAAGAGTGCCTGAACGCTTACGCGTCATGCACGTTTTATAGAATGATGGTGTAAAACCACAAAATCTTATGTTTTCTGGCTCTTCTCTATTTTGTGTGGGTATATATAGCGACTATCACCACATTTGCTGATCCATACCTACCTGAATATTCCCGATTGAGAAAGATTGATTCCAGATATTCCTGAACATAAAGGAACCCGGGGTCACTGATCTCATAGAGTTTGATCCGAAAGAAAAATGCTTTGATATCTGGAT
This sequence comes from Methanobacteriota archaeon, assembly GCA_034659935.1. GTDB lineage: Archaea > Halobacteriota > Methanomicrobia > Methanomicrobiales > Methanomicrobiaceae > DAOVRB01. Next base: position 42,578 of record JAYEIC010000083.1, on the reverse strand, counting down.
TGATTTCTACATCCGCTCAGAATTTACCTTTACCAAGTGTAAGCGTACTGGCTCCAAAGTCTCTTAATAAAAGTTTAAGAGGATATCATAATCCAGGGAATTTCATGACTATGATCTACCTGCGATCGGGCCAACTAGAATTCAATTTACCCACATGAAATAGTGATGAACCTGTTTTTTGGATAAAAACTATCCTATATGTGCATACATACACATTGTTTAAATAATATCTGGCGCGACATATAATAACTTCATTTTACGAGAGTCAACTTATAATCTGCAGCATTTCAGATTACATTTTTTAAAAAAATGTGCGAAATTTTTTTGAGAGAGATAAGTAATGCGTAAGTCCTGTTTTAAAAAAGTGAATTTACTCAGACAGTTACCCGTTTATCAACAAGAGACTGGGTTAATTCCGGATGCTTGTCTGGTTTGAATTCCTTAAATTGTTTGAGTGATACTGTAAGATCTCTTGTGAATGCGAAGTAACCTATCTGGGTATTTCTGCAAAGATTCATTGCCATATCCATCAGGCCGCGTGGGTCCGGTCTTGCCTCACCCAGCCAGATATGGAAGATATTCCCTCCGTCAACAATCGGGAAGAATATATGTTCAATTTCTGCACGTTTTGTAAGAGTAACGTCTGCGGCAGGGGTAACATGAGTACCGTTTGTGTAGTAAACAGGGAGATCAAAGGACGTGCCAAGATTTTCCATTGTTGTCTCTGCATCGCCTTTGATAACTTTTAGTGCGTGTTCCCTGAAACGTTTGTCAATAAGGTCTGCAATCGCGAAACGCTGCCCCGTGGTTTCTGCTGGTGTACGTGCAAGTGCAATTATCATATCGGTTTTCTTTGAAAGCTCTTTTGCATATAGTTCCATTTCAGTCAGTGCCCTGATTGCGAGAGCAAATGCTTCCTGGTTTTCATGGAGTTGAGATCCTGTGTGGTACTGCACCATTTCATTGACACCAACGATTCCTATTGTATATACAAGGCCTTCGAGATCTACTGCAACTGAGCCACGCAATTCATGATCCGGATCATTTGGGTCTTTTGATCTCTGCATAGCAAATGGCATCCTTCCTTTTGCCCGTATGTTGTCCATCCACCTGCGTTTAATGCGGAATATTTCAACAGAGACATCCATGAGTTTTTTCAGTTCGGCAAAAAGTATCTCATCGTTCCCTTCTGCTTTGTATGCAGCACGGGGGAGATTTACTGAGAGCACCTGCCATGAACCCATTGAGAAATGTTTACCATCTTTGAAAATCATCTTCTCATCAAAATCATCGTCTTCGTCAGCCATTGTAGAGAACTGGTAGGCACAGCACTGGTAGCATGTGATACCTTCACCTGCTCCGCGGTACTCCGGGATTTGATTGTCGTAATAGGGTGTTCCGTATTTTGATGCAAGTTCGAACGTCATCAGGTAGAGGTCTCTGTATGTCGGGATGTCCGGGTGCTCTTTATTGAACTCTTCATTCTCCTCCATAAAATCAGGTTCTATGCTGATTTCAGGTTTTGGGAAGTTGAATGGTTTTCCCCAGTGATCCCCTTCAAGCATGACTTCCATAAGAGCTTTGAAGAGCAGTCTGACTTCCTGTTCAAATTCACTATATTCTCTGCGCGGTGCGTGTACCCCATCCCATATTTTGCCCTTATAGACACAGGGTTTGTCCTTCCACAGAGACGGAACTCCGGGAGCTAACTGGACCGAAGAAAACACGACCTGCCCGCCGCGTGCTACCATCATCTGTGTCATCTCATACACAAACATCTGCATGTGCTGTTTGACATCATCATATGGCATCCCCTCAAAATATGGTGCAATAAATGTCAGGAAATTGTAGTAACCCTGTCCACCAGAGAAGTTTGTCTGTGCGCTCCCAAGGGCTTTCACTGCATGCAGAATTGCAACTTCCGCACGTTTTGCAGGGCCGGCAACTGAAGCTTTTGTCCCGTTGCCGTCTGGCATTAAACCATAATAGAAGAAATAACGCAGATCCCAGTCCTGACAGAACGGGCGTGTACCAAAGTACTCCAGATCGTGGATGTGGAGATCCCCGGAGAGATGATAGTCGGCGAGTTTTGGGGGTAACTGAAGAAGATACTGTTCTTTACTAATTTTGTCTGCTTTCTTTTTATGTGATGTTTCAGCATTTTCCTGCAGGTTTGCATTGTCATGCGCTTCAAATCCACGCCCAACATCAATCTGGTGTGCATCGTAGACAGGAGTTCCAACGCGTGTGGACACATTTCTGTACTGTACAAGATCCCATTCTATGAGCGTTATGTTGACTATCTCACGGATAAGTGGTCCGCTTAAGAATTTCAGCCCCATTTTCTGAATTCTGTTCTCAACACTAAGTGCAATATCCCTTGCCAGATCTTCATCTGCACCCTCGGCATCATAGAAGATCTCCACAAGTTTTGTCTCTTTTATGATCTGATTTACAATCTTTTCCCTGTCCCATTCGAGTATGTGACCGCTTGATGTGCGCACTTTTGGAAGAGAGGGTACGGTAAATCCATCCAGTGTTTGCTGGAGCGATGCCTGTTTTATATCCTGCATCACTGTCACTCACCCTTGCATAACGGGGTAACTATGTCTTCCCTGACTGCCCCGTTTGCAAAAAGATCTCTGGATTCAAGAAATTTTTTTTCAACCTGAAGTACTGGTCCTTCTCTTGCAAAGATGCCGTTAATGCGAAGTTCTGTAAGTGCCTTTGCATCTGACATGTCTAAAACATTATATGCCGCACCGATATCATCCAGATATTTTTTTAAAATCTCGCAATTTGGACAGTTTTCGAGAGTATATACATTAATCTGCGCAGTATTTGACACTAAAAAAATCCCCCTTTAGCTATACCAGTATTGTCTGTAACAACTAAATAACTGAGCACATTTACATTGGCATGTTTTGATTTTACTATAATTAATATGAAAATAACTCATTTCAGGTAAACATGTATCGGATTTTTTGCAATTGATTATTATTTTGTAGATCAATTACAGATAGAGTAATTATGGTGCGGGTTTTTATTGCTATTGAGCTCCCTGAAAATATCCGGGAGGCCTTTGTTGAGGCGCAGAAAGTGCTGGCTGTAAGTGGCGCAAGACTTACGTTTGTAAAGCCTGAGGCTATACATATCACTCTGAAGTTCATTGGTGAAATTCCGCCTTCTGTTGTAGAACAAGTAAAAGATACTCTCTCAACTGTTTCGTTTGAACCGTTTGAAATGAGGCTCGGAGCAGTCTCTGCAAACAATCCCGGAAACCCACGGGTGATCTGGGTTGATTGTTATGATAATGGTGAGAGCAGTCTTCTCCATGGGATTATTGAAGAGAGGCTTTCAGTGCTCGGTTTGGAAATGGATAAAAGGGATTATAAAGCGCATGCAACCATTGCCCGTGTCAGGAGAAATCATGCATCACTTAAGAGGCAGGTTGATCAACTTGCAGAACGTAATTATGGCTCTTATGAAGTTGAGAGTTTTACATTGAGGAAAAGTACACTGACACCCAAAGGACCGATATACGAAGAATTACTGGAGGTAGGATTTTGAATATATTACCCCATGAATGGGATGTCCTTGATGTCATCCGCCCGTTAAAAGAAGAACACAATAATATCTGGAGTATTGCCGAAAAACTGGTTGATGCAGTTGATGCGAGCGGTAAAGCAAAGGGTATGGTAGTCGGGTCCATTGCACGTGATACCTGGATTAGCGGGGATCGTGATCTTGATATATTCATGATGTTTCCTCCCTCTCTTTCCAGGGAAGAACTTGAAAGTGAAGGGATCTCTCTTGCAAGGGAGATTTCGGGTCTGTTTAATGGAGTTTTGCGTGAGAAATATGCGGAACATCCTTACATAAATACCTCGGTATCCGGTCTGGATGTTGACCTTGTTCCGTGTTATGCCGTGCCTGATGCAGTTAATATTAAAAGTGCCGTTGACCGCACTCCTTTTCACACGCGATACATCCGCGCACGTATCGGAAATCTCGTTGATGATGTCCTTCTCTTTAAACAGTTTTTAAAATCCGGTGGCATATATGGTTCTGATCACATGACAGAAGGTTTTGCCGGCTATCTTTGTGAATTGTTAATTCTCTGTTATGGCAGCTTTAAGCAACTTATTGAAGCTGCGGCAGACTGGCACCCGGGTCTTGTTATAGATATTGAAGAACATGGGGCAAAAGAGTTTGATGACCCGCTGGTTGTAATTGATCCGGTTGATCCAAGAAGAAATGTTGCAGCATCTCTGTCTCTCACAAAAATGTCGGAGTTTATTGAGTATTGTGGGGGATACATCCGTTCGCCCTCTATTGATTTTTTCCTGCCTGGTGGTTGCAATCATTCGATTACAGCAGGTGCAGGTGTAAGTGTGGATCATCTCCTGCAGAGAAAAGCAGTTGCTTGTGGAAGAGCTAATTTTGTAAAATCTGTTATTGAGAGGGGTACAGGGATATATGCAATAATTATTCCGACTCCTGATGATGTGCCGGATATTGTGGTGCCACAGTTGAGGAGAAGTGCCAATGGAATTGTATCTCTCATTGAGAGGAATGAATTTGTTGTAAACAGGGCCGATGTGTTTATGGGAGATAAACATTGCATGCTCCTGTTTGAATTGTTTGTTGATCTTCTTCCTCCGGTTAAAAGACATATGGGGCCACCAGTATGGAACCATGTAAATGCTTCCAGATTTGCAGGTAAATATCTGTCATCAAAGACATTTTCCGGTCCGTTTATAGATGGTAGTCAGTATTATGTTGAAATCCCTCGCAAATTCACCAGTGTAGGAGACCTTCTCTCTTCAAAGGATCTTATGGGTGCAAGGCTTGGGAAGGATGTTGAACGTGCATTTAAGGATGGGTGGACTCTGCTGAAAGGTGAGGATTGCTGGGATGAGGAGTTCTCTTTATTCCTGCGTAATTTCTTTGATAAACGTTCGCCTCTTATGAGAATTCTACAGGATTCAAATACAATAAGTAAGTGAATTGTGGTTTCTATGTGAGTACTCCCACGACTAAAGTCATGTGTGTTCTGCCGTTTTTATTCGTAAATGCCGTTTTGAATTTTGGTCAAAAACTAAATTTCCAGATCTATCCGGTTGGCATGCAGACGCGTATGCCATGTAAAGTATCATCTCTGTTTCCAGAGTCTTGTATTGCAGACTCACCAGGAGTTCTAAAAGAAGCGTTCAGCTACCATATGGTATTTTCTCTCCTCCGTGAACATCACAAAGATATATAGTTTAACTGTGAAATCTATATAGATCTATGTCTGGTGGTGCAGTGCTATACAGGGACTTGAGAATAGGAATGTTATAGGTGATATATGAGGATGGAGATCAGGAAAGTGCAGATGACGGGAGGATCGTCATATATAATTTCTCTCCCAAAAGAGTGGATAAAGTCTTTTAATATCAAAAAAAATGACCCCCTGGGTATTATTATTCAGCCGGACGGATCACTCACTCTGACTCCTGAACTTTCGGGGAAACCTCTTGAAACTGTAAAGGAATTTAAACTTGAAGATATTGATGACCCGGAATTTCTGTACCGTTCTCTTATTGGGGCATATGTTTCGGGTTTTAATACTATCAAAATAACTTCTGCAAGGCGTATCCCTTCTTATGTTCATAAAGCGGTCAGGATGTTTACTCAGGTCTCGGTCGGGCAGGAAGTGAGCGAAGAGACCGGGAAGATGATAATAATCAAAGACCTTTTAAATCCCGGAGAGATGCCATTTAAAAGTACAATCCAGCGTATGTATGTGATTGTCGGTGGGATGGAAAAGGATGCGATTTTTGCACTGAAATCAAGAGATGTGGAACTTGCAAAGGATGTAATTGTACGTGACAGGGATGTAAACAGGCTTTACTGGCTTATTGCGCGCCAGTACAATCTTCTTATCAGAAATGTATCGCTTTCGCGGGAGATGGGTATGGATGTTGAACAGGCGCTTAATTACCTGCAGATTTCGAGAGTCATTGAACGTATGGGTGATCAGGTTGTAAAAATTGCTGAAAATGTTTTAACCCTGATGTATGTTTCAATTGACAAAAAAATGATGGATGCCATTGAAATAGTTAGTAGAGAGTCTCTTGAAATATTTGATGCAAGTATCATGTCATTTTATAATAAGGATATACATCTCTCAAATAATACAATATCCCGGGTTGAAACATTTGGAGGCAGGTGTGATGCAATAAGTCATGATCTCTTTGACCTGGGCAAACCTGGTGTCGTATCTATCGGATATATTATTGAGAATTTAAAGAGAGTTGGTGAGTATTCCGGAGTAATCTCAGAGACTGTTATAAATTATCTTGTGGCTGAAAAGAGTTAGAATCAAGACATGATTTTTTCTGGGCTGAATTGAAGTTTCAGATCCAAAAAGATGCAGCCAGACTTCCCTGATTTTAGGATGTGCTAAGAATATATCTCAAAAATGTGCATGAAACATGGGCTTTAGGTGTGGTAATCGTTACTTTCATGCTAAACGCACGTGAGGGCCAATTCCCTCACACAAGAAATGATAAAAATCAATACGGGATTTTGACATTTATACTAATATTGTGGAGAATATCTCGTTTTGCGAATTTAATCCAGTTTTTGACGTTATTTTTAAGTATCTATATATACACATATAGATCACACCAGATCTAAATACGTAGGGTAGGGACATATAAATATTAAGGTGTTAAATCCTATTTTCATGGTGCAAGCAGCAGAAGTCACCAGGATATTAGAAAAAATTGAAAAGGATGAAGTAAAATTTCTCCGTCTTCAGTTCTCTGATATACAGGGACAACCTAAAAATGTGGCAATACCTGTCAAACAGGCAGAAAAAGCACTTACAGATGGTATCTCTTTTGATGGTTCGTCAATTGAGGGTTTTGCAAGAATTGAAGAATCCGATATGGTTCTGAAACCTGACCTTGCGACATATAGTATACTTCCATGGAGATCTGAGCACTTTAAAGTGGCCCGGTTTATCTGCGATGTATATACTCCTGATAACAAACCATTTGAGGGTGATCCGAGGTACATTCTAAAGAAAGCTCTCAAAGAAGCAGCTGATTTAGGATATATCTTCAACACGGGACCTGAACTTGAGTTCTTCCTGTTTAAGATGGTTAACGGAATGCCAAGTATTGAATTCCAGGATCATGGGGGATACTTTGATCTTGCTCCGACAGATCTGGCAGAAAGTGTCCGTAGTGAGATTGTACTCGCTCTGACTGAAATGGGATTTGATATTGAAGCTTCACACCATGAAGTTGCGGAGAGTCAGCACGAGATCGATTTCAAATATGGCGATGCTCTTACAATGGCAGATAATGTAGTAACCTTCAGGTTTGCAACCAAGACCATTGCACTGATGAACGGACTTCACGCAACGTTTATGGCAAAGCCTGTTTATGGGATCTGTGGAAGTGGTATGCATATCAACGCATCTCTTGCAAAAGACGGGAAAAATGCTTTTTATGATCCAGAAGGTTCAATGCAGTTAAGTGAGACTGCATATCAGTTCATTGCCGGTGTACTTGATCATATAGGTGGAATAACCCGTCTGGCAAACCCGACAATTAATTCATATAAACGGCTGATTCCGGGTTATGAAGCACCAGTATATGTCAGTTGGAGTGCTTCTAACAGAACCGCACTTATACGCGTACCTTCTCCGCGTGGGAACAGTACAAGAGTGGAACTACGGAGTCCTGATCCCACATGTAATCCATACCTTACATTTGCTGCTATCCTGGCAGCAGGCATTGAAGGTATAAAGAATGAAAGAGAACCGCCGGCACGTGTTGACAGCAACACCTTTACCATGACTTCAGCTGAACGGTCACAGGCGCACATTGATACTCTTCCGGCAGATCTGAAAACAGCGAATAAGCTGCTCCTTGAAGATAAACTTCTGTGTGACACGCTTGGAGAGCATGTTGTTGAGGGTCTGAACAGTATTGCCCGTATTGAGTTGGAGTCTTTCAATACAGCTGTTCACCCCTGGGAAATACAACAGTACCTTTCCAGATATTAATTGTAACACAACTCATCTCACCTCATTTTTTCACGATCAAAACAGGCAGGAAACCCACGACTGAAGTCGTGGGTAGTTAACAGGGATTGATCTTTAATCTAAATTATCATAAATTCAACAGAAATCTCTAAGAGTATCTGTTCTTTAGCCACTGTTAATTCCCGATCAATAATTAAAATCACTGAAAAAAGAGATGTTGCCTTCAAAACCCAATTTATAAATGTATTATTTCTGACAATATCATTGTCAGGGTAATTACATGTTTGAAAAAATTCTTATCCCTACTGATTTTTCTGATTATGCCCGGTATATTGTGGAATGTATCCATGAAATTCCTGGTGCCCGCAGGGTTGTACTACTCCATGTTGTGAATTCAAAGGCAAAATCCAATGGCGGATGGTTCTTTGGCAACGGCAAAGCTGAATCTCTCAAAGAGGTTTTGGGGGAAATGAATGAAGAGAAAGTATTCATGAACTCCCTTGGTATGGATGTCTCTGTTCTGATTGAACAAAATAATCGTGGGGAGATTTCAGACTCTATTTTATCTGTTGCAGGTGAAGAGGATGTTTCGTTAATTGTTCTGGGAGCGCGCGGACGTGGTCTTATTGAAGGTTTTTTCCTTGGCAGTGTATCCGAATCAGTGCTCCGTAAGGCTGACAGGCATGTTATGATTATGCCATATAAAAGAAAGACAAAACCGATGGGATGCACTCTTGAAAAGTCATGCATAAATCTCCTGTCCAATATTCTGTGTCCGGTTGATTTCTCAAAACCGTCACATGATCTGGTTCTGAAAATAAAAAAATATAATAGATATTTTTCCCGTATTACTCTGCTTCATGTAATTAAAAGTGCTGAAACAAGAGAAGAGATTGATTCCCTTGTGGAAGGGGGAGAGAAGCATCTGGGTTTCATGAAAAAAGTGCTTGAAGAGGCCGGTCTTCATGTTGACTGTAAAATCAGTCTTGGAAGTCCTGTTGAAAAAATCATTGAATTTGCCTGTGAAAAAGAAAATTCGTTAATCATGATGGGGCGGTTTGGGAAAAATGATTATATTACAAATGTTGCTCTTGGGAGTGTCACTGCCGAAGTAGCAAAAAAGTCAAAGATTCCTGTATTTGTCATGTTTCCGGGGTACAAACTGGATGTCAGTGTACGTGAACTGGGAACGCATGAATTCAGTCTTTGTGAGGAAATCTGGCTGAATTACCATGGGCAGAAGGTGGATCCGGTTAATGATCGTGTTTTTGGTGTATTTGTGGAAGGTACTCTGGTTGGGGTAGGGCGATGTAAAAGGCACTCTGACGGGCTGGAAGTGGATGCAATTTTTGTGCCTGAGCTATTCAGGGGCCATGGTTATGCAAATCTGGTTGTAAAGGCCCTTGTAGACGCATGTGGGGACGAGACTCTTTACATGCATTCTGTAATAGAGCTTGTTAATTTTTATAAAAAGTATGGTTTTGAGGAGATTGATGAGAAAGAACTGCCATCAACAATAAAAGACCGCTTCACTTTTGCACTTGGAGAACTGGAAGGAATAAACGTCGCGCCCATGAGGCGTCACCCACCAGCATTGTCTCGTGTCAGGTAGATCTTTTCTTTTCTCAGGTCTTTTTTATGTCTCTTTCTCCTTCTCTCCTTCAGGTTTTTTGCCTGCAAATTTCCATATCTGTGTAAAACAAGTCCATTAATTTGCAAACTATCACTAATGCGATAAATAAAACGCCCAAACGCTGAGGCGACCATTACATGGCTTATGCTGTACTCAGGGGGGAGTAATTATCATCTGTTTTGGAATGTTTCTCTGTTTTTTGACTGGATATCATAATACTGCGCAGCTGAGTAATCTTATAGTGAGTGAATACATAAGTGATCAGTATAAATTTGGTTTTATGTAGTCAACTGTCAAATCTATTCTGATCCCATTTGACAGAGTTATGACAAGGGCCTGAAACAGACCACAATCATTAAGTGTAATTCAGACCTATTATTTTGAGCAACATTCATGGTAGCAGTAAATATGTGCTGCGAGTGTCGAAAGATGCGAGATTTTCTCTGTTGAGGTAGCCAAGCCTGGCATGGCGCGGGGTTGCTAACCCCGTGTCCCTCTGGGACTCGAGGGTTCAAATCCCTCCCTCAGCGCTTCAGAGCCAATCTCATTGCGAGGCAGTTGAATGGAAGAACAAGAGATTAAATATTTTGTAAGGGTAGAAAACGCCGACCTTGATGGTACAAAAGCGGTTCAGATCGCTCTGGCAGGTCTTCCCGGTATTGGTATGCACACCTCGAGTGTCATCGCAAAACTGGCCGTTGTTGACCCGCGGGCGACATTAGGTCTGCTTGATGATGAACATGTGAACCGGATTCGTGAAGTTGTTGCAAACTATAAGAGCAACGTGCCTGCCTGGATGTTAAACCGTCAGAAGGACGTTTACTCCGGAGAGGCAAAGCAACTTCTTGGTGCGGAACTTCGTATGGCAATTGAAGATGATATTAACCGTATGAGGAAGATTCGATGCTACCGTGGTATTCGTCATGAGACAAACCAGAAAGTCCGTGGACAGCGTACTAAGTCTACAGGAAGAACCGGCACTACAGTTGGTGTCAGGAAAAAGAGGAACTAATCCGGTGGTTGAATGAGTTATCCTGGACAAAATCACAAACAGTATGAGACACCAAAGCGTAGATTTGAGAAGTCCCGTATTGAAGACGAAACACGTCTTGTAATAGAATATGGTCTTCGTAACAAGCGTGAACTCTGGAAAGCACAGAGTAATCTCAGGCGTTATCGCCATGCAGCAAGAGATCTCCTTGCACTAAAATCAGCTTCTATTGATGAAGCAATGATTGCAAAGAAGGAAGATGAACTGCTTGGTCACCTGAATCGTTTTGGCCTTCTTGGAGATAGTGCCAGTATCGGCGATGTGCTGGCAATGAAAATTGAGGTTGAACTTGAGCGTCGTCTTCAGACTCTTGTATACAGGCAGGGTCTTGCACGCTCACCAAAGCAGGCACGCCAGTTTATTACTCATGGTCACATTGCACTTGGTGGAAGGAAAGTATCAATTCCCGGGTATCGTGTGAAAAAAGTTGAAGAAGGTACTCTTGGTTACTATGGTCTTTCACCACTTACGAATGATGTTCACCCGGAACGTGAACGCGTTATCCGTGCAGGAGGTCGTTTGTAATGGCAGCAGATTTTAATGATAAATGGGGCGTTGCACACATATTTGCTTCCTTTAATAACACCGTAATTACCGTTACTGATCTTTCTGGTGCGGAAACTATAACCAAAAGCAGTGGCGGAATGGTTGTTAAACAGGACAGAAATGAAAGTTCTCCATATGCAGCAATGCAGATGGCAAAGAATCTAGCCCAGCAGGTCAGGGAAAAAGGCATTGATGGATTACATATTAAGGTGCGTGCACCTGGAAGAGGTAAGCAGCGCAGTCCGGGACCTGGTGCCCAGGCGGCGATTCGTGCTCTTGCAAGGGCTGGTATAAGGATTGGACGTATCGAAGATGTAACACCCGTACCTCACGACAGCATTCGTGCTAAAGGTGGGAGAAGGGGCAGGAGAGTCTAGTTAATGGAGATCTCATTTATCAGACTGGATGACCACGTAGCCCGCTTTATATTGTCCGGAACAACACCTGCATTTGCAAACAGTTTCCGGAGAGCAATGATGAGCGAGGTTCCGACACTCGCCATCGAAGATGTTATGATCTATGATAATAACAGTGCATTATTCGATGAAATTCTGGCACACCGTCTTGGTTTGATTCCACTGAAGACAGATCTTACAGCCTATGTCCGGAGGGACGAATGTTCCTGTGACGGTGAGGGTTGTTCATCCTGTCAGGCCGTATATACTCTTAGTGTTGAGGGTGTTGAAGGCGGGAAGATGGTTTATTCAAGTGATCTGATTCCTCAGGATCCTGATACCATTCCTGTTGATGGTAATATTCCTCTTGTAAAGCTTGAGGTGGATCAGAAGGTTGTACTGGAAGCCCGTGCGGAACTTAATACAGGTAAAGAGCATGCAAAGTGGGAGTCGACACTTGCCTGTGGTTACAAGAGTTATCCGATAATTAAAGTGGATGAGCGCTGTGACGCATGTGGTATGTGTGTAGAGGAATGCCCGAAAGGTGTGCTTGTGCTAAAACCCGGCAGCAAATCTGTTGAGGTTGCAGACGGAAAACTTGAGAGTTGTTCACTCTGTAAACTCTGTGAGCGTGCCTGCATAGCAGGAGGCATTGGAAATGAATCTGCAATACACATAATTTCGGACAATACCCGTTATATTTTTGTGGTTGAAAGTGATGGTTCACTTCCTGTAAATGCGATAATGGAACGCGCATTTTTGTATATAAAAGAAAAGTCGGAAAGTCTGATGGATGTACTGAGTGATATTTCAGGAAGGATTGTAAATGAAGAGAGTTGATAAAAAAACAAATCCGCGTTACTCTGCTCTGATCTCAATGTTAAAAGAGGCATCCAGAGTAAATGGTGCAAACCTCTGGCGCGAGATTGCAAAGAGGCTGGAAGCTCCTAACAGGAATTATGCTGAGGTTAATATCAGTAAGATTAGCAGGTATGCAAACACAGATGAAATCATCATTGTACCTGGCAAGGTTCTTGGAAGTGGAGTTATTGATTTACAGGTTTCAGTGGCAGCACTGAATTTTAGTGATGCTGCAGCATCAAAGATAAAGGACGCAAATGGAGAGTGCATGACTATTGAGGATCTTCTCAGGGATAATCCCAATGGAAAATGTGTAAGAATTCTGAGGTGAAATAGATATGGTTACTGTAATTAATGCAGAAGGCCTTCGCCTTGGAAGGCTCGCCAGTATTGTGGCAAAACGTTCACTCGAAGGTGAGGAGATTGCTATTGTAAATGCTGAGAGTGCTGTCATTTCCGGTGCAAAAGCATCTGTATATGCACACTATGATCAGAAGAGAAAGTGTGGTTCCAGAGAAGGAGGTCCATTCTTCCCAAGGAGACCTGATCATATCATGAAGCGTACAATCCGTGGCATGCTCCCCTATAAAAGGGAACGTGGTGCAGAAGCATTCAGACGGGTTAAAGTTTACGTTGGTGTTCCTGATGAGTTTGAGGGTGTTGGAATGGAAACCTTTGAGAAGGTACATGTTGACAGACTTTCCACCCCAAAGTATGTGACGCTTGGCTCAGTCAGTACCAAGCTTGGAGCTAAATTCTAAACAGGTGGTTCTCAATGGCTAAAGTAATCAATACAAGTGGAAAGAGAAAGACTGCAGTTGCCCGGGCAACACTGAAAGAAGGCAAAGGCAGGGTTCGTATAAATACAGTGCCGCTTGAAATCTATGGTACTGAAATGGTGCAAATGAAGATTTCAGAACCACTGTTACTAACTCCGGGTGTTCTGGATGGAATTGACGTAACCATTAATGTTTATGGTGGTGGTGTTATGGGTCAGGCTGAGGCTGTTCGCACAGCACTTGCCCGTGGTATCGTGGAGTGGCATAATGATCCGAAAATCAAGGACAGTTATCTTGCATATGACAGGACACTCCTTGTGAATGATTCCAGACAGAAGGAAGCAAAGAAGCCACAGGGTCGTGGTGCACGTGCGAAATTCCAGAAGTCTTATCGTTAAGATATAAATAAATATAGAGAGATCGATCTGTATGATACCAGTCCGATGTTTTACCTGTGGAAAAGTAATTTCCACAGCATGGGAAGAGTACAAACAGCGAAGAGATGCAGGCGAGGATCCCAAACAGATCCTCGATAATCTCGGTCTGGAGCGTTATTGCTGCAGGCGCATGCTGTTGACACACAAAGAGATAATTGATGAGCTTGCCCCTTACCAGTAAAAAAGAAGGTGTTAATTGATAAGGGGTCGTGGGGTAGCCTGGAATCCTATGGCGTTCGGGATGCTGTAACCTGAGTTCGAATCTCAGCGACCCCATTCATAAATAATAATTACATTTTGTGGAGAGATGATTAAATTGTATACGCGGTATGAGAGAGCCAGAATTATTGGTGCACGTTCTCTGCAGATCTCTATGGGTGCTCCAGTTCTGGTCAGGACCAGCAGTATAGATCCGCTTGAAATAGCTGAGAAGGAATTCACGAAAGGCGTGATTCCTATCACTGTAAAGAGAACTAAATGATGGACTATGAAAATTCAGAATATTGTCCTTAGGACTATACTTGACAGCCGGGGTAACTCTACTGTAGAGGCAGATGTTACTACAGAGTGTGGTTTTGGTCGTGCTGCAGCACCAAGTGGTGCCAGTACCGGTATGTATGAGGCTAAAGTGCTTCCGCCACGAGAAGCAATTGTAAATGCTCACACTTTGCTGGTTCCATCTTTAATAGGAATGGATGCAACAGATCAGGCATCTATTGATTATTCTATGAGAGAGATTGACGGAACAACTGATTTCAGTTCAGTCGGTGCGAATGTAGCTGTGGCTGTTTCACTTGCGACTGCAAAAGCCGCAGCAGACTCACTTGATATGAACCTGTTTAACTATCTTGGCGGAATATTTGCAACAGAAACACCACTTCCTCTCGGTAATGTGATCGGAGGAGGGGCACATGCTGCAAATGCAACTGATATTCAGGAATTTCTGATTGTCCCTACAGGTGCACTTAATTCAGAAGAGGCAGTATTTGCAAATTCCAGTGTGCACAAGAAAATTAAAGAACTTCTGATTGAACAGGGAAAAGGCTGTGGCAAAGGGGATGAAGGTGCATGGGCCCCGCGTATAGACGATATTGAAGCTTTTGAACTGATCCGCGAGGCTGTTTTATCTGTCTCAGATGATCTGATGATAGAGATTAACCTTGGTATCGATGTGGCTGCAAGTGAAATGTGGAAGAATGAAACATATCTGTATCGTGATTTAAAACGTTCCACAGATGACCAGATATCTTACATGGCAGAACTTGTTGATCGTTATGATCTTGTCTATGTCGAAGATCCTCTCAGGGAAGAGGATTTTGAAGGCTTTGCAGATCTTACAGAAGAGGTAGGTGACCGCTGTTTAATATGCGGGGATGACCTTTATGTTACCAATGTCAAGCGTATTGAAACGGGTATTGATATGGATGCCACAAATTGTGTCCTGATAAAACCGAATCAGATCGGAACGCTTACAGACACTTTTGAGGCAATAAAAATGGCTCATTCATATGGGATGGAGACTGTTATGAGCCACAGATCAGGTGAAACTACTGATAATACCATTGCTCATCTTGCTACTGCATTTGGATGCTTATATCTGAAGACCGGTGTTGTTGGTGGAGAGCGCATTGCAAAACTTAATGAACTTATAAGAATTGAGGAGATGTTATCTTGAATTCCAATGAAATAGATATTGAACTGAAAGAATCACTGGTACCGGTTGAAGAATATCTGGCAGCAGGTGTGCACATTGGCACACAGCAGAAGAGCAAGGATATGATGAAGTTTATTTACCGTGTGCGTGGTGACGGATTATATATTCTTGATATCCAGCAGACAGATAACAGGATAAAAACAGCTGCAGAGTTCATCGCGAAGTTCCCTGCTCCAAAAGTACTGGTTGTTACATCCAGGCAATATGGCCAGTACCCTGCAAAGAAGTTTGCAGAAACTATTGGTGGAATGTCAAAAGTTGGCAGATTTATCCCTGGTATGCTTACAAACCAGGTGACTGCAGATTATGTTGAACCTGAGGTAGTTGTTGTAACTGATCCTATTGGTGATGCACAGGTAATTCAGGAAGCTGTTCAGTGTGGAATTCCGATTGTTGCATTCTGTGATACCAATAATATTACAAAATATGTTGATCTTGTAATCCCGACCAACAACAAGGGACGCAAAGCACTTAGTATGGTGTACTATCTTCTTACCCGTGAAGTGCTTAATGCCCGGGGTATCGTCACTTCATTAACATATGAAGATTTTGAACTAGAACTTTAAGTTATATTATAGGGGAATTGTAATGGTGACACGCAGGGCAGGCGTTGCCGGGATGTTTTATCCCGGTGAACACAGGTCTCTGGAATCTCTTTTAGGAGATTTTTTTCGTAATGCTGAAGTTGAGTGTCCGGACTCATACGGGATAGTGTCGCCTCATGCCGGTTATCCATATTCCGGGCAGTTGTCGGCATCTGCTTTTTCCACAATCCCAAAATCTTTTAAAGGCACTTTTATTCTGATTGGACCCAGCCACTCAGGATTTCCAACGTGTATCTCTGCGATTCCATGGGAAACACCTTTGGGTAACGTTGATGTTGATCTGGATTTAATTGGAAATCTTGATCTTAATATTGATGAATTTTCAATGGCATA
The DNA here is from genome assembly GCA_034659935.1 of Methanobacteriota archaeon. GTDB lineage: Archaea > Halobacteriota > Methanomicrobia > Methanomicrobiales > Methanomicrobiaceae > DAOVRB01. Next base: position 26,180 of record JAYEIC010000083.1, on the reverse strand, counting down.
TCAGGAGAATTCACTGGAGGTTCAGATACCTTTTATTAAATATCATTTTCCGGATGCGAAGATTGTACCCGTTCTGATGGGTGATCAGAGTTATAAAGAGGCAATATCACTTGCTGATTCAATTCTAAAAGCTATTAATATCACAGGTAGTGATGTCAGAATTGTTGCCTCAAGTGATTTTTCGCATTATATTCCTGAAGATATAGCAAAAAGGCAGGATCTGTATGCGATAGATGCCCTTAAAAATCTGAATATTGAAGAGTTTTACAGACGGATTAAAGAAGAGGGTGTTAGTGCCTGTGGATACGGACCAATATCCGTTATGGTCTCTGTTTGCAGGCGTCTTGGTGCAACCCATGGTCATCTGATAAAATATACGACAAGCGGTGAGACTACCGGCGATTATTCACAGGTTGTAGGATATGCAGCAATAGCGGTGGTATAAGTTTGGCAACATGGAGTGCACCCGGAAAAGTGTTTTTATTTGGTGAGCACGCTGTAGTATTCGGTAAACCGGGAATTGCAATGGCAATAAAGCCACGTGTTTATGTTACTGTCAGGAAAACAAGGTATCCGCCCCGGGTAAGATCACCATATCTGGAAAATTGTTTTGATATAATGGGCGTGAACGGAAGTGTCTATATACATTCACAACTTCCCAGTTCATCGGGTCTGGGTTCCTCAGCAGCAGTTACTGTTGCAACACTCTCAGCAATAAATGATGAATTTGATATGAATTATACGAGAGCCGATATTGGTGATATGGCTTATAGTGTTGAAAAAAAAGTCCAGATGGGTAAAGCCAGCCTGACTGACACACATGTCTCATCATATGGCGGACTGGTACTAATTAAAGGCGAAACAAAGAGACGTCTTGCACCTCAGTCATTCCAGCTGGTTATCGGAAATACTCTTGTATCTCACAAGACAGCAAAACTTGTGGAGATGATTGGTGAATTTAAAAAAGAGGAACCACTTGTTGTTGATCCAATTCTGGATGCAATTGAAGCAGTTACTATCCGTTCAATGTATAAATTCGATGATATGAAAGGACTGGGTAGGTATATGGATATCAATCATGCCCTGCTGGAAGCCCTCGGTGTTGGTCATCCTATGCTAACACGGCTTGTATCGGAGGCGAGGGGTGCAGGTGCTTATGGTGCAAAAATGACTGGTGCGGGTGGCGGAGGAAGTATGATTGCACTTTGTCCAAAACGTTCAAAAAACAAGGTTGCCTGTGCAATAGAGGCCTGTGGTGGTAAAGCTATTATAACTACGATTGATACAGATGGCGCAAGGAAAGAGCGTGATTATGACAGAAACAGTAATTCTAAAATTAGGCGGTAGTGTAATCACTGATAAATCAGGTAATTGTTCTGTTGATTATGAGAGGCTGGACTGGATAGCATCTGAGATTGCGAAAAGACAGGCAGACAAAAAAATTATTATAATCCATGGTGCCGGTTCATGCGGTCATCCGGAAGCAAAACAACATAATCTTGATAAGGGGTTAGATGCAAATAATATATCAGGTATCTTTATCACTCACGAGGCTGTTTCAGGTCTCAATGATGCAGTGGTAAACGCGCTTCGTGCCAGAGGTGTTGAGGCTGTTGCCATTCACCCGCTTGGTTCATGTATAGCGAACAACGGACGTCTAATATCAATAGAATGTGGCCCCATCAAATTGCTGACAGAACATAAGGTTGTTCCGGTACTTCATGGTGATGTTGTAATGGACCTGTCACGCGGAGCATGTATTGTTTCGGGTGATCAACTGGTTAGCACTCTGCCGGAAATGATTCATGTGGACAGAATTGGTCTTGCAACTGATGTTGCAGGGTTACTTGATAACGGTCAGGTAGTTTCCAGAATAAACACTGGTTCTATAAATAATCTGGAAATCAGGGGATCTGATAATACTGATGTTACCGGTGGTATGAAGGGGAAGATTTGTGAGCTTCTGATTTTGGCAGAGAATGGAGTTGAATCAAATATTTTCCATGTATCCCGTATAGGTGATTTTCTGGACGGGCGCGACCATGGTGGTACTGTAGTCACAAAATAACCCGGGGAACATGCCCCTCTCCTGCCTTATGGCATGGATTTCAGGAGGGTTATACTTAATATGAAAACGTGTATGATTCGCGTTATGTCAGGCACTGTTTAATGAAAATGTGAGCCCCATTTTCATGTTAAATGCTATTCACATTTAGCATGAAAGCGGCAATTATTGCCGCTTTTATCAAACAGCGCCTGACGCTGAGGCGTCATTCACAATTCCAAAATAAGGGGGAATAGGTATAGACAATAAAACAAAAACGTCCTCAAGAAAACGGGACCATCTTCTTATCTGCTGTGAAAAAACAGTTGAAGCCGGGGATGCCGGTTTTGAGGATGTAAAGCTGGTACATAATGCTCTTCCTGAGTGTAACCTGCCTTTTATAGATACCAGTGTTCGTTTTCTGGGACACAGGCTTTCTTCACCTGTTTTTATAGCTGCAATGACTGGTGGTCATCCCGATACTCATGAAGTTAATATGCGGCTGGCCCGTGCAGCTGAACATTTTGGACTGGGTCTGGGTGTGGGGTCACAGCGTGCTGCACTGGAAAATCCGGAACTTGAAGATAGTTTTACTGTAGTCCGCGAAGAGGCACCTAAAGCATTTGTTTGTGGAAATTTAGGTGCGGTTCAGCTCAGAGAATATGGTATTGAGTGGGCTGACAGAGCTGTGGAAATGATTGATGCCCAGGCTTTATGTATACACTTAAACCCACTTCAGGAAGCAATACAGCCGGAAGGGGATCATGATTCAACAGGTTGTCTGAACGCAATTCGTGATTTGTGTTCTGATGCCAGATATCCGGTTATTGTAAAAGAGACCGGATGTGGGTTCTCTTCTGAAACAGCAGAATTGTTGTGGGGTGCTGGTGTCAGTGCAATTGATATCGGCGGACTCGGCGGGACGTCATGGGCTGCGGTTGAATGTGCACGGGCAGGGGACGAATCACTTGCTGCGCTTGGTATGCACTTTTCAGACTGGGGGATACCTACAGTTGTCTCTTTAACTGAAGTTGTGAAAAATGGTGGTCCGGTTATTGCAACCGGAGGACTTCGTTTTGGAACAGACGTTGCAAAGGCTGTTGCTCTTGGTGCAGATCTCTGTGGAATGGCGTTGCCGTTCCTGAAACCTGCGATGAAAAGTGAAAAAAGTCTCTTTGAAAAAGTGGAGTCAATACAGAAAGAATTGTCTGTGGCGATGTATCTTACAGGTTCCGGAACTATCAAAGACCTGAAAAAAGTACGGGTGTATATTACCGGAAAAACCCGTCAGATGATAATAAAAGAGGAATAAATTATGGATGTTGAAATAATAGCCGTTGGCGGATACGGTGAAGTCGGAAGAAATATGACTGCAGTCCGCTGCGGAAAGGAAATAGTAATATTTGATATGGGACTTCGTCTCGACCAGATAATGATCCATGAGGATGCAGAAGTAGAGAATATGCACTCTCTTGATCTAATCGAGATGAAAGCAATACCTGACGATACGATTATGAACACTGTGGAAGGCAGTGTAAAAGCGATTGTATGTACTCATGGCCATCTGGATCATATAGGGGCAATCCCAAAACTTGCACACAGGTATAATGCACCAATTCTTGGAACGCCATATACTTCTGAACTGATACGCCAGCAGATTGCCGGTGAGCAGAAATTTGGTGTCAATAACAAGATATTTACACTCCGTGCAGGTCAGAAATACACAATTTCACCTAATATTACACTTGAGTTTATAAATGTCCAGCACAGTATCATTGATACGGTAATGGCAGTGCTTCACACTCCTCATGGCGCAGTTATATATGCGAATGATTTCAAGCTTGACAGAACACCTGTTATAGGTGAACCGCCTGATTTTGCCAGGATGCGTGAAATTGGCAAAGAAGGGGTACTGGCTCTGATTATAGAAAGTACCAATGTTTCAATACCCGGTCGCTGTCCAAGTGAACAGGTAGCCCGTAAACTGGTACGGGATGTTATATCCAGTTATGAGGATGACAATAATGCGATGGTCGTCAGTACATTTTCATCGCATATTGCAAGGGTGAAGACAATCGCTGAATGTGCCCACGAAATTGGAAGAAAACCTGTTCTTCTTGGGAGGTCAATGGAACGATATGCATCTACTGCTGAACAGCTGAAACTTGTATCATTTCCTGAAACGGTCAGTATGTTTGGCAACAGGCGTACTGTGGATCGAACCTTTAAGAGGATGATGAAAGACGGGAAAGAGAAATACTTACCTATTGTCACGGGTCATCAGGGTGAACCCGGTGCAATCCTTACACGCCTTGCCGCAGGAACCACCCCGTATAAACTTGAAAAGGGTGATAAAATCATGTATAGTGCAAAGATAATCCCAAACCCGATGAATTACGGGCAGAGGCACAATCAGGAAACATTGCTGAAGATGAAAGGGGCACGTATCTTTGATAATCTCCACGTAAGTGGCCACGCACAGCGCGAGGATCATTATGAAGTACTGCATCTATTAAACCCGCAGCATATTATCCCGTCTCACGGTGATATTGACATGACAGGTGCTTATGTCAGATTTACAGAAAGCTGTGGTTATACACTGAACAATGATGTGCATATCCTCCGGAACGGGCAGAGAATCACCATTAATTAATTTATAGAAGGGATCTGTTATGGATTTAAATGAATATCTGGATGTGGCCGGTGAAGAGATTGATATGGCTCTTAACCACTTTTTTGGAAATACAACAGGTAAATTAAATAAAGCGAGCCGGCACCTGCTCCTGGCCGGAGGCAAACGCCTGAGACCTGCAGTTGTGCTCTTGGGAGCCGATGCAATTTCTAAAGGGAGTTCTCAGGATATTCTTCCTGCAGCACTTGCACTTGAAGTAACACATACTTTTACACTGATTCATGATGACATAATGGATGGTGATTCAGTCAGGAGAGGTGTACCCACAGTTCATACTGTCTGGGATGAACCTACCGGAATTCTTGCCGGAGATGTACTCTATGCCGAAGCTTTTGAATTGCTCTGCAATGCCATTGCCGATGACAGGGCGAAGGTTAGGGCAGTTTCAATGCTGGCCCGTACATGCGCTGAAATCTGTCAGGGGCAGTACATGGATATGTCATTTTCAGACAGGGATGATGTTACCTCACTAGAATATATTGAGATGGTTGGGAAGAAAACAGGTGTCCTTTATGCTGCATCAGCAGCGATTGGGGGTACTCTTGCCGGTGCCAATGTGCAACAGATACAGGCTCTTTATGACTGGGGTTTGAATAGTGGAGTTGCATTCCAGATTCAGGATGATTTTATTGACCTTATGGCACCGCCTGAGATAAGCGGAAAGAATCGTGCATCAGATCTCCGTGAAGGAAAACAGACATTAATTGCAATTGTCGCCCGTGAGCATGGGATTGATCTCACTCCGTACAGGAAGGAAAACCTGACTGATGAAGAGATTGATGATGTGATCTCAATTCTGGATGATGCGGGGGTTATTGAAGAAGTCAGGGCGGTTGCACTGAAGCGTGTTGAAATTGCAAAGAAAATGCTTACAATTCTTCCTGAGTCAGAAGAACGTAATATTTTGAGTGGAATTACAGACTATTTTGTTAACCGGGGTTTCTGAATGGATGTTGATCCACGAAATTTCTTTTTTATTCACGCACTAAAAAATGCAGTTCAGCATAATAATGTTCCAAAAGCAGGTACTGTTCTGGGGGCTCTGATGGGCAAGCATCCTGAATGTCGTTCTAAGGCAAAGGAACTATCTCCTGTTCTTCAGGAAGTGCTTAGTGAGGTTGCAGCACTCTCTTTGGATGAGAGGAAGTCTAAGCTGATGGAACTTGCACCTGAACTACTTGAGAAAAAAGAGAAACAGGTTCGGGAAAGCGGTCTTAAGCCTCTTAAAAATGTTGGGGTAAACGGGGTTGTTATGCGTTTTGCACCAAATCCCAGCGGTCCGCTTCATCTGGGACATTCCCGCGCGGCATATCTGAATGATTATTATGTTCATAAGTACGGCGGCAGGTATGTTATACGCATTGAGGATACTGACCCGCGCCGTGTTGAACCTGAGAATTATGAGCTTCTTCTTGAGGATATTGAATGGCTGGGTCTTACAAATACCGAAATCTGTTACCAGAGTGACCGGCTGGATATATACTATGAACATGCGCGTGAACTGATCACACGTGGTGGTGCCTATGTCTGTATGTGCGATGCAGAGGTATTCAGGGAATTAAAGAATTCAAAGAAGTCCTGTCCATGCCGCAGTAATGGAGTGGATGAAAATCTGGCACTATGGGATCGTATGCTTGCCGGAGAATTCTGTGAAGGAATGATTACAGTCAGGTTAAAGACCGATATTGAGCACCCCGATCCCGCAATGCGTGACTTTTCAATATTTCGGATTGTGGATGCTCCGCCTCATCCACGCTGTGATGCCCGTGTATACCCACTGATGAATTTCTCTGTTGTTGTGGATGACCATCTGCTTGGGATGACTCATGTGATCAGGGGTAAGGATCATATCGCGAATACAAAGCGCCAGCAGTATATCTATGATTATTTTGGCTGGAAAACTCCTGAATATTTCCATTATGGTAAAATGTCCATTGGTGATGTCATTCTTTCCACCTCTGCAATGAAAGAGGGCATTGCAACAGGGGAGTATACCGGTTGGGATGATATTCACTTGGGGACTCTCAAAGCTATTGCCCGCCGGGGAATTAAGGCCGAAGCTGTCAGGAATGCAATGGTTGATATTGGTATCGGACAGACTGATATTTCATTTTCATGGCAGAATCTCTTTGCTAAGAATAAAGAGATTGTTGATCCTGTTGCAAATCGCTACTGTTTTGTGCCCGATCCTGTACGCTGCGATGTAAAAGATGCTCCTGAGCATACAGCAAGAATCCCGTTTCATCCGAATGACGAATCACGTGGGCTGCGTGAACTAATTTTTAAAGGCGTAATATTTGTTTCAAAAGATGATCTTGCAGGTGCTTCGATGGTCCGGTTTAAGGATCTCTTTAATGCCTCTATCGAATGGGATGGTGATACCCCTCACCTGACATATGCAGGGGATTCGCTGGAAGAAGCAAGGACGGCAAAGGCACACATTGTCCAGTGGCTTCCTGAAGGTGCAGCAGTCCCATGTGTATTACATAAACCTGATGGTGACCTGACGGGTCTGTGTGAACCTGATGTATTAAATGAATATGATTCAGTTGTTCAGTTTGAGCGTATAGGGTTTGCCCGCATAGATTCTGTTGACGATAAGAGAGGTGTGGAAGCCTTTTTTGCCCATCGTTGATTAGAACTATGTAAAATCACTTTGTGATTTGTCATCTAAACCTGTGAGGCTAGCGCCTCATGTGGGTTTGATATGAAATTACGATATCAGAATTTATTCACATTTTTATTTATGTTTTAATAACTCAAATGATATATTCATACATGTGCATATATTTTATGATAAATCCTTTGAAGCATTTTATGATAACTACAGAGGCTGTTGCTTGATTACTTTCTTCGAACTTAATCAATAAAAATCCTATTCCACTTTTTTGTTTTGACTCTGGCATATTAATTAAAATGTGTTAAGACATCACATTACCATAAGGTAACTGATCAAATGACCATTTACATGAACATTGTAAACCGGCCAGGGTTAAAAATACCGGCGATACACATTCTCTTCACCGGCACCGGGAAAGAAGCCACCCCATGTTTATTTACCCCTACCACATGATTTAATACCTTCCCCTCCCAAGAAAAACAAGGTGAAATATGTCATTTCCAAAAAGCTCCAACATGGCGTTTTACTCCCGGCTTGTGGAGATCTATCCTGATCTCCTCCGGACAGCAGAAGAGGCGCTCGAAATCACTGATGAACCGGATTCCGACCCCCTCCGGGAACCGGCCCCTGACTATGACCGGGATGCCCCCGCAGACTTGGTCATCGAAAACGCCCTGCTCTCCGGGGCGAATGCACCCCAGGATATCGCCATCCGGGAAGGGGTGATCACCCGTATCGGCGATGCATACAAGATATGCACCAGTGATACCACAATAGTGAATGCCAGGGGCGGATTGGTATTCCCTGGTTTCTGCGATTCCCATCTCCACCTTCTCTCTGCGGCACAACAAAGGCGGGGATGCGATATGGAGGATATCAGTACCACGGAGGAATTTAGGCAGCGGCTATCGAGCTTCGCTCACGAGAACCCGGACGTCCCGGTCCTTTATGTCTACGGGCTCCACTACCTCGATCCCCCGTTGATCCCCTCAGAGTCCGCCCGCCACACACTCGACGAGATAATCGCCGACCGTCCGGCGCTCGTATTTGCCCATGACCTACACACCGCCTGGGCAAACACCCGGGCCCTGGAGATTGCCGGCTTCCTGCACACCATGCCGCCCTATCCGCCGCTTATGGAGATGTTGGATCTCGACGGCAACATTATGCTCGGCCCGGATGGGATTGCAAGCGGCGAGTTCCGGGAGCCGGAGGTTTACTTCCTGGTGGAGGGAGCGCTCCGGTCGAAGTACCCGGTCTCAGTAGAGAACCAGCTACACGATATCCGGGAGGCGTGCCAGGACCTCGCCCGTAGGGGGTTCACCAGTGTCCACCGTATGGGGCTTTCTCACCCTATCGAGGATCTCTCCTTTCTGCTGATGGTACTTGAGCTCGAGCAGCAGGGAGACCTCCTCCTCCGTATCCAATCATCCATCTCCACAATAGCCGACCAGGCCATGTTGGATGATGTCCGCCTGGCTCACCGGGTTCGGCGGGCGCTCACCTCTGCACGGCACCAGGAGATAACCGCCGCTGCGCTTCACGATATTCTCGTCAAAGAATTGGAGGCGGTCGGAACCCGGCGCCACAGCACACTGGAGGTTCTCACCGTAAAATACGGGAAAGAGTTTGTACACCTTCATGCGATCCGTGAATGGTCCCGGTTAATCCACGATGTTGGCTACCGGACTCATATCCTCCCGCACCGCGAACGCGACAACCCACACCACCGTACAGATTTCCCCAACTATCTCCACCGTGATTCCCGAGTCCGCTGCGACACGGTCAAGATCTTCATGGACGGAGTAATCGAAAAGGATACCGCGTATCGCCTGGATCAGGAACCTGTGGCAGGCATCCCGGAATTTTCGCAGGCAGAACTCGACTCCCTTGTACTCCTCGCCGACCGGCTGGGAGTGAAGGTCGCCGCCCATTCCATCGGGGACGCATCGGTACGCTCCATGCTCGATGCCATCAGCAGAGCCCGGGGCCGTCATCACGCGGTGGATAAGGAGCGGGGCCACCAGATTCCCCACCGGATAGAACACATAGAGCTCTGTACCCCGGAGGATATCCCCCGGTTCGGTCGGGAAGGGGTGGTTGCTTCCATGCAGCCCCTCCATGAACGCCCGCCGACCACACTCTGGCACACGAAAATTCCCAGAGATAAGTGGGATACAGCCTTCGCCTGGCGGGACCTCTCTGACTCCGGAGCGGTACTGATCTTTGGAAGCGACTGGCCCATTGTCTCCTGCGATATCGGGGAAGGGGTGCACCACGCCGTCACCCGTGGACCATGGACCGACGGCGGCCGGAATCAGAGCATCCCAATTTCCTGTGCGCTGGATGCTTATACCAGGAACGCGGCTTTCACCGAGTATGCCTCAATGCAACGGGGCCGCGTTGCGGAGGGGATGGTTGCAGACCTGGTGATCCTCCGGGATGATGTCGAGAGACTGGAACAGACGGATCAACTGGAGATCTGTATGACTATCTGCCGGGGTTCGATCACCTACGACGCATACCAGGCAGGGGACTGATCACCTGCCTTCACTGCATCTTATAAGATAATCCGTCCGACAGAGGGAGAGCGTAGAATTAGGACTCTTCTCCATATTTCTGATGCCTAATTTTCACCATTTATTTACATTTTTATTTATGTTTTAATAACATGAATAATATATATTTGATAAATCCGTTGAAGCATTTTATGATAACTACAACTAAAAACAGAATGCGGGGGGAGCGATTCGAACGCTCGAACTCCTACAAGACTAGGCCCTGAACCTAGCGCCTTTGACCTGGCTCGGCAACCCCCGCTCTTCTAACATATAGGATGCAGTAAGAAATAAATGTGTTCATTTTCGTTTAATATTCACCTTTTGCACTCTTTACAGAGATGAACTAATTATGTACCATGAAAATGTACGACAAGAAAAACGGTATTGTGGATTGCATCATGCAATCCCATCTGTTTAGGATTTCCCTACTATAACATGCGTCTCTGGTAACTAATTCGTGTGAAGCCTGTGGAACAAAGTAGAAAGAGTCGAGAGCCTAACCCAGTCTCTCTGCCAGAGAAAGGGCGCCATTGACAATAGTCTATGACTGGATAATCCAGTTGCTGATAATTACTGTCCTGCCAGATTAGCACTGGATAACCAGACTCCTATAAGTCAAAACATAGTGCGATAGCCGGGATTTGAACCCGAGTTAGAGGCTTGGGAAGCCACTGTCATACCACTAGACTACTATCGCATGAGATCTGTGTCATGTAATATGTACTGAATTCAGATAAAGATTGTTTTTCATTTATGTTTTGTTTGTGGGGGTCTGAAAAATCGGCTATAGCACTAAAATAAAAGAACCTGTTTTTTTTGGGCAGACCTTCATTCAGACTGCATTTCTGGTTTTCTTTTAAGAGGGCTCCAAACCACTGCCATTTAATGGCAATATTCCGGATATTGCGGATGGCTTATGTATATATCTTCTTTAGTTTCTGAGACTTTTCTTCAGAAAACTCAGATTATTTCACACCAAGACAGGGTAAATTCAGGCCTGTTTTCTCATCCAGCTCCCGCCTTGCATTCATTCCGATAAATTCTGTAATTACGGCTTCCACAACAAGATAGATTTCTGCATGCTCTCTCAGGCAACCGGTCAGAGTTTGCCTGCCTCGTCCCACGGATGCATGCAGGTGTATTGAGGGTTCACCACTCTCCTCAAGAATCGTCGCAAAACCAAAGGTCTCCCACCCCCCACCAATAGTTTCAAAATTCGGTTCTGGCGGAACTACCGGCTCTTTTGGACCTGTAACCAGTCTGGCATCATTGAGTGCGCCAAGAAACTGAACAGTCCCCAAACAAACGTCTTTATCTGTTACAAAATTATGTAGGGACTCCAAAAAATCCTCTCTGTGGTCAAACCTGACAAGAAACACCCTTCCTACTTTACCCTCTGCATATTGCATACACATACCTCACACAAAATATTAATCAGAAACTATTTTATCTACCCGATTCAGGATCAGGACTGTCAGTTATTATCCAGTCTCCCCGCTCAATGCGACCTGAGATCACAATCTTATGTGCCAGTGTACAGCGGGGGTCGTTTACAATATAATCCAGTTCTTCCTGAGTGAGCTTCATGCTACGCGACATTTTCATAATTCATACCTCGGAATAACTATTATTATTGTTTCGCAATTATTCAAAAGTGTTGGAACCTGTCCATCCGGTGCTGATCTGGCTGGACAGGCTCAGCTCAGATCCATAGAATCACATTTAGGATAATACTAATTAAACAATAATGTAATTTAATATGAACAAAATGAAGCCAGTAAATCCAGTCAGACCAGTAAATGATGTCTCTTTGCTTCTTTTAGGGATGAAAGATACAGGTTTTCAGGGGAGGAAACTTGGTGAATCAGTTGAAGTATGGTCCCGGATGATTGAAGATCCAAAATGTACAATATTTCTTGGTTTATCGGGTGCAATGGTTCCTGCCGGTATGAAAGAATGCTTAATAGAACTTGTTGAACAGCGTTATGTTGATGTAATTGTATCCACGGGAGCGAATATTTTCCATGATATATGTGAACATCTTGGGATCTCTCATTATCGCGGTTATCATCACGTGAATGATGCAGAACTTTACGAAAAGGGGATTGACAGAATATATGATGTTTTTGCTTATGAAGAGGACTTCAGGGACGTTGATTCCCGTATCGCATCATTTGCAGAAGAAATCTCTCCTTTTAATGGTTCTTCGCGGGCATTCATAGGTGAGTTGGGTAAGTGGCTTAAAACAGTAAATCCTGATGGCAGATCTCTTTTATCAGTATGTGCGGATTGTAATGTTCCTGTTTTTGTTCCTGCAATTGCTGACTCTTCGATCGGGATCGGTCTTGTTATGGCCAGACGAAATGGCGTGTCAGTTGATGTTGACCAGATTGCTGATGTGGACGAAATTTCAGGGTTTGTTGAAACAGCAGGGACGACAGGTGTGGTATATATCGGTGGTGGAGTTCCTAAGAATTTTATCCAGCAGACACAGGTGGTGGCATCTATTCATAATAATGAGAAAGGAGGCCATGAATATGCAATTCAGTATACAACGGATGCGCCTCACTGGGGTGGTCTCTCTGGTTGCACTTTTGATGAGGCCATCAGCTGGGGTAAGGAATCGCCGTCTGGTCAGAATGTTCAGTGTTTTTGTGATGCAACAATAGCTCTCCCTATTGTAACTTCGGCGTTAATTGGTCTGAAAAAGGTCCGGGGTAATATTCCTGTTCTGAAATGAGTCTGTCATTTCAGGCAGTTTCATTTACTGCCGGCGTTACTGAGGTGGGCATTTTTTAATGAGCATTTACAGTTACTGGAGGTGGATCACTTTTGGTGACCATATACACTCGGGATCCGGACACATGGGTCCGTAGGCTCTTATTGAATCTGAGAGATACAGGATCAATTAGTGAATTTTGTTATGAATTTAAGCCAGTGGATAAAATCCCTGGACAAAAAAAGAATTATTCAAAATCATCCTGCACAAGCTGTACATCAGCAATATCGTGCTGGCGTTGTGCAAGACGCTTTGCTTTAAAAATGTTCTTACCTGCTTTTCCAATGGCTATGCCACGGTCTTCCTCAGCAACATCAATAATGGCAACAAACTCTTTTTCTTCGTTCTCATCAATATTAATTGAGAGCACCTGTGCAGGAAGGAAACAATTTTTCAGGAATTGTTCTGCATCAGTGGAGAATTCAACAACTTCAATTTTCATACCAAGCTGTTCTGAAGCACTTTTTATGCTTGAACCCTGCTTCCCGATTGCCCGGCCCATTTCACCAGGGTTAATAACAAAGATTAAGCGGTTATTTCTCTCATCAATAATACAATCCCGACTACCAGCACCGGTTATTTCTTCAAACTGAGACATAAGCTGCAGGCTCTGTTCATTCAAAACAATTTCGCCCATATTATACCTTCTTTAGATTAAGAATATCAGATTCACCCGCATCTTCAATAACAAGTGCACTAACGAAAAAAGGTTTTCCACAGGCTTTTCCAAGCTGTGTACTTGACCCTTCATAGACATATGTAAAGAGATTTTCCAGTTCATTCAGATATTGTTTAAATTCTTCAGGACAGTTACCAGCGATGATAAGCATCTGTGCCTTACCTGCCTGAATACTTACTTTTGTAGATTCCTGTCCGATACGGACAGACCCTGTTTTAATTGCGCGTCTTAACGACGTTTCGAAATCCATTAAAATTAACTCCTATTAATTTGGTTTTGCGATTAACTTAACATCACCGGTACCGAGCTGAATCGGCTGACCAACGATGACATTTTCAGTGACACCTTCGAGGATATCCACTTCATTTGCAACAGCGGCATCCAGGAGATGGTTTACAGTAACTTCGAATGCTGCACGTGAAAGAACACTTTCTTTCTCACCTGCAATACCATGTCGACCAATCTGCTTAACGTCACCGTCCAGACACATCATATCAGCTACAAGCATGATGTGACGAACATCTACGGTAATACCCTGTTCACGGAGAGTGCTAAGTGCTTCATCAATGATAGCATTCCGTCCCGCTTCTATGCCAAGCACCTCAGCGATTTCAGCTATGTTGTTAGTGCGGGTACGGGTCGTATCAACGCCTTCCACCTCAAATACATCTTTTAGGTTAGAGCCTTCAGTATATAGAATATACTCTTCGTTCTCTTTTCTGACAACAACACGCTCAATATCATCAATGCCCTGCACAACCACATTGCGGACAAATTCAGCAAGCTGGAAGAGATTCTGGTAACTCTCCTCATTCTTCGGGAAGAATGTAATTCTTAAGGCATCAGAATCAAATTCTGCATTAAAGTCCCTGTAATGGTGACGTTCTTTAATTTTGCGGGGTGCTCTCTCAGCAATATCCTCCACATCGATTTTTCTGCGTTCACAGACCTGTTTATTGAGCTGAACAAACACCTTCATATTCACCATATCAATGGTAATATCTCCAAACTCATGAAGCGGTGCAGCTTCAATCTGCCAGCTGACATCGCGGGCTTTATCACGGTTTGTAGAATATTCCTCCGCAAGAAAAATTGTCATAGTTGGAGTACTCGGGTTTTTCCTTGCATCCACTATTTCAATCAGACGTGGAAGTCCAAGAGTAACATTAATTTCAGCTACACCTGCATAGTGAAATGTACGCATCGTCATCTGCGTGCCAGGTTCACCTATAGACTGGGCAGCAATAATTCCTACAGCCTCACAAGGTTCAATCCGGGTTATTTCAAACTCTTTAATGACCTGACTGAAAATTACGTCAAACTGCTCCCTCGTAATCTCCCTGTCACCAATAGATTTCATCAGGTTAGTTTTAGTCGCCTCAGGCAGATCTGCAGCCTCAATCTGCTCCTCCATATATACTTCCATCAGACTTCCTCCCTGAGAACATTTTCAACAATACCTTTTACATCAACAGGATTGCCGATACAACTCTTTGCCGGGTCAGTCCCGTCTTCACCATACTTAAACTGGATAACACGCCCACCGGTTGTACGGACAGTACTATCATATGCAACTTTGAGATCCTGCAGTGCATTGATCATTCTTCGTTGTAAGTAACCACTCTGTGATGTACGAACAGCAGTATCCACAAGACCTTCACGACCACCGATTGCGTGGAAGAAAAATTCTGTTGGTGTCAGGCCACTTTTGTAGCTGTTTTTGACAAAACCGTGTGCGTCTGCAGCACGGTCTCCTTTTTTAAAGTGTGGCAGTGTACGTTCATCATAACCACGGGTAATACGTTCACCACGCACTGCCTGCTGGCCAATACAACCTGCCATCTGTGTCAGGTTCAGCATTGAACCACGGGCACCACTGACCGCCATTACCACAGCACTATTGGAAAGACCTAAGTGTCGCCCTGCAATGTCACCCGTACGGTCACGGGCCTTGCCAAGTACCTGCATAATCTGCATCTCAAGTGTTTCCTCAAGTGTACGTCCCGGCATAGGTTCAAGTTGTCCCTCTTCATAGATCCTGATACGACGCTCAACATCATCTTCTGCCCCTGTAAGCACTTCATCAATCTGTCCATATTCAGTCTTTGATAGATCTTCATCATCAATACCAAATGAGAAACCGTTGTACATGATACCCCGGATTGATAACATGGTTACATCATCAACAAACTGCGATCCGCGTCTCAGATCATACTGACGAATAATGCGCTGCAGAATAGTTCCGTCAAAAGCACCGATGGATTTTTTATCAATTGTCCCGCAGATCAGTTGTCCGTCAATGATCTTAACATAGGCATCACGTTCACAGTTCTCTTTTTTGCAAACCTCACAGTTTATGCAGGAACTCGCCGTATAGAACATGTTAAGGTCATCAGGCAATATCATTGAGAATACCTGTTTGTTAGACCAGTACTCCTTTCCATCCTCTATCTTACCGGCAGGTGGCAGGTGTTCGGGTGTGTTTGACCGTAACAGATAGAGAAAATCTGATTTGTCAAACCAGTGAAGTCCGTGTGTCAGGATAAAGATACCCGATATGTGATCGTGAATACCTCCGATAATCGGACCACCAAAACGTGGTGACAGGACATTTTCATACACATTCGCAAGCAGATGAGCTTCTGCACGTGCCTCTTCAGTCTGGGGCACATGCAGATTCATTTCATCACCGTCAAAATCAGCGTTGTACGGTGGACATACTGCCGGGTTAAGCCTGAAGGTTTTCCCATCCATTAATACAACACGATGAGACATAATACTCATTCTGTGCAGAGATGGCTGGCGGTTGAATAATACGACATCACCATTTCTAAGATGACGATCAACAGCCCAGCCCGGTTCAAGCATCTCAGCTATGGCTTCCTTCGTCTGTTCTGTAAGGCGAATACGGCGATTATCAGGCCTGATTGCATAATTTGCACCACAAGGTGAAGTGATTGCTGGCCTTACCGGACCATTGAGAGCTATGCTCCGGATCTCTTCAATGTTAAAAGTAGTTACACGAATTGGTACAGTCATCTCATTTGCTATTGCAAGTGGAATCCCTACTTCACCAATACTCAGGTTTGGATCAGGTGAAATAACAGTACGTGATGAGAAATTCACACGCTTTCCAGAAAGTGAACCACGGAAACGCCCGTCCTTTCCTTTAAGCCTCTGTGAAATTGTTTTTAACGGCCTTCCGCTACGGTGACGCGCAGGTGGACAACCGGCAACTTCATTGTCAAGATATGTGGTTATGTGGTATTGCAGAAGTTCCCAGAGATCCTCAATAATCAATTGTGGTGCTCCGGCATCCTGATTCTCCTTAAACCGTTGATTAATACGGATAATATCCACAAGTTTATGTGTCAGATCATCTTCTGAACGCTGTCCGTTTTCAAGAATAATTGACGGACGCATAGTGACGGGTGGCACAGAAAGTACTGTCAGAAGAGTCCACTCCGGTCTTGCCACAGCCGGATTTATGCCAAGAAGACGGAGATCCTCTCCAGGAATCTTCTCAAGGCGTGCACGGATATCCGCAGGGGTTAGTTTATGTTCTGTTTTCTTCCCGTCTTCCCCTACCCAAACTTCGGAGAATGTTGTTGGCTTTTCAAAATTTATTTTTAACTGGTGGTCACCACAATACGGACAAACGCGTTCCTTCTTGATATCTTTTTCAGTGATGACATCCTTATTGCGCTCATCTTCGGGACCCAGTACCTTGTGAATTTCTTCGGGTGAAAGAAGAATACGTCCACAGTTGCGACAGGTTACACGCAGAAGTTTCCGAATCAGCCTTGTGTAACCAACATGTATAACAGGCTTAGCCAGTTCAATATGTCCAAAATGACCAGGACACTCACTTGCCTTATTATCACATGTTTTACATCTCAGGCCAGGATCAATCACTCCAAGGTGAAGATCCATAAGGCCCTGTGGATAAGGGAACCCGTCATCATCATATGTATCTGCCCAGATGATCTTTCTCACACTCATTTTTCGGATTTCTTTTGGTGAGAGAAGTCCGAACTCAATACTACCTATCCTTTTTGGACTTGTCATTATCTTCTCCCTCCTTATACCTGATCCATCAGGCGCATCCGTGAGGCAATACCCATACTCTTCATCTCATCCAGAAGAAGTTTAAAAGCATAACTCATTTCCACAGAATAAATATCTGTTTCACTACCACATCCAAGGCAGCGTGTAACATTACGTTTCCTGTCAATAAACGCAATCATACCACACTTGGCACAGACATATTGATCAACCTTGTCTGATTCATCCAGCAGACGTTCTTTCAGAGCCATGGCAGCACCGTGACCGATCATCACATCACGCTCCATCTCTCCAAATCTGAGACCACCCTCGCGGGCACGTCCTTCTGTAGGTTGTCTGGTAAGAACCTGCACAGGTCCGCGTGAACGTGCGTGCATCTTACTTGAGACCATGTGGTACAGCTTCTGGTAATAGATTACACCAACATAAATCTCGGCATGAAACTGCCTGCCAGTGATACCATCATACATAACTTCACGGCCATTATGGGCGAAACCAAGTTCACTTAATGAATTGCGAAGAGACGCCTCCGGTTCACCACTGAAAGCAGTTGCATTAATCCTCCTGCCCTCCAGTGCACCTACTTTTCCACCAAGCATTTCCAGCATATGACCTATAGTCATACGGGATGGAATAGCATGCGGATTGATAACAAGGTCCGGGGTAATTCCGCCTTCGGTAAACGGCATATTTTCCTGCGGCGTAATGAGTCCCACAATTCCTTTCTGACCGTGACGGGAAGCAAACTTATCCCCAATTTCGGGTATGCGCAGGTCACGGGTACAGACTTTGACGAGACGTGAACTATTTTCACCCTCAGTCACAATTACTGTGTCCACAATACCGTGTTCATTGCTTCTCATTGTAACAGAAGTATCACGGCGCTTTTCAACAGTAATCAGTTCGCCACCAGGTTCCTCCAGGAAACGTGGCGGAGAGGTCTTCCCAATAATAACATCCTTTTCGTAGACTATTGTTTCAGGGTTGATAACAC
Organism: Methanobacteriota archaeon; assembly: GCA_034659935.1. Classification (GTDB taxonomy): domain Archaea; phylum Halobacteriota; class Methanomicrobia; order Methanomicrobiales; family Methanomicrobiaceae; genus DAOVRB01. Next base: position 7,746 of record JAYEIC010000083.1, on the reverse strand, counting down.
CGTCCGTATCCAGATTCTGATAGTGTTCTGCACCATGTGCACCGGACACCTCTTCATCGGGCACTTCAATCTTGTCAAGCTGACCTCCGGGGTAACGGCGCTCTTCACCATCATATGTCCTGAAAAAGTGTGAACGGCCAACACCACGTTCAATAGATGCTTTATTGAAAATAAGAGCATCTTCAATATTAAAACCCTCGTAAGAAATAATTGCGACAACAAGATTCTGCCCTGCCGGACGATCATCAGAGCCTATTACTTCAGTTGTCTGTGTATGAACCATAGGCTTCTGAACATAGTGAAGGAGGTGGCCACGTGTATCCGGACGAAGTTTCATATTTGAAGATGCGAATCCAAGGGCCTGTTTGATCATCCCTGCACCCATTGTAACACGCGGACTTGCATTGTGTTCAGGGAATGGAACGTGCGCTGCACCAATTCCAAGCATAAGTGCAGGATCTATCTCCATGTGTGTATGTTCAGGTGTCAGGTCACTTTCATTGATTGCAATAAATAGATCTTCTTCCTCCTCTGCATCAATAAATTCAATCAGACCCCGGGAGACGAAATCATTGAAATCATACTTACCAGCATCCAAACGTGCAATATCATCATCTGTAATAAGTGGTTTACCATCTTCCACAATAATCAAAGGTCTGCGTGCACGGCCACGGTCGGTGTGAACAAATATATCACCATTATGTTCTTTGTAGGAAATATTGATCTGTATTGACATTTCACCCCTGCGGCGCATTTTCCTGACCCTGTCAACCAGAGATACAGGATCATCTGACAGACCAATGAGGGCACCATCAACAAAAACTCTTGATTTCTTCATAGTATTTCCCCCTTTAGTTCATCTACACCAATAGAATACAGTGTACGGACAACGGCAGCCTGATCTTTTACATCTTTGCTGACCTCTATTTCCTGCGCGAAGTTCTTCACGAGACCACAATTCGGACCCTCAGGTGTCTCACTGGGACAAATGCGTCCCCACTGTGTCGGATGGAGATCACGAGCCTCAAAGTGTGGCTGAGATCGGGACAGTGGTGAGATCACACGCCTGAGATGAGACAGTACAGCCATGTGATCTATCCTGTCAAGAAGTTGTGATACACCTGTCCTTCCACCTACCCAGTTTCCTGTAGCAAGCGGGTGCATAAGGCGTTCTGTCAGCACATCGGCTCTGACTACTGTGCTGATTGAGAGATCACGGTGACGCATGCTGGCTCTTTCAAGCTGGTATTTAACATCACGGGTCAGCCTGTTAAGCGAAATACGGAAGAGATCTTCCATTAGATCACCTGCAAGCTTTAAGCGCTTGTTCGAATAGTGATCTTTATCATCAATTATCCTCTTGTTAAGGACAAGATCAAAACAGGCCTCGCCCATACGTCCAAGGAAGTGTGCTTTTGCAAGACGAACACCTTCAACTGCCTGCTGGTATCCAGGATCTTCTTCCTTGAGACCTGGTGGCATAAGTTCATTCAGGTGCGGGAGCAGGTAGTTGTCGAGTACGAATTCAGCACGTTTTTTCTGATAGTCGCGGGTCTGGTTTGGAGCCAGTTTCTTACCAACATACATTACACCATCTTCAACAGTATCACACTCGCTCTCTTCAAGATTCTGCATCATGAATGTCAATACATCTTCATCAGTTGATACTGCATTGACAATGTCGTGATCACCAACCAGTCCGAGTCCTCTCATCAGGTCAACAAACCTTAGGTGGCCTGCCACTGACGGGAATGATACTTCAAGAAGATTCTTTTTATTTCTTTCAACTATCACAAGTGCACGGTAACCACGGTATTGTGAAAATACCTTTGCCACATAGATCCGTTCACTATAGCGTTCAGTGAACTCAGTCATTATCTTGTTCGATGCAAGATCCTCAAGTGTCATTAACACACGCTCAGAACCATTGACAATGAAATACGCACCAGGATCATGTGAATCCTCTCCATGCATTATGCGTTCCTCATCAGAGAGCCCATGGAGATTGCATGCATTTGAACCAAGCATTACAGGCAACTGTCCAATAGTTGTAACAATTGGATCCTGATGATCTTCACCATGCACCAACACCATATCCAACTGGATAGGTGCTGAATAAGTCAAATTGCGGAGACGTGCCTCACAGGGAAACAAGCTGGACTGAGAACCATCTGCTTCACGAACAACAGGTTTTTTCACTTCAATATTTCCAAGTTCAACCCACACAGACAGGTTGTCCTTACCTCTGCTTGCAATATCGGTTTCAATAACGCGCTGTTCATTGACAACCTTCTGGAGATTGTGTTCAAGGAAATAATTATATGAATCCAGTTGATGACGTGCAACATGTTCTATTGAAAAATAAGATTTAGATAATACTTTACGGTCTATCAGAGAAATCACCCTGAGATTTATTTCTTTGGTCTCTTTACAACCAGACGATACGATTCAGCTCTTCCGGCCGTCTGACTGACGCGAACAATCCTGATTACATCGTTGATTTTAGCATCAATTGACTTAACAACCGAATCATCATGATTGATCTTAGGCAACTGATCATTGGATATCTGGTAGGTGGAGAACAATTCGTTAATCTCCTCCTCGCTCATAATTTGATGGTCAGGTACCATCACATGGTCTAATACATTAAATGTGGTGTTCATCGTTTGCCCCAGCTCATTAATGAGTTTTTTTAGATACATCACCGTTAAAAAAACACAGAATGCGCCACTCTAACTCTGTCGTGGCAACGGGCCCGGAGGGATTTGAACCCCCGACCACCTGGTTAAAAGCCAAGCGCTCTGCCTAACTGAGCTACAGGCCCCTCATTGCAACCAACACTGCATTATAACAAGGACACCCACACATTTAACATTTTCTGCTGTTTAAAAATAAAACAATCTACACTCATACAATATGGCATGCCGCCGCGCTGGGAAATCAGACAGAATCTGATTCCACAAAATAGATCTCACAGTACTATGCACCATAAAACAGAAAAACTCCATCCTTCAGAGGAATGGGGTGGACAAATTTACCAACCCACCACACTATGAAAAATATCAAAATAAAGATATCTGAAGAAGAAAGGAACTTTATATGAGTCAAAAAAAGTGAACTTATTTATTGAACTGCTGATGGATCTGTTCTAGTCGCTCTTCCTGGAATGTTATACTCATTTTCATGCTATTTATAGCCTTGAAAATTTTTTCACCAATCTTTAGATCAGGATCATTGATATTATATGTAGACTCGAGTATTTTCAGAAGCCGTTTTGAAACATCAGCACTTTTACTCAGACGTTCATATTCATCAATGACTTTGTCATCAACACCTTCATTTTTGGCAATCTCAACCTCTTCCCGTATCTTTTCCTGCCTTTTAAGCACATATTCAATTGCATCATAAAGCTGCCTGTGGGTAGTAGGCTTCATGATATAATCTTCAATATATACTCCATATTTCTGTGCTTCATCAGGGGTAAGCTGTTTTGCAGTCAGCATTATTACAGGAATTTGCCTGATTTCGGGATCATACTTGATTTTTTCAAGAGTTTCCCAGCCATCCATAGGTTCCATCATTATATCCAGCAGAATCAAATCAGGAGTTAGATCTTTCAGTATTGTAAGACACTCCTCTCCGCTATAAGCTGCAACCGGACGAAATCCACCCCTCTCAAGCATTGCAACAAAAACATCAACAATCATCGGACTGTCATCAACAACAAGTATAGTTTGCATTACAGTTCCTCCACCATTCTTTTTGAAATATTCTAAGGTTTATTCCTTACTGAAGTAATATCAACAGAGTTGTTTATAATTGTAGTTATTAATGTATTATCATCCACCCATACAATCAAAATAATACCTCCACTCTTCTTTGCATCAACTGCCGGACTCATCAGAATATTGCCCCAATATTTTAACTGTAAACAGAATTATTTTCATCACATTACATATAAAGTTTTAACCTTAATATGGCACAGTCGGATTTTTCAGTGATTTTCCAAAATTTATGAACTTCTTCAACCTCTTCAGCTCGATTAAAAGGCTCGTTTGAATTTTTAAAAGATATTCTGATACAGGACAGTAGCATTATTCGTTTAAGCAATAAACGTACAGATGAAATCCCAGCAGCCAGAACTCGAAGTGGTGCTGCCGGTATCATCGGGCCTGGCCGTTAACCTTCTTCCCGCTCTGCCGGCAGGTATAACCACTTCGCTTACGCCGTGACCGGCTTTTCACAAAATTGTCACATAAAAAAGTGAAGATAAAAATTATCCTATCACCGCAAACCACAGATCCCGCAGTCCCACATTATACTGGGCAATGAACATAGCGTCGCCGACTTCGATTACACCGTTTCTGTGGACGTCGATCTGTTCAAATTGATCAGTTGTTTTTGCAGGTTTTCCCGTCATCCCGACGATCTCTTTGAGCACCTGCAGGGTATCAACCTGGTTGATCATCCCGTCATTATTGGCGTCGCCTAAGAGGAGCGGGAGGGTGACTCTGATGTAGTCAGGCCTGGTACAGGCATCTTCACCGCCGTTTATCGAGAGAGTAACCGTATAGTTCCCAGCATCGGTGTAGGTATGTACCGGGTTTTGGGCAGCGGAGGTGACGCCGTCGCCGAAGGTCCAGTTCCATGAGGTGGGATTATCTGCAGAGGTATCGGTGAACTGAACGGTCAGAGGGGACACCCCGGATGTGACGTTGGCGGTGAAATTTGCCGCCGGTATTGGTGTTAAACCTGACTTTCTGAACTTCTGGATGCGGTAATTATTGGAGTCAGCAACGTATACGTTGCCGGAACCGTAAACGGCAACACCGCATGGGTAATAAAACTCCCCGTCGCCTGGACCAGGCGATCCCCACTTCGTGATAAACATACCGTCAGATGCAAACTTCTGGATGCGGCAATTATCGGAGTCAGCAACGTATACGTTACCGGAACTGTCAACGGCAACACCGCGTGGCCCACAAAACTTCCCATCACCTGTTACATCAGATCCCCACTTAGTGACGAACTCATAGTCCTCACCTGACGCAGACATTACACCAGCCGGCAGGCTTTCTTTCTCTGGCTGATCATTTATCATCGGGTCAAAACGGTAATCAGCAGGGCTGAACAGATAATTGGAATACTCAGACTCTGCCATCCTGTCGCCACCAGGTGCCATAGCTGCACCGACAGAGACCAGCACCATTGCAGATAGCAATATAAGCAAAAATAATTTTTTAACAGACATCATAATTTTATCCCCTTAGTGGTTACGTCGTCGGATGAGTGGGTGGAGCCAGCACCGTGTATCCACCGTCAGTAGTCCAGATGCTGCTGCTTGCACCATCCTGATCGTTCCTGCACAGACATTTCTGCCAGTCATAATCTGGAGTACCTAAGCCTGATAAGCCTGAGTTTATCTGCATTTTTGTTTATAGTCAGTGAATGTGTCTCGTCCGGGAAAGTCAGGTTCTCAGGATGCCAGAGCGGCATCTGATATCCATATATCTCATCGGTTTATACTATATTAAAAATATTCTGGTTAAACTACCAGAGGTCCATATCTTATTTTCTGAATGTTATCATTCAAAAACTTACATTTTCTGTTCAGTGCATGGAAAAATCCTGAAAAATATTGAACTGATTACCATCTTGATCGCATAGGGGTTGCAGGGTGAGTAGGGCTGTCATGCCACTCAGTGAACAGGGAACATGCCAGTTTTTCCAGGCGGTTCACAAAAAGCAAGAGCAAAAATCCAGTTCGGGTCATCACATAGCAGGCCGGCGGGCGTTATTGCACCTGTGCGCGACCGTGCATACTCAGGTCTGTCGCAACACCGCCGGTATGAGAGCCCTTCAGCCACTCAACCCCTCAGCCCTTCAGCCCTTCAGCCCCTCATGCCACTCCATGATCAAATAATCTCTGCCAATAGAAAGGCCTGTTCCGCCGGATCTTGCTCCTGAAGTGCATCTGCCATTCTGGTTTGTCAGATGCCGATCCGGACATCACTACTTTGATGGCACCGGATGTGTCGTCATCGCTATTCCACTCCGGTCGAAGACGGGTGAGGGCATTGTACATCTCAACACAGATGCGCCTGCTCATGCAGACAACCGTTGCCTTGCCTTGCCTTGCCTTCAAGCGTTTCGAGGCGTTTTTCGAAGTGGATGACGAGATCTTTGGCAATCACATTTATGCGGTGTTCGGCCCCGACGACCCGGTTGTTGTTCTCCGGGTTTTTCACATCGAGAATTTTGACGAGTCCGTGGTGGATCTCCCCATTCTCGCGGAATTCAACCGTGATACCGTCAGTGAGTTACTGGTGGAAGGTGTGGTTGTTCTCAATGAGTGCCGGAGAGGAGGGAATGGTAAGCTTGCGGATGGCTTCGTCTATGGCATTGTCGGGGAGGTGGTTGTTGATCTGATAGAGCAAATCGCGGACTCTCAGGAGGAGGAATGGCTCGTGGTGATCGGTGCGTTCTGCGGCCTCTTCTTCAGGGGCGATTTCCGGGCCTGAGAGGACGTCATAGCCAAGGCTGCCAAACCATGCAAGTGCTGCTTCTTCAACTTCGGATTCAGTGAATTTGTAATGGGTTATGTTTTATTCCTATGGGGGTCAGAATGAATAGTGCCGCTAAATCCTGCCATCGATTCAAATCAAATCCGATAAATGAGATAATATATGGCACAAGATAATTCAGGGCGTCCTTAGTTTTGTTTTCTACTCTGATAATTCTGAAAGAATCCGTTGTTTCCTTCTTTACCACCCAGATTATTAAGAACCATATACAACTGTAAAAGGCAATAAAAATGAAAAGCCCTGTGGCATACAAATTAAACCAGTTCTTGGTGGCCAGTATTAGAAATAGCGGGAGATATGAGCTTAAAAACAATCCAGTTTTTACCCGGAATCTCATCTGATGACCACCGCAGGTTGTTCACCGGGAGGTACCCTAATCGTATCAAAGATAAGTGTGTGAAGTCTCATGTTGCCAGTTCTTCCACAACACCTTCCCGTTTGCTCCATGCGATCGGCTTCACGTCATAATTTTTTAATGTATCCAGAACGTTTGCCGGGACCGGATGGTCGGTGTCATTCAGGATGACATATGCTTTCGAGTCGGCAGGGCGAACTTCCTTTATATCAACCCAGGAGAATGCAATCGCCTGTGTAGTGTCACGGTTTGGATTGTTGATTGTCTTGATGATGCGTTCTGGCTGGCTGCGGGATTTTGGAATGATGAAGTCGAAATGGTGATCATACCCGCTATGACCGGTAAATTTTACATTTGATGTGTACCGGATCTCGTGTATTTCAAGCCAGACGATAACATCTTCATAAAACAGACTTGCTGTTATTGGTATTGCAAGGCTGAAGAGATCGTTGACCGCGAGCATCGCCTGTATCAGGTTATGCTTACTTGGTGCGAAATTTGCAGTAGATTTGCAGTAGATGTGTGCACTTCGAGTATGTCCCTGTTTAATTTCACACCGAAACCGTTGAGCGTCATCATCAGCAGATTTTTTCTCTTTGGTGTGTCCAGTTTACAGCCTGATTGCTCCAGATCCTGAATGATATACCCGTCATCGGTCAGAATATATCCACTGTTCCGGCGCTGTGCGTAGATCTGGAGATAATCATTATGGCGGTCCAGATAGGGTGTGGTGATCTCCACCCACCCGTCCACCTGCCTTACCTGAATTTTTTCTTTGAGCCAGCAGGTGTACTCGTCCAGCAGGCT
>JAYEIC010000082.1:75058-121326 GCA_034659935.1 Methanobacteriota archaeon | reverse complement strand
TGCTGATGTTTTTTTTGAAAAAGGTGCATTAAAATCTGTCATATCAAGACTACTGAGTGATAATCGTATTGCAACTGTCTGTGCAGATATGCTCCCGTCAGATGATTCTTCTGATACAGAACCGGGTAAGATGGAGTCGGTCTATCGCTCATATTATGGCAGAATGTGTAACTGGGAGAGTTCGGTTGATTCCACATATAATTTCAATGGGGGCCTTGTAGCCTTTAAGCGCAGTATATTTGATAAAATAAATGAAAGGAAGGGTGCGGATGATGCAAATACCGCATTTGAGGCGATAAGGCGGGGATATCGTGCGGTATATGAAATTAATGCAGTAGTATATGAAGACATTCCCGAAGATCTTTCTCACCAGTACAGGCAGAAGATACGGAGGGCTACAAGATTAATTGAAGCAACCCTTTCTAATCTTGATCTGTTAAAGCAGAAACGTCAGTTTTCACGGATATTTTATCCTTTGAGGATTATGATGTTTCTTCTGACCCCGTCTCTGTTAATATCCGGAAGCGGGATTTTTCTGTTATGGTTATTATTGCAGAATATAATTTATGGCATGGTTCTTGTTGCAGTTTTAATCATCATTCTTGCCATGAAAGAGAATGTAATCTCATCATTTGTCTATTACCAGTTTTATCTTTTAATTGGTCTTATGCAACTTGGAAGGGATATGCGTTTATGGGAAAGCACTTCCGGCAAAAATTAATGAGGTGAGTTTTTTGATTCTTGAAATTAACTCATCAAAATATTTTAATGTTCTTAATGAAAATATTCTATCATTAAGGAGAATTTAATGAATTTAGAAAATATATTATGATTAAGGAGAATTTAATGAATTTAGAAAATATTTTAAAATATAAGACCTACCTGATTGTTTCCCTTCTGGTGGTTTTTTCATTGTTCACTCTCTGGCTTCGTCTTCTGCCAGAGCCGGGTCTTGTGACGGCAAATTATGTAGATCTCCTTGGTAATGATCCCTGGTATATTCTCAGGCAGGTTGAGTCCACTGTTGCGAATTTCCCCGGTTATAGCTGGTTTGATCCGATGACCGAGTATCCAACCGGGAATATTATCCACTGGGGTTCGTTATTCCCGCAGATTATTGCATTTGCTGCAATATTACTGGGTGCTTCAACAAGGCCTGAGATCATGTATGTTGCGTCATGGATACCTCCTCTTATGGCAGTGGCGATGGTGCCTCTGATATATTTTATTGGAAGTAAAATTGCAGACTGGAAGACAGGTCTGATTGCGGCAGGTCTGATTACAGTTGTATCCGGACAGTATTTTTACAGATCACTCTTTGGTTTTGTAGACCACCATATTGCAGAGACTCTGTTTAGTACGCTCTTTTGTCTGGCTTATATTACCGCACTGGTGTACATCAGAACACATCCTGTTGATCTGAAGAATACAGAGACACTAAAAATCCCGTTATTACTTTCTGTTGGTGCAGGAATATCATATCTCCTGGGTCTCTTTATTATGCCCACAATGATTCTCTTTGCCCTCATTGTGGCAGTATACACCCCGCTGCAATATATATGGGATAACTACAAAGGAAGAGCCGGTGAAAAGCTGTTATTTATAAATACTGTTGTTTTTTTATGTGCATCAATCGGGATAATTCTATATGGGTTTAATAGTTACGGAACCGGACTTGCCAGATATTCTATCGGACATGTATATGTCTATATCACAATCATAATCGGAACTGCTCTTCTGTATGTTGTCTCAAAATATCTCACAGGGAAACCCCGATATTATTATTCTCTCTCTCTCGCAGGTATTGCGATCTTAGGGTCGGTTATCCTGATGGTTGTCTCCTCTGATCTTTTTAATCTGCTTATCGGCAATTTCTATTCATTCTTTGGCCAGCCGACAGTTTCATATACTGTGCAGGAAGCCCAGCCCTGGGATCTCGCATCGGCATGGTCCACATTCCACTATGGTTTCCTCCTGATGCTCTGCGGGTTTGGAGCCTTAGTATATAAATTCCATAAAGAGCACCGTGCAGAATATCTCTTTGTAATTGTCTGGTCTTTTGTTATGCTTCTCTCAACCTGGCAGCATATCAGGTATGAGTATTATCTTGGAGCGAATATTTGCCTCCTGTCGGCATTTTTTATCGGATGTGCCATTGATTTCGGCTGGAAAGAGATTTCAGCGCTCTTTTTGACTGGCAAACCTGAAAAAACAGAAACCTCTCTTAAGGCAGAACCGAAGAAAAAAGAGAAAATCAGTGGTAAAACAAAGTCAAAGTCAAAATCAGGAGATGTGGGAAAAACAGCTGTAAAAACCCATGGCCCAAATTATATAAAAATGTTTCCTGCTGTGGCAGGTATAGTATTTGCATTACTGTTTGTCTGGACTTCAGCCGGCACTGATCTTTACCTCGGTGAACAGATGGGATACGGAGGAATGACTCCTGACTGGAGAGAGTCCCTTGAATGGATGGGAAATAATACGCCTGAGACTGGTGTTGACTATTATGGGGTATATGATTTTAACGAAAGGGAGACGTATGAGTATCCACCTGAATCCTATGGCGTTATGACATGGTGGGACTACGGTCACTGGATTACTTTCATCTCAAAGCGTATACCAAATGCAAATCCTTTCCAGCATGGTGTATCAGGTCCGAACGGAGCAGCAGCATTCTTCATTCAGCAGAATGAGGCTGACTCATCAGAGATCCTTGATAATCTCGGCACAAAGTATGTAATCACCGATATTGAGATGGATGACGGAAAGTTCTGGGCAATGACGACATGGTATAATGATACGATCCAGTCTTCGCCATATACAAAAGTTCTGCTGCATAAAGATTCAGGAAATACGTATAAACCTGTCCGGCTGAAACAGAATAACTATTACCAGACCATGATTTCGCGTCTGCATAATTTTGACGGTTCGATGACTGAGCCCGGTAAGGTATTCCTTGTGGAATACATGGATTCTGATGCTGCAGAATCGTCATACCCGGTTATTACCAAAGCAATGGAGATGGATGCAGCCGAAGCACAGGCCGGTGCTGATGAATACAACAAAAAGTCACAACCAGGAAAGCATGCGGCTGTACTGAGTTCCAGTCTCTTAGCACCTGTGGCAAAAGTGCCTGCACTTCAGAACTATCGTCTGATTCATGAATCTCCGACAAATGTGATCAGCACACCAGGATATGATCTGAAATATGTCAAGGTCTTTGAGTATCTGCCCGGAGCAGAGATCAAAGGTGATGGAACCATTGAGGTCCGGATTGAAACCAATACCGGACGGAAGTTTGTGTACAGGCAGGAAAGTGTAGATGGAGTATTTACTGTTCCATATTCAACTACCGGTAACCCATACGGTGTGAGAACAGAGGGCGACTATAGAATCGTTGAAACGGGGCAGACATTCTCTGTTTCAGAGGATTCCGTTAAGAATGGAGTGAAAATAAACTGATCTGCGATGAAGTGTTCTGTCATTACCGGAGAGGTCTTCTCACAGCATGAGATGCAGGCGCATGCCGAGTGTGGTGAACGGCTTGATATCGTCCTCTCCGGCGTCCCTGACAAAATACCCGTAATCGAACCCGTGAGAGCTTCAGTTGAAGACTTAATTCTTGTACATCGTCCTCAGCATGTCCGTTTTTTACAGGAATTCTCGCGGGGCAAATATTTTATTGACTCTGATACGTACATTACGCCCGAATCATTTAATGCTGCCTTTTATGCGGCAGGCTCTGCAATTCATGCGGTGGAGCGTGCTCTTGATGGGGAACACTGTTTTGCTCTGGTACGGCCTCCTGGTCATCATGCGGAGCCAGGCCGTGCAATGGGATTTTGCCTCTTTAACAATGTAGCAATTGCTGTAAAGAGAGCTATAAAAAGAGATTCTGTATCCCGGGTGGCTGTGCTTGACTGGGATTTACATCACGGAAACGGGACGCAGAATGTATTTTACAATAATGACGATGTACTCTTCTGTTCCATTCATGAGTGTGGATCATTTCCGCGCACCGGATGGATTGATGAAGTGGGTAGTGGTTCTGCGAAAGGCTATACACTCAATGCACCATTACGTGCAGGTGCATCCATTGATGATTATACCCTTATCTTTGAAGAAGTATTTGCACCTGTAATAGAACGGTTTTCTCCTGATATTATTGTAATTTCTGCGGGTCAGGATCCGTTATATGATGACCTTAAGGGTAATATGAACCTTAAACCGGAAGATTTTGGAGTATTGACTGAAATAATGACAGAAATTACCGATCAGCCCCTTGCAATGGTTCTGGAGGGGGGATACGGTCCCTCGCACGGTCTTGCAGTTTCAAACATATTTGACGCTCTTTTGGGGAGGCATTACGAAAGGGATACAGAACTTGCCCGCCCGAGTACGCACTATCTGGTGGAGAAACTAAAAAAAGTGCAGCTATAGTCTGTATGGTTTCAGGCAGGGGGTATTCTTAGTTATTGTTGGGAAATGCAAAATACAGCCAAAATCAGGACCCCTGGAGTGAAATTGTTAAATTGTTAAATTGTTAAATTGTTAAATTGTTAAATTGTTAAATTGTTAAATTCTGATCCCTTAACAAACTCCTGCATCATCTTTCCATTAAATCCGGAAACTGTTTTGTCATCCCCTGTTATGAAAGTAAGGATATCCGGAGCGTCATCGGGATCTTTCTATATCGTCTGATATCAATTGTTGTCCCGGTGCCTGAGAATTCCGGATATCCTGGATCACCAGGCAAAAAAGTGTATTCATCTTCATTCTGGTATAGGAATCCTGAAGAGAATGCCGGCGAGAGGGTGAATGTCTTTTTAAACAAAAATTAAAGCGGGTTATTATTATCTTCTTACAATCCGCAGGATTATTTTTTATTGTTGAGAATAATTCTCAATATCCTCAATATAATATCTGCAATACTCATTTATGCAGCATTCTTTGCAGGCGGGTTTTTTTGCATTGCAGACCATTCTTCCGTGTGAAATGAGCAGATAATTTATCCTGCCCCAGATATCTTTTGGAAAAAGTGATGTGAGGTCTTTTTCAATTCTCTCTGGATCACTATTTTCTGTCATGCCAAGCCTGAATGAAACTCTTTTTACATGGGTGTCAACCGCAATTCCGGCATTTATTCCATAGGCATGATTTAATACGATATTTGCTGTTTTTCTGCCCACACCCGGAAGCCTTACAAGATTTTCCATATTGTTCGGGACTTTTCCGTCAAATTCGCCGACCAGCATCTCTGAAGTTTTTTTGATGTTTTTTGATTTTATCCTGTAAAATCCGGTTGACTTTATAATTTCTTCAATGTTGCAGATATCAGCCTCTGACATTGACCGGGGATCTGGGTAGGATTCAAAAAGCCTGTCTTTGACTGAATTAACTATTACATCAGTTGTCTGAGCACTCAGGATGGTCATTATCAATATCTGAAAAGGATTGTCAAAATTTAGAAAATGAAGGCTGGTGTCATCTTTTATGTATTGATTTAAAAGAACAGAATAGATCCTGTGCGCAGTATTTCTCTTCATTATGGGGTAGTGCAGATTCGAACTGCTGTCAAAGCGTCCCAAACGCTCTAAGATGGACCCGGCTACCCTAAGATTTCTTGTTTTCCATTATACCATTAAGAAGCCAGATGAATAAGGCTTCAGGAGCATCATCTTTATTGTTAAGATTAAGGTTTACAACGTTAATAAGTTCCATGTTTTCTTACATAAGTTCCATGTTTTCTTACCTTTTCAACCCATTAAAACAGGTGGTTACATAACCTCACTTTTACAGAAGATTTGGGACGGTGTCTTGGACACTCTATGCTTAAGCTGACTTACATGGAAAAACCTGCAGTCACGAATGCAATCACAAGAAATGCAGCAATAACAGGTATCATTTCTGATGTTGCAGAGGATAATACCGATTCTTACTGACAGGATTATAGTAGGCAGAGGATTTGTCATCTCTGGATTATAATTAAAAATGACCACGTTTGGATAAGACAAAAAAAAGGATTTTTCCAGATTACTGAGAAATTTAGAGATCCCAGCTCTGAATGAGAGCCTGATTGTTATTTATCCATTCTTTGGCAACCTCATCAGGATCACGTTCATTTCTTCCGTATTCACCTATCCAGTAATTCTGCGCCTCTACCGGAACCTGGAACTCCTTGAGGAATTTATAAACTTTTGGATAATCTTTACTGAATTCTTTTCTTGCAACTGTATAGACAACATCTTCATTATCGCCAAAGAGCTTATTTGGATCATTTAGTTTTTTGACATGGTAGTCTGTCATCATGTAATGGGGCTCCCATGCACAGAAGACAATCCAGTCTTCGCGTGATTCAGCCCTTTTAACCTCTGCAAGCATTGCAGGCGTGCTGCTGACTAACACTTCAAAGTCTTTAAGTCCATACTCTTTAATTGATTTTTCAGCAGCAATTGTCATGCCATTGCCTGCTTCAAGAGTCACTATTCTACCCTCAAATTTAGAAGCATTGCCCTTTAAATCTGCTATAGAATGGATACCTGCATTATATACATAATCAGGGACTCCAAGTCCAAGCCATGTGCTGTTTATGTTAATATTTACAAGTTCGAGGTCATCTTTATATTTGTCCCAGTATGGCTTTTGCGTAGTTGGCAGCCAGCCGCCCAGAAGGACATCGATCCCGTTATCTTTTGCCATTGAAGTGTATATCAGACCCGGATCTGCAATTGTAAGAATTTCAACGTCATATCCTTCAGATTCGAGGATATTTTTAACTACATGTGTTTTAACTGTAACTCCTGGCCAGTTCGGCATGCCAAAGACAATAGCTTCGCTGCTTTGAGGCTCTGTATTTACCGAAGATTCTTCACCAGTTGAAATCTGACTGTTATCTGTAACATTTGTAACTCCCTGATCTGTACAGCCGGCTGCAAAAAGCCCCGTTATCAGAATTATGGAGGCCATTAGTAATACACCGATTTTTATGCCGGTTTCTCTTCTATTTCCCATAAATTTACACCAGTTTATTACAGTTTACTTAATTAACCTTCCTTATATGTTATGATATGAAGCTATGGCGTCATTAGGCACTATCTGATTTCCCAGTGATTTTAATTTTTAATCAGGAGTTTATGGTGCTTAAAAACTTAAATTCCTTCAGAGAATTATGTCAGATCCATCATAATCAGGATTAAAGCTAAATCCAGGTCAACTCATTTTTGGAATAATCACTGATTTTTCCGACAGTGCCGGAATTGTTGGTTAGGCCGACTCGATTATATTTTAATTAAACTGATTAGATATATATTTTAACTAATCAAAGTGTAATACTCCCAACCTAACTTTCAGGATGTGTTGCAATAAGCCCAAAAAAGATATTACATATCAATCTTACGGATGAGAATATTTCATCAGAATCAGTTCATGCTGATATTCTGAGTCGTTTTGTCGGCGGAAAAGGACTCGGCGCGGCATATCTCTATAAAGAGAATCCGCCTGGAGTTGACCCGCTATCTCCGGAGAACAGACTCATATTCATGCTCGGACCTCTTACAGGCATTGCTCCAGCATCATCAAGGTGCTGTGTTCTGACAAAATCACCTCTTACTGGTGCATTGACAGACTGTTATTCAGGAGGGCGCTTTCCGTCTCATCTCAGCTATAATTTACCGGACTACATCGGTCTTATCATAAAAGGACGCGCAAAAAGGCCGGTGATGCTGAAAATTGAAGATGGAACTGTGGAAATTCAGGATGCATCCAGCCTGATGGGCCTTGATACAAAGGAGACTGCAGATTCACTCAAGGGTTATATTACTGCAGCGATTGGTCCTGCTGGTGAAAATCTTGTAAAATATTCAACAATCTCTACAGACGGCGGGATTCATCATGCCGCCCGCGGCGGTCCCGGCGCTGTTATGGGCTCAAAGAGGTTAAAGGCTATTGCGGTCAAACCGGCAAAAAGCCCGAAATTATCAGAAAAACTGAGAAGACTGAGAAAAGATCATTTAAAAGAGTTAAAAAACTCAGAAGAACTTGCGCCTGTCAGGGAATACGGGACCGTAAGTTTCCTTGATCCGGTGAATAAGGCAGGTGCTCTGCCGACAAACTACTGGAGGGAAGGCAGTTTTGACAGGATCGATGATATAAGCGCCGAGAAGATTAAAAGTCATACTAAAAACCGCGTGACCTGCCACTTGTGCCCTATTGCATGTGGCTACAACCTTGAGTTTGATGGTGACTCCGGTAAATTCGAGACTGGAAAAGGTCCGGAGTATGAGACTGTTGTCTTAAACGGTCCACTCCTTAATATATCTGATCTGGAAGGTATTGCAAGAATTGGTGAACTCTGTGACCGTCTGGGGATTGATACTATGAGCGCAGGAAATGTGCTGGGCTTTGCAATGGAGTGTCATAAAGATGGTATTTCAGGAATCCCTGTAGAGTTTGGGGATCCAAAAAGTGCTGAAAAACTTATACGGATGATCTCGCAGCGTGAAGGTATCGGAGATGTCCTTGCCGAAGGTACAAAAAAAGCCTGTGAAATACTCTGCAAAGATGGCATAAACAGAGCAGTTGAAGTTAAAGGCCTTGAATGTCCTTCTTTTGATCCAAGGGCATCCTATAGTATGGCCCTTGCATATGCGACAAGCGACAGAGGAGGATGTCATACTCGTGCACTTCCAATTGTATCTGATGCACTCGGAGGTGAGAGAGACCCATTCTCTTCTGAAGGTCATGCAAAAGCTGTAATAGATGAACAGAATTTCACGAGCTATACATATTCTCTCATATCCTGTGATTTTGCAGCATATACAGGACGTCAGGCCAAATCCTGGCTTGATGCGCTTGGCTTTGAATTAAAAGATAAAGATCCCATACTGACTGGTGAACGTATATGGAATATGACGCGACTTTATAATGTCAGGGAAGGTCTTGTAAGGTCTGCAGATTCCATGCCGGAAAGGTTTCACGAACCCCTGCAGGGAATTGGCCCTGCAGCAGGAAATTCCATATCGGGTAGTGAATTCAAAGAAATGCTTGATGAATATTACGCCATGAGGGGATGGGATAGTAATGGTGTTCCAACCAGAGAATGTCTTGAGAGGCTTTCTCTTGCTGACTTCGTCTGAGGCGTAAGTTTAATGTATTCTCCTGTTGTAGTTTGAGAGTTCTGCATAAACAAGAGAAAAAAATTAAGTTGAAAAATTAAGGTGAAAAAATATGGAAGACAAAATACTTGAAGGAAAGGTGGCTCTGGTAACAGGGTCTGGTGCAGGAAACGGGAGAGGTAGTGCGCTTAAACTTGCTTCGATGGGTGCAAAAATAGTTGTAAATGACATCAGGGCAGAGCGCGCAGAAGAGACTGCGGGGCTTGTCCGCGATATGGGTGTTGAGGCACTTGTAACCTCAGGTGATGCTACAAATCCCGATGATGTCGCAAGGATTGTCAATGAGGCAGAGAAGGCTTTTGGAAAGGTAGACATTCTTGTAAATAATGTCGGATTCTTTGGGGCAGTAAAATTTGTTGAACAGACATATGAGGAATGGAAGAAGGACCTCTCAATCAATCTTGATGCAATGTTTCTCTATTCAAAAGCTGTCCTCCCGGGAATGGTTGAGAGAAAGTCAGGTAAGATCATTAATATTTCATCTGATGCCGGAAAGACAGGATATCCCGAGCTTGTATCCTACAGTGCAGGTAAACATGGTGTTATCGGATTCACAAGAGCACTTGCCGCTGAGGTGGCAAAAGACGGTATTAATGTAAATGCAGTCTGCCCGGGTTATATTCAGACAGATATGCATCAGAACTTCCTTGAGGGCTGGGCAAAAGCCACAGGTAAGACTTTTGATGAGATTGAAGTGGAGGCTCTTTCTTCAATTCCACTTGGATCATTTGGAAAGCCGGAATATGTCGGAAATGTTGTAGGGTTCCTTGCATCTCCTTATACAGACTGGATGACAGGACAGGCACTGAATATCAGTGGCGGTCTTGAAACACACTAAAACAACATTTTTTTGTATACTATCCAAAATCGGGGTTATCACTGTACGAACTAACGAGAATTCGTTGATTGCTATTTAGTATATACCCAAAATTATGCCCAATGTGTCCGTCAAATTTAGTATTACCACTATTTTTGGATAAGAGACTGTGGCATGAACAGTTTGCTGTAGACAATGAGGGCATTTACACTGCAAAACAGTCCCTGTTTAGGGTTAGTTGTCACCGAAGTATGACTGATTGTCCTTATGAGCCAATAAAATTTATTCCTGCAACAGCCTCATAAGATTCATTTTTAAATCTAAAACTCAGTTTAACAGGCTGTGACAGAATTGTGCCAACAAAGTTATACTATTTAACGCCACCTCAGAAAGAAGCTCAAATCAGGCTTATTTTTTGCAGATCCGGCATTGTGTCATAGCCTGTTAACCTCTTTTTCTGCTGAAAAATAGTAGAATTTTTGAGAATATTATTCAGTTTTAATGTATATTGCCTGAAACATTCAGTCCCATAACTCCAATTATTATCATGAGAAGTGAGAGGACTTTTGCAGAAGTGAAATTTTCATTAAAAGCGATAATCCCTACCAATGCAACAAGTGCACAGCCAACACCTGACCATATGGCATATGTAACTCCGATCTCAAACTCGCGCAGAGTGAGACTCAGGAGATAAAAACTAGTCACATAGAGAAGAAGTGCTCCTGCTGTCGGAATGATCTCTGTAAATCCGTTTGAAAACTTCAGACATGTCGTTCCCATCACCTCTGATATAATTGCAGCAATAAGTAAAGTAAAACTCTTCATCAAAGGTCCCCCGTGAAATGCATATACCTGATTAACCACGGTATGTCATCCCATATTATATTGGTCATTAGTATACGTTAAATAAACCCATCTGACATAAATATTCACTTATTTCCTCATTGCATGATTCTCCATCTCCACAAAATAAAATCAGTATCAGAACAACTCCGGAAAAGAGCTGATTGGCAGGAATCTTATCTCCAGAATTTCTGTCTGTTTTGGAATTATCTTAGGTTTTGCTCATATCTAATGGTAAATCATGGTCCCGGGTACGCTTGTCAATGCCGACTTAAAAATACCCAAAATTCAAACCTCAGGTAACCTCCACAGGGGTTTGACGGCACTGTCGGAAAAATCAGTGATTATTCAAAAAATGAGTTGCCCGAAATTTAGCTTTACTTCTAATTATGATGGCTTTAACATGATTCTCTGAAGGATTTTAAGTTTTTTAAGCACCATTAACTCCTGATTTAAAACCAAAATTACTGGACAATCCGATAGTGCCAGGGGAATTCTTTTTATCTGTCAATGTTCTAAAAGTATTCTATCAGCAGCTTCCTAAGAGACGACAAACTTAAATTTAAAATATTCAGGGAATAAAAATGGTAAATTCTGATGAAAATTCCGGGCAGAAAAAACATTCCAGTAGTCTTCACTGCCCGCGTTGTGATTCAACCCGCATATATATCCCCACCGGTGGATATACCGGCACTTATTATCACTGCAAGGACTGCGGGTATGAAGGTGCGCTTGTAATAGAGCATGAAAGCGACGATCAGGCTTTTTCCGGAAAAAATTCTGATGATAATAATTTTCTACCCATAATTCCGGGTGAGAGCAGATCGCTTACTGCCGGATTTATAGTACTTCTTATTCTTGTTGGACTCTTCCTGCTGATAATTATACTTGGCATTGCAGAGGTGTTTTAATGGAAATTGGTGTAGGTATTGTGGATATACACAGATTTGATGATGAAATCATCAATAACCGACCATTTATTGAGAATATATTTACGAAGGATGAGATTAGCTACTGTATGGCATATGCTCATCCTGCACAGCATCTGGCAGTCCATTTTGCCGCCAAGATGGCTGTGATTAAGGCTGTCGCTCCGTTAGGTTTTGTTCCTGATATGAAGGACATTGAGGTTACAAATAAGGATTCTGTAATTCCAATGGTGAAAATTCTCACAGAGGAAGGCGAAAAATTTGAGTTTAAGATAAGCCTTTCACATTCGAATTCGCAGGTTGTAGCTTTTGTCATTGCTGAGCGGTCAACAAAAAATCTTGTTTTTCTTGATCCTCCAAAGAAACCTGGCTTAAATCATTTTCAGGGCTGAGAATACCAGAAGAACAATATATATAATCCTGATTATTTTTTCATTAAAAGTTATGTTTAAAAACAGCCCTGCATTGACAGGAATCCTTCTCTCCTTTTAAATCAGCGTTCGGAGATACTGACAGAATCAGTTACTGAATCACAATATCTGAACCAGAAAGAAGGAATATTTGGTTTTGTGATATATCCTGGATTTAACACAGGTCCAACACTCTCAGAGTATCCGGACTTTCTCCTTATAGTGCCAAACGTTTGCCACTATATAATGAAGGCGGCCATCCGTAACGATTATTTCTGAATTCTTCCTCCATGTAATCTGCAAATCTTTCTGCCTCATCTGGATTTTTCGCATTATTTGGAATTGTCCATGCATAAACAATTGATCTCCCGATTCTCTCACTTCCTATTGATGAGAAACGCTCAAATCCGAGATTAACAGATACATCATCATATCGATTGTTCATTGAAGAGTTTTTGAGGTTTATCTCTTCCTGAAGTCTGACATAATTGAGGCCATGCCCTTCTGCAACGCTTTTATATTCAATGGCATAATCAACGCCCCCACCTTCAAGCAGATAAAGAAGGAAAATACTCCCGTCCCTGATTTTAAGTTTTTTATCAGAGGGGTGCACGAGTTCCGGGAGTAAAATTCTCTCGCAATCTCCGTCTTTTTTAATTGTGACACCGCCTCTGATATGATCGCCTGCAATCTCATTTAAGAGATGTTCCTCACTATAATATTGCCTTGCAAGCTGAAACAGCATGAATGCCCTGTACCCTGCCGCATCAAGCATAGGATTTGAAAAACCGACAGTAACCTCTGGCCTCTTTAAAATTTCATACCAGTTTTCTGAATTAATCTCATCTGAATAAAGACTCTCATTTGTATAGGCAATCACAAGTTCATTTGTTGCAAATTCAGTATAATCATCAGAGTAATTTACTCCTGTTCCTGGATTTTCCCTAAACATCATATCAGGGATAAGGCTGCTGTCAGCCACAACAACAAGGTCAAAATTCCGGTTAAGGTCAGTTACCTGCCTTATACACTGGATACTGCCATGTCCTTCATACTGAATGTCAATGCCGGGATTTTTTGCTTCATAATCTTTCTCAAGATATTCAAAGGGAAGCATCAGGCTTCCGGCAGGAAGAATTTTTACAACTGTTTTTTCTTCTGAATCTGAAGAATCCGAGATGCATCCGGAAGAATATATCACAATTCCGGTTAAAAAAAGAGTGAAAAAAAGCAGATATAAATTATCACTTTTCTTCATCATCTTGTCCCTTAATCTCAATTATTGAGACCCACTTCACCCAGCAACTGGCCTCTGTGATGATATCTTCCCTGTCAGATATAACCGCAACCCTGTATGGTGCACCGTCATTGTATTCAAGCGGGTGGCCCTCGATTGTGTGCATGAGTATCACATCAAGATCGGGGGATTCAGTCTCCTGCAGATTTTCATCAAGTGTGATGTATCCCTCTCCGTTCACCTGTTCATAATCAAAGACCCACATATAACCGTCGTCTGCAGAGACCCACATTAAGTCATCTTTTTGCATCCCGTCTGCAAGTCCGGCAATATCTGAGAGGAGGGGGCCTGTGCATCTGTATGGTCCATATGTAATTCCGACAGTTGAAACTCCATAACCCCACCCGGTCTTCTGTGGCAGTTTGCTCAGGTCATCATAATTTAGTGTTTTTTCTGTCCCGTCTTTAGATACAAGGGTTATATTGCCAGAAGGTTTTTCCACAGTTAAATCCTGACCTGCTGAATCATTTACGCCTGTGCATCCGGCAGAGAATGCCAGAACCAGGACAACCAGAAGAATGGGGATGGTGCCTTTCAGGATTTTCCTGAGGCGTAATATTTTATTCATTACTTCCTCTCCTTTCTGTATATTCCTGCAACTGCAACAAATCCCACTGAGAGGAGGACTGACAGGAGAACGAATCCCGATCCTGATTTTTCTGCCGGCGCTTTGGAGGTGGTTTCCATCTCATTTTCTGCAGACAGAGACTTTGAAGGGACTTTATATCCGTCTTCATATCCCCCCCTAAATACTGTAAGCCTGTCAACCCATTTTACATTGTATCCGCCTGTTGAGGGGTAAAGATTGTCAAAAAGGTGGATTCTCTCTTTAGGGAAACTGACCCTCATGTCAGTGTTTCCGAATACACAAAGACCTTCCTCATTGGTTGAATTGTCAGCGAACAGGATGATTCTCATTCCTGTATAGTAGTCAGGTGGATATCCGGTACCCTGTCTCTCACCTTTCTCTGCATCTTCTCCGTTATACCAGCAAAGGACAATTTCACCCTGTCTTTCCGGTGCTTTATAAACGTTTTCGTAATCAAAAACTACGTTGTATCCGTCAATGGCACTGATCATCAGGTCATCTCCGGCTTCCATTCCTCCGGCAAGATCACAGAGATCCTTTATTGCCGTTCCCTTAACAGCACCGCGATCCTTAAAATTGGATGTTTCGTTTAAATCCCAGCGTGTCTCTTTGTCATCTGAAAATACAGGTCCCTGGTGGTAATAATGTGTTACACCGTCACCATAAACCGGGAGGTTTTTTTCCATCCATCTGTAATCCACCGTTTTTTCAAATACATCACTGCCGTTTTCATCAACAACAGATACCGTAACTTCGGTAGTGGGTGTGGCACAAGCCGTTAAAACAAATCCGGACAGAAGCATTCCTGCCGCAAGAAGTCCGAAAATAATTCTTAAATAATTATTTTTATTATTATTATTCTCTTTCATGTTTTATATCCTCCTTATTGCAGGGCAGGCAAAAACTGCTGCAATTACACAGAAGACAGAGAGGGGGGTTTTTGTGCTCTCTGCCTCTGTGCCTGCCGGAATTTCCGGTTCGTAAATCTCAAGTTTTTCAACGTATTTTACTGAAAGTCCGCCTGAAGACGGCCATTCGCCATTGAAAAAGTGCATATTCTCTTCACTTACGGTCTGCCTCATATCCTCATTGCCAAAGACATGGGAACCCCAGGGGTTTACTGAATCATCAGCGAAGAATACAATTCTCATACCTGTGTAGTAATCCGGCGGATATCCAAAACCCTGTGCCTTTGCTTTGGAAGAGGATTCGTTTCCGTTATACCAGCATACACAGACCGGGCCCTGCCTTGGGTCAGGATCGTAAATATTGGCATAATCCAGTTCTTTTGAGAATCCATCATCTGAGATTATTTTTATCTTCCCACCCTGAGTCATGCCTCCGAGAGTATCGCATATATCTCTGATATCAGTGCCCTTTACAGCCCCCATATCCCGGCTAAGAACATTTACATCCTCTGCAGGATTCCATTCGTCATTTTTGTCAAAGGTCGGGCCCTGCATGTAGTAATGTGTGACACCGTCACCATTAACCGGAAGATTCTCTTCAAGCCACTGGTAAGAGTAGGTTTTCTCTTCCAGAATATTCCCGTCGGCACCGAATTTTGAAATTGTAAGTTCTTCTGTTGCGCAAAATCCCGGCTGTATAAAAAATACAGCAATCAGCAGAATAACAATCATTACTCCGGGGAAAACAGTTCTGCATTCCTTACCTGAATTGCCGTAATATACAGGATATCCGGAATGTCCTGGATTTTTACTATTATTATTCATTTTAATTTTCATAATTTCAAACCTCATTTAAACACATTTTAACTCATTTAACAGGCATTTTTTGAAAATCTTCCATTAAATTTGTGTTATCCTGGCTACCGGCTTATATAGCCCGGCGTTATCAGATCTCATGTCAGCATCCATTCATCCTCCGGAAAAAAAACAAAAACGGATAATTCTCTGTGACTCTCATAATTTTCTCCATAAATTGGTTATTTCCATAACGATTCCCTGCAACAGAATAGTCCAGGACTTTTGGTCTGATTCGGACTCCGGGTAATTGTGTTATTTCTCCGGTCGCAGATTCAGTGATTATATCCCTGTTATCGGAGATTGCAGGTGAGATAAATGAAATTTCAGCATAATTTCCACCTGCAGGAACTCTGACTTTCATATACCCGTACTCATTTTCGATTGATCTCTTTGGGAGGTTATTTTCGTCAGGATATGTGCCGAGACTGTACAACTCTCCGCCTCCTGTCCCGCTAACGATGTAGGTTGCATTTCTGGTTTCAAACCTCTCATAGGCATGGACATGTCCTGAAAAGACCACGGGATTTACAGTATTCTCAATTGCTTCTCCCCATGCCTTTCTGATATTTTTCCATCCGCCCGGATGCCTTTCATCACTGCTGTATGGAGGGTGATGGAAAAAAATGAAATTCAGCTGGGATTCTTTCTGTGAATCCGTATTTCCGGTCAGATTAGTAATCAGTTCTTTTTGCAGGGGAAATGTTACCGCTGCATTGTCATTGCTGTCAAGGAATACAAGTCCACATCCGCCTGTCTGTGTTGAATAAAACTGCGGATACCCAAAAAAATCATAATAAAAAGTGCTGTTCTTCTCATGATTTCCGGGAGTTGTATAAAGCACGGTTTTATTGAGGAGTGGTGATGCCCTGACAAAAAACTCCTTCCATTCGTGGAGTAAATATCCGTCATTAACCAGATCACCAGTGATTACGACAAATGAAGGGTCATCATCTGAGTTTATGCAGTCTGTTATTGTTTTTAATACCTGAGATGCAGAATCATAACCTGCAGAATTACAACTCAAAGATTCATAATTTTCCTGATTTTCTGGTGATGAATGCAGATCTGACAGTACAACAAATTCAAAGCCGGATTTTTTATCAGGAATCTGAAAGGAGAACGGCTGACAGAAGTTGCCTTCCTTTAGCAGTCTCCCGAAAATCCGGCATCCCGGATATAAACCGGAAATTTCAGCTGAACAGAGTGTCTGACCTGTAATATTCTGCCTGATTATGCTGCTGTTACCAATATTTTTTTCATCAGACTCTCTGCCGTTTAAATGGTATCTGATATTGAAATTATCATTTTCACCTTCAGTGATCCATCTGACAGATATTGTACCCGGCTCTTTTTCGGTCATAAAAACCCCTGAGAAAAAATCTCCTGACTCTTTTACCGGTACAGCCTGCACTGGCTGAATAAACAGATATATGACTGAAAAAAGGCATAAAACCCCAAATAAGATATGTAAATAATCCGGATTATTTTCCCGGCTTCTCTTTTTAAAAAGGAATTTTAAGATTTTCATTGCATATCCTCAATAATTTCTGTTTTTACCAGAGGACAGACGGTAACCTCCAGAGAACCGGATTTAACTGATCCATTTATAAATCTGAATTCATAGGTTCCGATATTTAAATAAGGGAAAATTACAGGCGTTTTTTCACCGGAATTTACACCGTTAATATATACTTTTGCACCTGAAGGCATTGTGTCGGCAAAGACCGAACCTGTTGGATATTCTTTAAGCTGACAATTTATGACACCTGCAAATGATTCGTCCTTCCCTTCAGGAATCATTACTGTTCCTGTTGCCGGAATATAACCCGGTTTTGAGATTACAATTTTGTGATCTCTCGTTGAGAGGTTGTTTATCATAAACGGAGTGTGAAATCCGGTGTCAAATCCATCAATAAAAATATCTGCACCCTTAGGCTCGGAATCAAAATATGCCCTGCAATATTTTCCCGTATATTCCGGGATTTCAAATTTGCCTGCAACACAGGAATTGGCCGGGATGTAACAGGAGATGTATTTCCCGTTATCATCTATGCAGAGGCATGTTTCGCCATAGTGGATTTCATCTGATTTTGCGGGTATTTTGTAATTCTGGTAAATCCCGTTTACGCTTACAGGCTTTTTGTTATATGCATCTGATACAAAAGAGACCTCTCCTGCAGTTCTTTCACTTTTGGGGATGAATACCGGAATTATACTGTTGGCATATACATACACCTGTCTGCTTCCTATGCTCTTTGAATTACCGCCGGAAGTAGCATATGACTTAAGGCGGATAGTGTGCACTCCGGGTTTAAGGCCGCTTATAACTGCCGGGGTCTTTTTTGAGGTATCCCGGTTGTCAACATATATAGCCAGATTTTTCGACAATGCGCTTACATAAAGGCTGCCGGTCTCTGAAATCGTTTCATCTCCGGTTTCTGCCGAATGGAGTGATTTTTTGGAGACAGTATTGTCTGAAGGACTCAGGAATGGCTTAACTTCCTCCTCTTTTGCATTTATCACTGTCTCGTATGGATTAAATCCCTCTTTTTCAAGTCTGAGCAGATGTCCGTCAATGTTAAAAGATCCAAAAATGCAGGGTGTAATTTTGCCTGTATAAGTACCGTCTATATAGATCAGGGCGCCTTTTGGCACCGAATCTATTGATATAACCCCGCTTCCTGAATTATCGTCTGCTTTATCCGACTCTCCTGAATCTATTGACTGTTTTAAGTCGCGCTGGCTTTCGTTAAATCCTTTACAGGAGCTGGAGTTGCAATCTTTCTGATCTGTGTTATCCACGTTTCCTGTAAAAATTCCGCTTAAAAACGCAATTATTGATTCAAAAACAGATTCAAAAAATCCCTGTCTGTCTTTATTATCCTCTCTGTCGGAATATAAACTTAAAGACTGGTTATCAGCAACGGTATTTGTATCATTGTAATAATCCGTACCGGATTTTTCAACATGATCTGTCTTATTTCCCGTAATTTGGGAATTATTGAGAGAACTGATATGCCTGGTATTTACGGCATCTGAAGGATTTTCTGTGATTATCCCTGAAAGAATCAGATTCCTTGCCTCAAAATATCCTTTGTCATCTGAAGATGACTCACTTTTTATCCCTGTACTAATGGATATCCCGTCAAGGAACAGGAATACATCAAAAGTCCGGTTTAAAAGGCCGTAATCATCACCTGAAAAAATCTCAGGCCATTCTCCTCCGTTAAATTCAAAAGATAGATCCTCCGGTGACGGATCTTTCTTTGCAGTTGCAATGCATGTAAGTTCTGCCTCTGAAACTCCGTCTTTGAGAGTGTCAGGGATGGCATATGAGTAATATGTCAGGTCATTATTTCCATATCCGGACCAGATGATGTCGCATCCTTCATATCCTTCCCAGGATGTTGTATTATTTCCGGATTTTTCTTCAACTAACAGTGCAATTCCATATACAGTAAATACTTCTGAATTTGTGCCGGAATTTGATATACCAAAGATAATTTCCGGTTTCTTAAAACTATTGATCTCCGGAGTATAGGCAAACGTTGCAGAATATTCCCTGTCACCGTCATCTTTTCTGTCATAATATTCATTTTGTGCAGTCAGAGTTTTTCCATTGGTAATAAGGGAAATTTTGGGTTTAAGGCCGGAATTATCATTTTTACTGTGCGAATCTCCTGCATATACCCAGAGTCGCAGATAGGTTACATTGCTGTAGTCATCAATTCCGGTATTGAGTTTAATCTCCTTTTTCTTCCCCTGAGTGAGAGTGAAAGGGTCCGTTTCTGAATAAAAAATCTTTAAGTTTCCGTTTACTTCTGATTTTCTGAATATTTTTAGTTCATGACCACCGTATCCTGAGAAATTTTCCTCAAGTACAAATTCAAGGACTGATTCAGAGGCCTTTGTTATGGTTACAGTCTCTGAGTCAGGAGTCTTATAACCCTCAAGTCTGACAGAAACTTCATAATCCCCGTCATTGAGATCTTCAATAGTAATGTCGGTTGTTCCGATATATTCCTCATCAAGGTAGACTTCCGCCCCTTTTGGCTCACTTTTAACTGTTATTTTTCCGGGAGGCGCTTCATCATCACTGTAGATTGTTATCTTTGATATCCCTCTTACCGAAAGTCCGGTGGTTGTCGGGTATTCGCCGTTGAAATAATGCCAGTAATCTTCTGGTAAAGTATTTCCCATGTCTGTTATTCCGAATACATGATCACCTGCAGGATTTCCGGATGTATCAGCCAGAAATGCAAGACGCATACCGTCTCTGTAATCCTCCGGTACATAACCACCGTTTCCATCTTCAAAAAGGGAATACCATACAACAATGATTTCGCCCTGTGCTGACTGTGGTGAATAGACATTTTCATAGGGAAATTCCTTATAAAAACCATCCTCTGCCTGTACCCTGACAACATCACCATCATCCATTCCCCCGGCAAGGTTGCAGATATCCCTAAGTGATGTCCCTTTCACTGCACCGAGATCCTTTCTCTCATAGTTGATATCCTCCTGTGGATTCCACATATCATACGGGAGATCGGGATGAACTTCACTCCATTTTGCCTCAAAAACCGGACCCTGAAGATAATAGTGTGTCACTCCGTCTCCCTGTACAGGGAGATTCTGCTTCATCCATTTGTAGTCGACTGAATCCTCGCCAAGTATGGTGTCGTAATCTTCTGCGTATTTTATAATTTCAAGTTCTGTGCTTGCCGAGGCAAAACTGACAATCATTAATGAAAAAAATATTGTAAACAGGATCAGTGCTTTGTATCTCAAATTTTTTCTCTCCGGGATTATCAGATTTTGATAAATTTTGAATTTAAAATTAATAAATGTTCTGGAATAATTTTTTACAAATAAAATCAATTTGATTAATTAAACTTATTTGACTCTTTTATGCGGCACCTTTTCCTGGTGGTGGCTTACTCTGGTGTTTATATGCGCTCCGGGATTTCGAGTAATAATAAAAAAAGTGTTTTTGCGTAATTATTTACAATTCGGTTGTCTAACTGACGGGATTTTAAAATTTTTGCATCTTTTTGATCCACGTACATTTTTTAATGAGATTAATTTAATTAAATTTACTTTATTGATTGACTGTTCTCTGGCCATTTTTCTTTTAAAAAACAGCTTAAATCCTTTGGATTTTTCCATTAACAGAGACTCATCCGTATTTTAAAAGGTAAAGATTCTTCATACAGTATTTTTAGAAAATACCTCTGTCATCCAATTAAATTGAATTGAATGTGTGTGTTAATGTTAATTCATTGACGTGGAGGATTAATGACTGGTTTAAAATTAGAATGGAAAGGTGTAATACTCGCAGTTTTTCTGCTGTTGGTCATCTTTTCGATAAATCCGGCATCTGCGGTCGGCACTGATCAGGTGACAGTGAAAAAAATTGCCGTAGACGGGGTCTCAGTTATTGATGAAATAACTGTTGACGTGAATTATATGGAGAGCAATCTTCCTGTACAGGGAGACGGAGTGACACATTATTACCATCAGGGGCCTGTTTTTGAGGCAGGATGGGAAAATGTGCATCCGGGTGAACAATATAATATGTGGAATCCCCGTGAGGATGTAAATTCATATCCGTATAAGGATATGGGTGCCGTAAAAGGGACAGATATAAAAGATCTCTGTAACCTCATTGGCGGTGCATCTGAAGGTGACGAGATAATGTTTGCCTCCGGAGATGGTTTTTCCAAGAAGGTAGGCTACGATGATGTCTATAATCCGGAAAGCAGACAGGGTAAGATTGTCCTGACCTGGTGGATGAACGGCGATTATTCCTATGATTCTTATAATGACGGGATGAGGACTGTCTTTTATGCAGATACCTCTGTAAATGAATGGGGGAAGCACATATTCGGAGATCAGGATATGAATGCCACACTTGATGAAAAGTACTGGCATTTCTATGATGGTATGCCATCTTCAACAGGACTCTGTGTGAAGTATGTTAACACTATTAAAATCCTGACCGATGAACCTGCACCGACAACTGATGTAATCTTTGATGGTACTGCCGCACTCGGCGAAGGCACCGTTTCAGTTGAATCCGTGCAGGGTAATCTCTATGACGTCAGTGAATTAACACCGCTTGGCGCACTTCAGAGAGTTGCAGATGAAGAGGGCATTGTAGTCAATGTCTCTGACAAAAAGTATGATTCAATGGGCATCCTTCTTCTTGATGACATTGATGAATTCATGTTTGTCAAAGGCAGCAATTCCTGGATCTGCCTTGTAAACGGTCAACAGCTTAACGACTATGGCAATCCTGATACTGAAGGCCTTAACAATTATGCCCTCTCTGACGGTGACGCTGTTCTCTTCCTTTATGGCGGCGATGATCTCACAGAAGAGAACGCAGTTGCGAAGGTTGCAATAACGGTTGATACCTCTGGCAGTGACTGTGATACAATCTTTGACGGTACTGCCGCACTCGGCGAAGGCACTGTTTCAGTTGAATCCGTGCAGGGTAACATCTATGACGTCAGTGAATTAACACCGCTTGGTGCACTTCAGAGAGTTGCAGATGAAGAGGGCATTGTAGTCAATGTCTCTGACAAAAAGTATGATTCAATGGGCATTCTTCTTCTTGATGATATTGACGAGTACCTCTATGTCAAAGGCGGCAATTCCTGGATCTGCCTTGTAAACGGTCAACAGCTTAACGACTATGGCAATCCTGATACTGAAGGCCTTAACAATTATGTCCTCTCTGGCGGTGACGCTGTTCTCTTCCTTTATGGCGGCGATGATCTCACAGAAGAGAACGCAGTTGCAAAGGTTGCAATAACAGTTGATACCTCTGGCAGTGACTGTGATACAATCTTTGACGGTACTGCCACACTCGGCGAAGGCACTGTTTCAGTTGAATCCGTGCAGGGTAACATCTATGACGTCAGTGAATTAACACCGCTCTGTGCACTTCAGAGAGTTGCAGATGAAGAGGGCATTGTAGTCAATGTCTCTGACAAAAAGTATGATTCAATGGGCATTCTTCTTCTTGATGACATTGATGAATACCTCTATGTCAAAGGCGGCAATTCCTGGATCTGCCTTGTAAACGGTCAACAGCTTAACGACTATGGCAATCCTGATACTGAAGGCCTTAACAATTATGGCCTCTCTGACGGTGACGCTGTTCTCTTCCTTTATGGCGGCGATGATCTCACAGAAGAGAACGCAGTTGCAAAGGTTGCAATAACGGTTGATACCTCTGGCAGTGACTGTGATACAATCTTTGACGGTACTGCCACACTCGGCGAAGGCACTGTTTCAGTTGAATCCGTGCAGGGTAATCTCTATGACGTCAGTGAATTAACACCGCTCGGTGCACTTCAGTCAGTTGCAGATGAAGAGGGCATTGTAGTCAATGTCTCTGACAAAAAGTATGATTCAATGGGCATTCTTCTTCTTGATGACATTGATGAATTCATGTTTGTCAAAGGCGGCAATTCCTGGATCTGCCTTGTAAACGGTCAACAGCTTAACGACTATGGCAATCCTGATACTGAAGGCCTTAACAATTATGTCCTCTCTGGAGGTGACGCTGTTCTCTTCCTTTATGGTGGTGATGATCTCACAGAAGAGAACGCAGTTGCGAAGGTTGCAATTGAGGTGTCATCCGGTCAGCCTTCTGCATGGGATATTAATCTCATTGGAAAGGATACGGTGACTTACTCAAAGAACCAGTTTGAGGCAAAGCTTGCATCCCATGGTGGTATTGAATATACAGATGATAATGGTGTCTGGGGTGGACTTCCGCTTTATGTCATTGCCGGAATTGTGGATGACGACGATCCGGATACATTCAACCCGGCACTTGCAGCAGAGGGATATTCACTTAAGGTGACATCCGAAGATGGATATTCAATCAACTTTGAGAGTGCCGATATCTCCGAAAGTAACGGCTTTATTATGGCAAACACTCTGAATGCCTCAGATCTGCCGCAGACAATCGGAGATAAGGAAAAGCCCTGCTATCCTCTCAGGATGGTCGGAGATGATGTTGGTGCCGGTCAGTTAATTGGTGCTGTTGCATCTGTTGAACTTGTCGGACTTCCGGAGCAGAGCGAAGGATGGGCAATCGCCGTAAACGGTGTAATCAGCGACAGAGTCTCTCAGGCTGAATTTGAAGAGAGCGGTTGCCACATGGAGACATACACAGATCCGGACGGAAACGAATGGTCTGGTGTGCCCTTATGGACAATTGTTGCAGTATCTGATAATATTGAAAGTACAAATCACTGGACATTTAGTGATACTGCTGCAGCAAACGGCTATACAGTAAAGATAACTGCATCTGACGGTTTTTCAAGAGAATTTGCAAGTGCAGATATTGCAAGGAATGATAACTATATCCTTGCAGATAAATGCAACGGGGTGCCTCTTTCAAAGACCGGAGATAAACCGACATACCCTGTAAGGCTTGTAGGTTCAGCTCTCTGGAGCGAGGATAAAGGTGGATTTTCTGGGTCTGCAATCGGTCAGGTAACAACCATTGACCTTGTCGGTTTAATTCCTGAACCGTCTGTTGCAGAATCATGGAATCTCATCTGTGAGGGTAAGATTGATGCAGTTATTACACAGCAGTTCTTTGAACAGGGTCTTGCATGTCATCATGAGTCCACCTGGACAGACGAAGACGGAAATGTCTGGAGCGGCGTCCCGCTTTATGACTTCTGCGGATGGATTGATGACAGGGTGCCTCATGGTTCTTCCGGATTTAACCGCGGACTCGCGGAAATCGGTTACAAGGTTATAATCACAGCTTCTGATGGTTATTCCAAGGAACTTGAAAGCAGCCTTATTCTTGAGAGCAAGGACAATTATTCAATGAAGATAATTGTTGCAAACAAGTTCAACGGACAGGCACTGGAACAGCCGCCTGATGGCTCATGGCCATTAAGAGTTGTTGGCCCGGGTCTTCCTTCCGGAAGCTACAGTATAGGCCAGCTCGCAAAGATCAAACTGACAGAATTTGCCAAACCTACAGAGATACCAAAACTTACAATTGTCAAGTACGGTGCAGACAGGGTAACTGAAGTTACAAATGTTTCTGTTGACTACACCGATCTTATTGGACAGTTTGATGTGTATGGTGACGGAGAGACACTGTATAAGTTTGAAGGGTTATGTTTCCCGCCGGCAGATCCCTGGGATGAAGCCGAAACTTATCCGGGAGGATTTAAGATCTCAGAACCAATGAAAGGAACATCAATTAAAGACATCTGCAGTCTTGCAGATGGGATGAATGAAGGTACTGAGATAACCTTTATAGCAAAAGACGGATGGACAAGCAAATTCTCATATGATGTAATTTATAACGATCCTTCTGAAGTGCCTGCACTTGGAACACCGGTGCTTTCATGGTACGGATATACCGGAAGCGGAAGTGAAAAAGCTGCAATGCCCGGATACGGAGACGGATTTCGGATATTCTTTGCAACAGATGACCACATCTTCGGACAGTGGGATATGCATGAGACAATCCCTGCCAGTTACTGGCATTACAACTCAGGTCTCCCATCATGTGCAGGTCTTTCAGCCAAATATGTCACAAGAATCGAAATTCAGACGACACCTGATCCTACATGGGACCTGGAACTTGATGGTGCTATCAATGCAACAATTTCAAAAGGATTCTTTGAGGCAGCACTTGGATGTACCATGGCTCAGGGTGATGAATCACATAAAGTTGAATTCACTGACAACAGTGGAAATATCTGGTCCGGAATGCCACTATGGCTTTTATGCGGATTTGTTGATGATGAAAATTCACATGTAGGTCACTCATACAATGACACTCTTGCAGCAGAAGGATACGATATTGTAATTACAAATGACAATGGTGAATCGGTCACACTTGACAGCAGAGTTACAATCAGAAACAGCAATTACATCATTGCCAATGAGTTAAACGATCATCTCATAAATCCGGAAGCGGATGACTGGCCTCTTAAACTTACGGGTGAGAACATCACTGGTCTGGATTCAATCGGAAATATTACAAAGATTGAACTTGTATTTGGCGATGAACCTTCAGGAAATACTGGTAAAATCAACCTTAAAGCCGGATGGAACTTCATCTCAACACCAAAGCCCCTGATGGACGGCAGGAACAATGCCTCCTATCTGCTAGATGATATTGAAATGGAAAACCATCCCGTATTTAAGTATAACAGCAAGACAGAATCCTGGGAGGCACTCACAGCAACAAGCATATTAAAACCGCTTGAGACAATCTGGGTTTACTCGGTTACAGGCAACTCTATCGTACTTGAGTACTCCGATGATCCTGTAATGACTCCACCTGTTCGCCAGCTTTATTCCGGATGGAACTCTGTCGGATGCGGTAATGATGATGTAATTCAGGCCCGTGATTTATTAAAGTGCATTGAAAACTCATGGATTTATGCAGTGGATTACGATTCTTCAGGACAGGCATATAATCGTGTTATAGTCAATGGCGGAAGCGGAAAGTATGCAGATACAAGGGAGATGTCTCCGACTACCGGATTCTGGGTTCTTGTAAACGGGGACTGTACAATTTCGGCACTGACCGCTTAACGGAGGAATGTGTCTGATGAATTTTAAACCGGTTTTAATCCTTTTTTTGCTGGTTACTGTTATAACCGCAGTATCTGCAGTCCCGCCGCTACCATCTGATTATTATGGGAGTGTTATGATTGACGGAAAACCGGCAGAAGAGGGTACCGTAATTGTAGTTAAACTGAATTACAACAAGAGGGATGATTTTACAGTCACAACTGCCGGCCAGTATGGTGCCTTTGAAACTCTTCAGAAGGGTCTTATTGTAAGTGCGAGTGAAAATGAGTATTCAAATTCAGAAAACCTTGATGTTACCTTCTGGTCCGGGAAATATCAGGCAGACCAGTCTGATAAATTCATACCCGGCGTTCATAAAAGACTTGATCTCTCATTTTCTACCGCAGAAGGTCCGGATGAGGGTATTCCTGAGGCAGAGGAGGAATCTACATTCAGACTTGGCAATACTGAAGTTAAGAAGAATGCCGAAGGAGAACAGGAGGTTTCAGTTAATAAAAATGATCCTGATTCTGAAGTCGATGTAGATGAAGAAGGGAAGGCTATCACCCTGAAGAATACAAATAGCGGCTGGAAAGAGATCACAATTAAGACAAAGGATGTGCCCGGGGTAAAGGACGGATATGTAAATGGCATTGTGGATTCAGTGAATGCACTTGGCAATCCGGTTAAAACCGATACTCTGGGTGATGATGTCGGTGAGATTTCCGGACAGCTGTCACTTTCACTCTCTGAAATTCCGGGGTCAGCTTCATCAGTTAAAACCATAGTTACAAAAGAACCCGCCGCAGATGTCAAATCGGCATTTGTTCTTGCGGCTAAGAGTGAGGGCAAGGAAATCACTAATATTGCATTTACTCTCAATATAGGTAAGACAAACATTCAGAATGCCGGAGACGGCGGTCTGATTGAAAATGCTGATATCTTTATGTCGGTTTCATCGGCATGGGTTGATTCGGTCGGAAGGGAGAATGTTGTAATCTACAGGTATTCTGACAAAGGTGATGTTGAAAAACTGGCAACAGAATCCCTGGGTGCAGACCCTGCAATTTCCGGCAATGAACTCTTCAAAGTTCTTTCACCAAACGGACTTTCTGTCTTTATGCTCATGGGTGTAAGTTCATCCTCACCACCTTCACCCGGAGGGGGGGGCGGTTCGGGTTCATCTACAGATGAGTCATATTTTAATTATGATCCGGAGATGACAATTCCTGTACCTACAGTAAGTCCGGTTCAGACCTTGCAGAGTGGTATAGACGGGGAGCAGGCAGGTTCCGTTTCCGGAGAGGAAGAAGGTTCGCAGACCGGAAATTCCGGTCAGGAAGAACCGGCCTCGTCCTCTGCAACATCGGGAATTATACCTGTTATTGCTGCATTTACTGTGATTGCGGTCACGATTGCAGGTGTTTCATACCACATTGGCAGCAGGAATGGTGGAAAGGATTCTGAGACAGGAAAAAATAAAAAATAACTTAATTCAGATCCATTTTTTCAGATTATACAACAGGTTGTGCCAGAATCAAATTCGTGTGAACAACACAACAATTAACTGACCCTAATGGGGAAAGCAATGCTGTTTTATCCACTATTGGATTGAATATTTGAGATAGTTTCGAAAAACCACGAAGATTAAAACTTCGTGGTCCTGCATATTTTTCACGTCTCTGTTTTTCATCCGACAAACTCAGAGTATAAAGCCGGGTGTGGTCTGATCACCACGGAGTGGATAAAAAAAAGTATCTCAGTTTCTTACTGGTTTTCTGGAACTGTCCATATATGATACTTCAAAACCGGGGATTACTACTCTTACAACAGGTATCTTTGTTTTTGACATATTGCAGACACATACACGTTCAGCATGATGGCTGATCTCCTCAAGTGCATGTGTTATATTTTCGTCCAGGTATTCTGAACTAAGATCCTGGACTGTATTAATATCGGTCTCCCCGGCTTCTGCAAACCACATCCTGTTAATGCGTTTCATGCGTTCGTAACCGGCTTTCTCAATGATTTCTCTTCTCCTTGAGGTATTGACAATATTTTCATGCTCCAGGTGGAGTTCACTTGCACGGCTCTGTGCCACTTCACTCAGAGCACGGAGTGCGGCAATTTCCGGGTGTGCGTGTGTGCCTGATCCGATAACAAGCATGGCCGGGTTTTTTGTCACTGTGTCATCGGCCGCTGCAGCGACTGTCGGGATTTTTGTTTTCCCATCCAGCAGCCAGAGATTAATTTTAATTCCATCATTCTCAAAGGTTTCAAGCAGATGGCGTGCAGGGCAGTCAGGGGTAATTGTCAGGCGTTTTCCAAGGGAACGGTTGCGCTCGGCAATACTGAGTGCATCCCTTTCGACAACTTCATAAATGGCATGCAGTATTGCCTCCTCTATGACATTTCCGCTTGCAAGCCCGTTGGAGTCGCTCCTGAAGAGGTGGTTTGCCATTCCCAGCGGATCGTACGGGTGGTAAATGGCATTGCTCGGTACGTAGATATCCTCGTCATTCAGGATGTCTCTGGTAAGTGTCCAGTGGATTTTCTCACCGATTTCAAGCTTTTTTGGGAGTATCAGATCATGTGGGTCAACCGCTTTTGTCAGTCCCAGTTCCTCGTAGCTTGCCAGTTTAAGGTGTGAACCCTGATATTCTGCTGAAAACCTCTCTATTGCCTCCATCATTGCTGAAACTTCTGCGTGGATGGGTTCTTTCCCTTTACCCCAGTGCACTTTTGAAACACCACGGGCAGCACGTGGACGGACTGCACAATATACGGGGATGTCCAGTCTGTCGACAGACGTAATGTCAGTAATATCTGTAACCCCTATCTCATCCATAATATCCCTGATGTCCTTGTATGTCTCTTCAGGTGCTTTTATGCGGTAGGTTCCATCAAAAAACTGAATTTTTATATGATTAATTGGGATAGTGTTCATCAGTATCTGTTAATAGGTTTGGAACCAGATTTTTTATATCTTGGCCACCCCCAAACTATGTTGTATGAAAGAGGGAGAGATCGGTGTTGGCAGTAAAGTTCGCTATCCCCGCACAGGTTCATCAGGAGTTGTCAAAGAGATTACAGAGATTGATGGTATTTCTTTTGCCGGAATGGACTCTACCGGACTCTATTACAGGACAAGTGAACTGATTTTAGTTGAGGTGCTGGACAGGAAGGAACATATTGGTGAAATTGATGAGCTTAAACGTTTCAAAAACAGAAAGACAGTCTCTTCGGAGGATATTGAAGAAGCGTTTGGGGACGTAAGCGGGGTTGGCGCAGGATAACTAAAAAAAACGTGTCTAAAATGGATGATGGCAATTGCCACTTTTATTATAGTCAAAAACCAAACATCCCCGGGAGTCTGGTCTTTTACTATACCATTCGGTTGGTGCGCAAATACTATCCGCTTAATCCCCAATGGGTATTGTGGTCAGTTTTACTGACTCAACGCCTTTCTGTGCCATCAGACGTTCGGCGATCTCTTTTATTATTCCGGCATCACCACGGAGGAGAATTATTTCTACGCATTTATCATGACTAACGTGGGAATGAAGTGAAGACTGAATCACATTGAGGTAATCATGCTGGATTTCTGTTAAAATCTGCATGAGACCCCGATGTTCATGGTCATATACCATTGTAATTACTCCCTGTCTGTCTCCTTTAACGTCCGACATCCACTGGTAGTAGGTGATATAGCTCCGTATGGCATCCCTGATTCCTTCTGAACGGGATGAATAACCACGAAATTCCAGGATGTCATCAAATTTCTCAAGCAGATTTTTTGGAAGTGAAATTCCTATACGGGATAGATCATTGTCATGTGTCATAAAAAGTCACCACTGGCAGGGTATTATTCACCTATATTTACTATGATGTATTATTACTATTTGTGTATATTGGAATAACTCCTTCTTACTATGTGTGATAGAGGGGCACTATCGGATTTTCCAGTGATTTTGATTTTAAATCAGGAGTTAATGGTGCTTAAAAAACTTAAAATCCTTCAGAAAATCATGTTAAACCCATCATAATCAGGATTAAAGCTAAATTTCGGGCAACTAATTTTTTGAATAATCACTGATTTTTCCGACAGTGCCGATAGAGGTGATGTTAGTGAGATTGGCAATATTCTCTAATCTCTATCTTTCTAAAAGTTTCCTGTAGCAGTTGATATGTTCATTGCAACAGGATGTTTGTACCTACACAGAGCAGGTATAAGTAGGGTTGTCATATACTAATAAGGAGGTTTGAGTTCCATTGAGTGATGCAGAAATACCAGGTGTCAATATAGGTCTTGTGGGCCATGTAGACCACGGGAAGACGACGCTTGTCTCCGGTCTGACAGGTGCATGGACAGACAGACATAGTGAAGAAATAAAGCGCGGGATTTCAATTAGATTGGGATATGCGGATGCGACGTTCTATAAGTGCCCAAAATGTGAGGGTGCTGATGCATATTCTACAGATAAAAAATGCCCGGAATGTGGGTCAAAGTGTGAACCAATCAGAACGATTTCTTTTGTAGATGCTCCGGGTCACGAAACGCTGATGGCTACCATGCTTTCGGGTTCTGCTCTGATGGACGGTGCAATGCTTGTGATAGCGGCCAATGAAAAATGCCCGCAACCACAGACTAAAGAACACTTAATGGCACTGGAACTTGTCGGGATTAAAAATATCGTTATTGTTCAGAATAAGATTGATGTCGTTCCTCAGGAAGATGCGATAGCACATTATCACCAGATAAAGAAATTTATAAAAGGTACAATTGCTGAAAATGCACCAATAATACCTGTTTCTGCACAGAAAAAAATAAATATTGGTGCATTAATTCAGGCTCTTAACAATTATATCCCCGAACCCGGACGTGATCCTGAAGATGAACCGCTGATGCTGATTGCACGCTCATTTGACGTTAATAAGCCGGGATGCAACTGGCGCGATGTAAAAGGTGGCGTTATTGGCGGATCGCTGACACAGGGTGTATTCAGAGAGGGTGATGATATTGAGATCAGGCCCGGTCGTAAAGAACAGGTTGAAAACCAGATTGTCTGGGAACCGGTACTTACAAAGATTACTTCAATAAATGCGGGTTCAAAGAAAGTCTTTGAGGGCACTCCCGGCGGACTTCTTGGTATTGGAACGAAACTTGATCCGGCTTTGACAAAGAGTGACACACTTGGCGGACAGGTGGTAGGCCATGTTGGCAAACTTCCACCTGTCTGGAATCGCCTCACGTTTAAGGTTAAACTGATGAACCGCGTGGTGGGTGCAAATGATGAGTTCATAATTGAACCTCTGCGTCACAAAGAACCGCTTATGCTCTCTGTTGGTACAGCAGTCACTGTGGGCGTAGTTGTAAACACTAAGAAGGATCGTGCCGAAGTGATATTGAAAAGGCCGGTCTGTGCGAAAGTGGGTTCAGGTATTGCCGTCAGCAGGCAGGTTGGCGGCCGGTGGCGCCTGATCGGAATGGGAACACTGGTTGAGTGAAAGTACTTCTGGATGCAAATGCACTGATGATGCCTGCCCAGTTTGGTGTGGACATCTTCAGTG
This sequence comes from Methanobacteriota archaeon, assembly GCA_034659935.1. Classification (GTDB taxonomy): domain Archaea; phylum Halobacteriota; class Methanomicrobia; order Methanomicrobiales; family Methanomicrobiaceae; genus DAOVRB01. Next base: position 89,356 of record JAYEIC010000082.1, on the reverse strand, counting down.
AAATTGAACTCCTTATTGGAGCATACGAACCTGTAATCCTGGAAGATGTAATGTCTGAGCTGAAGGGGATTTCAAAGGGGCACGGGCGTGACGCTGCTTCTGCCCGTGTGGGCCTTTCACTCAGTGAAAGATGCACAATAGATGCCAGCAGGCACAGGAGTCTCCCTGTTGACGAGAGGCTGGTTATTTATGCTGAAGAAAGAGGATGTATGGTTGTAACAAATGACAGGAAACTCAGAACTATTCTTCTTGAGCATAATATTGATGTAATCTATTTAAGAAAACAAAATAAACTGGAAATATTTAGGGGCTAATTCCGGGTGAAATCATGTACTATAAAATGATACTTGTTGACAAAGTGAGAGTACCGGCAGAACATTTAGGGGACGACCTGAAGGAAGTCGCTCTTGATATCCTGCAGAAACAGTTTGAAGGGTCGATTGATAAATCAATTGGAATATTTATCGCAGTAACTGATATTTTAGAGCTGGGAGAAGGCGATATTGTCCCGGGTGACGGTGCAGTGTATTACTATGTAAAATTTGAAGCAGTTGTACTCCGTCTTGCGCTCCAGGAGATTATTTGTGGTGAAGTTGTTGAGGTCATAAGTTTCGGTGCATTTGTCTCACTTGGGCCGATTGATGCCATGCTTCATGTAAGTCAGATATCTGATGATTATATCAATTATGATGAGAAGAACGCCCGGCTTGTATGTCAGGAGTCTCACCGGCAGATCGCTGTTGGGGATATCATGCGTTGCAGAATTGTAGCTCTGTCTCTGTCAGAGCGTGATCCCCGTGAGAGTAAGATTGGACTTACGATGCGTCAGGCAGGTCTTGGCACAGAGGACTGGCTTACTGAAGAATTTGAGAAGGAGTCTCCTGAAAATGCCACCGCGTAAAAAGAAACAGCAAAAAGTATGCCGCAACTGCAACCGGGTTGTTGATGGTGAGGCATGTGTTGTATGCGGGAGCAATAACCTGAGTGATGACTGGGCGGGTTATCTTGTTGTTATTGATCCAAAGAATTCAGAGATAGCAAAAAAGCTTGGTATTGAGTTGCCTGGTCGTTTTGCACTGAAGGTTCGCTGATGCTGATCCTCCCCCTGGAACATAGGGGTAGATTTAAAGAGCCTTTTGGAATATTGTTCCCCGGGATAAGAGAGGCCCTCCCTGGGATTACCGGCAGGAAAATATATTCAGTTGGTGATGTTGTCACTCACAATCTGATAAAAGCCGGTATAGTTCCTGATATTGCTGTAATTGACGGCAACACCATGAGGCAACCCTGCAATTGTATGCAACCCGTATCGTCCCCGCGGATTGATGTGAAAAATCCTGCCGGGACGATCACAGATGAGCTTATTGAAGCTTTGAAGGTTTCCGTGTCTGTAAATCCGGTACTTGTATTTGTTGATGGTGAAGAGGATCTCGCAGTAATTCCTCTGGTCATCAGTGCTCCGGACGGTTCTGTAATCCTGTATGGGCAACCTGATGAGGGTGTTGTTGTACTGATGGTTGATGCTTCTGCCAGAGTTAAGGCAGAAGAGCTGTTGGCGCTCTTTGAATATGTTTCAGAATAAAAGATTCTGCGATTACGATAGTTTAAATAAATCTGTTGACAATGTTTGAGGGATATTGATGGACTTCGAATTTATCAGAGATAACAAAAATGAGCTTTTAAACAGAAGAGAGCTCCAGTTTGTCCTTACATTTGATGGGGCAACACCATCCAGAAGGGAAATTATAGGTAAGGTGTGTGCTCTTAAGAATGTGAACGAGAACCTTGCTGTGCTCGATTCCATTAAGCAGGGTTTTGGAAGGCAGGAACTTGAGGGCATGATACGCGTCTATGAAGATGAAGAGAGCAGAAACAAGGTTGAACTTAATCATCTGATTGAGCGTACCTCAGGGTCTGGAAAAGGCGCAGAAGAAGGAGCCTGAGGTTATGGCACTTAAGCGTTCGGCATACTATAAAGTGGAAGGCGATCTGGCGGTCCCGCAGCGCAGGAACTGTCCGCGCTGTGGTCCTGGTGTATTCATGGCAGATCATGGAGACCGTCAGGCATGCGGTAAATGTGGATATACTGAATTTAAGAAATAATTTAAAATGCCTGGTTCGGGCCAGATTCTTGGGATTGAGGGGACTGCGTGGAACCTCAGTGCCGCTCTTTTTGGTGATAGTGTAACTGCCCAGTACTCTAATCCATATAGGCCGCCCCATGGCGGAATTCATCCACGTGAAGCAGCGCAGCATCATGCATCTGTAATGAAAGAAGTTATATCCAGGGTACTTGCAGATTCGGATGAGATCAGAGGTATTGCTTTTTCACAGGGCCCGGGTCTTGGGCCATGCTTAAGGACGGTTGCCACAGCCGCGCGTTCACTTGCCCTTGCATTTGATGTACCACTGATTGGTGTTAACCACTGTGTGGCTCACATTGAAATCGGGCGCTGGGCGACGGGGTGTGTTGACCCGATAGTGCTCTACGCGAGCGGTGCAAATACACAGGTGCTTGGATTTTTGAACTCACGTTATCGTATATTTGGTGAAACACTCGATATAGGGGTTGGTAACGGGCTTGACAAATTCGCGCGAAAGCACAATCTCCCACACCCGGGCGGGCCGTTAATTGAAAAGCTTGCAAAAGGGAGATCACCTGTTGATCTGCCTTATACAGTAAAAGGGATGGACCTTGCGTTTTCAGGTCTTGTGAGTGCGGCGTTTGATTGTGGTGCGCCACTTGAGGATGCATGTGCAGGTCTTCAGGAGACTGCGTTTGCTATGTGTGTGGAGGTCACGGAACGTGCTCTTGCACATGCCGGCAAGGATGAAGTCCTGCTTGTTGGTGGTGTGGGTGCAAACCGGCGTCTGCAGGAGATGTTAAAGGAGATGTGTGAAGAGCGTGGTGCATCTTTCTACGTGCCCGAAAATCGATATATTGGTGACAACGGTGCCATGATCGCCCTTACAGGGAAGATCATGCTGGAGGCAGGTCAGATCATTTCTGTTGATGATTCAAAGGTCATCCCCGGTTTTCGGTCAGATGATGTGGAAGTGACCTGGCGTTCTGATACTGGTGATCTTGCATACCATCGTGCTAATGTACTGGATGAGAATGGTGCGCGTGGTGCCGAGGCAGTTATTGAATTCAGGGGTTCTGATGTTGTCAAGCGACGTCTCCCCAAGGGATACCGTGTCGCGTCACTTGACAGGCGGCTTATAGCTGAGAGGACACGGGCAGAGGCGAAACTTATTGCTGCTGCCCGGAAGGCTGGTGTTGCAACACCTGTTATCAGGGATATTACGCCTGACAGTATTGTCATGGAATATGTGGAAGGAGATCTCCTGAAACATGTCTTAATTTCACAAAATGTCCGCCTTGCAGGTGAGGTGGTCGGGAAACTGCACAGGAGTGGAATTGTTCACGGTGATCTGACCACAAGCAATATGATTATTCACAACGGGAGGTGTGTACTGATAGATTTTGGTCTTTCACATGTTTCATCCGAACTGGAATCCCGTGGTGTGGATATTCATGTATTTTTCCAGACCCTTGAGAGCACCTCATCAGACTATAGGGGACTTATATCTGCATTTGTCAGTGGTTATAAGAATACCTTTGAGGATGCACCTGAGGTGCTTGAGAGGGTGAATGAGATTAAGATGAGGGGCAGGTACCTGTGAAGATTACGATTGTTACCAGCAATGAAAACAAGGCGGGGGAGGTTGCCACATTTTTCGGTGATCGTGTGGAGGTCTGTCATGTGGCACTTGAATGTCCGGAGTTTCGTGACAATGATGTGGGAAATATTGCCCGTGAGAAGGCCCGGTTTGCGTATGAACAGCTAAAAATTCCTGTGATCGTTGATGACACCGGTTTTTTTATTGAGAGTCTGAATGGTTTTCCCGGGCCTTATGCGGCATATGTACTTGATACGATCGGGATGTCTGGAATTTTACGTCTGATGGAAGGCGTGGATAACAGGGGTGCATATTTTGAGACTGCCATTGCATATGCCGACCAGAACTGTATCATGATTTTTACCGGGAGACTGGAAGGTAAAATTGTAAACCCCCGTGGGACTGGTGGTTTTGGATATGATCCTATATTTGAAGTTGACAAAAAGACCCTTGCAGAGATTGACCTTCAGGAAAAAGCCCTCATATCACATCGTGGACGGGCGCTTGCGGCGTTTGGTAAGTGGGTGGATAAGGAACTTTTGCGGTAGGGTTGCAACCATAGTTGCAGGTACATCCAAACTCTTAATATCGTAAACAGCATTGTATAAAGAACTAAATACAGGATGAGGAATTATGGCACGATTTGCTGAAGCTGAGGAACGTTTACTCAATAAAAAAATATGCATGAAATGTAATGTAAGGAACGCACCACGTGCAACAAGTTGCCGCAAGTGTGGTTATAAGAATCTCAGAACAAAATCAAAGGAAAGAAAAGGATGATCTTTTTGGCGCCTTTTTTCAGGCGTTTTACATTTTTTGTCACACACTGTAATAAGTGACTTTTTTCCCTTTATCGCTATATTCACCGTGATATGTTTCAATATTTCTTTTATAGCCAATGCGCTGTTCAATGCCAAGTTCACGCAGTACTTCTCTGACACGCATTACGTCTGGTTCGTCTTCCCAGTCTGCCGTATATGAATATATCACAATCCGATTATCGCGTGATTCCGGGTTTTCTTTTGCTGTGCTGACTTTTGTGGAAATACCAAGTTTTCCTTCTGTGGTTGCGTTTCTGATCTTCTTCCACATCTCGTCCGCTTCATCTCTCTCCAGGAATATGAGCCATTTTCCCACCTGTTCGCCATCTGTTCTGGGGGGGATTTCAGCGGGGGTGTCCTGGACAATCCAGTACATCTGCGTAGTTTTGGTTGGCACTATGCCCTCACCACTGCAGATCATTGTATAAATTTTGCCCGTCTCTTCAAAGCGTTTCAGGAGTGCTTCTGCGAGTTGCGGGTAATCTTTCCGGAATTTCTCAAAAATATCCTCAAAGTCATCCCTGAAGTCTTCTTCACGTTCCACGCGTTCAAAGAGATACGAACCCTGTTTGCGCAGTTCTTTATTCAGGAGAATCTCAAAGAGTCCGTATGCTACATCGGCAAGTGCATCTCCTTCGATGTCTTCCATAGTTAAGAATTGAAAAAAGAACGGATAAAGTTTTGTTTTCAGTATAGGGGTTAATGATATTGCAATTATTGTTTTTTGAATAATTCTATTGTAATTTGTGCGGCTTTTTCACCTGAAAGGAACATTCCGCCGAAGATTGGTCCCATTCTTGTTTCACCTGCAACGGCGTTTGCTGCCATGCCGGTTACTATCAGGCCTGGGAAGACCTCTTTTGTGTGGTCCATAATCATGGACTCGGCACGTTCAGCCCACATAAATCCTTCACCTTTGATCTCCAGGTTGCCGCCTTTGTTTGCGACCATGTGGGCGATCATTGCATCGTGGCCTGTGGCATCTATTGTGTATTTACAGGAGAGTGTGAGCGGGTCTACGTGCAGGTTGTTTGTTTCGACCGGAGTCCAGTTGATGACAAGTCCGCGAACCCTGCCGTCGCCTTTTATGACAACATCCTGGACTGCTGTCAGGTTGAAGAATTCGGCCCCTGCTTCACAGGCGGCAGCCGTCACTTTTGCAACTGCTTCGACAGAGGAGGCGACAAAGTAGTTATCTTCATATTTTTTGTATCTGATATTAAAGCGGTCGAGTAGTCGCCGCGCCTCTTCCTGCACCACAATTCTCGGGAACATCATGCCTCCTCCCCACATTCCTCCGCCTATTGAGAGTTTTTTCTCAATTACGGCAACTTTGATGCCTGCTTCAGCAAGCAGTGCCGCACAGGTCAGTCCTGCAGGTCCGCCTCCGACTATTGCACAGTCAAGGTCAGTATAATCAAGCATCACTTTGCTCTGTTCGGACAATATTGCTCTGCTAATCTTAACTTCATCAAGTTCCATCTGGAATCACTATTCAATTATTGGCTTTGTGACGATATTAAGGCAGTGGAGGGAACTATCCTGATGGCAAATATTTCGTGGGGTTTTCTTCTTCTTCTTCTTTGACCATAAATGCTATATGGTGTGAAAAGTTCCGGTTATACCGTTATATTTATTGGATTATGAATCCAATATTTATGTTATAATGAAATGGAAGCGTGATTTTGGACTGACAATGAGGATTATCCTGACATGGGCACTCCTGCTTTTGGTCTACCTTGTCTTCCTGACAATCCTTGGGCAGCTCTTCCCTGGTTTTGGATTATGGGGGCTGATCGGTATTGCATTTGTATTTGCTTTTGTCCAGTACTTTTTCTCTGACAGAATGGTGCTTGCAAGTACCCGTTCAAGAATCGTATCAGAGGATGAGTATCCTGAATTGCATGTGATGGTAGAGAAGCTCTGTGCTGAAGCTGACCTGCCAAAACCCCGTATTGCAGTGATGGTGTCGCCGGTTCCGAATGCCTTTGCGACTGGCAGGAATCCGAAAAATGCTGTTGTGTCAGTGACTGATTCAATTATGCGTACCTTAAACCGCGAAGAACTGGAAGCGGTGCTGGCGCATGAACTGAGTCATGTGAAAAACAGAGACATTCTTACGATGACTGTTGCGGGTTTTGTTGCGATGATTGCCTCACTGATTATGCAGAATGCACTGTTTGCCTCGATTTTTGACAGGCGCGAGAGTGGTGCATGGATGGCTGCATGGGTTGTTGCAATTGTTGTCTGGGTGATATCAACTATACTCATGATGACGCTGTCACGTTACCGTGAGTTTGCGGCTGACAGGGGCAGTGTGTGTATGACAGGTAACCCTAAGGCCATGATATCTGCCTTAAATAAGATCAGCGGCAGGATGGACCAGGTTCCTGCCAAAAAGAAGCAGGAGATAGAGGGTGCAAATGCATTTTTTATCATCCCTGCTATCTCGGGAAAGAGCTTAATGAATCTTTTTGCTACCCACCCTCCGCTTGAGAAGAGGATTGCAGCACTTGAGGATCTCGAAAGAGAGATGAAGGGTTACTGAATTTTTCTTCTTTCCCTTCTTTTCTCGATTTTTCCTGTTTTCTTTATTTTCTCTCCTGTTTTTCCTCTCGTTCGTCTTTTTCTCCTTTCTTTCTCTCCTCTGTGTCCGGGTTCCGGGTGGAAATACCCACTCAGGTTGCATTGTAATGTAGTATCGTAATAGTATTATGATGCCATTACAATGGATTGCAATAGATTGCAATGGATTACAGTGGTATTACAATGCCTGGACAAATCATTGTTTTTAACAATAAGTAATGACAAAATAGAATGGCACTGCCGGAGTGTATTTACACCGGAGTGAATCTGCATCGATGGTCTAGTGGCATGACTTTGGCCTTCCAAGCCAATAGCCCGGGTTCAATTCCCGGTCGATGCATTTTATCATATTGTTATCATATTGGGGGCCCGTGGTCTAGCTGGTTATGACATCGCCTTCACACGGCGGGGATCCTGAGTTCGAATCTCAGCGAGCCCATCTGTTTTAAGGAATTTAATCTTTATTTGCGGTTTATTTCCTGAAATATACATTTTTAACTCATTAAATTCCATTTCAAGTTTATTTAATCGTTCATCGATTGATTCCTCAATATATTCCTGTTGTAACTCGTGATTCTTGAACTTCAGATAATACCCGCCTTCAACCTCAAAAATATCTATTTCCTTTCCAATAATATCTTTGCCATATTTCCACGGAAACCTAATTAAAGGGCAGAAATAACCTTTTCTTGGTTCAAATTTCTTGATCTCTGTGCTGCCGATCTTCTTCAAATAGCAAGTTCCAAAAGTGTTACATGCACACTTTAAAAATTAAAACTATCTGAGTGATCCTATCTTTTTTTCTTAAGAAAGTTTGAATTATTATTCATACGTCATCGGTTAAGGCCGGCGTAACACTGCCAAAACCCTTATATTTCGCTCAGATGTTATTCAAATGGCAAAATATCTGCTAAAAATTGTCGCATCTCATTCGGTTTCGATTTCTCCCAGAAAAATTTGACATCAAACCTCTGGAAAATATTGAAAGTATCGTTCAAAAGTCTACAGCCCAAGCTATAGCATTTCACCAACTGATTCCACCTTGTGGGTTAAAGGTAGAGGTTGTCAGTGGATGTCCTTCTGGTAACGTGAGTAGACATTGAACCTGAAACCACTGTCTCCCGAATGTTAGACCAAGGATCAGTGATTCGAAGTCCCCTTCGTTCTTTCATCAGATTGGAAAGAATCCTTCTCGCGTTTTCAGCAAAAACGATTGACCACAACCTCTTTTTCAGCCTTTTGAACTGAGATGCATTCAGAATTTTCTGCTGATAATCAGTCGCATAAATGGAATTATGGCAAATATATTCGTTATATGTTCATTCTTTGATTTATGTCGGCCAAGAAGGTTCTCGCTTTTTGTCTCCCGGAAGAGATTCTCAATATCCCATCTCGCGATATACAGCGCCGCCACATTTTTGCCGTTAAATTCACTTTCGGGAATGTTCGTGAAGTATGTGTGATAGTCATCAGTCATCTCATTATACACCGCAACAAATTGCAGATTAAGAGCTGATTTGTCCTTCTTTTTGCCACCAGAATAATACTTGACCCGGACGTTTGCATCAATATCAAGTTTTATGGGTTTGATTTTTTCAATGACATCATGTATGTCCAGTCCGGCAATCTTCTCCCGTACCTTTTCCGGAATTCCCAGACTTGCTGAGACAATTTCTGCCTTTGTATTTGATTTCAGTCTTGTTACAAAACTGCCGCCATAAGAGTCTATTTTTGCAAAAGAAGCAAATTTGAAGAAACCCCGATCCATTAACAAAATTCTGTCTTTCGCCCATGGACCAATGTTCAGGGTTTTTGCATCGTTAGTTTTCTCGGGATATAATTTCACTGACCGGGGGCCATTACCGACCACACTCAGCATAACTGAAATCTTTATTCCGGCAGCTGCCCTCCGGGTGTGTGTTGCAGGATATTTTTCTGCGAAATCGGGATGAACACGAACGATAGTATTGTCTATGATAAGTATATCCTGAAATTTGCGAATATATCCTTTCAATTCTGAATTTACGCAACTAATCTCTTTTGATAAACGGCTCCTTAAGCATGCATCAGTGAAGATTTCCGCATCCTCTGTGAATCTTTCATAGAAACTGCTGTATACCACCCGGTTCTCTGGGCTTACCAATGAATTATAGAGTCGATGAAGTTTGGCGATGGATGGTTCTTCCTTTGAATAGAAACCAAATAACAGTGTGAGAAGAAATTCTTCCGGATGTATCTTCCTTGATCGAATGATAAATTTACACGTTACTGCCGCGCTGGCAATCTCTTCGAAAGAAATGAGTTCCATCATTTCTTTCTTAAACAAACGCCATTTTGAGGAAACCCCCAATAACATTTCCAGAGCTATTAGCCAAATTTAGAGCCATATCATCCACATAAAGAGGGATCTTGGTTGAAGTGCTCATAATGTAGCGGAAGCTTTACCAAGATTATATATATCTTAGAATTTTAATAAGAACTCAAAATATTATTTGGCAATTTGCATCTTTAGAACTAACAAAAATGAAATTTTGTTCCAGAGATGTTCATAAATTTTGAAAAATCACTGAAAAATCCGACTGTGCCCTCCCAGTGGAAAGAGTTACAACGAAGTAGGTGTGGGTGAAGTATTCTATCAGGGCCGGGCGGAGTTTGGAGCACGTTTCCCAACAAGACGTTTGTTCACTACAGTACCAAAACGAATGGCTGAAAAGAGAGATGTTTTGATGAGTGTTCGTGCTCCGGTCGGGGATCTAAATATTGCAAGTGAAAACTGTTGTATTGGAAGAGGGTTGGCAGCAATCCAGAGTAAAAACAATGAATCTTCATTTATTCTTTATACTATGATGAAAATGCAGAGGGAATTGGATGTTTTCAATGGACACGGAACTGTTTTTGGCTCTATTAATAAAAATTCATTACATACTATGCAGATTCTTATCCCATCACAGAATATTATTGACAAGTTTGAAAAAATTGCATCTATAATTGATTTTGATATTGAAAGAAACTACAACGAGATGCAAAATTTGAAAGATATTCGTGACTCTTTATTGCCAAAATTAATGAGTGGAGAGATTACATGTGTACAACGTATAGGATTGAACAGTTTGACCGCTGAAATTGTACACCCTGACCGTCAAAATTGAACATTACAAACGCTGAAACTGAACACTTCACTTTTTTTATAAGAATATAATATTTTTCTGAGGAGTGTGAAAGTGAATATCAATTATTTTGATCATGAAGACTCATTCTGATTTGTTTTTCTTTTAACTGATTGTAGCATTTCTTATCACCCTCAATCCAAAATACACACCTTTTATATTAATCAAAAACCTTCTTTTAAAATAGTAAGGCACGGGAACGGGGGAAAATGTCACTGGAATCATCAGAGAGCCGGGTAAGGAACATAAGTGAGACAAAACTCTGCGAATACCTGGGTCGTGATGAACTCATTGAGAAGGTAACCTTTGAAGTAAAACGTGCAACAGGGAAAGGCGGAACGGGCCATGTTCCTTCTGATTTTTACCCGACATACAGCGCGATGGCGAATACCCTCGGGGGAACCGTAGTCTTTGGCCTTGAAGAGATCCGAACAAAAGAAGGAGAGATAAGATTCAAAGTAATCGGGATAAAAAATCCGGAAAAGGTCATTGACCAGCTTTTTTCAACACTAAACAACAGATCGAAAGTCAGCCTGAATCTCATCGCAAATGACCATATAAGTATTATACCTGTTCAGGATACAAACATCATAAAAATTACAATACCAAAGGCAGGACGTGAACAAAAACCCGTCTATCTGAATCAAAATCCAATAAATCATACTTACATACGAAACGGTTCAGGTGATCACCTCGCAAGAGAAGAAGATGTAAGGCTGATGATCAGGGAAGCATCCACGCAGACAACAGATGCTGAAATACTTGAACACTACACAATAGACGACTTAAACATCCAAAGTGTCCTTGCATATCGGAATTTGTTTAGAATAACCTCTCCGTCACATTCCTGGAACGAGCTAAATGATGAGGATTTTCTTAGGAGAATCAAGGCTTTAAACAAAGATCGTTCCAAAAATATATCCGGAATAACAAAAGCCGGGCTTTTGATGTTCGGAAATGAGCAAAGCATCACCGATCACTTTCCATACTACCATCTTGACTATCTTGAAAAATATTCTGACAACCCGGAGATCCGTTATGACAATAAAATATCATCAGGTCAGGGAACATGGAGCGGGAACATATTTGATTTCTTCCGTGAAGTCGACCGGAAATTATTGCAGAATCTTGATATCCCTTTCAGGCTGAAGGGCAGGCAGAGAATTGATGAACCGGCACATTCCGAAGTATTGCGGGAAGCCCTTGTAAACGCCCTGATTCATGCGGATTATTCTGGTTCAGCCCCGGTAAAAATTGAAAATTATCCTGAAAAATTTGTATTTACAAATCCCGGTGACATGCGGCGTCCTCTTGCTCTGGCTAAAGAAGGAGGAATCAGCGACTGCAGAAACAGGATTATACAGAACATGTTCAGCCATATCGGTTCCGGTGATCAGGAAGGGTTCGGAATCGTTAAAATTTTTACAAAATGGGAGCAGAATACCGGAAATAATCCAATATATAAGCAATCTTCAAATCCTGTGATGACCACTCTCACTTTGAACAGAAACCCTGATATCCTTAAAGGTGAAGCTGACTCCTTAGAAGTGAAGCCTGATACTCTTAGAAGTGAAGCTGACTCCTTAGAAGTGAAGCCTGATACTCTTAGAAGTGAAGCTTCTGTCACTAAACATGAAGCTCTAACTGAAAGAGACTTGTTATTGTCATCATTATCTGAAGAAACCAAAGAGGCACTCTTAAAAATTGGGAAACGAACCCGGCCGGAGATTATGAAAGATTTAATTCGTAAAATCTGTTCCCAGGCAGATTTTACAATTGATGAATTGTGTATTATTTTAGAGAAAAAAAGCCGTTCCACTTTCTATTATAAATATATCTCAGAATTGCTGAAAGAAAAAAAGCTCCGAAAAACAAACCCTGAGAAACCCACATCCCCAAAGCAGAAATACAGAACAGTCCTCTCCCAAAAGGAGGAAACCCGGTGACATTCACGGAAGCCAACTTTGAAAATTCAATCATTGAGATCTTCAGGGACAATCTCGGCTACACATATGAATACGGCCCTGACGTAATCCGGGACTATCACAACTCCCTTTATGAAGAGCAGCTTCTCTCTTCCCTTAAAACAATCAACCCGAAACTTCCAGAAACCGCAATCGAAGAGGCAGTCTATAAGCTCAAGAACATCGAAACTGGCACAATCATCCAGAAGAATTTCATCTTTACAGACTACCTCCAGAACGGAATTCCGATAAAATACTATGACGGAAAGGAAGAACGCTCAACCATTGTATATCTCATCAACTATCAGAATATCGAAAACAATACCTTTCATGCCATAAACCAGTGGACTGTTGTTGACGAAGTGGAAAAACGCCCGGATATCGTTGTATTTGTAAACGGACTCCCGCTCGTTGCCATCGAACTGAAATCCCCTCAAGAGAAGAAACCGACGTATCAGAGGCATACAGTCAGCTCAGGAACTATCTCCATGACATCCCCTCCATATTTGTCTACAATGCATTCTGCGTAATGAGCGATCAGGCCACATCAAAGGCAGGGACAATCACAGCAGACGAAGACCGTTACATGGAATGGAAGACCGTCGATGGCAGTTATGAGAATACGCAGTATGCAGCATTCGACGTATTATTCGAAGGAATATTTGAAAAAAACAGATTTCTTGACATTCTCAAAAACTTCATCTGCTTCTCAAAAGAGATCCCGATCGACAAAAAAAATACTCGGAGCATATCACCAGTATTTTACAGTAAAAAAAACCCTTGAATCAACAAAAGAGGCAACCGTAACCGACGGAAAATTGTATCTTGAAAAAGGGTGGTTTTTATCCTTAATCGAAAAATATGATGAAGCATTAGAATCTTTTAAAAAAGCTCTTAAATTAGGTGAAGAAAAAAACGAATATTTATGGCTCCAGATGTCTTTGGCTCAAACTGAGCTTGGATATTTTGATGAAGCAGCCCAATCTTATGAGAAATATAAGTCGTTATTGAAATCTGAATAAATACCATTTTTCATGAGGCAAATTTTGTTCTATTACAATTTTGATTATAGAATAAATTGAGATCTTTTTTGTAATATTGTCGTGCATTTGTTAAGCTATTAGGGTCGATTCTCCGCAAGGCCCAAAAAATTTTCTAAACCGCTTATGTCGCCAGATTGCAAAAATAAACCCTTTATGACATCGCCTTCACACGGCGGGGATCCTGAGTTCGAATCTCAGCGAGCCCATCTGTTTTTGGAATGTTTCTGCACGTTTCTCTATGCTGATATTTATTGTGTAGCAGTTCGTGCTGTTCCACGAATGAATTTTATTGGCTTATAAGGGCAATCAGAGTTATACTTTGCTGACAACTAAATACAAATCGGGACACTTCCCAGAACATGGCAGTCATGCAAATATTAAATTCATAATATGACATGTACTGAAATCATGCAGATACAGGTAATAATAAAACCGGGAGAAGATGGGTGGTTTGTGGCAGAAGTTCCATCTCTTCCGGGCTGTATTTCACAGGCAAAAACCGAAGATGAAGCCCTTTTGAATATTAAGGAAGCAATAGAGCTTTACCTTGAACCTGATGATGATGAAGAATTTATTCTTTCCAAAAATGCCCGTATTGTTGAGGTCGTTGTATGACAGGTTTACCTGTCATATCCGGAAAAGAGCTTATAAAAACATTAGTCCGAGAAGGATTCGTTATAAGAAGGCAGAAAGGGAGTCATATACGGCTTATTAAATATACAACAAAAAATACTTTAAAAATAACGGTCCCGTTTCATAACGAAATAGACAGAGGTACATTGATTCCAATCCTGAATAGTGCTAATATTCCAAAAGAAGATTTTATAAAATTTATATAATTTAGCATAAAAATAAGATTCACGTTTTCAGTAAACAGTGTGTGAATACTTACGCGTCATGCACGTTATTATAAATCACAATTTTTGCCTAATCAGATTCTGAATCATTTTTGATCATTTTCACTTCTTTGATTATTTTCACTTCTTTGATTATTTTCACTTCTTTGATCATTTTCACTTCTTTGATCATTTTC
>JAYEIC010000082.1:0-74958 GCA_034659935.1 Methanobacteriota archaeon | reverse complement strand
ATTATAAATCACAATTTTTGCCTAATCAGATTCTGAATCATTTTTGATCATTTTCACTTCTTTGATTATTTTCACTTCTTTGATTATTTTCACTTCTTTGATCATTTTCACTTCTTTGATCATTTTCGATTTGCATAAATATAGTCCTGTGCATAACCGACATACTCACCGAAGTAATCATTGGCAGGCTCTCTACAACCAGGATTGCATCTGCTGCCTCTGGTGCATACCGCCCGCCGATACCGCCCGCCGATATCGTCGTCGATCTTTGTCGGGATGATTGTCAGGTTTGTCTCCCCTGTAGCGTCCCCCCTCACTGTCAGGGTGCAGAGCGTCACGTTTGTTGTACCATGTATAATATTGAGAAAAAAAAACCAGATATTCTGTGAAAAAATGTATTTTGTGATGGATATTTTGGAATAAATATTTTCGGAGATGTGTAAAAACATATTTTTACGATTCACTTCTTTATACTCATATCCCTTAGTACATTGCGCTTGATCTTTCCTGATACTGTTTTTGGCAGTTTATCGACAAATTCGATCGAACGCGGATATTTGTATGGTGCAGTTGTCTTTTTCACGTGGTTTTGTAATTCTTTGATCAGTGTTTCTGTTGGTTTAAAGCCATTATTTAGTATAATATATGCTTTAACAATTGTTCCCCTGATAAGGTCCGGTGCACCCACTACTGCAGACTCCTGAACTGCAGGATGTTCAAGTAATGCACTTTCGACTTCAAAAGGTCCAATACGGTATCCCGAACTTTTTATAATATCATCACTTCTCCCAACAAACCAGAAATAACCATCTTCATCGCAGTATGCCTTATCCCCTGCGTAGTAGTAACCATTAACAAATGATTCCTGATTTGCCCCTTCGTTGTCCAGATATTTAACCAGAAGTCCAACAGGTTTTGGGTCGAGTTTGATTGCTATTCTTCCCTCTTCATGGATGCCAACAGGATGCCCTTCTTCATCGTGAAGTTCAATCTGCCATCCTGGTGAGGGTTTACCCATTGACCCACGTTTTTCATCCATACAGGGGAATATAGCTATACAGCAGACGGTCTCGGTCTGACCATATCCTTCATAGATGGTAAGACCCGTTCCCTCCTTCCAGAGCCTAATCACCTCCGGGTTTAATGGTTCTCCGGCACTTGTACAGTGGCGGAGTTCACGAAGATCGTATTTTTTGATGTCAGCTAAGACAAGCATCCTGTAGATTGTGGGAGGGCAACAGAATGTGGTAATACCATAATTCTCAAGCAGGGGCAGAATTTCAGTAGCATCAAATTTCTGCTCAATATTATACACCATGATACAGGCACCCTGAATCCACTGTCCAAATAATTTACCCCAACCGGACTTGGCCCATCCGGTATCTGAGAGTGTAAGATGCAGGTCATTTGGCCTGATATCATGCCATAAACCTGCTGTTATCACGTGACCGAGTGGGTGGCTATTATCATGAAGACACATCTTTGCCCGTCCTGTTGTACCTGAAGTAAAGTAGATTATCATAGGGTCTGATGCGTGTCCTTTCTGTTCAACTGGTAAATTTACTGACTGGCATGAGACCGGGGCCGGGTAGATAAGTTCACGCCTGTAGTTTATCCAGTTGGGTAGTTCTCCATCGACTACCATGCAATCTGTTAATGTCGGGCATTCATTACGTATGTTTTCAACTTTTGAAGAATTATCAAGATTTGTTATAATCATCCTGAATTTTCCTGCGTTGATCCTGTATTTAAGATCTTTTTCAGTCAGCATTGTTGGGTTTGGACAATAAACAGCACCAAGTTTAATGAGGGCTATGACAAAAATCCACCATTCAGGTATCCTCGGCAACATCAGCATGACACGATCACCTCTTTTAATGCCAAATTTCAGGAGGATGTTTGCTGCCTGGTTGGATAGTTTTTTTAAGTCATAGAAAGAGTACTTTTTTTCATTACCCATCTGGTCTGCCCAGATCATTGCAAGTTTATTGCGGTCTTTATCTGCCCATGCGTCAACGACATCATACCCAAAATTGAAGTCATCAGGAACATCAACAGAGTATTTTGCATATGTTTCAGCATAATCTGACATATTATGTTCACTGGATGTGACAGGTAAGCTGAATCTGATCCTGTTTGATGCATCGCAGTACTGAGCAGGTGGTGCAGCTTTGTCCGACTGCTGAGTGCAGGCATCTTTTATCCATTCTGACTTGGAAATGCCACTTTCCCTGCTGGATTCCTCGATTTTGTCAGCGAGAGAATCATCAATTGTGACAGATAGTCTAACCATATGTACCTATTTTGTGCTGCACATATCATATATGTTTTCAATATGTGCAGCAGATGTCCTGCTGTTGTGGTAAATGTAGTGCGAAAAAGTATATGAGGTTACAGCATTCTGTTAGGTGTGGCAGAAGCAGATATTAACTGAGGCGTCATGCATCTTTTCATGCATGGTTTTACTGCATTTGTTTGTGCATAATCACAGGTGCCAGATGAGTGGTGCATGCTGGCAGATGCATAATACCAGAGAGATCCTGTGTCTTACATCAGATTCTGAACTTCTTTTTCAGGCGTTCTGTTATTGATAAGTTCAGTCGCGTAATTTCTGAGTCGATGTAGGTGGTCCATTCTGCAACTTCTCTGTTATGATTCTGCTGTTCGGCAGCAATAAGATCCAGTTTTTTGTCAAAATACTCAATCCAGTCACCGGTGATCCTAATCTGTTCATTATGTGCTGCAGAAAGTATCTTATTTTCTTCTGTCACCTCAGATAGTTCTTCACGTGCTTTTGTAAGTTCTGTCTCCAGTGTTTCAGCACGCTTGGTGACCCTTTTTATCTGTTGTTCCTGGAGTGCAATCGCATCACTGTGGTCAACAGCCCGGTTCTCAGGAGATTTCCTTTCCACAGGTGCAGGGATGTGGGTCTGAATCATACTGTTTTTAGTTAGTGCCCCTGGCGTAGCTGGATGGGATGTCCGGGATGTCTGGCGGGTTGCGGGTTTTGTATGAGGGTTGTTTCTCTCAATTAAATCTCTGTTTTTCTTTCCTCTGCCGAGTTTTTTAATGATTTCTTCTTTTTTGAGGCCTTTTGACTGAAGTTCGGAGATATCTGCTGTGATTTTAACTGCCTGCCGGTCGTACACACTTATTCTTCCGATTTTTCTTGATGAGTACAGGTCTTTGTATTCTTCAGTATACCCGCGGATTATTTTTTCAGGAAAGCCTGTTTCCCTTGCGATATCATTGATTTTCAGAGGTTTTTCTTTCATATTCCACCTGGATGTGTTAAGGGAGACCCGGACTGGTCAGGCTGGTCTGACTGGTCTGACTAAACCGGTTGCATATTAATTATATTCCTACGACATCTCATTAAAATTGTCCTGTTCATCCCTCTTTCTGAGAATAGTTTTCAGAACAGATAGCGGAGTTTTCACTATCCGTTTCAGAATCAGATTCAGAATTATAGCGTCGAACGTTTCTTTTTGAACTAATGGAACATGCTACCCGCATCTTCATCAGACAGCACCTGAACGCTTTCGCGTCATGCATGTTTCCATTTTCCACAAGAGCAATTTCTCCGATACTCAAATTATCTAATAGAGCCTGTAAATATTGTATCCGCCTTCGTGGTGTTCTGTCTGATCATAGTCGGCGAGAATGTTTGGTCTGTTTCCAAAGGAGAGCATGATGTCAGTAAGGGTATGAACACCACATGTGTTTTCAATGAGTTTAATTATGGATTTATTTGCTTCTCTGATATCTGCCGGTTTTAATTTTTCAAGCACATCTGACGGGTATGAGTCAATGTCATAATAAGAAAAGATGGATTCAAGTCCTATGACCCATAACCGCTCCTCAACTGCAATTCGTGCCGCCGTTTCAGACTCTTCTTCTGTTAATACAAGGTAGGCTTTTTTTTGACCGTGATAAAATGCCCGAAATGTATAGAGCACTCCCTCTGATACGTGGATCTCCGCGGGGTTGACTTTCAGAAATGCAGCAAGGGCCCTGATTCTTTGCTTATATATGGTTTCCATAATTTAGTTGAGATCTCCGGGACTGTCAGTGATAATCACTCAGGTACCTGATGGTACTATCTCATTGGTAACGGAGGATAAAAAAGTGTTTGAATTTAGATTTCAATCTGTTTGAGTGCATCAAATACAGCAGTCCTGAATACTTCAGGATTGGTGCTGTAAAACTCTTTTGCATTTATAGAATCATCTGTTGAACCGAAGACATCAAGCCTGTTTAAAGTCTGTTCTGCAGTGTCATCGACCCAGCACTTGTAGGTCTCCATATCAATCTCTGTGACTGATTCAGCTCTTACAGAGACAAAAACAGAACCGTCGGGTGTTTCCCTGACTGTTGATTTTCCAACAACTGCAACATATGCTTTTTCTTCAATCTGTGAAATCTGCTGCATTGCTTCGGGTTGATAACCTCCGGCATTGATGAAGAAAAGACCTGTCGGGTCACGTATGCGTGCAGTATAGAACATATTCTGGTCACCTTTCTTTTCCTTCTGTGTCATTACACCACAGATGAAAATGCGGTTTGAGCGCTCACCAGTTGGCAGCATTACATAGGACGGGCTGAATTCATCATCACCTGCCTTAAACTGCAGTCTTGATTCACGAAATTCTGTGGCAAATACGCGCTTTGCCGGTTCACGCATATAAGTTCGTGTCTGTCCGTTGTTTCCTGATGTACTCATTATTCAGCACCTCCCAAAGATTCACCGGCACGGTTGAGAAGAGATGCATGTCTTTCAGAACTGAATTTCATGATTTCAATATCTTTTACGAGAATTGTGCCATCTATGTCATTTCCTTTGCATGTGACATACCTTCCCATTACATTTGTCTGCATCTTTAAGAACACATCATCAAGGCCAAGCGGGTTGTTTTCAGCTATCTCTATTGCCTTGTCAAGTGTAACCCCACTCAGTTTTTCTGTTTCTTCACGCTGTATCAGAACATTTGTAGCTTTCTGTCCATCATCGACAACACCGGTAATTCTGAGATCATAACGGAATTCATTCTGGATTTCATGCACAGGACAATAATTCTGGCGTGAAAGTGCACGGTTACATCCCTCCACTTTGCAGCGTTTGATCAGACCTGAACCTGAACCCATGTGGACAAATACCCCTGAAACAGATGAATTTCCAGCTGCAACTTCAATGTCTGCGCCGTCTTCACGCATTATCATTGCATTGGTAAGGTTTAAGGAAAGTCTGCCCTGGTACTCATCAACAGTGCTGTAATAAAGCGTGTATATCTTATCCTGTTCGAGTTTTTCCTGGTTATTATTTTTCCATGTGACAAATTTGATAGTTCCTGTTTCATCACCGACAATACCAGTCTGTTCCATCTGGTCATGCCGTGTTTCCCAGTCCTGCATTACTTTGACACGCACCGATGCAACACCTGGTTTAAGATCGGCAATCTGTGCAATGGTCGGGATGAGTGGTCTGTCCTCGTCTATAAGCGTGATTTTCGTGCCGGAATGAATTTTCATATTTGGCGCACCCCGAAACTCGTCAATCACTGCTGATTCAAAGCGATACCACTTCCTTTCTTCCAGTTCAGGTAAGTTTGCCTTTGCCTTTTCCCAGACAACAAATTCAATTGCCCCGCTCCCGTCGTCTGCAATTCCTTTCTGCGCTATGGCAGTTGACGGAGGGATGGACAAAGATACAACTTTTGCCTCAACAGTCACCCAGTCGTCCGGCTGGCAGTCACTGATCTCTTTTAAATCACTGGTGTTCCCTGATTGTGAACCCGGACCTGTAAGATTATACTCACGCATCAGTTCATTTGTAACTGTGCGTTCTGCCTCCTCAACAGGTATTCCAAATTCAGATACAAGAAGTTTTAATTTGGACACTACCTTCTCTCTGTCTACGGTAACGCCCATTTCTTCTATTTTCAGGGAGATTCTTTCTACTACTTCAGGATTGAAATCCATTTTCTAACATCTCCAATCACTATTCCGTTTTTACACAGATATTAACTATGGGCGTGCAGTGTGAAAGTGAAAGAAGCCGGAATGTTTGTGGCAGTCAGATGGCCCAGACACGCATGACAGACCCGCATGACTGTACAGACCTGTTGTTCTCTCGAGTAAATTTCAGACAGCATAGCAGAACAAAAACTGTATACTCTTTATTTTTTCACAGCCAGTGCCTTTAATTCTCTCAGTGATGCTTCCGGTTTTCGCTTCAGGTAATCAACAACTTCAGGGTAGTGGATAAGGCGGCACCTCTGGCAGCTCCAGACTTTTTTTCCTGTTGAACTATCAATCCAGTCCCCAAGTTCTCTGTCTTTGCATGGGTAAAAGGGACAGTAGCAGAAATCACAGCGCTGTCCTTCAAAATGACAGGGATAATAGGGGCATTCCTCCTTTTTCCACTCCACCCAGTGGTTGCCACCAATTGTGCTGAGGACAAAGAAAGACTCTCTATCAGTTTCAATAATGCCTTCATGTCGTCTGAGCGCTTCCGGCAGTCCAGACCTCACGCATTCATACACGCGCTTCCCTGCTTCTGTGAGTGTTCCTGCATATTCGTGAACGATTTTGTTATCTTCATACACTGCGACAACCGCATCTGTTGTGGTACCTGTGAAATCATATCCCATATCATGGAGTGCCTGCGCCTTTGCCTCGGTCGCCGTTATAACCATCTCCAGTAATGCACCGTCTGACAGACCTTCTCTGCTGTGTATGATAATATTTATGGTGCCGGGTCCATCGGGGTTCGGGTTTGATACACCTGCTGTAATAAAGACGGTGATAAACTCATATGAGAAGACGCAGAGTGTTTTCATCTCAACGGCTGTCAGAAGACCAAAGAAATCCTCTGTGGAGAATCCCTGTTCTGCAACAACTGATTTCATGTACCTGTGCGGTTCGGTGTGACTGAAGCTCTTTGGGACTGTGTGATTAAAAATAGTGGAGACGTTGGCAATGCCGCCACGGACTCCTGTGCTTGCTCCTTTAAAATTGCCGCGAATAAACAGGGTATTTTCCCGGAGAAAATATATCATCAAACAGAATATCGTGCTCTGTCTTTTAATTCCTGTTGTTTTCCCTGGTTCCAGCCGGCAACGTCAGCCAGGTAACCTGTTACACGGGAAACCTGGGAGACGTCATGCGTACCGCATTCCGGACAGACCCCCTGGCCACAGAGAGGGCAGTATTCGATTTTTTCGGTGATGTGGTGTGAGCAGTGGCAGTGATCCAGAGGACACATGATCTCAAGAAGTGTCTCCCCACAGTTGGGACATGGAGTCTCATCCACGATCATGTGGCAGGTGTGACACTTGTATCGGCGTTCTTCCACAGGGATTTCGTCAGGAGAGTTGTATTTTTCGGCCAGTTTCAGTTGTTCACCAGTCCAGTTCATACATTATTCATATACTGCCGGAATTATAATCATTTGCGTGTGAGCATATTTCCGTGTACTGCAATAACAAGAGCCTGCAGAAAAACTATTTTAATATCCTGCACCTGATTCATCAACAGATGCACACTTAAGTCCGGTGGTGCTCAGGCAGGCATGATTGAAGATATTTTACAGGCACGGTATCTCCAGAAGAGTGAAAGAGGGTATGATGATATCTGCCACAGGGTTGCAGAGGCGATAGGGAATACAGTAGTGGAGCGGGAGCGCTTTTACCGGATGATGGTGCAGAGTGATTTTCTTCCGAATTCCCCGTGTCTGATGAATGCGGGTACTGAAAACGGACAGTTATCCGCATGTTTTGTCCTGCCGATCAGTGACAATCTCGAGGGAATCTTTGAGACCTTAAAAACTGCGGCACTCGTGCATAAAAGTGGAGGCGGGACCGGCTTTTCATTTGGGTATTTAAGGGCACGCGGGTCAGCACTGGACTCCTCAGGTGGTATCGCAAGCGGTCCTGTTTCATTCATGAAGGTATTTGATGCTGCGACCGGTGTCGTAAGACAGGGCGGACGCCGGCGGGGTGCAAACATGGGTATACTCCGGATTCGTCATCCGGATATCAGGGAATTTATCCGTAGCAAGAATGTCGAGGGCGAACTGAGGAACTTCAATATCAGCGTGATGGTTGATGACGCTTTCATGGAGAACCCTGATGAAGAACTGATTGACCTTATTGCAGCAGGTATCTGGCAGAATGGTGAACCCGGAGTGATCTTTTATGATCGCGTTAACGAAGCGAACACTGTGCCTCACCTTGGGTTCATTGAAGCGACAAATCCCTGTGGTGAACAACCTCTGCTGCCATATGAGTCCTGTACCTTAGGGTCACTTAACCTCTCACAATATGTTGGTGGCAGCGGGATTGACTGGGAGAAACTGGAGGATGACACAAGGGCGGCAACGAGGTTCCTTGACAATGTTATTGATAAAAACTGTTATCCTGTCCGTAAAATTGCTGATATGACGAAAAAGACGCGAAAAATTGGCCTTGGTGTAATGGGTTTTCATGATCTGCTGTTAAAACTCGGAGTCCCTTATGACAGTACGAGCGCGCTTTCTCTTGCAGGGGACGTTTTCGGGTTAATTAATGATATGGCTGTGGATGAGAGCAGGATTATGGCATCTGAATCCGGCCCGTTTCCTGAGTGGGAAGAGAGCACATGGGAGTTCCCTGTCCGGAATGCAGCTATGACATGTATCGCCCCCACAGGTTCCATATCCCTGATTGCCGGATGTTCCAGTGGTATTGAGCCTGTATTTTCATGGGCATACAGGCGGTGCGGGACTGTTGGTGGCGTGTTTATGTGTGTGCACCCGTTTTTTAAAGAAAAACTTATCGGACTGGGGATGAATGAGGATGAAACAGCCTCTGTTATCAATCACGCATATACTCATGGGACAATTCAGGACTGTGATATCCTCCCTGATTCATTCAGGACACTGTTTAAGTCAGCACTGGACATCCCGCCTGTTGTTCACATTGATATGCAGGCAGCATTCCAGAAGCATTGCCATGCTGCAATATCGAAAACTATCAATCTGCCTGAGGAAGCACGGGTGGATGATGTGAAGGCTGCGATAACGTATGCATGGAAAAAGGGTGTGAAAGGTGTTACCTTTTACAGGACAGGCAGCAGAAGTCTGGAAGTGCTGGCCCTGAAAAAGAAAAGAGAGAATATGCCTTTTTCCGGTACCGGTACCCTGCGGAGAGATGAGTGTACGCAGTACTGGTGTCAGCAGGTCTGTGAAAATTGCGACTGTGCTTAATTAGCACAGGGTATTTATATCCAAAAACCCATCTATTTTTTATGCCAGTAAGAGTTATCTGCTTCAATCAGGAGGGGTGTATCGGGTGTGAAGAGCAGGTTCTGATAAACCACGAAGTCCAAAATGCTATTGGAATTGAAATTGAAGTGATCAATGCCGTTAAAAATCCAGAATATATCAGTAAATATGGTTTGAAAGTGACTCCAACCATCGTTATCATTGATGATGATGAACTAAAGGAAAAGATGGAGGGTGTTGTGCACAGGGAAACACTTGAAGAAACAATAAAAAAATATCTCTGAATTTGCATGAAAATATGCATGACACAACGTGAGTCATACACGTTTTCAGCAAACAGTGCCCGACAGCTTTATTTCAGGCATATTTGTAGTGAAAATTACACCCTGATTGCATACACACGCTTAATTTTTCGTGCATATGCCTTCCAACCCTCTTTACGCATTAATGCCCCGTCACGGAGTTTCATCTGAACTACCCGGAATCTGACATTGTCTATTTTATAGATATCTCCGATTATAAAATCATCCTCACCGTCACACGCGCTGTACATCGGGAGGGTTTTTCGACCATCATGTACAGAAACCCTGACAACAACATTTTCTACCTCACGGGTCCAGAGAGTTGAAATGTCAGTTGCAATGCTTCTTTTCCGCCTTTTATCCCCAACTTCAATACCGGTCACCTCAACACCCAGAACATTATCACCCAGTTCTGCCACAAGGAGATCTCCTACAGCACACCGTTCATTCTCAATAAGTTCAATACTGCCGACACTTGATATCTGGTCCTTGCTGATAATAGCTCTGACAGTAATTACTGTGGGCTCTTTTATTAACGGTACGTGGTGGATATTTCCACACAAAGAACACTGCACAAGAAGATCGCCTGATTCCTTGAGCACATTCTGTTTACATTCCTTACCACAGGACGGACATGTTAATTCAGGGTTCATCTTACCTAATTACTGAGATGCGATAAGAGATATACCTTACAGCCCGGCCATCCTTCATATCTCATATTCCAAAACCTGAAAATAGTTACACACCTAATTTTTATAAGAAATGCAGATTACAGAAGTGGTCAGATGCCACGGCCATCCAAACATAACAGGAAAACACAGGTCAACATTTGAGATTACAAAAGAGGAGGAACTAACTCCAAAAGGTACATGTATTCTCGGCACTGCTGCAGAGAGGGGTGCAGCCGATCTCTCTAAGGAGTTTAAACAGATGCTTGCAGATGATCGTGCGGAATTAACAACAGTACTTACTGTGGACGGTGTTTCATTTACGATTAAATCACAGGGGAGTTCCCTGATAACACTAAATCACCCCACAGACCTTGTCTGGAGGAGATCCTCCTATGTCTGTGGGAGGACAATCGGGATCTATTCTGACCATGTGGCAGATACAATCCCGCGTGAAATGACGGATGCACTGAAAACAGGTTCAGTAATGGAAGTAAAAATGACGGTTACCGTTCCAAAAAAAGTTCAGAGACCTTCAGTTCAGCTTCTTCAAGTGCTTTTTCACACTGATTAACCAGTTCAAAACCTTTTTCATAGAGTAAAATTGTCTCATCAAGGCTTGCATCCCCGCTTTCAATTTTCTGTACAATTTCCTTTAATTCCAGAACCATATCCTCATATTTCGTTGTCATAATTCACCTCTGTGATATTCATTTTTCCACTGCCGTCCCACATCTTAAAGCCAACAGACTCCCCTGATTTTAGTTCATACGCAGATGTAACCGGTACTCCACCCTTATGTATCAGACAGTAGCCCCTTTTTAGTGGTTGTTTCGGGTTTACTGCCACCAGTTCTGTTTTTAAGTTTTTTAACAGGAGTTTTTCCCGGTTAATGTATGAACTGACACTGCGCATGAAACGCTCTCCTAAGTCTGCAACCTTCTCTCTCTCGTCATTTAATTTTCTTTCAAAGCGCGCCGGCCGAAGGCGAAACCTCATATCTTCAAGGCATTCTCTTTCGCGTTCAACTCTTATTTCAAGAACATCTGAGAGGCGTTTTTTATACAGCCCAAGTTCCGCTTTCATTTCAGACCTGTCAGGAACAACCAGTTCTGCTGCTGCCGAGGGAGTTGGCGCACGTACATCTGCCGCAAAGTCAGAGAGCACCCAGTCCACTTCGTGTCCTACTGCACTGACAACAGGTGTTATGCACTCTGCTATGGCTCTGACTACATCGGGGTGATTAAACTCAAACAGGTCTTCAAAGCTCCCGCCACCCCGCCCTACAATTATTACATCCACAAGACTATCCACATTTTTAATCGCGCGGGCGATATCCACATGGGCCAGATCACCCTGTACCAGTGTCGGTGAGATAATAATTTCAACTGGATAACGCCGCCCGATTATGTTTTCAATATCACTCCTTGCAGCACCACCTGGTGACGTGACAACGGCTATACGTGTGGGATATTCTGGCAGGGGTTTCTTCTTCCATGTATCAAATAATCCCTCGTCTGCCAGTTTTTTCTTCCACGCAAGTAACATGAGGTGTTTTTCACCCCTGCCCAACGGACGCATCTCCCTTGCGATTAACTGGTATTTCCCATGGGGTTCATAGACCCGGACAGAACCCCAGATCATCACTTTCATACCGTTTTTTGGTTCAAAAGAAAGTTCACGGGCAGTATTGCGCCACATGGTAGAATTCAGAACGTATGTTTTCCCTCCCTTATGCTCAGACAGGGAAAAATACAGGTGGCCTGAAGAGTGGTGATGAAAATTTGTAATTTCACCCTCAACCCAGATATCCTGTAGACGGTCATCGTCCAGAAGACTGCAGATTATTTGCGACACGTCAGATACATGACATAAATCAATGTCGCCCAGATACATTTCCCCGGGCATTTCTATCATCTTCTGATTTGTAAACAGGGGTTTATAAATAAAGCGTAAAACCACAAAATATTCACTCCCTGAGTAGTCCACAAACAGATGGGGATATCATCCACTGAACAGCAAAACTGAAGAAGACTTTTTCTCTTCTTACATTCTTTTTACATTACTCTCTGCATTATCCTGCAGATCATATGCATGTAAGGGATTTTGGGATTTCTTTTTTCAGGATGAAATCTATATACCAATATTAATGGTCAGGATAGCCACATCAAGCATGTTTTTTCATGAGTACACCTGTAGTGAAATATTTGATTTCACCGAGAGTGCCGGTTGCAACGCAATAGAATTCTGGCTTGAAACACCAGATTTCTGGTTACATCATCTCCCTGTACACGAACTCAAAAAAATAACTGCAGAACACCCGACGCTCTGTCCTATTAATATTCACTCACCTGTAATGGATCTAAATCCCTGCTCGATCAATCCCGATGTGGCAGATATCTCAATAATGCATACAGTAAGAGCGGTTGAAATTGCGGAGTCACTGAATGCTTCGGTAATCACAATCCACCCGGGCAGGAGAACGGCAAAAAGAAAGGTCAGTGAAAGAGACTATGAACGTTTTAACAGGTATACTGAAGCTGTAAGGAAAGTCGCCATGGATAAAACCGTACAGGTAAGCATTGAAAATATGGAGAAAAATGTAAACTCACTTCTTTGCACCCCAAAACGGGCCAGAGAAATTCTGGACAGAGAAGAGTGGCTCTCATTTACATTTGATACAGCTCACGCACTGAAAGAATCCATTGATGATGCAATAAACTATATTGACTTGTGTCATGACAGGATTGTTAATGTTCACTTAAGTGCACCTGGAAAAAACAGAATGCACCTGCCAGTCAGTGGCAACCGGGATATAGAGAGAATCCTTGAGTGTCTGAAGAGTTATGATTACAAAGGATATTTTACCCTTGAGATCGAGGATATGAACTATAATCACAGGCTTAATCCTGATGAAAAGATAACTATCATTAAAAACGAGATAAGTTATATCCGAAAAATCTTTGATTAGACGTTGGGTTTATAATATTTTAACATCAAATCTGATTTGATAAACAGAATATGAATAATAAATATATTTTGCCGTTGTTGCGGCGAGGATGCAATGATCGAGGAAAATAGTAAATTCATCCTATTTTTTGTATGTCTCCTCCTTTCCGGTTTTTTTTCGGGTTCAGAAGTTGCACTGATCTCAATTAATCAGGCAAAAGTCAGGACGCTTGTTGAGAGGAATATCAGTGGTTCCCGGGCTCTTGAGAAACTGAAAAAAAACTCAGACCACCTGCTGATCACAATCCTGATAGGCAACAATGTTGTTAATATCGGTGCTGCAGCACTTGCAACATCCTTAGCTATCGAATATTACGGCGATGTTGGAGTGGGTATCGCTACTGGTGTTGTTACAATACTGCTCCTTATCTTCGGAGAAATCGGGCCAAAAACATATGCTGCACGGAAAACAGAAACAGTGGCACTGTTTGTGTCATGGCCGATATTGTATCTCTCATATTTATTTTCCCCGCTCCTCTGGGTATATGACGGGATAAAAAAAACATTTTCAATAAAAGGTGATATCGGGCACCCTGTCATAACTGAAGAAGAGATAAAACAGTGGATTGATGTGGGTGAGGAAGCAGGAACCATTGAAGAAGAAGAGCATGAGATGCTTTATCGTGTATTCAGGTTTACAGACACCATCGCAAAGGAGGCAATGACTCCGCGTGCGGACGTAGTAATGATTGACGAAAAAAGCAGCCTTGAAGAATCTATCAATATATTTAATGAGACCGGGTTTAGCAGATTGCCGGTATACCACGAACAGATAGACAATATCATTGGCATCCTTAATGTGAAGGATATATTTAGAGCAATACACAAAAAAATGGATAACATCAGGATAAGAGACCTGATATATGACCCGCAGTTCATTCCGGAAAGCAAAAAAATAGATGAACTCTTAAAAGAACTCCAGATAAGAAAAGTACACCTCTCAATTGTTCTGGATGAGTATGGAACTTTTGTGGGAATTATCACAGTGGAAGATATTCTGGAAGAACTTGTAGGGGAAATCCTCGATGAATTTGATGTGGAAGAACCTGAAATACAGGAAATAGATGAAGGTGTCTACCTGATTGATGCAGGGGCATGGGTGGATCGGATTAATGAGGACTTAAATCTCAGTCTGCCACTGGATGAATCATACGAAACGATCGGCGGACTTTTGATCGACAGGCTGGGCCACATCCCGAGACGCGGGGAACTGGTGGAAATAAATGACGGTAACATCCGCCTGATGGTGATGAAAATGCATGCAAGGCGTATTGTCGATGTCAAATTAATCCTTTCAAAATCAGGGGACAGAGACAATAATTAATGAGTTCTGCCTGACAAATATAATAACATGAAACGCATTGCGGTTCTGGCATCAGGCAGGGGTTCAAATTTTCAGGCAGTTATTGACAGAGTAAATGATGGGTACATTCCCGGTACATTTACAGCCCTTATCACAGACAACCCGGATGCATACGCAATCCAGAGAGCAGAGCAGGCAGGTATTCCTGTGAAGGTTGTTGATTTTAATTCATTTGAAGAGAGGGACCAATACAATGACGCACTCCTTACGGCTATGAAAAAAGCAGATGCTGACCTGTATATTCTCACAGGATACATGCGTCTTTTAGACAAAAAAACCGTAAGAACATTTTCCGGAAAAATGATTAATATCCATCCTGCACTTCTCCCGAGTTTTACAGGCCTGCATGCACAAAAACAGGCACTGGATTACGGCGTAAAAATTTCCGGATGTACTGTGCATTTTGTTGACGAAGGAATGGACACCGGACAGATCATTATCCAGCGCCCGGTTCGGGTAACTGATTCTGACGATGAATTTTCACTTGCCGAAAGAATACTTGTACAGGAGCATATTGCGATGCCGGATGCAGTAAAACTGTTCTGTGAAGATCGCATCGTCATTGAAGACAGAATTGCAGGAATATTACCTCCTGGCAATTGACAGAGGGCGATAATTCATTTAGAGAACCTGTTTCCATTCATTTTCCCCTTCATTTTCCCCTTCATTTTCCTTTGTTGCCTGTAACCCTGTCAAATCGACTAATATAAGTCGTAACTATCAATGTAATTATGTTAATCTCCGGATCTGATATGATGAATTTGTTTACCCTAAACGAGCTGATTTGACAGACTCTCTTTTATTTTACTTATTTCAGGGCACACAACTCATATTTTTGAGAGGTCATTTTGGAGTATTCTGATCCATTCTTTTTTCACCCTGTAACTGCAATATATAGGAACGCATAACAAGTCAGGGACAGATAATGGGATCAAAATCTCGGCAGCCAAAAAGAAAAGATATATCAATGGAACGCATCCGGATTCTGTTTGAACAGGCCGAAAGATTCCATTCTCAAAATCCGGAATGGAGCAGGGGATGTGTCAGTCTTGCACGAAAAATAGGTATGCGACAGCGCGTCAGGATCCCATCACCATATAACCGACGCTATTGCCGGAATTGTTCTGAGTATCTTGTGCCGGGAAGGAATATGAGAGTACGAATTCACAATGCAATGGTCATTGTCACATGTAAAAGCTGTGGAAACCAGAGAAGATACAGGTTGGTGAAGCATTATAACCGATAGAAAACTAATTAATCAGCTAAAAGCAACGGTCTGGATTGGAAAAGACGGTTGCACGAAATCCACAATTGAAGAGATCCGCCGCCAGATCAAAGACAGAAAAATCGTAAAGATCAAGTGGCTTAGAAACACAGAAACTGACCCGGAAAGCATTGCAAAAGAGTGTGATGTAAAACTGATACAGGTTCGTGGCCGTACAATGGTACTTGCAAAAGCACAAAAATAACATTTTTTTCCGGGCACGGCTCGAAATCTATAATAACTTACTTTGCAAATAAATATAGACTGCTGTTTAGCATAGAATTAGAAGAGTGTTGATTAAATGACAACTGTATATGATATCCCCGCAGATGTCCTCATTAGGAACGTTGCAGAAGAGTTTAAAGAGCTTGACGCAATAAACGCACCTGAATGGGCGGCATTTGCCAAGACAGGTGTCCATAAAGAGATGCCACCTAAACAAGATAACTGGTGGCATACACGTGCGGCTTCAGTATTGCGCCGTGTCTATATGGACGGACCAGTTGGCGTACAGAGACTGAGGTCATTCTACGGTGGCAAAAAAGATCGCGGTTCAAACCCTTATCAGTTCTGGAAGGGATCCGGGTCAGTCACCAGAAAAATACTTCAGCAACTTCAAAACGCAGAACTTGTTGAGAACACTAAAGACGGACGTATGATTTCAGCCAAAGGGCGTGCATTCCTTGACGGAGCGGCTCACGGTCTGAAAGAGAACGTAACTGAATCAGTTCCCGGACTTGCAAAATATTGAGGTGTGACAGATGGGTGACGATGAACTTGCTGAAATTCGAAGAAAACGGATGGAGCAGTTGCAAAGGCAACAGATGGAACAGGGTGGAATGGAAGAGGAGCTTGAGAAGCAGAGACAACAGGAATCCCAGATCCATATGGCTCTCATGCAAATCCTCGAACCCAACGCTCGTGAACGTTTAAACACCATCAAACTGACACGCCCGGAATTTGCAAAGGCCGTTGAACAGCAACTGGTAATGCTGGCACAGAGTGGCAGACTGCGTGGTCGTATTGACGATGAGCAGTTAAAGGCACTTCTGACACAGCTACTACCAAAGAAGAAAGATTATACCATTACACGCAGGTAATGAAAGCCGGAGTCCTGTTTAGCGGAGGAAAAGACAGTGCCCTTGCTGCGGTTATGCTTGCACGGGATTACGAGGTTGAACTCAATACATTTGTATTTGATGAAAACTATGAAATCCCTGGAGTTGAGAATGCTGCAAAGGTTCTGGGTTTGCCACTGATAAAAAGGGTGTTTAAGGCAGGATTGCTTGATGTGGTGGTAAAAATGATGGTTGACTGTGGTTATCCAAACGATGCCATCAACCTTGTACACAGGAACGCTATCTACGCACTTTCAAAGTGCTATGATGTTATAGGGGACGGGACACGCCTGAATGACCGTGTACCCATGCTTGAATACGGCGAAATACAGAGTATAGAAGCTAAGTATAAAAGCGCCCTCGTGCGCCCTCTGCTCGGATTCGGAAGGGTCGAAGTTGACCGCCTGTCAAAACGCCATTTTGTGATTGAATATGGTGAAACAGGTGAAATTACAAACGGAGACTACGAAAATGAAATCCGGGCTGCATTCAATGTGCAGGGAATCAACCCACACACAATATTCCCAAAACACCACCAACAGTCACTTGTTGTGGGGTGCAGAGGAAATGAGGACGTGGTGATATAAATGAGCAAATTATCAAAGGGAAGAAAAATCCGGTTTGCAAAAGCATGCGAGCAGAATCGCCGTGTGCCTGCATGGGTTATGATTAAGACAAAGCGAAACGTCGTGACACACCCAAAGCGCCGTAACTGGAGACGCAGTAAGCTTAAGGTGTGATTGACATGTCAGACATACTTAAAGAACAGATTTACGTAATCCCCCTCAGGGATGTAAAAATAGCACCAAGATGGAAACGTAGTGCAAGGGCTATGAAAGTCATCCGGACATATCTTGGGAAACACATGAAAAGCGAAGATGTGAAGCTTGATTCAACCATAAACGAGAAAATCTGGGATCGTGGAAGTCAGAAACCCCCGCGCAAGATTCGTGTGCGCGCAATGAAATTTGAAGACGGACAGGTTCAGGCTGAACTTGCTGAGGAATAATATGACTGAAACGATTGACTTCGCCGGAAATGAAAACATCGGGGTATATACCCGGGTGTTTGAAGATATTGCAGTGGTACCCCTTGATGCACCAGAAATCTACAAAGAAACAGTAGCTGAAAGACTTGATGTTGAGGTTGTAGCCACTACAATCCAGGGAAGTTCGATCATCGGTTCTCTGCTTGTTGGAAACAGCCGTGGCATGATCGTCAGCGGACTTGCGACACCGGGAGAGATTGCAATCCTTGAACAATACAGGGATGTAATGCGTCTTTCCAGATCAATGAATGCTGCAGGGAATGTAATTCTTGCAAACGATGACTTTGCAATTGTGCACCCTGAAATGTCCGAACGACAGGCAGAAAAAATTTCAGCATTCCTTGATATACCAGTCATAATGATGACAATTGGTGGCATACCTACAGTAGGAATGGCAGCAGTTTCAACACCTTCAGGTGTACTGGTAAACCCAGGTGCAACAGCAAGTGAAATCCAGGATCTTGAAGAGCTGACAGATCTTCCCATAGGAACAGGCTCTGTCAATATGGGTAGCGGACTCGTAGGTGCCGGACTTCTGGCAAACAGTAAAAATTATCTCGCCGGGATATCAACAAGCGGGTTTGAACTTGGAAGAATTGAAGAAGTATTTGGATTTGTGGAGTAAACTATGACAGACCAGAAATTTGAGGTTAAAGGTCAGTTCAAAATCAGTGACAAATGGAAACCTTACACAAAGGTTATCGAAGCACCAACTGAAAAACTGGCCTCCGAATGGGTTTGTACCATTTTGGGCAGTAAACAGCGCCTTAAGAGAAATTATATCAAAATTAACAGCATTAGGTTGACTGATGGTGAGTAACGTGGAAAATGTGGACCCTCGTGAAGTGGAAACGCTCAAGCAGTACCTTAACGAGTTTAATCAGCAGATAGAGGCACATTCACGGCAGTTTGAGATGTTTGAACAGCGCAGGATTGAAACCCTCACAGCTGCTGAAACACTTAAAAATCTCTCTGATGAGAATGGAAACACAGTTCTCCTCCCGCTTGGCGGGGGAGCAAGCATCCGTGTAAATGTAGCTGATACTGATAAAGTCCTGCTGAATATTGGTTCAGATGTAATTGTTGAACGCACCGGTGGTGACACAATTGCCTTCCTTAATGACCGTGTCAGGGAGATAGAGGCAATGCAAAAGAAGATCGCTGCAACGATTGAACAGATCCAGAAACAGGCGCAGGAAGTTGCCATGAGGATTGAAACTGCGTATAAACAGGCACAGATGAACCAACAACCCGGGCATTGATCAACTATGTTTAATTCGCTCAAAGACAAACTCAGGGGCGTTACACAAAAATTCAAACACAGTATTGAAGATGTTACGGAAGAAAATATTGATGGGGCATTAAATGCCCCTGAAACATCTCTTTCTGCACCTGTACATAAAACTCCAAACGAGAAGTTTAACTTAATCGACAAAATGAAAGTGCTCGTAAAAGAGCGCGAGATTCTTTTAGTCGCAAAGGATATCGATGAACCTCTCCAGGAGCTTGAGCTTATCCTCCTTGAAAATGATGTGGCATTCCCTGCAGTTGAGGCAATAACTGCCCATATAAAAAAGGAACTTACAGGAAAAACACGTAAGATTGGCACTTCAGTTGACGATCTTGTGTTAAAAACACTGAAGAGTGCTCTTTTAAATGTGCTGGGTGATGGATTTTCCATTACAGAATATATAAATTCTCACGAAAAGCCTGTAAAGATCCTCTTTACTGGTGTTAATGGAGCAGGTAAAACAACAACCATCGCAAAGGTTGCCTGTTACCTTAAGGAGAACGGTTATTCTGTTGTTATTGGTTCAGGAGATACGTACAGGGCAGGTGCTAATGAACAGATGAAAATACACGCAGAACGAGTTGGTGTAAAAGTCATACATCATCAGGAGGGTTCAGACCCGTCAGCTGTGTTGTTTGACGCTGTTCAGTACGCACAGGCACATGGGATTGATGTTGTACTCGCTGATACGGCAGGCAGATTTCACAACAAAGCAAATCTTATGAAACAACTTGAAAAGATTCGCAGAGTTATGAAACCAGATATAGTTACATATGTTGACGAAGCTGTGGCAGGAAATGATGCTGTGATCCGTGCAGGTGAGTTCAACAACACTGTCGGCACCGATACGGTAGTGCTGACTAAAGCTGATATGGATCCGCGCGGCGGTGCTGCGATCTCTATTGCATACACTATAGGAAAGCCCCTGATGTTCCTTGGTGTAGGACAGAGTTATAATGATATTATCCCGTTTGAACCTGAGAAAGTGGTGAACGATCTCCTCGGATGTGAAGCCTGATGCTTGACCGTCTGGAGACTGGCCTTAAGGATGCGTTTAAAAAACTGGCAGGAAAGTCAGTTATTGACAGGGCAGCAGTTGACGAACTCGTAAAAGATCTGCAAAGGGCACTCCTGCAGTCAGATGTAAACGTCAAAGTTGTAATGTCTCTCTCACAGTCCATCAAAAAACGTTCACTCGAAGAAGAACCCCCAAAAGGAATGAGCGTACGCGAGCATGTGCTCCGTATTGTCTATGAGGAACTTGTCACCCTGCTGGGTGAAGAACAGCAAGTCCTGCTCGAACCTCAGACAATCCTGATGGCAGGCCTGCAGGGGAGCGGTAAGACGACGACAACAGGTAAACTTGCACGTTATTTCCAGAAAAAGGGGTTACGTGTCGGTGTTATCTGTGCCGATGTCTTCCGGCCGGGAGCATATGAACAGTTAAACACACTCTGTCAGACGGTTAATGTACCCTGTTATGGGGAACCTGGTGAAACAGATGCCACAGAGATCGTCAAAAACGGCCTTCTGAATCTTAAAAACGCTGAAGTCATTATTGTGGATACACAGGGACGGCATGGTCTTGAGGATGATTTAATTGATGAAATCATCGCGCTCAATGAAATTACAAAGGCCACACACCGCTGGCTTGTAATTGATGCAGCTCTTGGACAGCAGGCACGTGAACAGGCTGCCCGTTTCCATGAAGCAATAGACATTGACGGTGTTCTCATTACAAAGATGGACGGTACCGCAAAGGGTGGTGGTGCACTTTCTGCTGTTGCTGAAACAAAGAGTGGTATTGTCTTTATCGGTAGTGGTGAGACAATAGAAGATCTTGAGCGCTTCAACCCTGACAGTTTTATTTCGCGCCTGCTTGGAATGGGAGATCTGCGTTCACTTGTTGAGCGTGCAGAAGAGGCAATTTCCGAAGATGACATGGATATAAATGCCATGCTCAAGGGAAAATTCACTCTCCGTGATATGTATAAGCAGATGGAAGCCATCAAAAAGATGGGGCCTATTAAACAGATCATGGGTATGCTTCCGCTCGGCGGGATGGAAATACCGCAGGATGCCTATGAGGTCACATCACAGAAGATGAATCGTTATAAAATAATCATGGACTCCATGACCACTGAAGAACTTGACAATCCTTCAGTTATCAGCAGTTCCAGAATCCAGCGGATCTCTTATGGTGCAGGAGCAGCACCGGAAGAAGTCAGAGAATTAATTAAGTATTACAAAACGATGCAACGTACTTTCAAGGCCATGCGCGGCGGTGCAGGTGGAAAGTTCAACATGCAGCGCATGATGAAGAAATTCGGCGGGATGTAATCATTATGAAACGTTTTCTCGTGGTCGGGCACCGTGCCAGCACTACAGGTGACTTTTCCTTAAATGACCTCCCCGGCGGTGCAGGACGTATGGATGTCCTCTGCCGTTGTATCAACTCATGCTTTTTTCTGTCGCATGACCTGCGCAGAGATGTTGAATGTTACCTTGTCCTGAAGGGAGAATCCAGTCCGCCAAAGACAGTTCTTATCCGGGGTTCCGAAGTCAGATACTTAAGCCCGGATGAAAGAAGTGCAGGTTCACTCTTAAAAAAGGCACTCTCACTTCCATGCGGTGAGATATTCAGGGAGTCAACAAAAGGTGTGTACGTGCGTAAAGGCGGGCTTGACAGGATACTTTCTGAATATCAGTTCACAATTTTGGACGAAAATGGTGAAAATATCAGAGGAATGGACAGAGTTCCCAAAAATCTGATATTAAGTGATCACATAAATTTTACAGAAGAAGAAGAGGAACTGCTAAAAGATTTGAAACGGATTTCAGTAGGTCCTAAAACCCTGCATGCAGATCACACCATCACTGTAATACTCAATGAAATGGACAGGAGAGAAAATGACAGACAACATTCTTGAAGAAGTGAAAGCAATTCTTGAGTACGGGCCCATATGTGACCACTGCCTCGGGCGTATGTTCGGAAAACGTTCTTTTGGATTAACTAATGACGAAAGAGGACGTTCACTCCGTATTGCGCTGTCATTGAATGAGGACATCCCATTCTCCCCCGAAAAAGAAGAGTGCTGGATCTGTAACAACCTCTTTGACAGGATCAGTCTCTGGACTGAGCGCGTTGCAGCAGAATTTGATGGTATCGAATTTAAAACGATGTTAATGGGTTGCAGGGTACCAGCCCTGATGGCGGAAAGCGAGGAGATGATCTGGAGTGATCTTGCGCTACAGTCACCCGAACCACTGAAAGCAGAGTTCAATCGCGAAGTAGGTAAAGCCGTAACTGCCGCAACCGGAAAGGAAGTTAACTTCAGACGCCCGGATGTGGTTGCACTCTGTGATCTCTCAGCCGAAACAGTAGATGTACAGATAAATCCACTTTACATATACGGGAGATACTGCAAATATGAGCGCGGCATCCCACAGACCAGGTGGCATTGCAGGATCTGCAGGGGTGAAGGCTGCGAACGCTGCAATTTCACAGGTAAGATGTATCAGGATTCTGTTGAAGAACTGATCGGCAGACCTGCTACTGCTATATGCGATGCAGAAGATGCTATTCTGCATGGCGCAGGCAGAGAGGATATCGATGCGCGTATGCTTGGTGACGGTCGACCCTTTGTCCTTGAAGTTGTAGGGCCACTGAAAAGAAGCATTTCACTTGATAAACTTGAAGATGCAATCAATACAAGTGCAAAAGATCGTGTGTCAGTCACACTCGATCATGTCAGTGACCGGCATGAAGTGGAAAGCATTAAATCCGGAAAAGCGCAAAAAAAGTACAGCATTCTGGTAAAAACAGACAGCAATCTTACTTTAAATGAGATGTGTACTGCTGTAAACAGCCTTAAGGGAGTGACTGTAGGGCAGCGCACCCCGGAAAGGGTATCACACAGACGGGTAGACAAAATCAGGGAGCGCCGCGTCATTGATATTGAGTGCACTGGAGTGGAGGATGACAATTACAAAATTGAAGTCACTGGTGAAACCGGACTCTACATTAAAGAACTAATATCGGGAGACCATGGCAGGACAATACCAAGTTTAACAGAAAAACTCGGAGTCCCTGCTTACGTTACCAGCCTTGATGTCGTAATGGTTGAAGGGGTTATATCTGAAGATAACAAATCCCAGAGACACAGATAATAAATCTCAAAGACACAGATAACAAATGGAGATATGATAATATGGCACATCACAATGGTCAAAGAAAGAAAACACGCTATAAATTTAAGAAAGCACTGAGACAACGCGGTCTTGCACCGGTTACTACTGTTATTCAGCAGTTTGAAATTGGTCAGAGAGTACACATTGTTGTTGACTCCAGTGTACAGACAGGCATGCCTCACCGCAGATTCCATGGCAAGACAGGAAAAGTTCTTGGAAAGCAGGGCCGTTCATGGCTTCTTGAAATAAAAGATGGAAATGCAACAAAAACTGTTATTTCAAGACCACAACATCTAAAACCACAAATGTATTAAATAGTATTAAATATTTTTTGATCGTGATTGGCATGAAGGTAAAAGAAATTATCAGCGAAGAAAGGATTACTCTCCCTGAACTCAGGGAGATACTGCTAAAGGTAGAAGCTTCCAATCTTGAAAATGGCAAGGAAATGTCTTATGAACTTCGTAAAAGTATTGAACATGCCAACCATCTCTCCAGAACAAGTGTACAAAATGCAAAAGCACTTTTAGAGGATCTTCTTAAACTCGAGAAAATAAAGCCTGATATTGCATACAGGATTGTTAATATTATGCCCCGGACAAGGGATGAACTCAGAGCAATTTATGCAAAAGAAAGGTTCACCCTGTCAGGTGAAGAACTCGATGAAATCATTGATCTTGTAATGGCTAATTTCTGAGGTAGTTGTCATGAGAACTGACAAAAAAGAGCTCTATGGAATAGTTATTGACTTTCTCCCAAGAGGGTCTGTTGATGACAGACGGTCACATTTTAAACATGAACCAGTACTACAGGCCGTTGGTACAGACCAGTTTAAACTGCTTGAACTCGTGCCAAAGACAGATGAAATTAATATTCACGACACTGTGTACATTGGCGAGAAGGAACGGGACAAAATTGAGAGGGTAAAACGGCGCATAGGGTACAATGACCTGACAAAGACTGCGCGCCTTGAACTTCCTTTTGCAATTGAAACAATAGTAAAGGAGAGAGAGGAAGAGTTTGTTGCATTCTTCAACAAAGCAGTTCCAATTACATCAAAGCAGCATATGCTTCATCTCCTCCCGGGAATTGGCAAAAAACTAATGTGGGAAATTCTTGAAACACGGGAAAAAAAACTATTTGAGAGTTTCGCTGATATTAGTGGAAGAATAAAGGCAATCCCACATCCGGAACAGATGATATTAAAACGGATAATCGAAGAAATCGAAAATCCTGACACAAAATATCATATCTTCACTTCAAAATGAAAGCCCGTCACGACCAGCACTTCCTGATCAATAAAAAAGCAATTGAAAAAATTGCAGGTTTTGGAAGTGTAAAAGGCAGGCGGGTTCTTGAGATTGGACCTGGTGAGGGACCACTTACAAACGTCCTTCTGGAAAAAGGTGCTGATGTAATCGCAGTAGAACTTGATTCTAAACTGGTATCCCACCTGAAAAAACGCTTTTTCTCAGAAATTAATGATGGTAAACTGACGCTGATTCATGGCGATGCAATACAGTGCGATATTCCATCATTTGACATAGTTGTCGCAAATCTTCCGTACTCTGCCTCATCAAAGATTACATTTCGTCTGATGGACATAGGTTTTGAAGTTGCCGTTCTCATGTACCAGAAAGAGTTTGCACAGAGGATGATTGCCAGACCCGGGACAACCGGATGCGGACGACTTTCAGTTATGGTGCAGACCTATGCCTATGTCAAACCTATGCTGGAACTCTCCCCAAAATCATTCAACCCGTCACCTGAGGTATACTCATGGGTGTTAAAGATCACACCTCATAAACCCAAATTCCAGATCAATGACAGGAAATATTATGCGCTTGTTGTGAGGGAACTCTTTTCACACAGGCGAAAAACCATAGGAAAAACACTAAAACTCAGTAAAGGTGCACTGGGGGTGGATAGTGTGGAAAAAATGCTCTTCACATTACCTGAAACAATCTTAAAAGCAAGGGCAGAGGCACTTTCACTTGAGGAATTTGCAGAGATTTCAAATATGGGTTCCGGGGTGAAAAAATGGTTGCCAGATTCTGTACCCTAAATTCAGGTTAATAATTAAGACTCTTCGCCCGGGCAAATACCATCCACCCGGATTTATTACCCCTTCTAAAACACAGGTGAAGCAGTAAACATCAGAAAGTCTCTTATTTCACTATTATAATATAATAATCAGAACTTGTCAAATCAGGTTTTTCCGGGTAAACAAACTCATTATCTCCGGTCCGTAAAACAACATAATTATATTGATAATTACGATCCATACTCATATTAGCCGATTTGAGAGAGTCAGTTACACTAAGATAATGTCGGGGTATTTCTCTATTAACTGAATCCCGGGGATAAGTACAAGAAACATATGAGAAAATAACATGAATTCTGATAAAATAAACCGGGATGAAGTATGTATATTCATCCCGACACTTAATGAAGCTCCAACCATCGGATCACTGATCCGGTCATTTAAAGAACTGGGTTTCTCCCGCATTTTTATTATGGACGGCCGAAGCAGTGACAAAACTGTTGAAATCGCAGGAAAAGAAGGTGCACAGGTTGAAATCCAGAAAGGGAAGGGGAAAGGCGATGCAATCATTGAAGCAATACAGCTTATAAAACAACCATATATTTTAATGCTGGACGGTGACGGGACATATCTCCCTGAAGAGTCAGAAATTATGCTTACCCCACTATTTGAGGAGGGTGCAGATCATGTCATCGGCAACCGCCTGAAATATCCTGACGAAGACGCACTTAGCAGACTGAACCGTTTTGGAAACGGGATCATGAACTACCTCTTCAAGGTCGCCCATGGCAGATATCTTCAGGATATATTGTCAGGATACCGTGCCTTCACACTTGAAAGTATCAGGAAGATGAATCTCAGGGAAGCGGGTTTTGAAATAGAGACGGAAATGGCGGTTGAAGCAGTCAGAAACGAACAGAAAGTTGTTGTTGTCCCGGTGCAGTATAAAGCAAGACCCGGCACCGAGACAAAACTGCACCCCGTGAGAGACGGTGCAAAAATTTTCACTGCAATATACCGCCTTGCCAAAACAAACAATCCTATGTTTTATTTTGGTATGATTGGCATGTTCTCCATCCTGCTGGGAGTACTTTCCGGCGTTTATGTCCTGACAGAATGGTTCAACAACATCGAACATATTCCCCTGACAATACTAACAGTGCTCCTGATAACGGTCGGTTTTGAAATATTCATGTTCGGTGTTATTGCCGATATGCTTGTGACCTTCAACCGCGAACTCCGGCAGGAAATTCAGAATTTAAGGCCACCAAAACCTCCACAATAATATATTATTTTACAGGCGTGCTCAACAATGGAAGTCAGAATATAGCATTCTTTCAGGCTCTTACCGATAGCAAATGTCCCGTGAGCACGGGCAATAACAACAGGTGATCTGGTCAGGGCATCTGCTACGTTTTGTGCAAGTTCATCGCTCCCGGCATCTCCATTAACAACAGGAATTAACGGGCAGAACATTTTTCCTTCAGTATCCTGTGGCACAATTTCATCAAATGAAAAAGAAGCAGCGACCGCAAACGGCGGGTGGACATGAACCTGGGCATCTGCAGTGGTTCTCTTATAGGTTTCAAGGTGAACCCTGTATTCACTTGATGCACCAGAGCACGGTACACCTGAATCAGATACAAACACCGGTTTCGTGGATTCATCCAGAAAAGAACCGCTCGCAGTGATGAAAAAACCATCTTTTACACGGACACTCATATTCCCAAAATTTGCAGTAACAAGCCCTTCTGAAAAAAGCCTTTTTCCGATTATTTCAAATTCTTTATCATACATTCTGCACACCTGCGATTTCCACAATATTCTTTGGCATATTCAACAAACCATGCATGACACAACCTGTATGTCTGGTTATCTTCTGGCAGGACGCTCTCAAAGAGGGACTTTAGTACACCTTTTTTGTCTGTAATCCCGCCACACTCACATATACGCTCAGTATATGCATCAATAACATAACTTCTCCGGTTCAGTGCATAACATAGTATACTATCCGCAGTTTCGGCACCGATACCATTCACACAAAGAAGTTCTTTGCGGAGAATGGACGTTGTGACTGCCTGCATATTATCTACATCACAATAATTGTCAATCACAAAAGAAGCCAGCGATTTTAATCGTTTTGTTTTCACACGGTAGAAACCCGTGCAGCGAATTGCACTCTCAATATCAGAGTCAGCTGACCTGTATATCGCTGCAAGACTGCACAACCCGCATTCATTCATGCGTTCCAGTGCCACCTCAACATTTCTCCACCGGGTCTGCTGGGTAAGTACAGCACCAATCATAACCTCTTCGGTACTGCCGGGCCACCAGGGGATTTCACCATATTGAGTGTCAAGAAAAGAGATAATTCCTTCAAGCAATTTATCTGAAGACAGAGGCATATAAAAAATTAAGTTATAAGTGGGGTTAAGAGCTCTTTTAGCCTTTCCGCATCCGTTACACCTTCAAGACGATGGATAACTTCCCCGTCTTTTTCAATTATCAGTGTAGGAACAACCTGAATAGCATACTTCATGGCAGTTTCCATGTTTTGGTCAACATCCAGTTTTTTAATTTCAACTGAATCACCCATTATCTCCTTCAATTGCTTAAGAATTGGTGTCTGCAGCTTACATGGACCGCACCAGTCAGCATAAAAATCAATCAACACAGGTTTTGACATAATTCACCAAGAGAAGTGTGTAGAAAAAAGCTATAAACCTTATTAATCGAATGCCAAAAATCATGGACCTGTATGAAAAAATTATTTGGAAAGAATTGCCATGATTATCTTTCCGTATGCCGGTCTGGTTATCAGGACACCAATCAGGACACCAAGTATTGTGATAATGGCAAATCCTTTGAGTGTACTCAGACCCATAAGCACCAGAGGGAGCATTGCAATAAACGTCGTGCATGCAGCCACCATTATTATACCCAACGCCCTTGAAAGGCGTTTCATGTACAGATTCTGTGATGGGACACGTCCTTCATGAAGTACCTCGTCTGTGATCACGACAAGCTGGTCAATACCAGTACCCAAAACTGCAATCAGACCTGCAATACTTGCCAGGTCTAACTGCTGGATATAACGGGCAATTCCAAGCAGGATGATAATTTCAGCAATATTTACACAGATCATCGGAACTACAATCAGGGGCTCGCGATAACGGAAATAAACTGTAACTGCAACAGCAAGTAATGCAAGAATTCCTGCCAGAAGGCACATGAACTTGAAATAGTCACCCAGTGCTGCAGGGACAGAACCGGAACCGACAATTTCAACATCAACAGGAAGGGCACCTGCACGCAGATGGATTTCAAGTTTCTGTGCCTCTTCCATTCCTTTCTCTCCTGTACCGGTTGAAGCACTGAGTTCTCTTACTGTGGTGGTGCGAAGTTTACCTGCAAGATCGGGAGATAACGGTGCATCATACACGATCTCGCCATCAAGAAGCATCAGAAGTTCATGATTCTGCGGATCGCTAACAGCCCCATGTTTAAGTGAAGCGTCACGGAACGCGTAAGCGCCTTCTGAACTGAGCGTGAACCCAACACCCCACTGGTTACTGCCGGGCGGGTACTGACTTGGTGTGGAGACACTTGTCACTGCATCACCAAAGAGCACATGTTCACTTTCATTTCCTGATGTTGCAATCCGAATCTCAAATTTCCCCTGTGAACCAACAATATCCTGTGCGGTATTTATGTCAGCTCCTGCAAGTTCAATACGGATATAGTGAGTGACATCGTTCATACCGGTAATTGTATTGATACGTGCATCCCGTGTACCAAGATTATTGACTTTATCTTCCAGAATTCGTTTTACATCATCACCGGTCTCTTTTGATACACCCTGATCGTATGAGATCAGTTTGCCGCCGTTTTCCTCAAATATTTTCGTCAGTTCATCCTGTGTATAGAGCTTTCTTATTTCCAGCCGGTCTTCATCAACAAGATATATTTCAGTATCAAGCTGACTCCGCAGATCAGTTATGAAATCGTTAACCGATCTCTCTGTCGTAAAACGTACTACTTCAGCCTGTAATCCAAGCTGAAGCCATGCACCCCCCTCAAGATCAAGACCCAGCTGCAGGTTTCCTTCCAGTCCCTCATCAAAATTCGGAGGCAGAATGTAGAGACTTGCGATTGATAATATTACAAGTGCAACCATTACAACAACACGCCAGTCAGAAAACATTTTTCTGAATATGTTGTCTTCTTTCATTTTGCATCACCCTTCCCCTTCTTTACGTACCACTTCAAAAGGCCTGCATTGAGCATCCAGGTATTCATCAGGTCAACTACAAGACCAATGAGGAGAACTGCAGAGATATCCCTGATGATGGTCACCTGACCTATTGCAGATACAACAAACATCGCTGCAATGGCCGTGAGTGTCGTTGTGGTCATGATAAAACCTGTTCTGAATGCACCCTGCATTTTTTCATCAGTTTTACCTTTCCTTTTCAGAAGCCTTGTTGTCAGCAGGATGTCACTATCCACAGAATAACCGATAAGCATCAGAAGTGCTGCAGTCGTACCTAATGAGAGAGTAATCCCAAATATATTCATAAATGCAGCAGTGATTACAATATCAGAAAATGCTGAAATAACAACAGCAACAGATGGAATTATTGTCTTAAACGCAATAAAGACAACTACGCCCATCCCGATAAAAGAGAACAGGAGTGCCCATAATGCCTGTGTCTGGAGCGATTTTCCGAAGGTTTCACCAATCTGATCTATCTTTGCATCAGGATATCGATCCATTACCTTCCCGGTTAGTTCCCTGAATTGTTTATCGTCCATATAATCAAATACCAGATACCTACCGTCATTTAGACTCTCACCAACCGATTTCAGGGAATAATCTGAGAAATATGCCTTGATTTCCTCCCTGCTGTCGTCGGTAAAGAGGGTCACCGCCACTCCACCGGCAAAATCAATCCCGGGTTCAACAGGCATCCCGGTTGAAATTGTATTGAATGCCAGAAACAGCGTGGCAATCACCAGCATAGCAACAGGCAGGGCAACCATTTGCCTGGGCTCATATTTGCTGATATCATAGGTGAAATTTACCATAAGCATAATTTATGTTACACACAAGTAAAAGAGTTGGGATTTACTGCAAA
The DNA here is from genome assembly GCA_034659935.1 of Methanobacteriota archaeon. Classification (GTDB taxonomy): domain Archaea; phylum Halobacteriota; class Methanomicrobia; order Methanomicrobiales; family Methanomicrobiaceae; genus DAOVRB01. The sequence goes on along the minus strand of JAYEIC010000082.1, from coordinate 44,260 downwards.
TTCGTTCACATGGGTGGGCATATATCTCTAACCTGAGTTACTCTCTGATTTTTGGGACCTGAAATGACAAAACCAAATGGAAATCTATAAATAATTATCAACAGAACTCCCAAACATGAGATCACCGGGAGACCTGAAAAAGGAGATCAAAAAAAGACTGCAAAGTTATCTTTCCCGCGATAAAAATGGAATCCGTCACGATTTACTCAGGATCTTCATAAAAACAAAGTCAGTAACAATAGCTCAGACTTTTGAAATACTCAGGAAAAAATTTACTATTACATACCAGTCTGTCGCATCAATGGTAGGTGTAATTGCATCGAGGATGGGTATTTTACATGTCAGAAAAAACACAGATAATTCAATCAGTACATACGAACTTAAATCACAGTACGCCGATCTCGTGATCAATCTTGTCGGGAATACGTAGGACTCCTGCAATCACAACTGTTTTTAATTTTTATATATAAATTATAGTTAATGGACGTTGATACAACTCCTCTGTTTAACAATGGACATGAAATTGCCATTAGTGATGAAGTTAAAAACTATATTTACGAGAGAAAATGCAATTTTCGTATTTGTACATCCTGCGGCGGGCCTGTATTACTGTCAACTGATGTTAAACCAAATAAATCAACAGACCTTGAAATTTATATCGGAGATTATATCATATACGTTTCAATGTACCAGGCTTCATTTGTTGATGAAATAACCATGGACATGGTTCCACGGTTCTGCTATTAACTAAATTTAACCAATACCATTTTTCAGGTCAGAACCATGCCATTTGAAGAACTTGAACACACTGCAGACGTTCTGATGCGTATCACTGCAGATACACCAGAGGAACTTTTTTTGGAATCAGCCCGGGCAATGTTTTCTATAATGTTCTGCAACAGGGGTAACACCGGAATCAGATACTCATTTTCAACAGAGTCAGATTCTCTTGATTCACTGCTACAGGAGTTCCTTTCAGAGCTCCTGTACCTCTCTGAAGTTAACAGCACGGTATTTAGTGATGTTTCCGTAACAATTTCCGGAAACACCCTGCAGGCGGAAGCATCCGGCGAGTTGTTTGACCAGAAAAAACATGCAGGAGGAACTGAAATAAAAGGTGTATCCTACTCCGGCCTGAACATTAAAAAAGAGGGTAAATATTATCAGGTAGACATCCTATTTGATATCTGAAAGGAGGAAGCTATGCTGGAAGGAATCAGGAAACTGAATGAAACCGAATGGGAAGTTCCAAAGGGTTTTATAGACAATATGCAGGTTCCCGGAAGGTTTTTTTTGTCTGACAGTCTTGCGGCCACACTGGACGACGGGGCTGTCAGACAGCTTGCCAATGTTGCCACCATGCCGGGAATTCAGAAATATTCACTTGCTATGCCGGATATCCACTGGGGATATGGTTTCCCCATAGGGGGTGTTGCAGCTTTTGACATGGAAACAGGAGTGATCTCCCCTGGCGGAGTGGGGTTCGATATCAACTGCGGGGTTCGGCTGATTGCAACACCCTTGAAAAAAAGTGATCTGAAAGACAAAAAAAAGCTGATTGAAGATATTTTCAGGACAATTCCAACAGGTGTGGGTACAAAGAGTGCAAGACGTCTCACAGATTTGGAACTCAGTGAAATAATAACTGATGGTGCAGGCTGGGCAGTCGGGCAGGGTTGTGGCATGGAGAGTGACCTTGACAGGTGTGAGGGGCGAGGTTGTATGAAAGAAGCCAATGTATCTGAAGTAAGCACAAAAGCCCTTCAGCGTGGGCTTCCGCAATGCGGTACACTTGGTTCAGGCAATCATTTCCTCGAATTTCAGACTGTAAGTGAGATCCTTGACCAAGATGCTGCACGTGTATTTGGAATTGAAGAAGATCAGGTCTGTTTTATGATCCATTGCGGTTCAAGAGGGTTTGGGCACCAGATCTGTACAGATCACCTAAAAACTCTGGAAGCGGCAACAAAAAAATACAATATAAAACTTCCTGACAGGCAACTTGCCTGCGCGCCGCTGACAAGCCCTGAAGGAGAGGCATACTTCGGAGCGATGGCAGCCGCCGCCAACTACGCATGGACAAACAGGCAGATGATCACACACCTTACACGGGAAGTACTGGAAAAAACATTTGGTATTGATTACGATGAAATGCATCTGATCTATGATGTGACACATAATGTGGCGAAAATTGAAGAGCATGTTATCGACGGTGTAAAAAAGAAAGTCTGTGTCCACAGAAAAGGTGCTACCCGTGCATTCGGACCCGGACACCGGGAACTCCCTTCAGATATCCGAGGAGTTGGTCAGCCGGTTATTATCCCCGGGAGCATGGGCACTGCCTCATACCTCCTGAAAGGCACAGCAGAAGCTATGGAGAAGACCTTTGGCAGTACCTGTCATGGCGCGGGCAGGGTAATGAGCAGATCAAAGGCAAAGCATAACGTGCATGGCGCAGATATTAAATCAGAACTTGCTGCCAGAGGAATTATTGTAAACGCCACCAGTAACGCAGTAATTGCCGAAGAAGCACCTGAGGCATATAAATCAGTCAGTGAAGTTGTAAACGTCGTTCACAGGGCAGGCATATCAATGGAAGTGGCCCGACTCGAACCACTTGGAGTGATAAAAGGATGAAATGTAAAGCAGGACTTGCACTGGACTGTACAGGTCCTTTTCACAGATATCTTGAAGATTGTGGGATACAGTGTGAACTAATAACACCACAGATACTGGGTGCACCGTTTTTCAGGGGCAGGCTTGTGACAATGGTAATTCCAACTGGTTTTGGTAACCGTATGTACTCAAATATTCTTCCTGCTCTCAAAGCCTCATCAGGAAGAACCAAAAAATTTGTCGAAAAAGGCGGAAGAATCCTGATATTCGGTGCAATGAGTACAAATGAGGATTGTTATGACTGGCTTCCGTTTCCGGTCACTTACAATCACGAGTATTTCAATACTCCGGTCACTATTGACAGGTCTTCTCTGCAGTGTGAAATCATAGATGACTATGATGAAAAAAATATTGATTGTGACGGGTATTTTACTGAATTTGATGGAGTTCCAATAATTAAAACCGAAGATGGCAAAGTTGTCATGTTCTGTAAAGAGTCTGTCAGAGGAATGTACTTAATTACATCACTTCATGAATATCCCTCAAAGAAATTTATATCATCATTTTGTACTGCAGGGAGCGAAACCTTATTTTAGATGAAAAATGACTGATTGATAGAGGATACCTTATGGATCAGTACATTATTTCCACCAGATCTACTGCAGATGACTTAAAGTCGATTGCATTATGCATTCATGAATTGTTAAACCAGTTGCCGGTTACCGCACGGTCTAAGGACAATTATGGGATCAGGATTGAAAATGGCTTTGTTATTGATGATAAATATACGGGTCCCATCCTTGAAGAGGCTCTGGAAAAGAATGCACTCATAAAGACAATGCCTGTTTCAGGCGAATATAAAGGTGTGCCGGTTATTGTATCGCCCATACGTGATTCAGGAGGGATGGCAATAGGTACCATTGGTCTTGTGGATATAACAGGTATCTTTGACCTTGCCACATTAATGGAACACCAGTCGACAATTATAAAACAGGTATGCGGGAAAGATCCCTGCCCGCTTCCGACAGAGACTATCGCCGCAAAAAGGTAGCAAAAAGGTAGTGAAAATGAATGAAACTGCATTTAAATTACTAAAAATCCTTGAAGACTCAAAAACACCTATTTCAGGAGAAACTATTAGTGAACAACTTGGTGTGACCCGTTCTGCTGTATGGAAACAGGTAAAGGAACTGCGAAGTCTTGGCTATGATATCAGTGCATCACGACAGAACGGATATATGCTTGTTTCAGGGACAGAGAATCTGCTGCCATATGAAATAAGTAAATCCCTTAAAACGAAATTTATTGGCAGGGATATACGCTATTTTGAAAGTACACCATCCACATCATGGGTTGCAAAGGATCTCTGTAATAAAGGAGATACTGAATCCTTAAACGGCACTGTGATCATAGCAGACCAACAAACGGGTGGCGTGGGCAGACTGGGACGGGCCTGGGTCTCGCCATCAGGAGGGATCTGGATCACTTTGATTCTAAAACCCAAAATCCCGATAGACCATATGTTTATGATCACCATGGCATGCTCAATAGCCATTGTAAGAACCATCAGAAAAGAGTACAACCTTGGTGCTCTTATCAAATGGCCAAACGATATTTACATAGGGGATAAAAAGGTTTCCGGCACTCTGCTTGAACTTGCAGCTGAAGCTGATGAAGTTCATTACTCTCTGCTCGGTATAGGTATTGATGCGAATATTGAAGTTGACAAACTACCACAGGAACAGTCCCCCCCAGTCACATCCCTGAGTCTGGAACTGGGATCTGACATCAACCGTTCAAAACTTCTGGCACGCCTGTTAAAAGAGTTTGAACAGCGCTATCTCCTTCTTGAAAGCGGGGAATATGAAACAATAAGACGTGAATGGAAGAGCCTTTCAATAACACTTGATCATCGGGTGCAGATCAGGACACCCAGAAAGACTTTTGAGGGTGAAGCGCTTGATATTGATGAATATGGCGCCCTTATTGTCAGAAAAGACAATGGTAAAATTGAGCGTGTGATTTCAGGAGACTGCTCACAACTAAGATAACTTTTTTTATGTCAACCTCGAATGATAATGTGGTTGACATGTACGGTGATGAGAAAAAGAGCCTGATTGCTGTCCAGACAGCTACATTTATTGCCCTGATAGCCGTCGGAAGCTGGATATCAATACCATTGGGTCCGGTGCCATTCACCCTTCAGACCCTTTTTGTGATCCTCGCAGGTACGGTGATGAAACGTTATGCAGTCCTGCCTGCAGTACTATACATGGTACTCGGTGCCATAAACCTCCCTGTATTCCACAATGGTCTTGCAGGAATTGGCGTCCTTCTGGGTCCATCAGGAGGATACATCATGGGTTTCATTCCTGCTGCAGCAATTGTAGGTCTCGCATATGAAAAAAATACCAGAATATCAAAAATTAGCGGCATAATCGCAGGTACAGCTGTAATATACCTCACAGGTATCTTATGGCTTGCTTATTCTACAGGAATGACGCTTTTTGGGGCATTCCTGGTTGGAGTGGTGCCATTTGTCATTGGTGATATCCTGAAAGGCATAAGCGCCTACATTATTGCAGACAGAATCTCATGATTGAAATTAAAAATCTGCATCATAATCTGCTTCAGGTTAAACGATTGTCAATAGAGAGAGGCCATACCGCCGTTATCGGCCCAAATGGCAGTGGGAAGACAACACTCTTACAACTTTGTGCAGGAATAGAACTTCCGGATTGTGGCACAATATTAATCGGGGGAGAGCTGGTAAGAGAACAGAATGTCGGATGGGTCAGTGAATTTCCTGACAGAAACCAGGTGTTTGATCGTGTAAGGGATGAGATCTCATCACCTCTCAGGTTCACTCACACAAAATGTGACATAACAGACCGGCTTGTAAATGAAATAGCAGGCAGACTTGGTATAGAAGAACTCCTGCAAAAATCAGGCAGGCAGATTTCCGGAGGGGAGAAAGCACTTGTGGCACTTGCAACTGCACTTGTTTCAAAGCCGGCTCTCCTTGTTCTTGATGAAGTGGATTCGCATCTTGACCGCCAGACAACTGAAAAAATACAATTTATATTACAGAACTGTTCTCCACCCTACGTGATCCAGTGCACCCAGCATATGGAAATCGCAGCAATGGCAGATCACGTTATATTTCTAAAAAATGGACATATCCATTATTCGGGATCTCCGGAATTTGTCTTTGATTCACTTAGAGAGACCTGTTTTGTCCCGTTTAGCAGGAGGGTTAAACTGTGAAAGTACGAATGGATAATGTTTCATACCGACGGGGAGAATGGCAGCTTACAGCTGACGCTGTCTTCAAAACAGGCGTCCACATTGTTACAGGCAGGATCGGAAGCGGGAAAAGTACACTGTCCCTGATACTTGCAGATATTATCCGGCCTGACAACGGAAGCATACATCCAGAAGGGATTTCATCAAAAACGCTCTCAATGCAGTTTCCTGAATACCATGTAACTGGTCACACAATAAATGATGAGATATCCTCATGGAAACTGAAACCCGCAGAGATTTTGGCTAAAGTCGGTTTATCAGGCAGAGGAAACGAAAAGACACTTCAGCTTTCAGGGGGTGAAATGAAAAGGCTGCATCTGACATGCCAGCTTTCAAAAGACTGGGATCTCCTGATTCTGGATGAACCATTCTCTTCTCTTGACTGCATACAGAAACAAAAACTCTGCAGGGAACTTGAGAGCAGAAATAACTGTATCCTGATTATTCTCACGCATGAACAGAATATCCTGCCAAAAGTGGACTATATATGGGAAATGGATGGGGGTCATCTCAGGTACGTTGGCGAAGTCGCTTATGCCCTTGAAAAATGGGATGGTGCCCCTGGACATATCAGGCATGCTCTCTCAAAAGGAGTGGTTCCCGATAATATAAGAGAGAAAGACGCCATGGAGGCACTATGCAGGATGCAAGACTGAGATTGTTTTCAACCCTGTTTTTATCCTTTGCTGCCTTTTCCGGTGTTATCGGAGCGTTTTTGTCAATAGGGTGGTGGCTGGTTTTCACAGATAGATTCAAATCGTTCCAAAACCTGCGCTTATTTACAGGTCTCATATTTATGATTGCAGTAATTGCCGTAATTACACAATTTAGCGGAGGTGATGGGTTATTATATTTCATCAGAATGAGTGCAATAATTCTTATTGCCGGATGGGTATTTGAGGAAAGAGAAAGTGGTGAATTTCTGGATGTCTGCACGTGGATGTTTGGCAATAAAAAAGGATCTAACCTTGGTCTTGTTGCGGAAATGGGCATTACAACAATTCAGTTAATTGAAGAAGATATCAGGAGGATAAGAATCGCCATGAAACTTAAAGGAATGAAATGGGATTTGTCTGCCATTATACCCCTTGCAACAAATATTATTTATAATCAGATTAAAAAAACAGAAGAACAGTCAAAAATTCTTGCCTGCAGGGGATACTCAGACGGGGGCACACTTTGTCCTGTATTCAGGAGTACCCCTAAGGATAAAATTGCATTTGTCTTTTCATTTTTGATATTTACATCTGGAATAATATATTTGCTATAAAAATCAATCCGGGTGATAGTAAGCCGGGAGAATCTGACCTCAGATTGGGCCTGGGTGGGAGAATTTGTAGATTTTCATCGCTTTTTGTATGAGGCTAACGCCTCATGCGGGTTTTAGTGATGTTTTTATACTCATGAATTGAAGAATAAACAGGCTTTACTGTATATATTTCCTCAGCCCCTGAGGTGCTTTTTATGAGTGTTATCAATCCTTTAAAAATAACAGATACTACGCTGAGGGACGCACATCAATCGCTAATTGCAACGCGGTTGAAGACTGAAGATATGATCCCTCTTGCCCGTGCAATAGATAAAATTGGTTTTTTTTCAGTCGAAGCATGGGGAGGTGCCACTTTTGACTGTTGTGTCAGATATCTCAATGATGATCCATGGGGTCGTCTTTTGGAACTGAGTAAAGAACTGAAGAATACTCCCATTCAGATGCTACTCCGCGGACAGAATCTTGTAGGATACCGTCACTATTCTGATGATGTAGTTGAGAAGTTCATTGAAGCTGCCGGGAAGAATGGAGTGAGTATATTTAGGGTGTTTGATGCTTTAAACGACATTCGCAATATGGAGAAGTCCATGGCAGTTGTGAAGGATATCGGAGCCCATCTTCAGGGTACAATATCCTATACCACAAGCCCGGTTCACTCTACTGACAAATTCATTGAGATGGCAAAGGAGCTCTACTCACTGGACTGTGACTCTATCTGCCTAAAAGATATGGCAGGCCTTATCATGCCGGAAACCACAAGGGAGTTAATTACCGGCATAAAGGATGAAATTGACATACCTATTAACCTCCACAGCCATTCCACAAGTGGAGTAGCCCCAATGAGTTATCAGGCTGCGATTGAAGCAGGTGTAGATATTCTTGATACCGCAATGTCGCCATTCGCAATGGGGACTTCACAGCCACCAACAGAAAGTATAGTTGCAAGTCTCTCGGGCACCGGCCGAGATACAGGTATTGACCTGATGAAACTCCGCGAAGTCAAAAACATCTGCCTCAAAATCCGCGACAAATACGAAGGTCTTATAGATCCGATATCAGAAAGAGTGGACAGTGATGTGCTGATTTACCAGCTTCCGGGGGGAATGATCTCAAATCTTGTATCACAACTTAAAGAGCAGGATGCTCTTGAAAAGCTGGAAGAAGTCCATAAGGAGATCCCAAGAGTCCGCAAAGACCTTGGGTACCCGCCTCTTGTAACGCCTACAAGCCAGATTGTCGGGACACAGGCAGTTCTCAACGTCCTCATGGGCGGCAGGAGATATGAGAACGTAACAAAAGAAGTTAAAGATTATGTCCGTGGCCTCTACGGCCACCCCCCCGGTCAGATATCAAAAGAAATTCAGGAAATAATTATAGGGGACGAGACTCCATTTACAGGCAGACCGGCAGACCTGCTTGAGCCCATGTATGACAAAATGGCCGAACAGGCAGAGAAAGACGGCCTTGTCAGTAAGGACGAGGATATTCTTACATATATCCTGTATCCGGCGATTGCACCTCCATTTTTAAAGGGTGAATGCAAACCGGAACCCCTGCCGGAAAAACTGCAGGAAGCAGGGTCATCAGGTGAAATCCCTGGCTCCATGGAAGTAGAGGTAGACGGGGAGATTTTCTCTGTCAGGATTCTCTCTGTAGAAGGAAGTGAAGTTACGTCATCCGCTTCTGCAGGTGTCAAAGCGATCCCGAGAAATGATATCAAAGGCGCGGTTAAGAGTAATATGCAGGGGATGGTGCTTAAAGTCGAGACAAAGACCGGTGCAGAGGTAAAAAAAGGCGACACGCTTGTTGTGCTTGAGGCTATGAAGATGGAGAACCCGATAAACAGCCCGAAAGACGGCAGGGTTACGGAGATCTATGTGGATGTCGGAGATTCAGTACAGGGCGGTGACGTTCTGCTGGTGATTGAATGACATATTTTGATAAGGTACTAATTGCAAACAGGGGCGAAATTGCCATCCGTGTTATGCGTGCATGCAGGGAGATGGGTATCGAAACTGTGGCAATCTATTCAGAGCCTGACAAAAATGCCCTCCATGTCAAGTACGCAGATGAGGCATTTCATGTGGGTGAGGCACACCCGTCCGGGAGCTATCTTAATATGGATCGGATTGTTGATATTGCACAAAAATCAGGTGCTGAGGCAATCCACCCGGGATATGGTTTTCTGGCTGAAAATGCGAATTTTGCAAGACGTGTTACAGAAGAGAACCTTGTTTTTATCGGTCCTTCATGGAAGACAATCGAAGCCATGGGGTCAAAACTGGGTAGTAAACATATGATGGAAAAGGCAGGTGTTCCTGTCCTCCCATATACTCCGGACGGAGTTTCTTCATTTGATGATGCAAAAGCTATTGCTGCAGAGATCGGGTACCCGGTTATAGTCAAGGCAAGTGCCGGCGGTGGAGGTATCGGCATGCAGATTGTCGAAAACGAAGCCTGCTTAAAAGAGGCAATTGAAAAGGGTATGCGCATTGCCAAATCTGCATTTGGTGATGAAACCGTATTTATTGAGAAGTATCTGGTAAAACCCCGTCACATTGAATTCCAGGTACTTGCTGACAAACACGGCAACCGTATCCACCTCTTTGACCGTGAGTGCTCCATCCAGCGTCGCCACCAGAAACTGGTGGAAGAGGCACCATCCCCTATAATGACCGATGAACTGCGCGAACGCATGGCAGATTCCGCACTAAAGGTTGTAGAGGCATCAGATTATTACAATGCCGGGACTGTTGAATTCCTCTACACAAATGGTGACTTTTATTTTATGGAGATGAACACCCGTCTGCAGGTTGAACATACAGTCACTGAAATGGTCACAGGTATTGATCTTGTGCGCCAGCAGATTGCCATTGCAGCAGGTGAAAAACTACAGCATAAACAGGAAGATGTCACCCTTCATGGTCATGCGATAGAATGCAGGATTAATGCAGAAGATCCCCTTAACAATTTCACCGCCAACCCGGGTAAGATCGTAAGGTACCGTTCTCCAGGCGGGCCGGGTATAAGGGTGGATTCAGGAATTCATATGGGATATTCCATTCCCCCATATTACGATTCAATGTTGTCAAAACTATGTGCATGGGGCACTGACAGAACAGAATCCATTGAGCGCATGAGGAGGGCAATCTTTGAGTATGTGATTATTGGTGTAAAGACAACTCTGCCACTGCACCACGCTATTATGCATAATCAGCATTTCATTGACGGCGATACACATACTCATTTCCTCTCAGAAGGGCATATCCAGAACAATCTGGAGCGTTACCTGCGCGAGGAAGAGACACGGATGCAGACGCTTGGTGTTTCACTGCGCCGTGACAAAGAGGCAGCAGCAATTTCCGCGGCAATCAGTGTATATATTCAAAAATCCCAGAGATAATACAGATTTTAGTCTGTCATATTCTTTTTTTCAGAACTGTATCAGAAACTTTATACCCATATCCGTCTTTTTTATTATGCACAGTGTGCAAGCAATCGTATGCTGCGGTTGCCTAGTTGGTCCAGGGCGCCAGACTCATAGGGTTTTTTGAGCAAATTTCGGGGCGCTGATATCTGAGATATCTGGAGGTCGTGGGTTCGGATCCCACCCGCAGCATTTTTATAAGCCTGTTCTGATGCTGTTATATGTGTTTACTTTTTTATGTTATAGTGACGAATATTTCTTTTTGAGCTAATGGTAAACGCGCAATTCTGTCTGTGATACAAGAGCACACCCCATGAAAAAATAATTCTGATTTGGGTTTTGGGGGAGTGTTATATATCACAAATTGTTAAAAGGTATTCTGGCACAGCCCGTATAATTGCAAATTATACCAACTGGTGTACCTATTATCCGCGACTCATGTTTTAATAGATATTTTTGAGAGAAAAATATAGGCCGGAAATGTGGATATTTACAGTGAGCACATTCATTTACCATATTGGTTTATAAGACGAATTAACTCTGCAAATCCTTCCATTTCCATTGCAAGGACACTATTTTTATCCATACCCATACTGGTTTCTGCATCAGCTGTCAGGGTATCCGGACCACGAATAACAGTACGTTCTGTCCCATCTTCGGAAAGTAGTTTTTGTGCCTCATTTTCATATACAAAAGCTCTGCCAGGAATAATGACCGTTTCTTCAACCTTCTTAAGGTCAACGTCTTTTAGATCATCAATAGTTATCAGGCAGGCAATCTCCTTTTTCGTTCCGACAACCCATGTATCATTTCCACATTTGTCAAGGATATCCTGGATATACCGTGCGGCAATTGAACCGCTAATTACAGTCGCTTTTTTACTAACACGCGGGAGTTTTTTTAGCAGGTCAGGCTCATTCGCAATTGCAAAAGGTGAACCAATTGACGGATCCCACATAGGGGTACCACTAATCTTTATCTTAAATTTGTCATTCATTTCAGTAACAAGATCACGAAACTCCCTTACTGTATGTACCTGCTGGCCTGGAATTATCGGTGCATTTCCAAGGATCAAACCCTGATCTGTCCGATTTGCAAACCTCATCAGAATCAGACCCTTTGCCCCGCGTTCTTCAAGCCACTCGCATGTTTTCACCAGTTCGCTACCATCATTAACACCGGGGATTACAAGTACAGCTGCATAGACATCGATTTCCCTGCATAAACGATCAAGGACAGCAAGAGAGGCTTCCGGCGAGGAATCACCCAGGTACTCACGCCGTAGTTCTGGATTTACTGAAAACACTGTATATGACACTTCAGTAAGTCCGTTTTTTATGAGAAATTCTCCCATTTCAGGATCATCAAACCCTTTGCCACTTGTATAACCGATATGGAGGGGTACCTCCATACTGCCAAGGAGTTCTATCAAATCCTTAAATTCAGGGTAGCAACTCGGATCGCCACCGCCACTTATTGTAATTCTCTTAAGGTCACCGCTAATCATCTGAAGATTTGCAAGGACATCATCTCCAATTTCGTGAAGTTCCTTAAATCCGGAATATTTCTCACGCACACCGTCAGTACAATATTCGCACCCTTTAACAACCGGCAGACAGTATTTACAGCCAAATGGTTCCGGGTTTTCATCTTCCTTTAATTTTTTAAAATAACAGTACTTACAAAAACCGTGGCAGTCCAGTCCGGGACGCCCACCGATGTCAACAGTCAGATGTGCCATATATTAATATAAAATTCAGTTTTCAGAACATTAATGCATTTGTAATTTTACCCCGAAACATACAGGCAGAAATGGGGGGTCTCTGTAGCGCCACAGGTACACGGGCAATACACACCCAGTCAGAGTCACATCACAAGCGCAGTCACCTGAGCCACCTCCCTGCATGATGATGGCACCGTGAAGGGGTAGGCTAAGACTCCCTGTTGCAGCCATAATTACAATTACACAAACGCAAGTTACACAGGCCTGTTTCCCCCCTCCCCCCTGGTCGCCCGGAGATCTGGTGTGGGGTATATCTGCGCGCAGTACCACAATCACACATAAGCTTGCCAGCTACATAACAGGGAATGCCTATTTTCCGCTAATCTGTGTAAACCTAAAATATCACCATACAATGCCATTTATTTTACCGAGAAACTACATAGGCATCCTCACATTGTCAGTCTCAGTCTCGGTGCCATTTGCATGGCTGGGTGCAAAAAATCAAAATTTCATTAATTCACCAGACACAGATCATTACCTTTTTTATTATAGAAGACTAAGTTATGTAGTGCGCCTCGGTGGCTTAGTGGTATAGCGGCTGATTTGTAATCAGCAGGCCGGGGGTTCGACTCCCTCTCGAGGCTTATAACCACTCAAAGGTTAAAATCCTTTAACCCTTCTGTTATATAATAGCGTATGTCAGACTTCCACAAAGGACGTACAAAATATAACTCTGATAAGACTCTTCTAAATGGATTAAATTCTCTCCTGATCACAAAATCAGACTACAATCTAATCACAGAATATACCCGGGAGCGTAAAGTCGGCACAGTCGGAAAAATCAGTGATTATTCAAAAAATGAGTTGACCGAAATTTAGCTTTAATTTTAATTATGATGGGTCTGACATGATTCTCTGAAGGAATTTAAGTTTTTTAAGCACTATTAACTTCTGATTTAAAATCAAAATCACTGGAAAATTCGATAGTGCCGAACCACAGAAACCATTATATATGATCTTAGATAACTGAGGGTTGGGTCGGGTGGGTAAAACTGGTCCGGTCTTTAGATATTGGAGAGATAAATATGCGAAGGTTACGAAAATTCCAGAATTATACCCCATGGAATGAATTTGATGATATGATGGCTGAAATGGAAGACAGATTCCTGTCAGCACTAACTTCCGGAAGTCCACGGGTATATGGAATGCTACCGGCAATTAAAGGCGAGTGTACGGTTGATGTCCGTGAGAGTGAAACTGAGATCATTGTTGTCGCTGATCTTCCTGGTGTGAAGAAGGAAGATATAACGTTAAATTTGATAGATCCACGGACACTTGAAATATCCTGTGAAAGAAAAACAGAGGTTGAAGAGAAGGAAGCCGGATATTATATGCGCGAGCGGGCCTTTGGGGAAATGAAAAGAAGAGTCAGCCTTCCCGGTGTAGTGACAGAAGAAGAAGGAAACGCGACATTTAAGAATGGTGTGCTTGAAGTTCACTTAAACAGGGCTGAATTAAAGAAAATTACGCCTATTGCAATTGAATAATTCATTTTTGTACGATATAGGCCTGAAGTTTACCGGGCACTGTAATGTCTGCCACCCTGTTTGCCAGACCAGCTCTGAATTTAGCATGAAGGTGGCAAAATTCCACTTTCATCAAACAGTGCGTGACCTTGAGAGGTCATGCACGTTTTCATCCTATTTATGCAAATGGTTTACCGAATCCTTGAAGTATGGCAAAAATCAACATGAATCTAATGGATAAGAAAAAGGTCAGGGATTATATGACCTATGATGTTATCACTGTTAATGTCCACGGTACTGCCCGTGATGTGATTGAGGTGATTCGTAAAACCCAGCACGACGGATTTCCTGTTGTTGACGGAAAAAAAGTGGAAGGATATATATCTGCGCGTGATCTGCTTTTTGTCTATCCAAATACATCTGTTGAAAGAATTATGTCACGCTACCTGATTGTTGCCGACCCTGAGATGAGTATAAACGATGCAGCAAGAGTGATCTTCCGTTCAGGTATCCAGAAACTTCCTGTTGTGGATGATGAGAACAACCTGATGGGAATTATCTCTAATAGTGATGTGATACGTTCACAGATTGAGCATGTATCTCCGGAAAAGGTCTTTAAATTTATCGATACACTCAAACAACTCTATGATCTTAAACCAACTCTTAACAGGGATCGGGTTCCCATCGACGGAATTCTCCCTACACAGTCAAAAATATATGAGGATGAACTTGAAGGGAGAATGTACGAAATACAAAAAGGTCTTGCTGAACCGTTAATTGTTATCAGGCGTCCGGGGAAACTGATACTTGTTGACGGACATCACCGCGCTGTTGCGGCAAAAAGGCTTGGAATAAAAGAGCTTGATGCTTATATTATTGAAATTGATGAAAACATTGAACTGGGACTTGAAAAAACCGCGAGAGAGATGAACTTAAAGACCCTTGATGATATCAAGGTGATGGACTATGCGCGTCACCCGCTGGTTGCAGTGACGCATCGTCTTGTCCGTCATGGTTAGGATCAGGATCCCTGAAATCCACTTTTATATTTTTTATTAAATATGTGCTTTTTTACAACTGCACCATTTTCAATGGTTACTTCAGGCCAGATGCGTATACCTGAATGTACAACTACATTCCTGCCCATAACAATCCCCGGACCAATAACTGTGTTATTTTCAATATTACAGTTATCACTGATATTTGCATTATTGTCGATAATACTCCCGCTGACTGTGGAGTAAGATCCTATGGAAATTCCGTTATAAAGTGATGAAGAGAATATTTTTGAATCATGCTTAATCGTACATTTCTCACCAATACTGGTATATGGTCCGATTAACACGTTTTCTTCAATAACTGTATGCGCATCTATTGATACAGGCCCTATTATTCTGGAATTCTCACCTATTGTTACTGCATTACTGAGGGTAACTGGTCCCTGGATTTTTGCCCCTCTTGCACTAAAATCACCGGTTATACTTGTATACATAACATCCTGTAGTTTCCAGCGTTCAGCTTCTCTGAGCGACTTCGGATTTCCGACATCTGTCCAGTTCCCTCTTGCAAGCCATCCTTTAATTATTCTGCCTTCTTGCATCAGTTTTGGGAAAAGATCTTTTGCAAAGTCAAATTTTGTGTTTTCTGGAATATAATCAAAGATCTCCGGGTTGCAGACATACATTCCGGTGCTTGCCAGATTACTGAAGATTTCGCCAGGTCCTGGTTTTTCATGGAACCTTTTGATATTATAATTTATGTCAATCTCTGCAATTCCATATTCAGAGGGCTCATCTATACTGAGAAGTCCAATTGACACCATCGCATCGTCCCTGATATGTTCTCTGTAAAATGCCAGCAGATTCAGATCGGTGATATGATCGCCACCTACGACAAGGAACGGTGAATCATTCAGGTATTCCTCTGCATTTTTCACACTCCCTGCTGTACCGAGTTTTATTTTGTCATGGACATACGTGATATCTACATCAAGTATTGATCCATCTCCAAGTGCATCTTCAATTTCATTGCCTTTGTATCCAAGGGTTATGACTATGTCATTAAAACCGAGATCTGCCAGATGGGATACAAGATGCCTGATTGACGGAACATTAACTATTGGTATGCAGGGTTTAGGACGTTCGAATGTCAGGGGACGCAGACGTGTCCCTTCTCCTCCGCACATGATACAGACCTTCATATGAAAATTACATTTGTTCTTCTGCAATAATAATGCAGTTAAAATGGTCTGTGATGATCTGTGTAAATGAATAGGATTATGAAGTATCTGCATCCAGATTAATTCAATGACGGAGTTTGTTTGCACTATTTGTGGCAGGTGCTGTATGGGTATGGGGAGGTATGTAAAGGTTATCAGTTCAATGGGCAACGGGCAGATTATAGGAAGACATGAACTTGGAAAAGAGACTTTTTATGGAAGAATCGAAAAGCCATACAGGAATTCTTTTGACCCAGATAACGATGAGCGGGATGCGCCTGAGGGATGGTGTCCGTTTCTTAAGAAAATTAGTGACGAAAAATATGTATGTATCATCTATAACACAAGGCCACAGTTCTGCAGGAATTTCAAGTGCTGCAGAATGAGGATATTTGATAATAAAGGTTCAGAAACCGGTATGATAAAGGGTAAGGCAACTCTTTCTACTGATGATTCTTCACTGAATGAATTGTGGGCTGAGAAGATCGCACCCATTCCGTTCACTGATGACAAAGGATGGATGAGTGAGGTAATCCATATTCTTGAAGAAAAAGGTTATAGTGTGGAAGTATATGACTGAAAAGTTTTCACGTACCCTTGAAGTGAAGAATGGAAGGGTGCAATGTACTGAATCCAGGACTGAAGAACTGGAAAAATGCCGATTCTGTCTCCATTCCACTCACTTTAAAGAAGGTGGCGTATGGGTTTTTTCTCCTGCACGTGCTTATTGCATGTCTGTCAGATCAACGAATAAAGTTGATTTGAAAAAAGTCAGATCTGTTCGGTGTGATGACAGGAAAGGGGAGGGATTTCAGAGTATGTTAAATATTATTGGCTGACTTTTGTATTTTTTCAGGGTTGCCGACTAACTGATCTCTGGCAGGGATACCTGTCAAATCAGGTCTTTCCGGGTAAACAAACTCACCATATCCAGTCCGCACATCAACATACTCAGATTGATAAGTGTGGCTCATATTAGCCGATTTGTTTCACATTTTTACAAGCATCAGCTTCACTCATTCAGAGAAGTTTCCCCTTTGAAAAATGACGCTATAAAATCCATGTCCACATGTTTTTCAAAATGCTCTGCCAGTGCATCATAGGCAGATTCGTCTGTATTATCCTGTGTTGAAATTCTCTCAAATGTCAGACCCTTTTTTTTATATAAGTAGGAGAGGAGCGCGTTAATTACATTAATATTTCTGAATAATGCGTGCATATAAGTGCCAAAGACAAGACCATCTGTCGTGGCGGCACCTTCATCCCCAAATGCCATGGCTGTTTCATTATTCCGGCTTTCCCCCATATGTATCTCATAACCTTCCACTTCACCAATTTCAGATAATATGGGTGGTATTAGTGAGGCACGTCTCTTAACCTGAATAGTTGTTTTCCTGTAGGTCTCAAATGTTGTTGTAATATTCAGAAGGCCAATCCCGTCATAGCATCCGGACCCGGATTCAATTCCTCCATCGTGGAGTTCTGTTCCAAGCATCTGGTAACCACCGCAAATACCTATGATTGGGATTTTATCTGACCGTGCTTTGATGATCTCTCTTTCGCAGCCGCTCTCTTTCACCACCCGGAGATCATCAATTGTATTTTTAGTTCCCGGAATTATAATACAGTCATAGCCTTTTAGAGGTGTACCAGGGGTAACATAATCAACTGATGTGTATCTCTCAAGTAATTCAAAGTCTGAAAAGTTTGATATTCTGGGTAGTCTGATTATTGCAATTCTGACATCCCCTCCTGAACTGATTTTGTCAGTAATTGAGAGAGAGTCTTCACTCGGGAGCGGGATGTCGGTATAAGGTACCATACCCAGTACCGGGAGACCTGTAATTTTCTCAATCTCAGTAATACCATCTTCAAAAAGAGCAGGGTCGCCCCTGAATTTATTGATGATAAGACCTTTGACATTTTTCCGGATATCATCGGGCAGCAGGCAGATTGTACCATATAACTGTGCAAAAACACCACCTCTTTCGATATCTCCTACAAGAATTATCGGGAGATTTAGTTTTCTTGCAAGCAGGATATTGGCAATGTCACGGTCATACAGGTTCAACTCTGCAGCACCGCCTGCTCCTTCAATAATGATATTGCTATATTTATTCTCCAGTCTGTTGTATGCTTTGACAGCCATTTCAAGCAGCATCTCAGTTTCCATATAGTATTCACCAATATGAACATCTTTGTATGGTTTTCCCAGCAGCACCACCTGTGATGTCCGATCCCCTTTTGGTTTTAACAGAACCGGGTTCATATCAGCAGAAGGGGAGATACCTGCTGCAAAAGCCTGTATTGCCTGTGCGATCCCTATTTCAGCTCCATCTTCTGTAACATATGAATTGAGACTCATATTCTGTGACTTGAATGGTGCTATAGTGATGTTGCGGTTTATAAGGCATCGGCAGACTGCTGCAACTGTAATTGTTTTCCCAACGTGGGATGAAGTTCCAAGAATTATCAGAGACATGTAGTATTCACAGATTATACATTGTTCACATAAAAAGAGGGTGTTATCTGTTTTGTGAATTACACTAAAACTCTCATTTGGTATGAAAATTTGTGATTTGGGTTAAATGCCCGTATTAGTACGTAAATCTGCAATCTGGGTTAAATACTTATTTCTTTTGCGGGCAGAAAATACACAGCTTTTCATGTTTTAGATGTGTGACCAGAGGTCACATGAGATTTTTCACCATGTGTTGGAACCTGTCCGGCCAACAGTTACAAAATATAGTCGAAAATGTCAATAAAGCACATTGGCCTGTAAAATCTTTGTTGGCGCATCTCTTTTTATTGCAAGTACTACACCTGCGGATGGTTTAATTTCAAGGTTGAATTTTTCATTTGCACGCAGATTTGATGGCAGATGCACATTAATTACAAATTGTTCTAATAATTCAAGAAAATTATCAGTTCCACCTGTTTTTGATGATATATCCCAGCCTCCAGGCGAACAATTTGCGGGTTTCAATAATACAGGTGCAATGTATGGTGTACTATAGGTCATTGTTACTGTATCAAAATCAACCGGAGTTCCCCCTACAGTCAGGCAAATCGTAAATTGTATGGTATCAATCCCCAGAGAAGGGTTGTCTGACAGACCATGTACATCTCCAACAACTTTAATACTGGAACTTGACTGTTTAACACCTGAATCTATTACTTCCTGACTCTTCTGAATTGTAAAGAACCCAACTCCAAGGATAACATATGAAAATGTAGCTGCAACGACAACAAAGGCTATGAATATAATTGCAACTTCAAGTCCGGTAAAAGCCTCACATTTGTTGAATGGATTATTCAAGCGTTTTGCCTCATAAAATTTATAACCTCACTTTGGCAGTTAAAAGAAATACGTGGATTCTTAGTCATTTTGATTTGAGTAATATGCAAACAAAACTAACAACATATGAGATTACTCCTGATGCAAATATATGCATTCCCATGGGGAACCATTGCAAAAACAGGATTTTGCGATGTGAGCGGAAACCCAAACAGATCAGGGATTCAGTGAAGTTTGAGATCCGGACTCATGCTCGCCTCAAAAACAAGAATCTGGACGCGTTTTTCGGTTATATTTTATGTAAGATCGGTGAAAAAGCAACCGATCGGTAGAACGGTAGCTTTAGCTTTTTGCCTGATTTTGTGTCTCTTTTATTAGTTGTTATGATGATCTTGTTTTGACCTGAGATTCTACGAAAGTGCGCGTTTCTAAGTATTGGCGGAGAAGTGTGACAGGGATGATCCGGTTGCTGATAAATAGTGTCCTGTCAGATCAGCACCGGATGGGCAGGCCCGGCTCCTGATGGTCATGTCTTATGCTAACAAATATATAAGCAGAACATGAAGGTACATGTAATGACTGGAGGTATCTGCCCAAAATGTGGGCTACCCAAAGAATTATGTATTTGCGAGGAAGTAGCAAAAGAACAGCAGCAGATCAGTGTAAAGATAAACCGAAGACGATATGGAAAAGAAGTAACCGTAATTGAAGGTTTAGACCCGCTTGATATTGATCTGGACGAGTTGCAGAAGTACCTGAAAGGTAAACTTGCCTGTGGAGGTACGATCAAGGGAAGTTCTATTGAACTTCAGGGAAATCATCGTGACCGTGTAAAAAAGCTTCTGTTAGATAAAGGATATAAACTGGATAATATCAATTGATTCTGTAAAAAATCAGGTATATCTTTATTTATTCTCAGATTTTTTATTCACAAAAATAGATTCTTCTTTGTTAAGATTTACTAAGATTACTGAACTTGTTGAGTTATATCTGTGGAGTTCAGACTCTGTATTCTTCAGAATTATAGTTACTAACGTCACTTTTTGAACTCATGGTGAATCAAAGCTTCGTCATGAGCCCCATTCATTTTTGAAATGGGGCTTAATATAATCGAAAGTTTTCAAAAAAAACTTTTTAAAATAACG
This sequence comes from Methanobacteriota archaeon, assembly GCA_034659935.1. Taxonomy (GTDB): domain Archaea; phylum Halobacteriota; class Methanomicrobia; order Methanomicrobiales; family Methanomicrobiaceae; genus DAOVRB01. The sequence goes on along the minus strand of JAYEIC010000082.1, from coordinate 23,731 downwards.
CTCTTCCACTGAAGGGCGGTGTGAATCGCAAAACGCAATTTTACATTGGTTACTTTTTAAAAATACGTTTGGAACTATATTTTTGAGAGAGATTGTTAGTATCATTCCCGTTATTATCAGCATGGTTAATTAAATCTCACAGGTGTAATTACCTTCACCATCAGTATTTTCATTATGACCATTACTAATTGATCTATTATCATTGATATTTTTATTATTATTATTATTACTGTAATGTTTTTCGAGAATGTAGAGGTGTTCTATGACTTTATTTGACATAGGAGCGGTGAAAACAGTCAGATAGATAGAGCGGTAACTTTAGTTTTTTATCTGAATTTGTATCATATTTCTTAGTTGTTGTGATGATTCTTACCTGAGATTCAGGGAAAGTGTGTATTTCTGAGTACTATCAGGAGTGTGTAACAGAGATAATCCGTTTGCTGAAAACGTGAGTTTCATTTTCATGCTTAATTACTGTCCTGCCAGATCAGCACTGGATGGACTGGGTCCCGTATAAATATGAATTCAAAGAACCAATCTATATAACAATGAATAATCAGGAGATACAGATATACACCGACGGTGCATCCCGTGGAAATCCGGGAGATGCCGCATGGGCATATCTCATTTTAAAAAATGGTGACATTGTCAGTAAAGAATCAGGTTTTCTTGGCAAAACAACCAATAACGTGGCAGAATACAATGCTGTTATACATGCACTTCAGGCAGCAAAGGAGAAAGGTTACAAAACAGTTGAGATCTATTCAGACAGCGAACTTGTGATAAAACAGATCAACGGGCAGTATCAGGTAAGAAAAGCGCATCTCCGTCCACTCTGGGAAGAAGTAAAAAAACTGCAGTCCTGTTTCGAATACACTGTATTCAACTCAGTGCGCCGTTCTGACAGGTATGTCAGTGTGGCAGATCAGATGTGTAATGAAACACTGGACAGACAGACAGAGAAATAAATAGAACCTGTCAAATCAGGTTATTCAGAGTACATAAACATATTATATTCAGTTCGTAAATCAACATAATTACATTGATAATTGTGGCTCATACCAACCAATTTGGCCAGCTCAAATAAACAGAATTGTCCCAAAATTGAAATCAACGAAAGGAGATGACAATAATATGATGGAACTCAAAAAAATTGGCGAAATACATTCACCCTATAAAACAAATGGCGATGCACCGCGTCAGGGAAGACTGAAGGATACACCTGTTGAAATTATTATTGCAAACGAATATCTTCCGGGATTAAAAGATCTGGAGCATTGCACCCATATTTTTGTCCTTTACTGGCTGGATCGTGCAGACAGAAATCTGCTGAGTGCCACACCTCCGGGAATGACATCTCCAAAAGGTGTTTTTGCAACACGTTCTCCACACCGTCCGAATCCCATAGGACTTGGCATTGCAGACCTTGTGAAAATTGAAGGAAATATTCTCCATGTTAAAGGACTTGATGCACTGGACAGAACACCGGTTCTGGATATCAAACCATATGCAAAAGGCATAGACTGCATTCCCAACGCAAAAGATGGAATATTTGACAATCTAAAAAATGTTAAACCTGACTGATTTGTTATAATCAAAATAAGAAATTGATTAAAGTGTATCTGCAAAAATAACAATTTTCTGACCTTTTTAACTTGTGGAGGTAAAGGGGGCAGAGCGGGAAGTCCCCGTCCTTCAGGGCGTGGTAGTTCACTGACGATAACAGGCACCGGACATTAGTAATTATCGTCTGTTTTGGAATGATTTTCAGTTTTTTTGACTTAATATCACAATACTGCGTGGTTGAGTCATCTGACATTGTGTGAATTCATAAGTGATCAGGAAAATTTTGGTTTCTTTTAGTCAACTGTCAAATTCACTCTGACCTGATTTGACAGAATCATTCAACAGTGACAGCATTGTCAACATTGCCTGTCAATAATAAAACCTTTAATGGTATTCAGGTACAAAATCTGTAGTTGAACATATTCCAATAAAATAGGGAGTAATAATAATGACAGAAAAACCAAACGCAGATACATGTGATGGCAACTGTACAGGTTGTTCATCATCCGAAACATGTGATGACCCAAATAACACACAAAAAGCAAAAATGCCCGCAAAAATTGATATGAACGTCAAGCATGTAATTCTTGTGCTTAGTGGGAAGGGTGGGGTCGGAAAGACGACAGTATCCGCAAACCTCGCAATGGCACTCTCAAATAAGGGCTATAATGCAGGTCTCCTGGACCTTGATATCCACGGTCCGAACATCCCCAAGATGATGGGTATCGAGGAGCACAAACTTGCATCACAGGATGGGAAGAAAATAGAACCGGTGAGGATTACCGGTACCTTAGGTGTTGTTTCAATGGCATTCCTCCTGCCCGATAAAACCAGTCCGGTTGTCTGGCGCGGCCCTATGAAAACGACTGCAATCAAACAATTCCTTGAAGATGTAAACTGGGGTAACATGGACTATCTTATAGTTGACCTCCCCCCGGGCACAGGCGACGAAGCGATGACAATTTCACAGCTTGCACCTAATATTGCCGGTGCAGTTATTGTCACCACACCTCAGGAAGTGGCAGTGCTTGACTCTGCAAAGTCAGTGAAGTTCGTTGAGATGATGGGTCTCAAAGTTATTGGCATAATCGAAAACATGAGCGGAATGATCTGCCCGCACTGCAATGAGAAGATTGATCTTTTCGGTGAGGGCGGAGGCAAAAAAGCAGCTGAAGAGCTCAGCGTTCCATACCTGGGCAGCATCCCAATTGACCCGGATATGCGCAAAGCAGGTGACGAAGGTCGGCCTTTCATTCTCAGGCATGATGCAGATGATACCCAGAAGAACACATGGCAGCATGTAGACACAGTTATTGAAAATATACTCAAACAGATAAAAAACTGATATGAAGTACATGGACATACTCACAGGGCATAACAAGCCAATGAGTATGTACCCTGAGATTATCCGGTGCCTTGAGGATATAAAAGTCCTACCTTTTTTTATAGAGCCGATATATATTTCAGCTCTGGATCTGGAGGGAAATGAGGCAGATCACCTACATTTTGCACTGGTAAGGCTGCAGGTCTTTGCTGACATTCACCGCTATGAGGATGTAGAAGAGATGCAAAAAATGAAATATGTAGCACAAGTGCTGGAAAAGATCATATTTGGGAGCTTAATGCTTGAACAGAATGAAATTTCTGTGGATTGAATTCTATTATCATCAAACGGGGTGAACTGCACCCATATGTTTTCCAAATTTCAGCCCGGATATCCTGAGTTCCCCGTGTAATAGGCACAGTATTCTGCAGTTCACAATGCAACCGAAACTCTGGTAGCCATCACCCGGTTTTTTCTCACCGGAAATATTCCCCAAATCCCTGAGACTGTTTTAGTTCTTCCTGTTGGAAAGCAAGTAAACCTGCGGCAGACCGGGATATATAGGGTCAGGATTGATCCAACCCCGCAGGGATAATCTGTTTCAGGTGCTGGCTGTCAATGGCAGCAGCGTGACAGGTTATTCCAACACAATTCGTCCGATCTCGTCAACATATCCCTGATAGAGGCCAAGATCACCCTTGACAAGGGCCTGGCTGGCCAGGTCGTAGAGCTCAGCGATCCGGGTGAGTTTTTCCATATCCGTCTCACTAATGGGAGGAAGTTCCTCTTGCCCGGGTTTTGGAGGAGCATCGCCAAAGACGACGTCAAGGGCTTCTGAAAGCGTCTCCTCCATGGCCAGCCGATCACCATAGGCTACGATAACCCGCTTGAGCTGGGGGAGTGTTCCCTTTTCGGTTGCTTCCAGATAGAGCGGTTCGACGTAGATAATGGAATTCCCGATGGGGATGATGAGCGTGTTGCCCCGGAGGACAGAGGAACCCGACTGTGACCAGAGGGTGAGGCGCTGCGAGATCTCTGTATCCTGGTCAATTCTTGCTTCAATCTGCATCGGACCATAGGTCAGCTCCTGCTTGGAGAACTGGTACACGATGAGGGATCCGTAGTTGGGCACGTCCGAGCGGGCCGCCATCCAGCCGATCATATTCTCCTTGTTCCGCGGGGTGAACGGAAGCATCAGGATAAACTCCTCAGAGGTCCTCTCCGGCAGCGTCATGATGACGTAATACGGATCCATCTGCTGCCGTGATTCGCGGTAGATTTCATCTGGGATTGTCCATGTATCTTCTTTGTTATAGAAGACCCGTGGGTTTTTCATGTGGTAGTTCGCGTACAGATATGCCTGAATTTCAAAGATACCCTGTGGATAGCGAACATGGCTCCTGAGTGACTCGGGCATCTCATTGAATCTCTTAAACAGGCCGGGGAAGATCTTCTGGTAGGTCTGGATCAGCGGATCGTCCGGATTGACCACATAGTAGTTCACGTCCCCGTTATAGGCATCAATTACCACCTTAACACTGTTCCTGATGTAGTTGAGACTCTTGCCTCCGGGCGAGGCGACCCGGACAGGCTCTGAATATGGGAAGCCATCCGAAATGGTGTAGGCGTCATGGATCCAGTAAAGGCGATCGTCGGCCACCACGATGTAAGGGTCGGAGTCGTAAGAGAGGAATGGGACGATGGCAGACGTCCGGTCAGTGATGCTCCGGTGGAAGAGTATCCGGCTCTCATCGGTGAGTGAGCCCGAGACGAGAAGCTCGATCGACCTGAACTTAAGTGCATACACGAGTTTTTTAAGGGCGCCTTCAAGTGAGACACCGCCCTGCCCCTCATAGTTTTTGTAGACGTTCATCTCGCCCCCGGGATAGTCAAACTCATCAGTGGAGGTCATCGTCACGACGTAGTTGTCGGTCTCCTCGCCATAGTAGATCTGCGGCTCCTCAAGCGTGAGGTATGGCGAGGTGGGGGGTATGTCTTTTAGGTAAAAGACAGGGAGGCCATCGGCTGTGACCTCATCGACCGGGTTCATCACAGCCCCGAAGCCGTGGGTATAGACGAGGTGTCGGTTCACCCAGGTCCGGGCCTGCTCAGGAAGGCCGTCGATATTCATCTCCCGTGCTGAGATGAGCACCTCCTTGTAGGTGCCGTCAAACACGTAGCGATCCACGTCCACATCATTGAACTCGTAATAGGTCCTGAAGAGCTGGAGTTGCTCGTAAGTGCTTTTAAGTGGCCGCCAGTCCCACAACCGAATGTTTTCACTGGTTGCATTGTTCTCCTGGATATCACTCCGTGTGAGGTTGTAGGTGACGGGAAAGAATTCTTCATCTATCGTATCGAGACCGTACGCAGCGAGAGTGAAGCGGATGTTGTGGTTGAGATAGCTCTCCTCAAGATTCAGCTCGTCAGGTTCGACGATGAGTCCCTGCACGAGGCCACCTGCGATGACGCCGATAAGGGCGATGACAAAGAAAGCGCCGACCCCGTAGGTGATGGCTTCAAGGCGTTTGAATCTCTCATTGACCAGAAACCCCACTCCTATGAGAAATGCCACGCCGGCAAGCACTGTGATTACTGGTAAGGTGACGTGGATATCAGTGTAACCAGCGCCGACTACCACCCCCCCGGTCGAGAAGAGGAGACTGAACCGGGCAAACCAGAGACGGACAGCAAGGGTGAGGAATGTGAGAAAGAGCAGTGCACTCAGGTGCGGGAGATAGGCCTTCAGGTTGCTTATGAGGGCTGCATCCACCCCCTCTTCCTCGACAAAGACCCCGGGGGGTATGGCCCCTCTCTTTATGATACGCTCAATACCTCCGGCGAGGTACGGGACTGCGCAGAGGATGATGGTGAAGATAAAAAGCACAATGAGGAAGTTGAGGATGAGGATGAAAAACGGGAGTGAAAATACATAAAAGCCAACATCAAGGTGAAATATTGGATCCTGCATCCCAAAGGAACTCTGGTTGAGATATTTGAGCACCATCTCCCACGAGCCGGAAATGGTAAGTCCGGCGATGATGGCCGCAAATGCCGCGAAGAGCCCCTCTACCGGGAACCCCTCGCCCTTCGCCCCCTGCAGCCTGCCCGCATTATGCGTTGCATACCGGACGTTGACGTACGCAAAGAGAAAGAAGATGAGAAAGGCAATGGCAAAGAGCCAGATCCGGGTCAGCAGGATCGAAAGGAATACCTCCTCGTAGCCGACGGCGACAAACCAGTACCAGTCGCCGAGAATCCCGAACACGATCAGTATGAAGACCACTACGGCGGCGAGTATTGCAAGAATAAACTGTGAACGAGTCATGGGATCACTATAAGGGAATACTGGTGGTCATAATACAAAAAATGTTGGTGGAGCAAACTGCAGGAGAGTTCTGGCTTTTGGTTGAGATACAAAATGATAAAATTATTCTTTGCAGGCGGCTCAACAAAATAAAAGAATAAAATCGGATATGCTCTGTAAAATAGCCGATAAGTGGTGTTGTCTTATCAGAAAATATGTGAGTAGTAATAATCGCCAAAAAGCGTAAAACCACGAAGTCGTAAACTACGTGGTAATTCACTCTGCAGACCAGTCATCAAGTTCGTTATAAAAAGGCAGAAGTACTTTGACCATCACTTTTTTTCCCCCTGCACCTTCTCCCCCATGTTCACCCAGTTTAATTATATCAGTCATTAAAGGAAATATATCCAGCCGGGGCTCAAATTCCGGGTCACATTCAGAAACAAATCGCAGAAATGACTTCAGTTTTACAAATGGACGTTCATATTCGGGAACACCTGCATATTTTTTCAAATCAGCTTCATAAGTTGATTTTTTTGCAATTTCCTCTTCAAAATAGAGGATCACATCAATATTATATTGTTCATCAATCTTTTTCAGTTCCCTGAAATCAACCTTATCCCCGGTATTCAGTCCAATCGAGGCAAACTTATCCTCAAGAGATTCACCCTCAAGTTTCTCAAACATCCGCTTTTTCATATCAAATCCCAACCATTTTTGTGCCGGCTTTTTGCATATATACTATTACTCAAATTTGTTATGAAAATAGCGATTGCCATTTTTAGATGTAAACAGAAAGGGTCAGTACATCGTGCACCCAAGTTTGAGATTTCGGGAGAATATGAAACAATTCAGCGCAAAAAACAGGTTAAACCTGAGGATTCAGGTTCGTGAAATCTTCTTCCATTACTGTGTTTCAACAGCCTTGGATTTGATAATCTCTACACGGCGTGTAGGGAAGATCAGTTTTACTGTCTTGAAAAGGTCACGTGATGCGTCGCCGCTCACAATTTCCTTTACAAAATCATTATATGAAACCTCGGAAGCACGGGCAATCATATAATTGGTAAGAGTCTGCCTGATCGCTTTTGCCTGGCTGACCTCTGCCCTGTTAATTGTAAAGCAGGTTGATGTTACACGGATCTTTTTGCCGTCTTTTGTTGTAACAAGAACATGACTGTCTATACGTGATGTACGGCGCTTTACCATTGCACGAAGGAAATCCTTTGTTACTTCATGGCCAACAAACTCCGTGTATGCAGAATCACCTGCAACAGTTGCCACTTTGAACCGCATCTTAACATTCTGCTTGGAGTAGTCCTGTGTCATCTCACCAAGCGTTGTCTGCATCACACGTCCATATACTTTTGAGGGATCTGCAGAGATAGTATCACCAAGAGATACCTTCTCAAAGTTGTCAGGAGCATAGACCTTATACCAGCTCTTTGCCTTCCAGCCTTCTACTCTGCGTCCTATCTGTTTCTTTCTTCTTGCCATTTTAATACCTCATTTAAAATTATCCTGGATCTTTTCCCGGATCTCCTGAAATTTACAGGAATTCAAAGACATCTTCCGGTTCTCCCAGCAGTTTTAAAACACTTTCAGGCCACTTTGACCTGTCAAAACCTTTCTGTGCAAGGAATGCAGCAGTCCAGCGTTCAAGACCTATTCCTGAACAGCCTGACCAGCATTCCTCTCCACTCTGAATCTTGACATTGAAGCCCTTCGGATATTTGTTCCCGTTTACGCTTACATTCTGAAACTCAAGCCAGTCGCCATTGTAAGGCAAAATTGCCTCATAATCACGTGTACCGACATTGCTGGTATCACTGACACCAACTAAGCCTTCCTGTGCCATAAACCACGGTGTGACCTTTGCACAACGCCATTCTAATTCAAGAACCTCATCAAAAATACGGGTGTATGCCTCATGAAGCAGATCCGCCGTTCTGACAGTCTGCTCAATCGTTCCAAACCAGAGAACTTCTATCCTGTGGAATTCGTCAACCCTTTCAATGCCGTGGATTCCACCACTTTCATACCTGTGTGAAGTTCCGCTCCTGTCAAAGACTTTTATAGGCAGGCAGTCGTTTGAGAGTGTTTCACCCTTAACAAACGGCCAGAACGGTGGGCACTGTGCATAACACATACCACCAATCGGACCTTCAATACGGTCACGGATCATCTCAACAGGAACATCACCCGTCACTTTGTAGTAATCAATAACGTCTTCCCAGTAGGCAGGATCACGGCTTTTTGGTGCACAGACATAGTAGATCTCAGGGTAAACGCCCTTCGCGTGCCCGGACTGTTTCCATACATCCCATGGAACCAGTTTAGGGAAGATCATTTCCCTGTATCCAAGGGGTTTTATGATCTCCTCAACTGCAATCGTCTCAAGGGCTCTGATAAGCTCGACTGCCTGCGGACCGAATATCCACTGACCTCTTGAAGCGCCATGTTTAGCCCACCCGATCTTTAACAGTTCGTCTGAAGGGTTTTTGTCATAATGCAGTGGACGTTTGGGACTCTCATATAGCAGTTCCCAGTGCTCTGTCTTTCCACCGTATGCCTGCGCCTCGATCTTCTCTTCAACAAGTTTTGCAAGACGATCAGGCAGCTTCTTCTCAAGGTCAGCCAGACTGAGAGAGAGGTGCAGAACAATGCCATCCTCTTCTATAGTAACGTCACTAATCATCGGGAGTTTGGGAATTGCAGATTTTGGGATTTCACCTTTCATACTTATTGAAAAGTTCCTGACTTCAATTCCACGCACACCAAGACGGTGTTTTCCCATAACAGGGGTTATTGCTTTTTTAAATCTGAGAAAAGCATCATGTGCCCGTGTATACGGACCACTCTCAATTTTAATTGACAGGGTGTTGCCTGACACGCTCCAATCAGTAACCCTGCCGACTTCATTTTCAGAAACTTCAGCAGGAACACCACGCCTGAATAGTTTTTCATTCGCCTCTAAGACGACTGCTTTCACTGCATTCGCAGCTTCAGGCGCAATATCTCTATTGAAGATAATCTCAGCGTTTAATCCAAAACGTAACAACATATATCCTCCGCTATTGCCAGATTCATCAGATAATCATCAACCGATGCTATAATCGACCGAAGTTTATTGCCACAGACTGCAGTTACAACGTGCGGGTCTGAAACGGATGTTTCCATATTTGTAAGATTGTCAGACATAATTCCACCTGCAACACAGTCGGGGTGTTTATGATATGTCCGGATTGTACCATGAATATTGTTCATGAGAATATGGCCTCCATAATTCCTGTTTTGAAACATTCAATCCCATCCACATTAATTCTTGCCCCGGCCCGTGTCCTGTGTCCGCCTCCGGTACCACCGCATTTCGCTGCAAGGTCTTTCAGTGTTGAACCAAGGTCTGGATCCATGCCACCCGGAGAACGTGCCGAAATAAAATATTTATCAGTATTTCCGGCAATTGTCACAACTGGTGTGTCATAAAGACCGTCATATGCAAGTGCATCCGCGACAGCGCTTGTAACCTCAGGGTCAGTCAGTTCATAAAGATTGATCTGGTTATCACCTTTTTCTGCAGACCCAAGAGCGGAAATCACACGCTGGCGGTACTGTCTTAGTATTTCCCATGCCTCATCTATACCGTCAGGTGAACGGAGGCACAATGTTGCAGCAAGGCCTCCACGCCCTGCCTGACCGCATGCATCTACAATCGCAGTAAGTGTGTGCAGGTCATGCACCACCTCACGCTCAAGTTCATACGTATCACCATAGAGGTTCTCCATTAGAGTGGAATTTGCATAGGGGGCGATCTCAAGGATAATCTTTGATAGTAATATTTCCCAGTCTGTATCCGCACCAGAGGTGCATGTTTCAACAATGGAATCAACCACATCCTGGTTCCCGCTAATCCCTTCCAGGTACGGATTTAAGGCAGTATAGAGTTGTTCTGTCAGGTCACGACCGACAAAACGGAGCCCCCTGTCTGGAATGATAAAACCATTTGCGATTCCTTCACTAACGATTTCGTGATTCATTCCGGTCAGTTCCTGCCGGTCACCGATCATGCCAACCATAGCAAGACCGCATAAATCACGGTTATCCCCCATATGCAGGGCAACAATATACGCCGCACCGGATGCTGAGAGTTCGCGCTCACCATCCAGACCATTCAGGTGCGGATTTACATGATATTTCCCTTTAAAATGTGGCAGATGATGATCTATGACTATCACATCCTCAGGCAGATCATCCAGTGCCGAGCCAAAATCACACAATAATGTGGATGCCGGGTTCTTTAGATTTTTTGGGTTAATATATGGATCTATACTAAGCTGGAAATGCTTGCCGCTACGATGAAGTGCATGACAGAGTATCGATGCTGCAGCTATACCGTCAGCATCGTGATGCCCGTGCACTTCCACAAAATCCTGCTCAAGCAGTTTTTTTGCGACCAGATCCGCAGCGGCTTTTATCGACATAGATTATCTTGAAAGCATAAATTCTGCTGTTTCCGGCTTGTATGCCCAACCTGCAGGCATCTTGCCATTCCTGACATAGTATTTGCCAAGTCTGCGCACCTTTGCTTCAGTGAGATGGAGCTGCCTTTTGTTGTGTACATCTTTTTTGTTCTCGCTAAGGTGCTTGCGCATACCGAGAGCCTTTACAATAAGATTGCGCAGATCTTCAGGAATATCTGATGCAAGCTTTTTTTCTGCGAGAATTTCTTCAACACGCTTACCTGTTGCGAGCTTTACACTTGGAACACCATATTTATCACGCAGGATAAGTCCAATTTTTGCGCTGGAGATATCTTTTTTGCGGAGTTCTACGATGACCTTTTCGATTTCGCTACTGTCTGTGTTAGACCATTCCGGTGCTTCTGTGCGATTTGGAGAAACTGAACCTGATTTTCCTCTTCGCCGAGCATGCATTCGTGCCATTATTCACCACCTTTATTTTAAGATAATATTTTTAATTACGACTGTAAGCATACAAAAGAGTCAAAATAACTGACTACTCTGTAATCCCAAAGCCTTATTTCGGCCATGCCACAAAACCGGGCACGTCGGACTTACTTAAGCCAGCACTATTTTAAAAGTGCTGAATATTATACTCATTATAGGATTATAAACATATCGGAGAGAACTGAGAATACAGAGGTATCTGTCAAATCGGATCATAATAGATTTGGCAGTTAAGCAGAGAAAAGCAAATTTCTACTGATCACTTGTGAATTCACTCCATGGGTATGCAGTGTCCGTATACCACACTTCCTATAACCAGGTGTAGTCTGATTCCATGCGCACAATTCAGAAAAACACACTAAAAAAAATATTTACAGTGAATTATTAAATTCAAAAATGCAGGAAATTATTTCCCGCGTGCCTCAAGTTCACCAAGTACATCATCCATTTCAACACCGGAAGCGCGCAGTGCAAGCATAATATGGAATAACAGATCAGCCGCCTCAGAAACCCTGCGTTCATAATCATCATTTTTTACTGCAAGAATAAATTCTGTGGCCTCCTCACCCACCTTCTCAAGCGCCTTATCAATACCCTTCCTGTGGTTCAGAATATCAATAACATATGATTTTTCAGGAGGGTTCTCTACCCGGTCATTAATTACATTCCAGAGATTCTCTATCACTTTAGTTTTCAGATTCATCACTTCCGGAAATCAGAACATCACTAATATCCTTCCCAAAAAACCTTTTACAAAGTAAGCGCACCTTTTCAACATTAGATCCACCTTTTCCAATAGCAATACCAAGATCCCTCTTCCGTTCAACAAGGATTTTGATTTTGCCAGATTCATCATCTACCGAGACACTGGACAGACAGGCAGGTTTCAGAATATTTCCAATAAACATATTTAGATCAGAAGCCTCCTCCACCATCTCAACTCTCTTACCAAGAACTCTCTGCATCTGTCTGATATTCTCCCCCCTCTTACCTATCGCAAAGCCCATATCACCCTTTCGGATAATATAAATAACCCTGTCAAAGTTATCATCAATAATACAATCAATTGCTGTTGATTTTGTAAGGATGCGAAGTTCCTCAATATATCGCCTTTCTTTAAAACATATAATTTGTTGCATTACTTAGATCCTATAGATATTTTGGTGCACTGTCATTAAACCATTAGCATAGCCATTCCCTATTGTTCGTTTATACCAGTTTGTCCGTGCAACAGCTTTGGCTGATACAAAAAAACCTAAAAATATACTGGGAAACAGATTTTAAACCTGTTTTTAAACAAAACATATATTATTATATGGGAAAATAACAATCTCTGAAAAATACAGAGAGGGGGAAATTCATCCAATATAGTAATTACCGATTCTCTTTTTTGCATATAATGTCTATTAATCCGTTCCGCACAGAATAACTGCTCTCTTCAGTCACAACCCTGCACTCAAGAGGTATTTCTGTCTCCCTGCCACCGGCAAAAATCCGGACGCATTCAGTCATTATTTCTGCATACACCTCAGATTCAATACCCGGCGGAAGTTCCCCAGTGATAAAAACCCACTCACTATCCTGCACTACTTCATAATTAATTTCATTGCCATCCGTTTCATCCATCTGAATGAACCTTGCTTCATTCCCCGGACCGGAGATAATTGTACATCCAATAAACCGCGCTGGTTCTTCTGTTGAGAGGTTGCTAAGCAGTTCCTCCATAACGCGGGCTAAATTTTTGAAGACATCATCGTATGGGTCATTTGCCATATTTATCACATATCCTGTAATATTTGTCTGTTCTTTCAACGATACCTTTAGTCGCGAGAACATTAAGCAAAGAATCCAGTTCATTTGCCGGTAAACCAGTAACTTCGCCAATATCTCTAAAAGTCATTTCATATCCGGTGAGTGCAATTACCAGATTAATCTCTGACTCACCTTCTAATATTCCTTTGCTACACTGCCTCAATTGCCGAATGTTGTAATCTATATCCATCTCAATATATTCCAGGTCCGTAATAATTCTTTTTCTTGACTCAAACAGTTCCTTTAGCAGATGTATATAACCAAAGAACTGTAAATTTAGAGCATTTGCTTCAACAGGGACCTCTGCCTTCTTTTCAGCAACTGAATACAGGTTGACCTCTACATTAAAATCCTGTGAAATATAGTAATATTTTCTCCTGCGCACATCACTTCGTGATGAAAGTATTTTTCCGTTTTCCATCATATGCAGATGTTCAATGACTGCCTTCGGGCTTATCATCAGTCTTTCTGAAATCTCTGTTACAAAACAGGGTTTCTGCCGAAGCAACTGTATTATCCGCCGCCTGTTCCTGTTACCGAGAATATCAAGCAGACGCGCAACTTCATCGCCTTCAAGCATACTTACCTAAAGTTAGTTTTCAGGATATAAATAATGATGAGATCACTCAAAGAAGCGGTAATTGGGTGCCTCATCAGTAATCAAAATGTTATGTGGATGGCTTTCTGCCGAAGCAACTGTATTATCCGCCGCCTGTTCCTGTTACCAAGAATATCAAGCAGACGCGCAACTTCATCGCCTTCAAGCATACTTACCTGAAGTTAGTTTTCAGGATATAAATAATGATGAGATCACTCAAAGAAGCGGTAATTGGGTGCCTCATCAGTAATCAAAATGTTATGTGGATGGCTTTCTGCCCTGCCTGCCTGCGTGATCCGGACAAATTTACCCTTCCTCTTAAGATCCGGAATTGTAGGTGAACCGGTATAACCCATAGCTGATTTCAGACCTCCTATCATCTGATAGATCACATCTGAAACGCAGCCAACAGCAGGTGTTGCACCTTCGATACCTTCAGGAACAAATTTAGTTTCCCCTATACCTTTTTTCTGGAAATAGCGGTCACTGGACTCACCTCCGCTCATTACCCCAAGGGAACCCATTCCACGGTACTGCTTATATCTCCTGCCTTTGATTGAAATAACCTTCCCGGGGGCTTCATCAGTTCCTGCAAGAATACTGCCCATCATCACACAATCAGCACCTGCAGCGATTGCCTTTGCGATATCGCCACTATACCTGATACCACCATCTGCAATGACCGGAATTTCCAGCTCAGACGCCACTTCAGCCACCTGTGCGATCGCCATAATCTGAGGAACACCAACACCGGCAACAATACGTGTCGTACATATAGAACCGGGGCCTATTCCAACTTTAAAACCGTCAACGCAGTCACCCAGTTCTGCTGCAGCTTTATCTGTGGCAATATTACCAGCCACAACATCCGGACTTACACTTTCCTTTATTTCCCGGACCGCTTTTACAACATTCATATTGTGGCCATGTGCACAATCAAGCACAAGTACGTCCACACCAGCCTCATCAAGAAGAACCGCCCTGTTGAAATCAAACGGACCAACCGCTGCAGCAACACGAAGGTTCCCGTTCTTATCACGATTTGCCCCCACATATGGCTGTTTTTCAAGCAGATCCTGCATAGTAATAATTCCAAGAAGTTTCTGATCTCCGCTGGTTACAGGCAGACGTTCGACTTTGTTGTTATACATAACCCCAAGGGCATGATCAAGCGTAATATCCTCATCCACAGTAATCGGACCCTCAGTCATAACATTACGAACATTCTCGTTCCCACGTTTTAACACAATGCCCCTCAGATCCCGACGACTTACTATGCCAATGATTACATCACCATCCATAACAGGAACACCACTGATACCATGAGCAGTCATCAGCCTGTCTACATCAGCTACCGTAGCGGCGGAGTTAACAGTAAGCACATCACGCTCAATGATATCATCTGCACACTTAACAGCGCGAACTTCCTCAACTTCACGCTCAGGTGTCATATTACGGTGGATTACACCAATACTTCCCCTCCGCGCAAGAGCAATTGCCATCCGGGATTCAGTAACAGTATCCATTGCCGCTGATACAAGAGGGATACTCAGCTCAATATTCTTCGAAAATCTGGAACAGACATCTGCTTCACTCGGTTCTGTGTATGACTCAGCCGGTTCAAGGAGGACATCATCAAAAGTCAGCCCCAGCGGCATCTTCAGTTTTTCAACATACCCCATCTCTTCACCTAATCAGACTCATTGCTCTTCCTACAAGATCTGCACGCACACTATCACTACGATCGCCGCCACAGACCATCCCGCGGACACCAATTACGTCAGGGTAAATGGATTTCAGAATTTTCAGGTCATCAAATTTCAGTGACCCTGCCAGTGCAGTCTTCAAACCAAGTTCACGGTTTTTTGCTGTAAATGCCTGTAACTCAGATTCATTGAAGTAATCAAAAAGACTTTTCCCATCCTTAATTGCAGTGTCAATCATTGCAATGTCAGCACCTGCCTTTGCAGCCAGGGGTGCCATATCCAGAGGTGAAATTGTATCCACACGGCTGTAATCAGCATAAGCTGCAATAACAACAGTTTTTTCCGGGAACTTCCACTTAACTCCCTTAACAACAGCCTCTATAAATTCTTCAGCTAAAAGAGTGCCATCAAACATTAAGCCTACCTTAATATAATCAGCACCTGCACAGGCAGCGCCGTATGCAGCCATTGAAGCACCACCAGGTTTAAAGTCAGAATCCCCTATAGCAACACTAACAGGTTTATCTGATATTCCCTTGATCGCATCAATGACCCAGGGAAAATTACAACCAAGAGAACCTTCAGATGGTTTTTTTACATCAATAATATCAGCAGCGAGTGCATTTTTTGCCTCTTCTACACTACTTGGGCTGACTAATAATTCCATACTTATTTTTGATCATTTCTCCTAATAGTGGTTACGTTGGAAACATGTTACTAATTCTTGCAATTGACATCATGGGAGGTGTTGTGGTCCATGGCGCCAGAGGAGAACGGGCATCATATGCTCCGCTGACCTGGGGACTTTCATCATCCACAGAACCGGTAAAATATGTAAGCGAAATTGCACCGGAATATATCTACATCGCCGATCTTGACAGGATCATGGGGGGTGGTTCAAACGACTGCATAATAAGAGAATGTGGAGAACTCGTGCAGAAATGTTACGTGGATCGGGGTTGCAGAACTCCTGCAGATTTTCTGGATTCAGATCATATCATCAATGTAATTGGCACTGAAACAGCCGGAGATGACATGTCAGTATATAAGAGTGGATTTCTGAGTGTTGATATAAAGGATGGACGTGTCATTCCATATGGCAAAGATCCAATAGCGATACTAACAGATGCCAATACAGAGTCTTTTGACGGGTGTATCATCCTGAATCTGGGATCAGTAGGTACAGAAAGCGGCATTGATCTAAAAAGTGCCGGCAGGATGAGAGACGCATTCAAAAAAAGCCTTTTTTATGGCGGAGGAGTTTCATCAGAAGATGATCTCTATGCACTGAAAGATGCAGGTTTTGACGGCGCAATAATATCTACAGCGCTGCACAGAGGAAATATACCTCTGGAATGGATCAGGAGAGGAAAAATATGCTGATAACAATAGAGGGAATTGACGGGTGCGGCAAATCAACATTAATTGAAGGACTGAAATCAGAACTCACAGATTTAAACCCGGTTTTCACACGGGAACCCGGAGCAACGTGGATTGGAGAACAGGTACGAAGAGGAATTGCTGAGGAGATAGATCCAGTTGCCGAAGCACTTCTCTTTGTCGCAGATCATGCCGCCCACCTGGCAGAAGTGATCAGACCTGCTGAAAAAGAAGACAGGCTCATTATATCAGACAGATTTAGTGACTCGCGCTATGCGTACCAGTCTGTAACATTAGAGGGAACTATTCAAAAACCACTGGAATGGCTGACAGCTGTCCACGATACATGGACACAAAGACCTGATAAGACATTCCTGTTAGTCATTCCCGTTGATGCGGCACTCATACGCCTGCAGAATAACACCCACAGGGAACACTTTGAACGCAGGGAGATTCTGGAAAAAGTCCAGCAGATCTATCTTAAACTGACAGAACAGGATCCGGAACGGTTTGTAATTATTGATGCATTAAAAGAAGAAAAAGAAATTTTAAAATTTGTTGCAGATGAAATCAGGAATTCTGTCTGACTGTAACAATCACATCATCTGAAATTGTCAGAATGTCCACTGCCTTTCCTGCCACCTGATAGGTAAACTCCGGTGCAAAAGCACCCCCGGGAACTGAAAGCTCTTCACCATCAACTACAATTATAGCAGGTGGATTCCGAAGTTCTTCTTCAGGCAGATCACGGACTGCATCCATAAACACCATTGCCTTGTTCCTTAGATTCGGGCCGATTACGGACATATCAAAGGAAACACCTGAAATTACCTTTTCCAGTTTTGGTCTTTCATTTTTCCACTTCACATCTGCATTCAGGGCAGATGACGCATCACTGGCATCCTCAATATCAGACTGAGAGTATACGATCACTTCACCCAGAGGTGCATTTAAGGCCATACCTGAATCGTGTTTATATCTGCGGATCTCTGCAACAACAGAGATAAGAAGGTCACCCATCTCTCTACCTGCTTTATCCTCATAATGAAAGTCAACCCATTCCTGCGCATGGACAGACTCACCTGTAAGGTGGTAATAACACTCTTCTGCAAAGAATGGCGTAATCGGCGCAAGCATCCGGAATATAGCATCAAGGGCAATTCCCAATGTTGTTGTCGCACTCGCGCGCGCATCTCCATCATCATAGAGACGACCCTTGACAAGTTCAATGTAGTTGTCTGCCAGCACTTCCCGCGCAAACTCACGAATTTCACGAACTGCCCTGTCAAACTGATACGAATCCATCGCTTCAGTCACGTCAGAAACAGTCTCTGACAGACGTGTAAGGAGCCACCTGTCAGCAAGAGCTGTCACCTCAGATTCATGAGTGCCTTCCTTTTCAAGCTGCATCAGTACAAATCTGCAGACATTCCACATTTTGGTCTGAAAACGTGATGCCGCAATTATATCTTTCCAGGTGAAGAGAATATCCGAACCTGTTGCAGCACTGCCGGCACTCCACTGGCGGAAGGAATCGGCCCCATAATCCAGAAGAATATCTTCAGGAGCAATGATGTTCCCGCGGCTCTTGCTCATCTTAAACCCGTCATCACCGAGCACCATGCCGTTTACCAGTATATCATCCCAGGGATGTTTTCCTGTTAATGCACTGGCGCGCAGAATTGTATAAAACGCCCATGTCCTGATGATATCATGACCCTGTGGGCGGATCTGGGCAGGGAAGAGGTCAGGGGTTTTTGTCCCGTCCCACCCGGTTATATTTAACACGGAGATGGATGAGTCCATCCATGTATCCAGCACATCTTTTTCACCGGTGAATTCAGTCGAACCACATTTCGGGCATGCGCATCCGGGTCTGTCAACAGTCGGGTCAACAGGCAGGGTCTCTTCGTCAGGGAGCATAACCTCCCCGCACTCTGCACAGAACCACACAGGAATCGGAGTTGCAAAGATACGCTGGCGTGATATACACCAATCCCACTCCATCTGTGAAGTCCAGTTTTCAAGACGCGTTTTCATGTGTTTTGGTATCCAGTGTATTTTGTCTGCAGTTTTCAGGATCTCATCTCTGTGAACTTTGACAAACCACTGGCGCTCACTTAATATCTCTATTGGCGTTTTACAGCGCCAGCAGGTTCCAACCCGCTGTTCAAGCTCTTCCTGCCGGTGAAGGACACCTGATTCTTTCATATCTTTTAAGATCAGATCCCTGCACTCGCCTGAAGTCAGACCTGAATATGGTGCGGCAATATCAGTCATTCGCCCCTGTCTGTCAATCGCCTTTCTCAGGTCAAGGTTGTGCTCTTTCCACCAGTACACATCCTGCTTGTCTCCAAAAGTACATATCATCACAGCGCCGCTTCCAAACGAGGGATCAACTCCCTCATCTTCAATTACCGGTACATCATATCCAAAGAGTGGAACTGTAAGTGTCTGCCCTTTCAGTTCAGAGTATCTTTTGTCGTCAGGATGCACAGCAACAGCCACACAGGCCGCAAGCAGTTCAGGTCTTGTTGTCGCAATTTCCACGCCGTTAAAATCAAAGTAATTGAGTTTTGTAGTGCGATCTTCGTATGACACTTCTGCAAAAGCAATCGCAGTTTCACAGCGCGTGCAGAAATTTACCGGATGTTCACTCTGGTATATGTCTCCTTTTTCAAACATCCTGAGAAAAGAGAGCTGGGTTTTCCCGTAATATTCGGGTAGCATGGTAATGTATTCATTACTCCAGTCAATGGAGAAACCACAGCGCCGCATTGTCGCCCGCATTTTTTCAATATTTCCAATAGTAAGCTGCCGGCACATTTCCCGGAATTCCTCGCGTGAGACGTCATTTTTCGTAATGCCGTGAATTTCCTCCACTTTTACTTCAGTAGGAAGTCCATGGCAGTCCCAGCCCTGCGGGAACATCACATTATATCCTCTCATCCGCTTATAGCGGGCGATAAAGTCAATATAACACCAGTTAAAACCATTTCCAATATGAAAGTTGCCAGTCGGGTACGGGGGTGGAGTGTCAATAATAAACTGTGGTTTGTCTGACGTATAGTCAAAGTAATTATCCTCGTCTTTCCATATTTTTTGCCAACGCTTCTCAACTTCGTTGGGATCATAATTTTTAGGGATATTTTGTGATGGAGACATTTCGAAAATATTTGTTTTTTCTAATCATATAGTAATCGTATCTGAACCCTCCGGGGTAAACGCAGAATCGCGTTTACTATTAGTTCAAAAAGAAACGTTTGCCACTGTACATTATAAAAAAAATGCGCGATATTTTTTGAGAAAGGTAATCACATAAGTCCTATAATATAGTTAATCACTAATCAGACCCGAATTATATACAATGATTAAGGACATGGATATGTGGCTGATTTCTGCCCTTGTAGTAATAGGGGTTGCAGTCGCGCCATATATTCAGCCACCCTGGATTCTGGCCCTGATTGTTATTTTAATCAGCTGTATTACTTATCTCATACAGAAAACAAAATATTCAGCAATCGGCATCGCCATAATTGCAATCCTGTATGGTGCCGGCGCAATGTCACTGCATGTCTTTTCCAGTACTCTTGTAATCGTTGTCCTTGGTGAAGCTGCATTCCGTATTACCGGAGGAACTAAAAGATCATATATTGCTTTTATCACAGCTTCGACTGTCAGTTCACTGCTTGTCATGCAATATCTCGGTTATATGGAACCTCTGGTCGCAATAACCGGAGTCCTTGTCGCAGTTCTCCTTAAGTCCGCCCTTAGTACCCGTTATGATGCCCTGATGATAGAATGCCTCGGTGTTGCAATGACAATGTACCTGTTTGACGAAATCAATTACCAGGTCGACCTCACGATACTTCTTACAGCAATAATAATCGGATTTTCATTTGGTTATTTCGCATACAGGGCAAAGACTGCAGATCTTTCAGGCCTCTTTAGCGGTGCACTCATCGGCATCCTGTTGATAGTGTTTGCAGATGTACGCTGGTTTTTGGTAATGCTCACGTTTTTTATCATCGGTTCAGTCCTTACACGATACCAGTTTAAAAACAAAATCAGACTGGACGTGGCAGAGTCACACGGTGGAGTCAGAGGATATTTCAACGTATTTGCAAACGGTCTTGTTTCTGCTGCTGCAGCAGTACTGTATGGTATTACAGGGGATGTTATGTTCATCGCACTATTCCTGGGAAGCGTGGCCTCTGCCGCAGCAGATACCGCTGCGAGTGAAGTAGGTGTCACCGGAAAGAAACCTTATCTGATTACAACATTAAAAGAGGTCCCGCGTGGAACAAATGGGGGGGTCACAATAATAGGTACGGTCGCTGCAATCTGTGCCGCATTTGTAATTGGAATGATCGCATTTCTGTTAAATGTGGCTGACCCCGGAATGGTTGCAGTATGCACCGCTGCCGGTTTTGTAGGGACAACAGCAGACAGTCTTGTTGGAGCCACCCTTGAAAACAGCGGGAAAATCGGCAATGCGGGGACTAACCTGCTCTGTACTCTCACAGGCGGCCTGTTTGCAATGATGTTTTACTTATTTTAGGCAGGACATATCTCTTAGTTATTGGATCGGGCCGTTCACCCCTTCTGTTGCCAGTATTTATATTCTGCAATCCAGAGATCACGGTTCATATCAACAAGTTCTCTCATCTTCGCGGCTTGTTTCGCAAACGCTGCCTCCTGTTGCGGGAACACCTGCTCTTCTGCGATAGCCGCTACCATCCGTACACCCAGGTGGCGTGCCTCAGTAATCTTTTCTTCAAATACACAAGGTCCCTCAGTCATTGTCACACAGATACCACCTACGATCCGAACACTGGTCAGAGAAAGGAAGTTGTTCATATACTCTACCACCTCATTGGCCATTGAAGGCCCGGCTGTCGAGACTGAGCAGCCGTATGTGCCTGAGAGGAGCATGCAGTGTATCGGATGTGCCATACGATCGATCACCGTCTTTAGCTGGGCCGTCAGCAGGTCTATATAGACCGGAGAGGCCAGCACAATACCATCGGCCTCCTGCATCTGTGCGAACAGTGCCCAAAAGTCGTCCTTCTGTGGACAGACACCGGTGCGGTTGCAGATGCCACAGCCCTGACAGTAGTTAATCAAAAGCTGACAGACATCAATGTAATCCACTTCTGCGCTCTCATCCGCTGCCCCTGCAAGGACAGCGTCAACAAGCACCTTTGTCGTGCTCTTCACCCCGTGCGGACTGCCGTTTAGTGCGATGATCTTCATGGTGATTCCTGACAGAAGATCTATGGTGAGGCAATAAAAAGGATGCACCGGTCAGCGGCCAGGGTGACAGGAAGTTTTTCAGACTGGTGCAAAGGGAGTTTATATACCCATGGAATAGTGGGGATGTTGTCCTTAACTCCGGAGGTAAATGTTATAGCACCCGCCTTTTTGGGCAAAAAACAGAGATTATGAATTATATAATGGAGAATATAATGAAGCTTCAGGTATACTTGTACCAGCGCCCTTTCTCATCATATTCTCCCACTTCAGTAGTCTCAGCAATTACATTTGAAATAGTTGAGGCAGGTGCGTAACGCCTGTAAAATGCTGCTTTGAATGCATAGAGAATATTTACAAATACCGCCACAGACGCCATGCAGATCAGGGCAGTGACGTATATGCCAAATTCCCCGATTAAAGCAAGTAATTCGCCCGGGTTCTGTGCAAATACCTCAAGTTCGGCCTGTGACATCGCAGTTAAGGGTTCAAGCTGCCCGGCAAGGACTGCAGACCACAATATCATTGCACCTGTGAAGATAACAACGGCTATCAGTATCATAATAAAGAAGAAACCAAGAATCTGTACAAATTTTACCAGCACAAATTCGACACTCCTCTTTATTGAATCAAGCACAGTACAGTCTTCAAAAACGATGGCAGTGTCATAAAAGAAGGTGAAGAAAACAATGGGCACAATTACTCCCATCATCACCATAAACACAAGATCGACATCAGCCTGTACACCCAGAATCTGAAGTGGCAGCATGACAAAAAAAGCCGTCAGAACTGCCACAAAAAGTATCAGTACAGATGATATTAAAATCCGGAAATAGTTCCTGAGTCCTTCTTTAAAATAGGCTGAAATTCCCGTCTGCCCGGATTTTACTGCTCCGTATGTACCTCCAGTCAGTAAAGGCATTATAAGTAATCCGGCAATTATTACTTTTTCGCCGAAAAAGGTACCTGCAAAAACGGATATAAGGATCCAAAAGCCTGAAATAATCCCTGTTACAAGCCCGGTTATCCACAGGGACGGGGTGCTTTTAAGAAGGCCAAATGCCTCACTCAGGGACTGAAATACCATTTTTAACGGTTCCTCGGCATTCCCACGATTTCTCTGACCTGCAGGTCAAAGAAGGATGCGGTGTGTGACGGCTTAATTACACAGACAGTGTCAGCACCGGTGGCCGTACCACCAACTGCAATGACTTCCTCATTCACCCCCAAAATACCCTGATCCGTTGCAATAAGAACACATTCAACGGCAACTTTCAGGCCAACAGCAACAATCCTGCGCAGTGCCTCGGCAATTGCCTCAGTTCTGGAACCTCCACCTATTTTAGGACTGCGTGAGATTGCACGTTCAAGACCGGACAACACATGGGTACCGGTAACAATTGTAACACCTTCGGCCCGCAGTTTCTCTGCATTTTCCACAGGAAATTCTGCCACACCCGGTTCGCGGAAACCAACCACATGGGTCACAACAACAAGGGAGAGATTTGTGTCTTTCATCGCTTTTAAAAATTCAAATGCGGTCTCTCCTGTGTTGCTGGCAACAACAATTTTGTCAATACCGAGAGCCAGTGCACGTTCAACTGCAATTTTGGCTGCATCTCCGGTATTTTCCGGACCAGGAGCACTAAAGTAGTACGTCTTTTCCGTTGAGTAACTCATAATATCAGATTAGTAACTGCTACATTATTAGCATGTAGTGTGTACTCCAAAGTGTACTGCAAAACTGAATCTGAAAAAAACGTGCATGACCCACGTTGTGTGAGGCACTGTCTGATGAAAATGAGACCTTTTATTTTT
>JAYEIC010000081.1:0-30861 GCA_034659935.1 Methanobacteriota archaeon | reverse complement strand
TTTTGGAAACACAGTGAAATGCGGCAAAAACCATAATCTCTCCACCACGATCACATAGAGTCAGACTCTATATATCAGTCAGCTTTATCTGCGGTCATCCACGTTTTTATACACTTAATCTACAAAAACATTAGCACAACAGAGACCTATAACTCAGGGGCTGCCCTAAGGTAATGAAGTGAGGAGATTTTTGTGAAGGAATTACATGCAATGTGTGCACGCTGCCCACATGATAAGATGGAGAGGCTCTGCAAAAAGAAAGACGGAAAAGACCTGCCTACCTGCCCTACATCACACAAAACAGAACTACTCAAAAAAAGCCTTGATGAATATCAGGGAGATGTACTTGAATTTGCAAAACAGGCATCCATACAGGAAGGGTCAGGATATGGCAATAAGGAACTGGGTTATGAGCATACCCGGGCCATAAAAACACGTATTGAAGAAACTATTGAGTTTGCAGAGAGGATGGGTTATAAACGACTGGGTCTCGTGTTTTGTACAGGTCTTCAGGACGAAGCACGTATAGTCGAACGCCTCTTTACAGGAAAAGGGTTTGATATGGTATCAGTCATATGCAAGGCAGGGCGTGTACCAAAAGAAACTATTGGCATCATAGATGATGAAAAAGTTGCACCCGGAACAGAAGAGTCCATCTGCAACCCGGTGTTTCAGGCGTTCGTGCTCAATGATGCAGAGACGGAATTCAACATTATGCTTGGCCTCTGTGTCGGTCATGATTCACTCTTTATGAAATACTCAGATGCACCATGCACAGTGCTTGCAGTGAAAGACAGGGTGACGGGGCACAATCCACTTGCAGCACTCTACACACTAAACAGCTATTACAGGGCACTGAAAGGCAAATCATCTTCTCTAAAGTGAGGCAGGATAAAGGGTTGTCATTTACCACCATGAAGAGATTTTTATCCTTCAAAAACTAATTATTACTATAAATGTTCTTTGATTTTCCATACATAAACCAGTTAATATTTATTATCGGTGAAATTGCAATTATCCTGTATTTAGGGATGTTTCTTCTTTCACTGATAGTTGTCTTTATCGCGTTCTATTCAATTGAGAAGAAACATTTTTACTTCCCAAGACTTACAAAGTCAGGTCTCGTCCTTACTGAGGGGATGGTAAAAGCCATATGCAAACTATTTTCCCTTGATGATCAGGAACTGACTGCATTTTCCATCAGGCTCCGGAATCACATGAATAGCCGCAATTTCAGTGAAATCCCGGTAACCAGACGGGCAATATTTCTGCCACAGTGTCTCAGAAACTGTGAATGTCCTGCAAACCTGACACCCGAGGGACTGGTATGTAAGAGATGCGGAAAGTGCGAAGTAGGCACTCATATTGGTATGTTTGAAGATATGGGATATATGGTATGGATTTGTCCGGGTTCCACCCTCATAAAAAGAATGGTTAAAAAATATAAGCCAAAGGCAATAATCGGAGTGGGTTGCCAGATGGAAGTAAAAGAAGGCCTTGAAATGGCAGATAAACTTGGCCTCATCGCAATGGGTGTGGTTACATTAAAAGATGGATGTGTCGAGACACTTGTAAACTGGAATTCCGTAATGGAAATTGCGTTAATTGGTCTGGAAAAAGAGAACGGCGTTGACGAAGTTAATTCCCAAGTACTTTAACATTCCGTCCGGTTAGTTTACCACTTTTTATTTTCCCGTATACAAATATTGTCTCATCACTGCTGACATCTCCAACCACAACACCGGGACGAAGGATTATATTTCCACCTGCTCTTAAAGAAGCGATGCGTGCTTTATCACAGACTGTGATATCTTCAAGAACTTCAAGAGAACCTTTTATTTTAACACCATTTCCAATGACTGCACTGCCACAGGTGACATTGCCCCCGACAGTGGATTTCGGGCCAAGTTCAAGGTTTCCGTCCACATCCAGCCTGCCCCAGACATGAGTTTCAGCCGGCAGAATAAGATTTCCGCAAATACGGACATTCCCCTCAAAGTACGCACCTTTAGGCGCAATGTAATTATCACCGTGCCGGTAAATCTTCATTATTAAATTCTCTGATTTCATAACATTATTAAGTTTTCATTCCATCCCTGTGCAACGAAACTAAAAAAAATATTTTTTCTCAGGGTCTGGTTTACAGGAGAATTGCAAAGCTAATGAAAACAAAGAGGGCAACAAACATTCCGGCTTTTATTATCTTTGTTGCACCGGATAAAATCACACAATCGGGGGAAGTACAGCCAAGTCCTCTGGCAGCACCAGAGAGGATGATTAGATCGGCAATAGATATTGCTACAATATACGGGATGCCCCACCACCGCACCAGTGGCATATAACTGAGAATAGTTGCAGATATCGCAAGAACAAACGCCATAACTGCAGTTTTTCTGACACCTATCAGGATGGGAAGGGTTTTTGCACCGCCCTTTGTGTCACCCACCACATCCTCGGCATCCTTAAGCAGTTCACGCGCAAGCATGGCAAGGAAGGTGATGCCGGCGACAACAAGGGTCTGGAAGAGACCTTCAACACCAACAAGTGCACCTCCAAAGAGAAAGATACTCGCAGCGAGGTAGGAGACCGCAATGTTCCCCACAAGTGGCATGTTCTTCAGTCTGTATGCATATAGCACAAGCAGTAATGAGTTGAAAACGGCAATTGCAAAACAGAGTGTGTTTGCAAAATAACTGATACCTATACTGGAGAGAAAAAGAAGAATGCTGTACGCAAGCGCACCCTCAGGTGACACGGCGCCAGCAGGGATAGGTCTTTCTGGTTTGTTTATTTTGTCAATCCCACGATCGTAGTAGTCATTGATCACGTTCCCTGCAGCAGTTATAAGCAGCACAACCGGGATTAGCACTAACGATTCACGTGTAATTGTCCCTGATGCGATCACATATCCCAGGAGGACTGCAAAACCTGCAACAAAGGAGTTAACCGGGCGGATAATTCTGAAATATCCGGCGATGTCCATGCATCAGAATATTGCATTTATTACAGAATAATGTATTCAAAAGGGAAAAAACGGGCTTGAGGGGATTTGAACCCCTGATCATTAACTTAGGAGGCTAACGCCTTATCCAGACTAGGCCACAAGCCCTGACATTACCCTAAATACTTCTTCAGGATAAGCTATAAGATTATCTAATTACCACATAACTGGTGCAATGGATCTTGTAGAAATCAGGGAAGGAAAAACAACTTTTTTTATCCATAAACAGAACCCGGATCATACCTTTCCACCAGGGAGTACCCCTATCTTCTTCAACAAAAAGATGGAGCTCAACCGCGATGTAACAACGCTCCTCCTGAGTATCATACAACCGGAGAACTATCTTGACGCAATGGGTGCAACCGGTGTGAGAGGGCTTAGAGTTGCAAATGAGTGTAATATACGCGTAACAATCAATGACCGCGACTCTGGTGCAGTTGACCTGATTGAAGATAATGCAAAAAAATATGGCAGTCAGATAGAGGTTACAGGGGCAGATGCCAATGTGATTATGAGTGGCAGGCGGTTTGACGCTGTTGATCTCGACCCGTTTGGAACACCCGCACCTTTTATTGATGCAGCAGCCGGCAGTGCGAAGAATTACCTCTTTGTTACCGCCACAGACACAGCACCACTCTGCGGTGCTCACTTAAAAGCAGGCATGAGACGATATTTTGCACGCCCGATGAATACCGAGTACCACAGTGAAGTGGGGCTGAGAGTGCTGTTAGGTTTTGTAGTCAGAGAGATTGTCAAATATGACAGGGGGGTTGTACCCCTCTTATGTTTTGCAAAAGAACACTTTGTGCGTCTCCACCTACGGGTTGCAAACGGTGCGAATCAGGCAGATGAGACGATGAAGAATCTTGGGTATATCCATCAGTGTATGAAGTGTCCGTACAGGACAGAACAGAATGGCATGCTTCCTGACCTGCAGTTCTGTGAAGAGTGTGGTGCACCACTCGAACCGATAGGCCCTCTCTGGCTTGGCAGTATCAGTGACAGGGATCTAATCGATGAAATGCTCGTAAAACTCCCTGAGATGGAACTCGGAAAGTCCGCACAGATAAAACGTCTGCTTACATTCTGCCGGGACGAACTGGATACATCCACCTTCTATGACTATCACAAACTTTCAAAACTCTGGAAACTATCACCTGCGGCTATTGATGTGGTAACTGAACTCCTCAAAGAAGAGGGTTATGAGGCTTCAAGAACACATTATACAGGAATTGGTATAAAGACTGCAGCTCCGCTGGAAATATTAAAAAAAGTGATCAGGGACGGGTGACAATAGTGAGAATATCCCCGTCTATTAATTTATGTGGAAGACCCACACGCTGGGCATCGTGCTTGACAGATGCCCCCCATACTTTTGCATAACGGAATTTTTCGACAAAGTCACGGTGCAGTTTGTTGCATACACTTTCAATAGTCGCAGGTTCCCTGATGATTAATGGCTCTTCCATGTCAGCTTTGCCTCCCACCGGTTTCAGATAAATTCGGATGAAATCCAGCTGATCATAAATCATGTCCTTTAATTCTTCGATATTAAGACCACTGTGTGCCGAGATCATAATAGGCGGTCTGCCAAAGCGCTCTGTTACATCAGTTTCGATCTCCCTGCGTGTATCCGCATCAACAAGGTCTACCTTGTTTACAGCAAAGAATGCCGGAACATAGACCCTGTTGCCTATCATGGCATCAATAAAATCGTCCTGTGTTACTGCACCGCGTACCAGCACATCTGCATTCATGCACTTATTTTCTGCCAGAATGGATCTGACCTCCTCTAGATCAAGGCCGGACCTCCCGACACTATTGAACCTGATACCGCCGTGCCCGGACTTCTTTATTGTGATATCCGGTTTTTCCTCGTTTATCCTGATTCCTGCATTATAGAGTTCACGGGTAAGAACACCAATATGCTTCTCATTGTACACATCACCAAGGAGCAGGATCATATCAGCACTCCTGACAACGGCAATGACTTCCTTACCACGCCCTTTGCCCATTGCAGCACCTGCAATAAGACCCGGGATATCAAGGATCTGGATGTTTGCTCCTTTGTGCTCCATTGCACCCGGAACAACAGTTAATGTAGTAAAGGCATAGTTCGCAGTCTCACTCTCCGTTCCTGTAAGCTGGTTTAAGAGTGTGGATTTACCAACAGATGGAAAACCGACAAGTACGATGGTTCCGTCACCTGATTTCTTGACAGAGTAACCTTCTCCTCCACCACTGGATGCCATTGCACGGGTAACAGCTTCGTCTTTGATCCTCGCCAGTTTCGCTTTCAGGCGGCCAATGTGCATAGATGTAGCTTTATTATATTTTGTATTGCGGATTTCATCCTCAATTTCTTTTATCTGATCTTCAAGGGCGCCCATTTGTGTAAATATAATGGGTGCGCGAGATACTTATGAGTGACTGTCAAAGGTAGTGGTTCCACCAGAGAATCTGTCAAATCGGCTGATACGAGTTACAATTATTAATGTAATCAGGGTGATTATGGTGATTAGGGTGATTTTCAGACTGGATACAAAAAGTTTATTTGCCAAAAAAAACCTGAAACAGACAGGCTCCACCGGCATTCGGATGGAAACGTGCATGACCTCTCAGGGCTCAGGGTCACGCACCGTTTGATGAAAGTAGCATTTGCCACCTTCATGCTAAAAATGGCAGGAAAATACGTCTGCGCGGCATAAAATGAGTACGTTTAAGTATTCAGTTCACTAATAGATGTAGGCACAATTCTTGCTGATATAGTGTAGTCCGGCCAATCATGCTGGCCTCTCACGCCAGCGACTGGGGTTCGAATCCCCATATCAGCATTTTACGGCAGGTTTGGTTCTCTTTTCGCATATTAAGCATTTAAAACACTTTTTTAATAATATTACACTGAAATATATGTGGAAATTTATTACCTGACCAACCCCTGCCATCACACCTCCATGTCAGGGCAAACAGGATGATAATTGTAATGTGTATCAACATCCTGCAAATGCAATGGCAAGTTTCTGATTTATGCAGATGCCGTTCTTTACTGTTGATAACTAATATATAAAGAACCAGTTCATCAGTAAAGAACGGTTATATAAGTTAAGGTCCAACAATAGGTTACAATATGGATAAAGATCAGCTATTAGATGTAATCTTACAGCAACAGGAGATCTTTAAGGAAATACCTGAGGATCTTGTTGAGCGTGAGATTGATCCTGAAAAATACATGCGTGGAAAAGAGATCGTAATCATAACAGGAATAAGAAGGTCAGGAAAGAGTACAGTCTTAAAACTCATTGCTAAAAGATATCAAAATTCTGATGATAACATCCTGTTCATAAATTTTGAAGACATAAGACTTGCAGACATTAGTATTGAAAATTATAATGATATAGAGAATATTGCAATAGAATTGTTCTCTACTGAAAAAAATACAATTTTTTTCTTTGACGAAATTCAGTATGCACCAGCATGGGAGAGATGGCTCAACAATCTCCATTTCAAAGGCTATAAAGTATTTGTAACCGGATCAAATGCAAAAATACTGGGCAGAGAAATTGCAACATCACTTACAGGAAGAAATGTTGTACTTGATCTCTATCCATTCAGCTTTAGAGAATATCTGAGATTAAAAGAGATCGAAATTCCGCCGGAAAAATGGCTGACTTCAAAGAAATCCGCAGAAATATTACATTATTTTAAAATTTATCTCGAATACGGTGGATTTCCTGAAGTGCTAAAAGAAGACAATATAGAACTTTCTGGCTATTACTTTAATGATATTCTAATAAGAGATATTGAGAACCGCAATCATATAAGAGAAAGCACAGGACTGTCAAGGCTTGCAACCTATCTTGCCACAAATTCAGGCTCAATATTTACTTATTCAACACTAAGGCACGTTACAGGAATAAAGAGCAATAATACAATCAGTCAGTATATAGCGTATTTCAGGGACTCATACCTCTTCTATACGCTACCGGCCTTTTATTATTCTCTTAAAAAGCAGGCTCAGGCATCATCAAAGATATATTCCGGTGATAATGGCTTTTTAAGGACTGTTTCATTTAATTTTTTAGAAAACACAGGACAAAAACTTGAAAATCTGCTCTTCTTATATTTACTGCAATCAAAGAAGGGCTATAAATTATTCTATCATTCCGGGGGAAAATCTAAGACAGAATGTGATTTCTTAATTATGAAAGAAACATTCGTCAGTTCTGCCATTCAGGTCTCATCTGAGATCAGAAGCGATAAAACAAAAAAAAGAGAAATCAGCGGGCTTATTGATGCTTTAAATGAGTATAAATTAAAAAAAGGCTACATATTAACTATGGACAGTTATGGCAAAGAAGAAGTTGCAGGTAAAGATGTGATTATAATTCCTGCCTGGAAGTACATGCTTTATCCTGATCTATATCCATAAAAAATATTTTTAACATGATAAGCGGGAAGTCCCCCTGCAAAAGCAAACTGAACTTCAGATATATATATATGGGAATTTTCGTGCAATTGAGGTATTTCCAACAGGAGAATATCAGGACATCCCTGCACTCTCAAATCCACCTTATTATACAGCCTGCCCAAATCCAGTGATTTGTCGGGAGAACACCCGAACTTAAGCGCATGCAGGGTGCACTGAGAGCGAGCGAGGAGAAGTTCCGTGACTTTTTCAGGACATCTCAGGATGCAGTCTTTTTATCACTTCCAAAGAAGGGGAGTTGCCGGACTTAAATAAAAGTATGTGTCGTTGCGTGGCAGAGAGAAAAAACAAGATCCTGAAATTGCTGAACCGCCTCCAAATAATTCACATGAAGACCGATCTCCTGCGCTTCTTCACGACTGATATGATGTGTATGGCTCTTAAACTGCGTATGGTCAGATAGACGCTCCGCGAGAGATTTTGCCATTTCACTCACATCAGATATCCACCAGGATTCTTAGCACATATATATTTAGCCAGCCATTTTGTGAATTCATTCCTTTTGCATGGACAATAATATTTCTTTCACTTCTTCAATTTCTTTTTTGAGTTCTTCCACATCTTTGGCATTTTTCAGCAACATTTCCCGTTCGTTGTCGCTCATATATTGCGAATCATTCTCTGAAATTATATATTTTCCCAGAGTATCAGCCACTCCTAAATGCTCCAGTTCAGGTTTAGGTATGTTGCCCTCAGGTGCATAATGATGCTCAACAAATTCCTCACAAGCCATCTGTACAATCTTATTTCTTGAACGCGCATTAGATTTTGCAAGATGCTCAATTTTTTTCACAAGATTTTTTGGAAGAGGGATTAATCGGAGGTTTTCTGTGATTGTCAGGATTAGGTACAAAATCTAATTTCTCTAGCTTTCGCCTGACCACTAATTTCGTCACAATCTGTAAAAGCAATGAAATTGAAAGAAGTGTCAGCAATGCTTCTATTCTTTCAGGTTTATGAAGATAAGTGGTGTGAGCAACAATTGGGCGTTTTATTATTGAAAAATTGTCTTCGACAACTTTTTGTTCCTTGTATTTCCTAAGAATGGCTTTTTCATCCATTTCAGATTCTTTGACATTCGTAACAAGGACAAAAGATCTCTTATTCTTACGAAATTCTTCTATCTTTTCATTATTCTCTTTGATTCGTTTGAGAATAACACGGTAGCTTATGACTTCTCTGGGAGGTTTTGATTTTTCCGACAGTGCCACAGTGCCAATAAATTTATTGCAAACAAATTTAGGAGGAAAGCAGACAACATATAATCATATGAACACACCTGTGAAAACTTCTGACAATTCAGGCAATGCTGATAATAATATAGAAAACAAACCTGCAGGGGCTACAGGATCTCCAACACCCAATATCAAACCATTCTCTGAAGCAGTCCGGTTTCACGGCCACATCTGTCCCGGACTCGCTATGGGTTACCTCGTGGCTGTGAGGGCCATGAAAGAACTCTGTTCCGGCAGGTCAGAAGATGAAGAACTTGTGGCAATTGTAGAGAATGACAGTTGTTCAATAGACGCAATCCAGATGGTCACGGGCTGCACAATGGGTAAAGGCAACCTCATCTTTTCCGACCATGGAAAACAGGCATACACAATAATTAACCGCACTATCAAAAAAGCCATAAGAATTTCACTAAAATCTGAATTTAACACAGACAATCTTGACCCAGAACTGGCAACACTCAGAGAAAAGGCATTTTCTGAAGAGGCGACAGAACAGGAGAAAAAAGTGTTCAGAAAGCATATGGAAGATGTTGTCAGCACAATGATGAAAATCCCTGATGACGAAATCCTGAATGTCAGGGAAGCAGGCCTGGAAATACCGGAGAAAGCACGAATATTCAAATCAGTCAGATGTGCCGGGTGCGGAGAGATGGTCTCTGAATCGCGTGCAAGAGTGCAGAACGGAAAAATAGTCTGTATTCCCTGCTTTGACGCGTATTCCAGAGGATGGTGAAAAACAATCCTGCCATCCTGCTATCTTAGCATATAATCATCCAGACATCTCATTATTTAAATATATTATAGTCCTGACACACCATCAGCATTCACAAAATAGAAAAACCTTTTTTTTATCATCAGTACCAATTCCTCCCGGACCAGTCACTACTCATCAGACCAATTCCATCACCACCCACCAGATTTATTAACAGGAACCACCCTTAACCTCTCAATAGTGGATAAAAACAGGTGAAAAATGAAAATTGAAACTACACCTGTCCGGGAGATCATGAACAGCAACTTTCAGAAGGTACACCCGGACACCCCGATAGACGAAATTTACAGACTGTTTTCAAAGGAAGGGTGCACAGACCTTGTCGTTATTGATGATCAGGATCATTTCACAGGGATTATCCACGAACTTGAACTATTATTTTCAGTCAGTCCGGGTGTTGGGGTGAGAAGCCGCCGGAAAAGCAGTTCTGTGACCCGCATAATAAGGAGTACTGCCACCTGTGCAAAAGAACTCATGACAAAAGTTCACATCACCATACCCGATAATGCCTCAGTCGCAGATGCAATTATTGCAATGGAAAAAAACAGGCACCCCGATTTAATTGTGATAGACAAAAACGGAATTGCAACAGGCATTGTTCAGGTAAATGACATCATTAAATTTCTGCTGGAAAATCAGATAATCTAACATTCCTTAATTCACCTGCCGGGCTCACTTACCCGGTTTAGGTACCCACATCAACAGAAGAGTCAGAAGAGTTCCCAGAGGGAAAAGCCTTCTTCATCATAAGTGGCGTCACTAAAATCGTCACAATAACCATCACAGTTACTGAAGAATAGAGCCCGGCAGTAATTATTCCCGTAGCAAGTGCGATATTTGCGATAACAAGAGTGATCTCACCACGCGGGCAGATCCCGATGCCAACAGCCAGAGAACTCCGCCAGTCCATAAACGGTCCTGAACCGATAAAACCACCTGCAATCTTCCCTGCAAATGCAAGAATTATAATCGGAAGAAGCAATGGCGTAAACACCGTATTCCAGTCAGGCGTAAACAAAAGTCCGATAGAGACGAAAAATATCGTAACAAAGAAACCAAATGCCACATCCATCAGACTGTCAAGGAGAACCCGATCACTCCTGATCTGCCCCCCAAGGATAGCACCCGCAATAAACGCCCCGATTGAGTAATGAAGGCCTGCACCATGTGCAAGCCAGGCACTTGCAATACCAATTATTAACGCGGTTGAATAAACCATCTCATGAGTTTCAGTCTTTCTTGTCCATGAAAACAGTTTCAGAATTAACACTTTTCCAACAGTCAGAAATACCACAAGGAAAATCAGGCTGACTGCAATCGCCGGAAGAAATGAACCCGGAGAAAAGGTGCCCTGTGAAGCAAATGAAGTCAGTACTGCAAGCAGAAAGATACCGATGATATCATCCAGCACTGCCGCACTCACAATGGTTGTCCCGACTATAGTATTGATCTTTTTCATGTCAATGAGAGTTCTGACCGAAATCCCGATTGATGTTACAGAGAGGACAATTGCAATAAACAGTGTCTCAAAGAAAGTCAGACCAAAAAACGTGCCAATTATCCAGCCGGTTACAAACGGCACCACAACACCCGCAAGCGCTGTAAAAGCGGCAACACCCTTTGATTTAACAATCGACCTGACATCCATCTCCACTCCGCTGATAAAAAGAAGAGTGATTATCCCAATATCTGAAAAAATCTTTAGCGTATCCCCCATAACCACAATACCCAGTATTGCAGGCCCCAGAACTATCCCTGCACTAATTTCACCGATCATTGCAGGAATACCCACCCGCTCAAAGAGCTCGCCAAAAAACTTCGCTACAATGAGAATCAGGAGGAGCTGAAGAAGGAAGTCCATTATGACAGTATGAGAACCTTTTACGTTAATAAAGATAGCTAATCATAATACCCGCTCATCTTAACAATTTTGAACATTGCCGGTATCTTCAGGTGCAATGAATCAACAGATATTTTCAGATAACTATTGGGATTTTTCCAGACTAAAAAAGAGAATTATTCATTCGATTTTATGAACAGTCAGGCCGGAGAGAAGTTTCGGTTCAAACCATGTGGATTTGGGCGGCATTACTTTTCCCTCATCTGCGATGGACAGAACAGATTCCACCTTCACAGGCTGCATTGAGAAAGCCACAGCGAATGAACCACTATCCACCCTGACTTCCAGATCCGCAAGCGGGCGTGCACCGCCAAGGTACTGCAGACGCGGATTCCCGCGTGGGTCGGAAATACCCAGCATATCTCCAATCACCCGTTTCTGCAGGACTGAAACATCAAATGACGCAACTACATCATCCGGGTTCTCCACAGGGCAGGAGAGTTCATACCACACACCGTCCAGATACATATGCATCACATGGAGTGGGTTTTTTGAACTTTTCAGGGGTGGAATCAGAAAAACAGTCTCATCGATTTCGCCATATCCTGTAACATCAAATATTTCACCAAGAGCTGAAATAAAAGATTCAGGCGTATAATCACCGAGATCAGTGATAAGACGACTGTAACCGTGAACCTTCACCCTGTTCTCTGCAAAAATAATTGCCATAAAACGCTCAGCGTCATCAGTGACAGTCCCATCTTCTCTCCTCTGTCTGGC
This sequence comes from Methanobacteriota archaeon, assembly GCA_034659935.1. Classification (GTDB taxonomy): domain Archaea; phylum Halobacteriota; class Methanomicrobia; order Methanomicrobiales; family Methanomicrobiaceae; genus DAOVRB01. Next base: position 18,747 of record JAYEIC010000081.1, on the reverse strand, counting down.
AACATTAACAGATGACTTCGCGCGGTGGTGACCATCTGCGATATAAAACGCAGGCACAGCTTCAAACATCTCTTCCAGACGTGAGAGGGCCTCCTCATCTGCCACCTGAAAGATCTCATGAACAGCGCCAATATCATCTTTTACACTTGCATCAGGTTCGGATGCCGGAACCAGTGATTCAACATACGAAAAGATTTCACCCGGATCACGGTACAGAAGCACAACAAGACCTGTATGCGCATTTGTCGTGTCAATGTGCCGTGTCCTGTCCTCTTCCTTCTCATACCGGGTGTGCTCATGACGCCTGATTTTGTTCTCCTCGTAGTCTTTTACAGATACGTTTGCAACAAAACCGGTGTATATGCTCCCGCCCTGCTTGACACGATATAGATATATTCCGGGCTCGGCGTCCTGCATAAGAAGACCCCCGGCCACCATATCATCGAGATTTTTCTTTGCAAGTTCATATACCCGGCTATCATTCGCAGGGAGATTCTGCAGAAGAGCATCAGGCCTGATTACACGAAGAAAACTCTCCGGGTTCTTTTCAATAGTTGCCCTGGATTCCTCTGCATTAATTACATCATACGGGACAGAAGCAATTTTTGTCGATTCGGATTTCAGGGGACGCAATGCCGCAAACCTATGTAATTTTACCATAATCAGAACACCATATTCACAATTCAGAATGACAGGTAATATTTGAACCATAACACTAATATGAATATCTCAAACAGGAGTGTTGGATGAACAATCAGGAGATAGAGATCCGCAGGGCAAAACACGAAGATATTAAAGATATTGTCAAAATTGAAAAGGATACATTTCCTGACCCCTGGGATGAGAGAGGGTTTATCGATGCACTCTATTATTGCCCCTCAACTTTTTTTGTCATAAAAACCAAGGGGAAAATTGCCGGTTTTATCTGTGCCGGCATTGAAAACACAGGCGAGGAAATATACGGACACATTATGAATTTCGCAACTCTCCTGGAATACAGAAAACAGGGAATTGGCGGAAAACTGATACAGAGAATTGAATATGAATGTCTTCTCATCGGTGCTACGGCTGTACAGCTTGAAGTCAGAGTATCAAATAATAATGCACAACGTTTTTACCGGAAAATGGGTTATTCACAGGTATTTATCGTAGGTGGATATTATACAAATGGTGAGGACGCCATTGTGATGATGAAATGGTTTACATACTGAATATCTACATTTAACATGAAAACACGGATGACTCACGTTGTGTCACGCACTGTGTGATGAAAGTGGCATTTGCCACTTTCATGTGAAATATGTTTATTATATTTTAGTAGAAATTCATCCCTGGCCGCGACCGAGGTGTTTGTGCGCCCGTGCGAGGTGACCTGCCCCAAGGGCACCGAGAAGAGAGAGTTCTCCTGCAAGGACACCAGCAGCGATAATCTCAGCGAGTTTTTTTGCATTTGCTCCGGCAGGTTCACCACCCCCTGCCACACCGAGCATCTTTAAACACTCGGCCTGGGTGTCAATTCCTGTACCGCCTCCAACTGTTCCCACCTGAAGCGATGGGAGAGTGACTGAGACGTACACGCCCCCTTTCATCCTGTCAACTGTTGTTATTGCATTACTGCCCTCGACAACATGCGCAGGATCCTGTCCGCAGGCGATAAACATCGCAGCAATTACATTTGCAGCGTGCGCGTTAAAGCCGAGAGCACCGGCCCGGGCCGAACCAACCAGATTCTTCCGGTAATTCACTGATGCAAGAGTTTCGGAATCAGTCTTAAACATCTCCCGTACCTCCTCATCAGACAGAAACACACCCGCCACAACAGTCTTTCCCCTGCCCATTATCACATTTATTGCAGCAGGTTTCTTATCAGTGCACATATTCCCGGACAGTGCCACAAGCTCTGCACCAGTCTCCTCCACAATCATCTGTGAAATTTTTTCACTTGCAATGGTCACCATATTCATACCCATGGCATCACCGGTTGAGAACTCAATGCGTATAAATACACTCGTGCCCGCGACATAGGTGGTAATTCCTGACATCTTTCCGTGTGATGTAGTCGCCTCACTAACTGTCTTCAGTTCAGGGAGATGTGCCTCAACCCACCTGGTCGTCTCAAGGGCATGTGCAACACTTTTGCATGCAAAAACCGGCGCTCTTGTCATCCCGTCACGGTGAATGCGAACCTCCGCACCTCCTGCTTTTGTGATAGCACGGCAGCCACGATTCACAGAGGCGATAAGAGCACCCTCTGTGGTCGCAAGCGGGAGATAATACTCATCATCCGCATATTCACCGCAGACTTTCAGCGGTCCGGCCACACCTACCGGAACCTGCACAGCTCCAATCATATTTTCACAATTGCGCGAAACTACACGATCAATATCAATAGAATAACTCCCGATCTTTGAGAGATTGGTTGCAGTTATCTCCTCTATATACAACCTTCTTATTGTAACGGCCTTATCCGGGGGCAGTTCACCTTCCAGTGAATGAAGTTTAATGGCCCCCACCTTCAGACGCTGCATATAATCATCCATACACATAGTTAGACGTAATAAATAAGATATATAGTGATTGGATAATGGCAGTTGAACAGTGGTGCTGCAGAGTAGCAGGGAGGCAGGCAGAGAAGAAAAGACGGGAACTAATAGCAGAAGGCATACTTGACAGGAGACTCAGACCAGGTCATGAGGGTGATTATGTCCTCTTCCCAATCACAGAGAAAAAAGAGGGCGCAGTGCGCTTAGAATTCGAATCCCAGAAAGAAAAAATACTACTTCCCCGCCACGAACTCATTGGCGGGATTGCCATCATGCAGCACAACAACAGAGAAGAGGCCAAAGACCTGCTGAATTCACGCCCTGTGATCCACTCTGTACTGCACTCAGACAGCCCGGTCGGGGGCGAGTACAGGACAAGGGAGTTTTCTATCCTTGCAGGCGAAGAAACGACAAAAACACGACATATAGAATACGGACTCAGATTTGATATCGACCTCTCTGTTGCCTACTTTTCCGCAAGACTCGCAAATGAGAGGCAGCGGATTCTCAGAATAATGGAAAATCGCGAGCGTGTTTTAGATATGTTCGCAGGTGTCGGCCCGTTTGCAGTTACCCTTGCAAAAAAAGCCGGAGTTGTCTTTGCAGGCGATATAAACCCGGGCGCAATTCACCTGATGACAGACAATATCAGACTAAACAGGTGCAGAAACATAATCCCGATGCTTATAGACGCCACCCATCTGAATGAAATATTCCATCCGGGTTATTTTGACCGGATTATTATGAACCTCCCCATGACATCAACGGAATTTTTAAGATCTGCCTTTCAGCTCTGCCGGGAGGGAGGCACAATACACTATTACACACTTCAGGAAACAGAGGGAGAGATGCTTCCTCTGCTCAGAGAGTTTACAGACGGGGATATCCGTGAGCGGCGGGTCAGGTCGTACTCTCCTGCCATGCACCATACCGTGTATGATATCATCGTTACAAAAAAATCTTAAAAATCAAAAAAGTCCTGTAAAATCAACAGCAATTCTCCCGGCCATTACCGAAAAATCAAAAAAAAAAACGTCAGGAGAGACTGGGATCTTTTCCTGACCCGAAGTCTGGTTTTCCACTCTGAATTAATTCAGGCAGACACAAACTTTGTGCCATATGCGATAACCCCGCTTTCACCATCTGTAACAATCTTTCTAAAGATCTTCTTTACCGACATGCCGATATACACATCCTCTTCTGGATTCTCACAGACAACCTGTGCGGTCATCCTTGTCCCTTCATCCAGTTCAATAATTGCGATCACATAGGGTGTCAGCATATCATACTGTTCACTTGTCGTTCGGATTACCGAGTACGTAACAACCTTTCCGGTTCCACCGAACTCGTGTTCAACAATTTTTCCGTCTCTGCGGCACTCAGGGCATAGTGAACGGGGCGGGAAGAAATATTTCCCGCAGGTTTCGCACTTTGTGCCTATGAGATTATAACGCTGTGGCTGTTTTCTCCAGAACCTTGGAACTGACATCTCAGAGCACCTCCAGGATATTACAGACAACAGTAGCACCGGTACCGCCCACATTCTGGGCCATACCAATCTTCGCACTATCTACCTGACGGCCTTTTGCTTCACCACGGAGCTGTTTTACAATCTCGCAGATCTGTTTGATACCGGTCGCCCCTACCGGGTGACCGCATGACTTCAGACCACCACTCGGATTGATGGGCAGATCACCGTCAAGTGCCGTATATCCATCTTCTGTAAGCTTTCCTGCCTCTCCCTTCTTACAGAAGCCAAGATCCTCAATTGCACAGAGTTCGGCAATCGTGAAACAGTCATGCACCTCAACCAGATCAATATCCCCTCGTGTAAGACCTGCCATCTTAAATGCACGGTTGCCTGCCGCAACAGTTGCATCAAGAGTACTGATATCACGCCTGTCATGTAGCGTAATCGTGTCAGTCGCCTGGGTACTTGCCAGCACCTTAACCGGTGTGTCAGTAAACTCGCGTGCCATTTCAAGCGGGCATACAACAACGGCTGCCGCACCATCGGTCACAGGTGAACAGTCAAAGAGCCTGAGCGGGTCTGCAACAAGAGTGGAGTTGAGAACAGTATCAATTGTAATCTCTTTTCTGAACTGCGCCATTGGATTTTTTGCACCATTTTTGTGATTCTTGACTGCAACCATCGCGAGTTGTTCGCGTGTTAACCCATACCTTTGCATGTAGTCTCTTGCAATCATTGCGTACAGACAGGGGAAAGTTGCACCAACCGCACCCTCCCATTCACGGTCTGCTGCCGCTGCAAGGGCATCGGTTGAGACACTGCCGCCTACATCGGTCATCTTCTCAACACCTGCCGCAACTACAATGTCCTGCATACCACTTGCAACTGTGGTGACTGCCTGACGGAATGCAAGACCCCCTGATGCACAGGCCGCCTCAACACGTGTGGACGGGATGTGATTTTGGGTCAGTCCGGCATAATCGGCAATCAGTGCGCCAATGTGTTCCTGATCGACGAAACGCCCGGCACTCATGTTGCCGACAAAGAGCTCATCAATCTGTTCACCGCCTATACCGGCATCCTCAAGCGCCAGTGCCCCCGCCTCAACAAAGAGATTCCGAAAGGATGTGCCCCATTTCTCACCGAATTCGGTGAGACCAATTCCAACAACTGCTACTTCTCTCATACTTGCATCACGATCTTCCCCTTGTGTTTGGCATACTGTGCATAATCCAGATATGTCGGACTTGAAAGGAGTTCTTCAACAGTAGGAGCCGCACTCCGATCAAAGAGATCCGAGTCAATAACATCTGTAACTGTGATATCAAAGGCATCACTGCCCGCACCTGAACCAAACGAAGTCACAAAGATCCGATCCCCGGGTTTCGCAACATCCAGTGTTGCAGACAGACCGACGGGAACCGCACCACTGTAAGTGTTACCAAGGCGCGGAACAACAAGCCCGGGCTTAATCTGCCCGGCGTTAAATCCAAGCATTCCTGCAACACGCTGCGGGAACTTTGCATTTGGCTGATGGAAAACAGCATAATCATAGTCTGACGGACTGGTCCCCTGCTGCTCCAGCATCATCTTTGCGGCACCCTGTACATGCCTGAAGTAACCCGGCTCACCGGTAAATCGTCCGCCATGGCGCGGGTATTCCTGCCCTTCACGTCTCCAGAAATCAGGAGTGTCCGTAGTAAAGGAACACGTGTGATTAATTTCCGCAATAGGATTCTCATTTCCGATTACAATCGCTGCACCACCGGCAGATGCAGTATACTCAAGCGCATCTCCGGGTGCACCCTGTGCACAGTCCGCACCGATTGCCATCCCCGTTTTTATCATGCCACTCTTTACAAGACCCATACAAGTCTGAATAGCTGCAGTACCTGCCTTACATGCAAACTCGTAGTCTGCCGCGGTCATAACAGGAGTTGCACCTATCGCTTCACCGACAGTACATGCCGATGGTTTTACAGCATATGGGTGTGACTCACTGCCAACGTAGATTGCACCCATCGCAGAAACATCCACCTCACGCCGTGTGAGCGCGCTTCGGGCCGCTTCAACTGCAATAGTAATCGTATCCTCATCAAGGTCAGGCACAGATTTCTCACGGACTCCCAGTCCACGGGAAATCTCCGCCCCGTTAGCACCCCATACCCTTGCAATATCCTCAACTTTAATCCGGTATCGCGGGATGCAGGTACCATATGTAATAATCCCTACCATGGTTTATTCCTCAGAACATCAACAATCTCGTCTACAGCCATCTCAGTACACATCAGTGTAATATGATCACGCTCTGCAAGTTTCGGCACAAGCGGATGCACCTGATCCTTAGTGATTCCCTGAAGGATAACACAACGTGGTTTAAATGGCGTAACACGGATTGCAATCATCGGTGATTTTCCTGTTGAAATATTGGTGAAAATTAACGCTCTCTCAGTGCTCCAACCATAAATCCGATTGAATTCATTTGGTGAAAGCTGAATAATAGCGTTAAGACTGTTGACCACGGTGTAACCGTAAATCCTCTTGTCCATCAAACCACACACAGGGGTGCAGTCAATGGTTTCACAGAAATTGTTGAGCATTATGGATGAATCATAGTCGTGGATAGCATAGATTACATCATCATCAATATCACTGTACAGAATACTTGCGAATTTGTAGATGTACTTCCCGCCATTATCTTCATCAATGCTCAAAATACTGTCAACAATCTTTCCGACAACCGCGGTACCAGGACTTTTGCGCCGGCCTCCCTCGTAATCAGAGATCACAGACGGGGAGACCTCAAGCTTCTCTGCAAGGACTCCGGGAGGAATGTTAAAACCCATCCTCCACTTTTTCAGGGCCTTGCCTGGTGAATCTGATAACGTAATCTCACCAGCCATCTTTTCAGCCAGCCTGTTCCGCAGCCCGGTTTTCATACACATTTGTATGCACAGAGATTTAATATAACTAACGAAGAGGATTTCGTCATTACGCGAACAATCTATGTTTTGTAATAAGCATAACCCATATATGATATGCATACTAATTTTGATATGCATGGTAGTGGCTGAAGATCTCCAGTGTTTAAAGACAATCGCTCTCATGGGCGGGTACCGGGGTCAGGTATCCATCTCGTCACAGGCATTAGGAAACAGACTGGGTACCAGCGCCCAGACCGCATCCAGACGTCTCATCTCACTGGAAAAACAGATGCTGATTACCCGCTCTGTCAGACAGGACGGGCAATATGTTACCATCACAAAACAGGGAGAAGAGAGCCTGAGAAGTGAATATTCGGATTTCTGTAGAATATTTGAGGAGAAAAAAGGGCATTTCACACTTGAAGGAGTACTGATCGATGGTCTCGGCGAAGGTGCATATTATGTCAGTATTCCCGGTTACGCAGACCAGTTTATCCACCTCCTTAACTTCAGGCCATTCCCGGGTACACTCAATATACGGTTAAATCCCACAGGCATTGAAACCAGAAAAAAAATGGAATCATACGAATGGATAAAAATAGAGGGATTCCAGGCCGACGAGCGCACATTCGGGGGCGCACGCTGCCTTCCATGCACCATAGGAGATTATGATTGTGCAATTATAGTCCCGGGGCGGAGTCACTACCCGGAAGATATCATCGAATTGATATCCCCGGTCCACATCAGGGAAGCACTTCACCTGCATTCAAAAGATATAATAAAAGTAGAGGTTAGATTCAATGATTGAAAACGCAAAACAGGCACTTAAAGACGGAGAGTTTATCCTCCTCTATGATTTTGACGATCGCGAGGGCGAGACTGACTTTGCAATCAGATCTGATGCAGTAACCCCTGGAGATATTCTCAGGATGAGAAAAGATGGTGGTGGCCTGATCTGTACATCCATACACCCAAAAGCCGCAGAGAAGTTTGGCCTCCCGTTCGCAAGCGAAATTCTGAAATCCACAAACCTTGCAGAAAAGGAGGGGGATATCCCCTATGACAGGGAAAACCACTCCTCATTTTCACTCTGGGTAAACCACCGCAATACCTTCACCGGCATCACAGACAATGACAGGGCACTCACAGTTACAAAACTTGCAGAGGAGGTCAAAAGCTCGCTGAACGGAGGTGGAGAGAACTTCATTACAGAATTCCGGACACCCGGCCATATGGCACTCCTGAGAGCTGATAAAGAACTCCTCAACAAGCGCCAGGGGCAGACCGAACTCACCATCGCCCTTGCCGAAATGGCAGGTGTCACTCCATGCATTACAATCTGTGAGATGCTGGATGATGAAACAGGAAAAGCCCTCAAAAAAGAGGATGCAATGAAATATGCAGAAAAAAACGGATTTGTTTTCATTGAGGGCAGGGAAGTCCTCGAATCCTGGAAATCTTTCGAAGCAAAGCCTTAAAGCTTAAATCTAAAAAATAACTTTTTTACAGATTATATTTGTGTATTTTAGTGCACTACACAGCATTGTAGTGCATCATATTGTATGTGACAGGTCATGTATGTGACAGGTCATACATCTACTTATGAAACCTGACAACTGAGATATGAAACATAATGCAGCCCGATGATTTGAGACGTTACATGATAGTGCATGGATTGCACCCCATTTAAAGGAATTTAACCATTCAGGGGCCTGCTAAAACCTTGTAGGCAAAAACGACCCATATTAATTATACGGTAGAAAATGACCTGAAAGAATACCGGGTTGCACTCAGACAAAAGATTCTCTGGAAGATACTGCTGCAGCTTTGAAATAATACTTTGAATTTATATAATGGCAGAAATGACAGAGAACTCAAATCAGTCATATTTCCCTTTCGGATTTTCCCAGCCGGTGTACCCACAGAGTATGCAGCAGTCCCCACCACAGTGAGGGCACTTTTTTACAGGTTTCAGTACAAGCACTGTACCCTTCTTATCACAGTATATACAACCGGCACCCTCACAGTGACAGCAGATAACTTCCTCATATTGTTCATTATCAGACATGGATCTCAATACCTCTGGAATTCCCTATAGAATAATAATTAGTTAGACCCACACCAATTAAGCATCTTTACATCTGCAATTCAGAATGTTTGTTCTCATTTGTCAGTTCCAACATTATTTTCCACTTCGCCCCGGTGGTCTGTACCCTTGCAGCGCCTCATTAAGATTTGCCCCATAATTTCTCTGGAACTGCAGAAACCCTCACCCTGATACGCACCAACCCTCACAACTTCAGCATCAATACCCCTCTTTTTGAGTTTCTCTTCGAGTACTTTCTCAGAGAAGAACTGATTAAAACCAAGTGTAATCACTGCAGGGTCAATATCAATAATCGGAATGAACATATCATCAGTATCACCGTGTCGGGCGTAATCCACAACCTTCAGTGATTGGACCATCGTCAGCCTCTGGTTTTCGGACACTACAGGTTTTGGTTTATGCTTCACATTTTCATCACGGGCAACAATCACATGAAGCTCATCTCCAAGGGTACGGGACTGTTCAAGATAATAGACATGGCCCGGGTGTAGTATGTCAAAAGTTCCTGTTGCAACAATACGTCTCATGGGATCACCTCCAGTTCACAGGGTTCACCTTTTGCTGTAAAACAGCGCCAGTCGGCTCTCGTATATGGTGGACCAATGATAATGTGATAAGGCCCCATAGATGAGAAATAACGCAGGTCGGCATCAGAGGGTCTCAGAGGACCGGTCGGATGAGAATGTGCACTCCCGGCCTTATGGAGATCCAGCGGGAGCATTGCAGGTGAAAAACTGGCACTTGACGGCCTGCTGATTGTCCCGGGCACAAGGTCAAGCTCTTCAATTATACCGTCACGCTCTTTTAAAATAACCAGAAACTCCCGTGGATGAGTACTCTCTCCGAGACGTATCAGCAGATCCAGCAGTTCTTCCCTTATACCCTTCACAATCATTGCTTGTCATGATATGTTTAAGAAAGGAATTGATATGGGTTTTCATCAACAGGATCATACACTATCAAAAAGGGCAACCTTTTTTCAGGATAACGGTGAAGTAGAAAACCAGAGGTAATTACCATGTATGCCAGAATCCTTGTAGCAATAGACGGATCAGAACCAGGTGAGAAGGCCCTTGGGGTTGCACTGAAAAACGCCCACCTCTGGAACGCCGAAGTTCATGCTGTGAATGTTGTCTCCCCGGGTTATTTTAATTTAGCAATTGTCAACCCGAACTATGGAGTCGTTGACCCTGCAGCAGAAAGGATCATAAAAATGCTTGAAGAGGAGAGTGAAAAGATCATGCAGGGAGTTCAAAAAACTGCTGATGAAGCAGGCATTAAAATTACTACGTACATCAAAATAGGTGATCCCAGAGACGAGATACTGGACCTTGCAAAAGAAATAGGTGCTGACCTGATAATTCTCGGTTCAACAGGAAAAGGTATGGCACGCAGACTGCTTCTCGGAAGTGTCAGTTCCGCCGTTGTTGCAAACAGTCCGATATCCACCCTTGTTGTCAGGTGAGAGTTCAGGCTCACTGTCGGCTTTAGAACATCCCGTCCTGTTCAAAACTCCTTCCAAAACGTATTGAAAGTTCTGCCTTATAGAGCTCCTTTCCAAGGTACGCGGCATGATCAGGGAGCGAAACCCTCCCGCGCTGAATGAGTGTGTAAAATACATCATCCCATCTTTCCCCTCTTACCGCCACCCCGTTATGTACTGCGACAATCATATTACCTTCAATTCCAATTCTCAGATTGCCGCAGGGATCATATGTAATCTCATCAGGAACCGGCATGGCGCGAACTACTGAAACGTAATCCAGAGGTGGTTCTCTTCTTCGCCTCTTCTCCTTAATTTCAAAGAGATCGATTCCAAGATCCTTCGGGTACGGACGATCTCCCATCAGTGCCATCATCTCAACAGCACGCCTCATCTCTTTAACAGAACCCCTTGTCTTGTCAGAGTGTTCGCTCGTGAAAACCACCGCCGCACCGCATTCCTTTGCCAGACCTGCAAGCAGCGCGTTTATCCCCACCGAGTCCGCATCAATCAGTTCGGCCACATTTCCCGCACCAAAAAATAGCGGGCAGCCAGGATGCGAAAAACTGCACAATGATTTGACAAGCCCGGAACCTACAGGCTGGAGAAGCGGATCCGCTATAATCCTCTTAATACCTGCAGACTCTGCAGCAGCAATATTTTCTGACAAACCTGTTTCATTCGGAACAATCACCACCGCAGTTTCGGATTTGGCCACCGCCTCCCCAATAACAGGCAGATTTTCCTCATGTAAAGAAAGAATAAGATCAACACTGCCAAGCGCAGCCCGGATGAGCAGAGGATCCTGCGAGTCAATTGCGAGCGGTCCGCGTACATCCTCAAGTTCAGAAAAACACCTCCTCACATCATCAGGAGTGGCGTCAAAACCAAACCCGATATCCACAATATCCGCACCGGATTTGAAATACTGTGTTACAACTCCCAAGAGATCATCATGCCTGTGCGCATCCATTACCTCAGCAAGCACCTTTATCCTTGAGTCACCGCCGATTTTAAGTGCACCCAGATAAAAATCTGCACTGGCTGACTCTTCCATTGATTCCAGTTTTCCACGTGCCTCAGCCCTCCGCTGGTCACCGAGAAACTCATCCGCAGGTACAGTCCGTGACAACTCCACCTTACCTATCAGGGGGAGGATCATAGAGAGGTCTGCCGCATGGCGCGGACCCCGGAATACAGGAACTCCGCACTCCGTTTCCACGTCCTCAAAAGAGGCCGTGCACATCCCCGATACAATCACCATATCATATAACCCGCTGCAGACAAGTTTTTTTAGCTGCACAGGAGTGAGAAATGAAGCAACCCTGCCCGTTACTACTACATCAGCAGGATAACCCACAGCCGCATCCCTGACAAGGTGACAAGTCATCTCACCTGTGGGAAGAAGAATACGCATAGCTTCAATTAATAATCCTAAAGGTGAAAAATAATATGATCTGATGTTGAGATGTGACCTGCATATTCATACGAATTTTTCACCTGACGGTGAGAGCAGTGTGGAAGAAATTATTGCAAAAGCAGAAGAGGCGGGACTTGATGCCATTGCAATTACTGATCACGATACAACAGAAGGAGCAAAATACGCACTCACCCTTAATACAAAAATAATAATAATTCCGGGAATTGAAATTTCAACCAGACAGGGTCACCTTATTGCACTTGGAATCGCTGAAACCATACCACAAGGGATGGATTTTATCGACACTGTAAAATCTGCCCGCCGCCTGGGTGCTGTACTCACCCTTCCACACCCCTATCATAAATGGCGGCACGGAGTGGCACTGAAAGTGAAATCTGCAATTGAAGCTGTTGATGCCGTAGAATCTTTTAACAGCCGCTACATTACAGGTTCAGCAAACAAAAAAGCTGCTAAAGAGGCCAGACTGTTTGGGAAACCATGTATTGGCGGAAGTGACGCGCACAATGCACGTTTTGTGGGTTATGGCATTACACTTATAGATGCAGAGCCGGATGTTGAATCAATACTGCAGGCAATCCGTGACGGGAAAACCAGGGCAACCGGCAGGATGACTCCGCTCAGAACATACACACACCAGTCAATGAAAAACACAAAGAGAAAGATTACACGACGGGTTCACCGTAGATGAGACTTGCATTTCGTGTATCATATATAGGAACTCACTTTTACGGTCTTCAGATGCAGCCAGGCTTAAGAACGGTTGAAGGCGAATTCCTGAATGCCTGCATGGGATTAAACCTTTTTTCTGACAGAAAGACTGCCAGGTTTGCATTTTCAGGGAGAACAGACAGAGGTGTGCACGCCAGAGGACAGGTATGTGCATTTACAACTGAGCACCCAAAAAGGGCCATATCAACTTTGCACAAAAAACTCCCGGGAGACTGCTGGTGCACAGGATGGACAGAGGTGGATGATACATTTCACCCAAGATCTGACGCACTCACGCGGACGTACAGGTATTATTTCTATAACAGTGCACTCGATGCTGAAAAGATGAAAGATGCCGCGCGGCTGTTTGAGGGTACACATGATTTTACGCGTTTTTCAAAACCAGAAGAAAACAATCCAGAAAAGATAATCCTCTCCTCAGATGTCTTTGAAGAAGATGATTTTTTAGTACTGGAAATCACCGGGCACAGTTTCCTCTGGAACATGGTGAGATGTATCTCATACGCTCTTTTAGAAGTGGGATCACACAGAATGACGACCGAAGATATCAGCACAATTCTAAACAATACAGACGGACCGAGACTGCCTGTTGCACCACCTGAAGGGCTTGTCTTCTGGGATGCCAGGTATAATATCAGGTTTAGACCAATGGGCGTTCATGAAAAAAGTAGTAAATATCTGCTTCAGATACGGAAAAAATATGCCTGCCTGAAACAAGTAACTGAGATTCTCTGAAACGTGCATGACCCGTCTTCTCTGTTCTCTCAGGTACTATATGATAAAAACGTGTATGAAGCGTCAGCCTCACACATTTTGATGATAAATCACAAAGTGATTTACATACTGAATCAGATTGGTCTGGCGTTGACCTCTTTTGGGATCAACATGTCTATAAGACCCTGCGGGACCTGCTTTGAGGTTTTAAAAGTCATATAGAAATCATTCTTCCCTTCTGAAGGCACATAACCCCGGAATTCAGAATCTACCATATAATCTGTATCAATGAGAGTTATCCCGAATATTTTTACGATAACACGTTTTGGCTGCGAGAATGTCCTCGTATCACCATCACTCATTTCTATACCCTGCCTGCCGCCTGCAGTCACAATGACTTTGTCACCGGTGCCTGCCGCTGTAATGTATGTGCCTGCAAAGTTTACAGACTGACCCTGCGGAAAGAGGACATCATATGTTGTTGTATAAGGGAATGAACTGCCTGTGGCAGGAAGTGCCGGGTCCATCTTAAACGTAGCAATAGCTGCACCTGCCACCACAACCAAAACCAGCAGCAGTATAATCAGGTTCCTCTTAAGATGACCTGGTTTTTTTATTTTCTGTTCAGCCTTTTCTTTGACCCGAAACTCTTTCTCCCACTCTGCTTTCTCTTTCTCTTTTTCTGCCTCAAACTTTTCCTGCTCTTCCTTTTTTACCCGCTCCTTCTCAAGCTTCTCTTCTTTGGCTTTTGTCTCAGCCTCTGCCTCTTCAAATTTTCTGGATTTTTCAGCCATTTCCAGATCACGCTGTTCTTTTTCCCATTTTTCACGCTCCCGGGCAACCAGTTTTGCCTTTTCTTCTTCAGAAAGAACAGAGGTAGCGACTTCTCCGGCAGTTTTATCCCCGGATGTACTCTTGTCCGGAGGTTTTTCTGTATAGTATGTCAATTTATCACTTCCAATATACTGAATTCAGTAATTTAACTATATAATTATATTGCAGGAGATTTTACTGCACTAAAAAACGAAAAAAACATAACCACAACATAATAATTAATAATGTCATATATATAGTTACGAACGTTACTTTTTGAACTAATGTAAATCGTGAAACGCATTTTTACATTGGTTATTTTCAAAAATACGTTCAGAACTATAATGAATAAAACCAGACTTAAGTTAGTAAAACGTGCATGAGGCGTCAGCCTCACACGTTTTGATGACAAATCACGAGGTGATTTTTATACTAAAGTATGGTTTTTGACTATAAAACAGAGGTTTTAGTAGTGACAGACATCCCAGAAGAGGAATTCATATTAAAAGCAACCTCAGCATGTGCAGGGTGCAGTTCATCCCTCTGCCTTCGCTATATTATGAAGGCAGCAGGACCTGATACTGTGCTGATAATTCCTGCCTGCTGTACCAGTATCATCCAGGGGATTTACCCGAACACTGCGATGAATGTTTCAGTTTACAATGTTGCTTTCGCATCAGCAGCAGCAACCGCATCAGGTATGAGCGAGGCATTCCGTGCTAAAGGCAAAAAGACGAATGTAATCTGCTATGCAGGTGACGGCGGTACGATTGATATAGGAATTCAGGTGCTTTCCGGAGCACTTGAACGGGGCACTGATTTCCTGTACATCTGTTATGATAACGAAGCGTATTCCAACACAGGTATGCAGAGGTCTGGTGCAACCCCGCTTGGTGCAAGAACAACCACCACACCAACAGGGAAAACAGATCAAAAGAAAGATCTGGATGCCATTGTAGAGGCACATAACCCGGTATATATGGCAACTGCCTGCAGTGCCTACCCGATTGACCTGTACAACAAGGTGAAAAAGGCACTTTCAATACCCGGACCGAAATTTATGCATATACTCGCACCATGCCCTCCCGGATGGCGTTACCCGTCAGAAGAGACTATTGAGATAGGTAAACTTGCCGTTAAAACCGGAACATGGGTGCTCTACGAACGTGAAGATGGAAAAGTTACAATCACAGGCGCTTCCAAAAGGGCGATGACAAAACGTATTCCAATCGGAGATTATATAAAAGCCCAGGGCCGTTTCAAGGGAATTTCAGACGAAACCATAAAAAAGCTTCAGGAAAATGTCGACCACAATATTGAACGCATAAAGCGGGAGGCAGAAGGAATATGCTGACAATTGCAACAGGTAACAAAGCAGTAGCTACCGCCGTAAAAGACGCAAAGCCAACGGTTGTCGCAGCATACCCGATCACTCCCCAGACTGAGGTTGTTGAAGAGATTGCAAACTTTGTTTCATCAGGGAAACTTGATGCCCGCTATATCCCGGTTGAAAGTGAACACTCGGCAATGGCGGCATGTATAGGTGCTGCTGCAACAGGAGTCAGAACCTTTACTGCAACAAGTTCACACGGTCTTGTGTATATGTGTGAAATGCTGCACATGGCTGCAGGCTCGCGTCTGCCTATTGTTATGACAAACGCCAACCGTGCTCTGGGTCCGGGATGGAATGTCTGGGCAGAGCACACAGACTCCCTCTCAATGCGCGATACAGGCTGGCTTCAGGTATATGTGAGTTCTGTACAGGAAGCATACGATGCAACCCTCATGGCATTTAAGATTGCAGAAGATGATAGGGTGCTCCTCCCTGTGATGATTAACCTTGACGGGTTTACCCTGACACATATCACCCAGTCTCTCAAAACCGTGGAAGTTGGCGACTTTATCCCGCCGATAAACACCCCGCATGCAATTGACATAAACAACCCGGGTGGCTATGGTACACTTACACCACCCACAGAACACTTCAGATTCAGGTGGGATATTGAGCGTGCACAGCGTGATTCTGTTGCGGTCATTGAAGAGACGCAGACAGGTTTTGCAGAGCGCTTTGGCCGTGAATACGACATGGTGGAGAAATACCGCTATGACGATGCAGACGTTGTTATTGTTGCCATGGGAACCCTCGGAAAAGAGATGGAAGTTGCGGTGGACAAACTCAGGGAAGAGGGTATCAGAGCAGGGTCTCTTCGTATACGCTGGTTCAGACCATTTCCAAAACTTGACTTTGAAGGAAAAGATGTCGTTGTCATCGACCGTGATTACTCATTCGGGTTTGGCGGAATTGTGGCAAACGAACTCACTGCAAAGACAGGGTGCAGACCTTTCAGCGTAATCGCAGGTCTTGGCGGCCAGGAAGTCACCTATGATGATATTGCAGATTTTGTGAAGCAAAGAAAAGCCGGGAAAGAATTCTGGTTCGGGGTGAATAAATAATGTATGAGATACGTCTTCACTCACGAGGTGGTCAGGGGGGTGTTACCGCTGCAAAAATTCTTGCATCCGCTGCTTTCATGGACGGAAAATATGCAACTGCATGCCCGTTTTATGGTGCTGAGAGGCGTGGTGCCGCTGTGGTATCGTTCATCCGTCTGGATGACCATCAGATAAGGGTATACTCACAGATACGCAGACCGGATCTTGTAATTGTCCTTGACAAAACTGTGATGGAAACAGTAGACGTCCTCCACGGCATCAAACCGGATGGCAAAGTACTTGTAAACAGTTCTGAGCCGGTTGATATGAAAGGCCATAAGACCTGTTATATCAATCTGACCGAAATTGCTCTTTCACTTGATCTGGTTATTGCCGGAAGCCCGATTTTAAACACACCGCTTCTTGGGGCACTGGCGAAGATGGGGCTGGCCTCTCGTGAATCAGTAATAACTGCAATTTCTGAGACATTTAAGGACGAAAGGAATGTGAAGGCCGCTTTAATGGCATATGAGGAGCTGGAAGTATGAGTGCAAAAGTGGCAATATCACGCCCGATTGAAGGGGCATCCGGAAAGACAGGTTCATGGAGAACATTTCGGCCAGTCATTGACAGGGAGAAGTGCAATGAGTGTGGTCTCTGTGCCATGTACTGCCCGGATGGAGTAATAGACGGTGATCTGAAGATTGACCTCGATTTCTGCAAGGGTTGTGGCATCTGTGCCAGGGAGTGCCCGAAAAATGCAATTGAGATGGTTCGGGAAGAGGAGTGAGTAAACCAGCTGACTCCCCGGTACCCTGACACTTTTTTCATAAACCCAATTCTGTAATGCCCTGAATTAAAAGATCCATCGGTGACAATCATGGATTTTTATTTGTATATCAAAAGACATTATCACAATCCCGGTCAAACCGGATACGTACATCGAAATACATCTGAAAATTGAGGAAAACATGAAATTAACCCACCTGCTATTATTAACGACAATCCTTCTGTCAGGCCTCTCATGCCTGTGGCTCCCTGTCTCAGCGACAGAAGATGAAAATTACATCTACTGGTATAATACCGGCACAGACCTTGCAAATGAAGGGAAATATGAAGAAGCACTAAACGCGATCAACAAATGCCTCAAAATCAGTCCGGATTTTGTGCTTGCACTCACAACAAAGGCAGGGCTGTTGTCTGTAATGGGTGATTACAAAGGATCACTTCAGGTATCTGAGCACGCAATCGCAATAAAACCCAGGCAGGCTGAGGTATGGATTAACAAAGCCGATGCTCTCATAAACCTTGGAAAATACGAAGAAGCACTTGAAGCATCAGACGAAGCAATCAGGCTGGACTCTGACAACCTAAAAGCCTGGATCAATAAGGGCACTGCTCTGGGTTACCTCGGAAGATATAAAGAAGAGTTAATGGTAAGCGAAGAGGCACTGAAAATCAGCCCGGATGACGAAAGAGCATTGTCAAACAGATTCTATGCCTTAGCTATGCTCTCAGAGGCAGGAGAGGAACAGGGACAGGGACAATTAAGTAACGAAACTCAGGATGTGGATAAAAATACAACAAACACAGCTCCCACCCCAAAAGAATCTCCTGCAGGACTGATCACCGGAATAGTTGCAATGGGCATCTGCAGCATTTACTTCAGAAGAAGTAAATGAAATTACATGTAACATACAGACACATATATAAATTTGAAATGTTGATTGCCAATATATGAGTGAATCACTGCAAAACTCACAAAAAACAACTATCATAATATTTTACAGGATAATTTTTGCGGTGGTGCGTGATGGAATACCTCTGCAGTCAGGCAGGGGAATTATACAGATAATATATATCCCGCTGTCCTCTGTTAATTATCCCATAAACCGACCAGCCCTTTCCTTTAAGACCGCTTTAACCGGAATGAACACTCATATAGCTTTTGGTAGTCCCGCCTGTGCAGGTTCGCCACTATAATTACACCAAAATCTGAAAAACGAATCTTGTCAGTAAAATCAACCAGAAAATGTTGTTATTATTGGAATTTAAGATTTACCCGGTATTTGTACTGATCGGACACTGC
>JAYEIC010000080.1:0-8540 GCA_034659935.1 Methanobacteriota archaeon | reverse complement strand
GGCCGATAATCGGAACCATCTCTGTGACTGTTCTCTGGGAAAGCATGAGGGGACTCGGGTTTACTTATGAGAGTTATATCGTCATCGGGGTACTACTCGTGCTTATAGTGATCTTTCTTCCACAGGGTTTAGTCTCCCTTCCGAAAAAACTTAAGGAACGATGGGATCAGTACAGAGAGTTAAGAAAGGATAGCTCAGACGAGTGAATCAGAGTATAATAAAAAGAGAAAAAATAAATATTTTAAATAACCCTTATTTTCATCCAAAAAGTTCTTTAAATTCCCAGGTATGCGGTTTTAATCTCTTCATTATGCAGGAGATCCGCAGAATTTCCTTCGATTATTATTTTCCCGTTCTCAATTACATAACCACGATCAGAGATCTCGAGGGCATGGAAGACATTTTGTTCGACTAAGAGTACTGTCAGTCCTTTTTCATTCAGTTTTTTTATCGTTTCTAACACAGATGAGACCAGCAGGGGTGAGAGGCCGAGGGAAGGCTCATCAAGAACAAGCATTTTGGGTTTTGACATAAGGCTGCGTCCAATTGCAAGCATCTGTTGCTCTCCTCCGCTAAGGGTACCTGCCAGCTGCTCTGTTCTTTCATGAAGGACAGGAAACATCTCAAAAATGAAATCAAAATTTTCCTGGTCTTCTCCGGTCATATACCCGCCAAGTGCCAGATTGTCATGTACTGTCATTTTGGAAAATATTTCTCTTTTTTCCGGAACAAGTGCAAGCCCCTTTTGTACAATGTTATTTGTACGTATTCTGAGAAGATTTTCGCCATTAAATTCTATTTTTCCTGAAGATGGTTTGGTCAGACCAAAAATGGTTTCAACAAGAGTACTCTTACCTGCACCATTTGAGCCGATTATGGTAACGATCTCTCCTTCGCGAACAGTGAGGGATATGTCCCATAATACCTGCAGATTGCCGTACAATACATTCAGATTTTTGATATCAAGCAGATTCATAGTCATAATTCATCTGGCATAATTCGTACCCAGATAGGAGTCTATGACATGCGAATCATTGACTACCTCGTCCGGTGTTCCTTCAGCAATTTTTTCACCATGATCAAGCACAACAATCCGGTCAGAAACCTTTGTGATAATCCGCATCAGATGCTCAATTATGATAATATTGATATTATTATCCTGTATTTTTTTTATTATTTTTACAGCTTCGGAACTTTCACTGGGATTTAATCCTGTCATGAGTTCATCAAGAAGTAGTAACTGCGGATTGGAAGCCAGTGCTCTTGCCAGTTGTGTGCGTTTAATTTCCATGGTATTTAATCCGGTCAGTGGTGAATCAAGCTTTTCATGCGGGAATCCGACAAATTCCAGGTGCTCTGCTGCTACATTTTCGGCTTCCTTTTTGCTGACAGAATGGTTATTCCCAAATATTGCACCTATCATTACACATTCGGATGCAGAGAGCTCAGAAAATACATGGGGGTGCTGAAATGTTTTTGCAATTCCGGTTTTGCAGGTCTTATTGAGGCGCATATTAGTAATGTCATTACCCTGAAAGGTTACTCTGCCCTTGTCCGGACGGTATATACCTGCAATGACATTGAGCAATGTCGTTTTTCCAGCGCCGTTTGGCCCTACTAATCCAACTATTTCACCTTTGTTGATAGTCATGTCTATATTACTGACTGCCACAAGGCCACCAAATCTCTTTTCGACACCTTTGATTTCAAGCATGAGTTATCACGATACTGTGCTATATGTTAACATATAGCATATTTAATTTCAGCTTAATTAATGTGTGTGTGTGTGTGTGTCCGGGGGGGTTTGGTGTGGGCTTAAGCTTTATGCACAGTCTGATGGGAATGGTCTGGTGGCACTTTCATGCGGGCACCAGTCAGAAAAGTAAAAAAAATATTTTATGGGGTGCCCGGAACATACCAGTCCGGAATAGTGAAATTTGTCTCCTTTATATTATCGGGCCAGACAATCTTTGGTCTGAGTTCACCTGCGACATCATCCCAGAAGAGTTGTTCCATATATAATTCAAATGTTGCTTCACGGTAATCTTTGGAAAATGTGATCGTTCCATTCTGCATGACTTCAATGATCTGAGGCATTTCTATCTCTGCAACAGCATCCCTCAGTTTTTCTTTATCTAATGTGCCTGCATCTTCTGCAGCCTGAGCAGCAACGAAGATGCCTTCGTATGTGGAAGCACCCATCATCGCTGGGAATCCGCTCCATCTCTCCTCAAAACTGTTTTTAAACTTAAGAACAGCCGGTGCAATGGTGCCTTCAGGTACCGCATATGGACTGAAGCGTGTCTCAATAATTGAGTATTCGCCGTATTTTCCCAGACCTGTGTAATAATCCGGGTCGTCATTGCACTCTACAGCAAGGAAGATTGTATCAAGTCCGACATCCCGTCTTGCCTGTATCACCAGTGGAATCTGTTCATTCAGGAAGGCTGCCGGATATACAACATCTGGTTTTGATGCTTTAATTGCTGTCAGCACTGTCCTGAAATCACTCTCACCCATTTTAAAGGATTGTTCATCAATAATCTCTATATTGAGATTTTCAGTTGCAATTGTGCTCTCAACTGCACTCTGCACCCCTTTTCCATACGGACTGTCCTGATAGAGAATCGCCAGTCTCAGGGGTCTGTCAGACGCGAAACCGAACTTTTCGTTAACTGCAGGGCGAATCGCCTCGCAGGCAAAGAGCGTCGTCTGCCGGCCATAGTCATCAGTCGTCGGGCAGTAATGGAACATACAGCTGGTGTCCATATCTGTTCTTCTTGTGATGACAGGGCTTGATGCTCCGGTAATAATATACGGCACCTTATATTCGGTAACAATTGACTGGTGCGCCGAAGTGACGGCACTTGAGAAGCCCCCGACCAGAATATTCACCTGATCTTCTGTAATGAGTTTGGAGACAGCCTTCTGCCCGCCCTCACGTGTGGATTCGTCGTCACCCAGTATGAGAGTAACCTGGACTTTTTTATCAAGTTCCCTGATGTACACTCCACCGTTGTCATTTATTTCGTCCCCCGCCAGTACTGCTGACTGCCAGATATCCTTGCCTGTGGTGCTGGCCGGACCGGTCATGGATGCAACCACTCCTATTTTGAGGGTCTAGGTTTGCGTCGCTTCCTCTGTGCAACCGACAGAGAAGGCTGCAACCAGTAATATGATGATGATAAATAGATTTTTAAACTTCATACCTGTGTTTCTCCGTTGCTGTGCTATGCTATAGCATAGCAAGCTTTAGTTAATAAAGATAAAAAACTTTAGGATCAAAAAAGGGTAGATCTCTGCTATTTCAGTGGCGGGGATTAGCCCTGTATTTTTCCTAAAATCCTGCTCAGGACGTCACCCGGTGAGAATGAACGTGCTGGTGGATCTTTTTAAAAATAAATATTCCCTTGTTAAAACCCTGCCACCGGTTCTCCGTCAGTGCTGTAACTGCTTACCTTCTCCCTGACAAAGAGCATCAGCACGATTCCCAGGATCTCAATTCCCATGAGGAAGAGGAATGCCACGTTAAAGGCACTGGCCAGCTCAGCGGACGGGAGGCTATGCGCAGAAATCTGGGCCAGTTTCGGGCCAAGGGCAGCGGTGATCACCAGCATGACCAAAGCGACGCCGAGGGAAGAGCCCAGGTTGGTCATCATTTTAATCAGACCAGAGGTGGTGCCCCATTCTTTCGCCGGGGATTCTCCCATGATAGCACTGTTCAGGGGGGCATAGGCAATCCCTGTGCCTGCTCCCAGAAGGAACAGGTAGATCACAACATGACCAACACTGGTGGCGGAGCTTAACGTGGAGAGGAAGAAGAGAGCCACGGCACAGATGATGAATCCTATGATGATGGGTTTTTTGGTTCCGATGACGTCTGAGAACCTACCGGCAATTGGTGAGGTGAGGATCATCCCGATGGGGAGAGCCAGCAGGATGGTTCCGGCATTGTCAGTCGGAAGTTGTTTTACCATCTCGAGGAAGAACGGCATTAGGATCATCACCCCTGCCATGGCCATCTGGATGAGCATGATATTCACATTCTGGAGTGAGAACGACCGGTTGGCAAAGAGACTGATAGTGATCAGGGGTTCTGCTGCCCGCCGCTCCCGGAGGTAGAAGAGGGCCCAGAAAACTGCGGATATGATAAGAGCAAGAATCGCACTCATCTGAGCTGCTCCCTGGAGGGAGGTGAGGCCGTAAATCAGGGTGCCAAGAGCGATGAAAATCAATGCTACACCGGGGACGTCAAGCTTTGCTTTCGGGGATATGGGATTAAGGCGGGGGAGAATATGGATCCCGAGAATTATGGCAAGGATGCCCACCGGGAGGTTGACATAAAAAATGAAGCGCCATGACAGGGCGCTGGTGAGAAATCCGCCGACCACCGGGCCCAGGGCAGCGCCAAGCATGGTGAACATGGCCACGATACCGAGCGCCTGTCCCCGGAGAGAGGGGGCCAGGTAGCTGGTGACCATGACGGCCCCCAGTGCCGCAATTACCGCCCCGCCGATTGCCTGGATCATGCGGGAGATGATGAGGATATTAATGGTGGGGGCAAGCCCGCACAGGGCTGATCCAACGGTAAAAAGCACAAATCCAACCAGAAAGAGGTTACGGTATCCTTTGATATCACCCAGACGGGCTGCGGCGAGCAGCAGGCTGACCAGGACGATCAGATAGGCGTTGAGGACCCAGGATACGATCACGGTTGAAACACCAAATGCTTTGGATATTGAGGGGAGAGCGATATTAACGATGGTGGCGTCAAGTCCTGCCATAAAAGAACCAAGGGAGATGACGATCACGATCATCAGTTCTTTGGGGGAAATCCTCTGACAGGCTGATGCTTTTGTCATGATAAAGGATGAGATGGGTGATATAATATATTTATGGTAGCCCTTCTGTCTGTGGTTAATTTGAGAATAGTAAGCAAACCGTATTTATAACAATCTAAAATAGTGACATATGACCTGTGACTGAATTTTCCCAGGTTTTTCACTCATGCTCATTAACTCCTTTCCAAATTATGTCCTTTAATTATTTCAGTGGTGGGGATTAGTCCGTTTAAAAAATCTCACATCTCCGGCATCCCTGTTCGGGAGACTAAATGCCAGAGGTAAAAACATGAAGTAAAATTAGTTCCGGATACCTCAGTGCCGGATCATGTCGTAAAAAGTCATAGCTTTGAGAAACCAGACTGAAATATCAAATGGATCGAGTGCGATCGCCCTGTCAAAACAATATTGTGCTTCATCATATCTCTGCAGGTTATGGAGGGCAACACCCTTTACGTACCACGCTTCTACAAATGCCTGGTCGATTTCCAGCGATTTATTAAGGCAATTCAATGCTTCTTCGAACTGGTTGTAATGATTGGTATAATAGAGTCCCTGGATGAACCACTCCTTTGCTTTTGGGGAGGAAGTTGAGATCTCATCTGCTTTCACCGAAATTCCCATCACACTTTTTGCCGGATTCACAGGTATATGGGAATTGTTCAACATCCTGCCAGAGGAGTTCGGAGTATTGTTGTACGTATCCATCCCGTACCCGGGATCAGTGAGGATCGCTTTCTGGTAGCATTCTGCTGCATCTTCAGGCAAGCCCCGCTCATTACAGGTTGTTCCTTTGAGGGACCAGACTGCTGCGTTCTCAGGATCAAGTTCAATCGCCCTGTCATAGCAATCAAGAGCTTCATCATAGCGTTTCAGGTTGTGGAGAGTAACGCCCTTCGCACACCACGCTTCACTAAATGACGGGTCGATTTCCAGAGAATTATTGAAGCAGGCCAGTGCTTTGTCGAACTGGTTGTAATGGGCGTTATACTCCAGTCCTCTGATAAACCACTCCTTTGCTTCCGGGGATGAAGTCGGGATTTCATCTGCTCTCACTGCCATCATGACTCCCGTTCCACCGGAAGTCATACCTGAAGCATTCAGGTCATGATCAGGCAGAGACGTATATTCAGAACTATTCCCGGCTCCGGAAAGGCACCCGGTCATTGGGAGCATAAGGGCCAGCAGAATGATGAGGGCTGTCGCCTGTTTCATGCAGGAGTGTAAGTGGTCAGGAATATTAAAATATTTGTATATACGACATTCACGTTTTGTTTTGTTAATTCAAACGGTTTTTATACCCATATTTTTTTTATATTTATCATACTCATTTCGGTAGTAGGATGATTGTAATCCTGCAAAGACACAGAAATACAGGTTTGAGTCCATCATGGAAATAAAACGAATAATTTTTCTGGTAATTCCTGGCGCCATAATTGCTGGTATTGGAGTTATTACCCTTCAGTGGATCCTGGACACTGTCGGAAAAATCAGTGATTATTCAAAAAATGAGTTGACCTGGATTTAGATTTAATCCTGATTGTGATGGATCTATCATGATTCTCTGAAGGAATTTAAGTTTTTAAGCACCATTAACTCCTGATTAAAAATCAAAATCACTTGAAAATCCGATAGTGCCGTTACAACGACACAGGTTTATATGAAGAAAAAAATAAATAGAACCAGACAAAAACTTGGTGAGGTAACTGTATGGCAATGAGTAAGAAACAATTGGGGAAGCAGAACAAGGTAAAGAAGGTCAAGGCAGAAGATCTCTCGAAGCAGGCGGCGGCGGGTAGCCAGGCCGCCAAGAAGAAGCTCAAGAAGCTCAACAAAAAGCTCAAGTGACCCGTCTGGAATTTCCAACTATTTTTATTTTCATTTAAGGGCTAATAAAACGAATATAACTATGCAAGTCGCAAAATGCTCGTATCCGGGGGGTAGCGGAAGCTTCACATATAAGAGCGGCAGGAGTCTGGTCTTGTAATAACCCGTAGGGTATTTTTGTCCTTTGCCTTCTTGTTCCAAATCAATGTTGAATACAGGGTGTCTTCGGTTTTTTTCAGAACCTTCGTCACATTACCTGGTAGTTCCAATCATCATATGTCTTTCATGGACAGTGATTGAAAGTGTGATCTCAATTTTTGGGATCATCAAAACGTGAATTACATGTCGTCAAGATCAAATACGATGTATCCTTTATCACGCAAGTCTTCTTTTCCTTCGATTTTTTTTGCAAACAGGGCAAAATATTCCTCTCTGGAATCATTATTCCATTTTACGTATTCTGATTTTTTTTCAAGAGTAACAATAACCCGTCCGGCATCTCTGGCATCAAGAGTTTTCCATTTACACTCAGAAAATAAAATTTGTTTCGTTTCATGATTTATTGCAACTGCATCAATTTTTTTCTCTTTATGCCACCATGGCCGGACATCAGTAAAAGGAAAGGGCCGGGGTATCCGGCCGGTTTTTATCTCTTCAATGACCAGGCGTTCGAACTGTTTCCCGTAAAATGCATTTATTTGGGAGGAGATGTGTGAATATACTTCATCTACAAGGCCCATTTCAAGATCTGACATATTTGGATATACAAATCTAAACCAGAACCTGAAAAACTGGTCATTAATTTCGTATATTCCGCCTTTTCTTCTGCCAAGGGGGAGTACATGTTCAATAAAATGCAGATTTTCAAGTACTGAGAGATATTTTGAAAGATTTCCTTTCTCTATTCCGGTAACAGAGGATATTTCCCCCTGTTTATTGTATCCAAGCGAGAGATATTTGAGTATGAGTGTATATACCTTAGGCTCCCTGAATTCCTCCCTCATGAGAATCCTTGGTTCGTTATAGAGGACTTCACCTTTTTTCAGGATTTTTTCCCTGATATTTTCTTCGACAGAGAGGGAACTATCAAGTTTCCGGAGAAAATACGGGACACCTCCGCAGACTGCCCAAACTCTAAACAGATTCGTTTTATCATAATTTCCAAAAAAGTATTTCGTATGCATAAAAGATATTGGCAAAACCTTCCATTCGCCAGTACGTCTTCCATAGAGTGGGCTTTTATACCCCAGAACTTCGGTTTCCATCATTCCCATTGAAGAACCACATATTATCAGGAATATGTTATTCTTTACAAGAAGTTCATCGCATATTTTCTGAAATACAGATACAACCCCACGGTTTAATTCAATCAGATATGGAAATTCATCAATTGCAATTACTGCCTTTTTGTTTCCCATCTCTTCTGATAGATATTGAAAGAGTTCATAGAAAGATGAGGGATTAATATCCCTGAAATAATTTTTACCAGTGAGATTGGCAACTTTATCCCTCATCTCTTTGATATTCTCTTGTGCGCTGTCATTTGTGCAGAGGATATATACCCCCTCTTTGTCTTCCATGAATTTTTTTATGAGTTCAGTCTTCCCAATCCTTCTTTTTCCATAGAGGACAATCATCTGAGGCGAATTTTCAGCATATTTGCGATTGAGAAAATCAAGTTCCTGTTCACGGTTGACAAATTGTTGTATCACAAGTATCATACTTTGCATACAACTATTTAAAATGTGCCCGGCAGAAGATCACACCATTCAACATCAGTCCTGCCATCACTCTCCATGGAATATATGTCAACGGATGAATTCATGGAGTCCGCTATCGAAGAAGCCAAAAAGGACTGACCTGAGGCGGCAT
>JAYEIC010000079.1:0-8831 GCA_034659935.1 Methanobacteriota archaeon | reverse complement strand
TTAACGGCATCCAGTACGGGAAAAAGAACAGACTGGCCATAATTACACTTGCTGTTCTCGGATACTCCCCCGACGATCTGCTGAACTTCGGAAAGCTCTTTCCCGCTCCCATCACCTTCTGCCATCTTTCCAAAGATATCAAGAAGCCTGTCTATCCCTATCCTGCAAACGGAACATTCACCACAGGAGAGTTTTCTTGCCTCCTTCAGATAATTGACGGTCAGGGATATGATGTCTGCATCCGGATCCATTACCACAAGACCGCTCCAGCCCATCACTGCCGATACATTATCGCCTAACTGGGCAGGAAGTTTAATGTCCACCGACTTAGCGGCCTTGGACACCTTACCTTTCCTGTTATCAACGATCTTACCGTTCCAACTGCTAAATGAAACTGCACTCATTTTTATACCACCCTATCCTGTATTTTTTGTTTTTACGGTCCTGTCTTTAACGCAACTCTTCCCAGGACTTTGAATGATTCACCTTATTCATCAACTTATTAACTTCCAGGTTCACCCTTTCCTGTATCTCTTCAATCAAGGGCGGTGTAAGATGCCTGAATCGACCCTGCGGTTTCAGATAATCCTCGACGGGTCTGAGCGGATCCGGCATATCCACAGTTATCCTGTACTTGCCATTTTCCACCTCATAAATAGGGAAAACGCCTGTCTCCAACGCCAACCGGCCTATTTTGATCATCAGAGCCGAGTCCATCCTCCATCCGGTGGGACATGGCGCAAAGACATGGACATAAGCAGGACCTTTCAACTTCTTTGCCTTTTTAACCTTATTTATCAAGTCCAGCGGATAGCTCGGACATGCCGTAGCTACATAAGCTAGATTATGAGCTACCATGATCTCAGGAACATTCTTTTTCCATGTCCTCTGTCCGTCACTCACTTCACCTGGTGGTGATGTGGTTGACCACGCCGCAAAAGGAGTCTGGCTGGAACGCTGGATTCCGGTGTTCATATACGCCTCATTATCGTAACAGACATGAAACATATCATGGCCTCTCTCCATTGCTCCTGACAGGGCTTGAAGTCCGATATCAGTCGTACCTCCATCCCCTGCCATACTTACCGATTTGACATCTCGATCCGGTATCCTTCCTTTGCGACGCAACGCCTTTATCCCCGATTCGACACCTGCAGCAACCGCTGCGGCATTTTCAAATGCCACATGTATCCATGGTATTTCCCAGGCGGTTGTAGGATAACGGGTCGTGAAAATTTCCAGACATCCCGTTGCGTTCGAGACAATAGTATCTTCACCCAACCCCTTCAAGACCAATCTCACTGCCAGAGCTTCTCCACACCCAGCACATGCAGTATGGCCCGAAGCCAGGTATTCCCTTTCATCAATCAGTCTCGGGGCATACAAATCATAATTTTCTATAATGCTCATTTAATTACCTCACTCCAAAGAATTCATATTCTCCTTTTTTAGCCTTAAGCGCCTTTTCTGCCATTTCTACAAAATCTTCCCCTGTAACGTCTTCACCTCCGAGTCCCATCACCCAATTCACAATTACAGGTCGGTCCTTTGCATCTGCATCATAAAATGCAGCTTTGACTTCAGTAAAAACAGGCGCTCCTCCTACCCCTGGAGAAACTGCCCTATCCATCACCGCAAGAGCTTTTGCGCCTTTCACAGCCGCTTTCAACTCATCAACCGGGAACGGCCTCCAGAGCCTTATCTTGGCGACTCCGGCAGCGATACCCTTGTCTCTCAGCATATCAACACCCAGCTCTGCCGTCTCACTCATCGAACCCATTGTTACCAGTATCACTTCAGCACCCTCAGTCCTGTAAGTCTCCACCGGGTTATATCTGCGCCCGAATTTCTTTTCCCACTCATCCCAGACTTTTACTATGGTCTTCTTTGAATTTATAAGCGCCATATCTTTCGCTTTCATCATCTCAGGAAAGATATCCGGCATTGCAAAAGCCCCCATAGTCAGCGGCTTATCCGGATGCAAAGTCGCATAAGGCTTATAAACGGGAAGAAACTTATCTACCTCTTTCTGATCGGGAAACTCCATAGGTTCAACCATATGCGTTAAAATAAAACCATCTATACCTATAATCACAGGCAACAGCACATCTTTGTCCTCGGCAATCCTGTATGCCATTAAGGTCAGGTCTACAACTTCCTGTCCATTCTCACAGAAGATAACGATCCAGCCGGCATCTCTCTGGGGCATAATGTCGGAATGATCGCTCAATATATTAAGAGGAGCATTCACCGGACGATTCGCCACTGACATCACTACGGGACATCTCATTGCTGATGCTATGGGAAGCAACTCGTGCATCAGCATCAAACCCTGAGAACAGGTTGCCGTATAAGTCCTTGCGCCCGTCCCTGAAGCACCGATACAAACACTCATAGATGAATGCTCAGATTCAACTGTAACATATTCCGTGTCGGTCTTCCCATCAGCAACTAAATCTGACAGATGTTCCGCTATGTGAGACTGAGGAGTTATAGGATAGACCGCGGCTACATCTACATCGCACATCCCCACTGCTTCCGCAGCAGCTAATGCCACTTCCATACCAATACGTTTACGCTTTGCCATACTCTCAACCCCCCTCCTCTATCATTTCTATTGCACCTGGCCAGCATTCATGCGCACAAACCCCACACCCTTTACAGTAATCCAGGTCTGCCGTGAAATATCCATCCTCATCCTGGCTAACACATCCTTCAGGACAGAACACATAACAAACGCCACATTTGATACATTTTGAATTATCCCATATGGGGCGAAGTGACCTCCAGCCTCCCGTATGGTACTCTCTTGTGCTACCAGGTTCAAAAACTATATTTCCTGGTTCAATTTCCCACCAATTTACTTCTGACATAATTACACCTCAAATTTCATTCAGGTTACTAAGTTACCGTTACTTCCTTGTAAGCCCTGTTCAGCGCCTTGATATTTTTCCCTGCTATCTTTCCGAATCTGTGATTCAGCGGAGCTTCCAGTGATTTCAACTCTACAACGGGCACTAATTTGAGAAGAGCGCCAAGCATTGTCGTATTCACAATCGGGACACCCAACTCATCCCAGGCAATCCTGTTGGCATCCACTGTTGCAACTTTGCCTTTAAACCCGAGTTTTTTCTTCATGTCCTCGGGACTCATCGATGTATTGATAATTATTACTCCTTCCGATTTCACCCCTTCGGTAACATCAACTGCCTCTACAAGACCCGCATCCAAAACAACAACTGCATCCGGTTCGTAAACATAATGTCTTATTTTTATCTGTTTATCATCAACACGTGTGAACGCGGCAACCGGAGACCCTCTCCTTTCCGGACCAAATAACGGAAAGCCCTGACCAAACTTGTCTTCCTCAATGGCAGCGAGTGTCAGCATCTCTCCCGATGTCACTGCTCCCTGCCCACCTCTTCCATGCCACCTTATTTCAATCATCAGATGTCTCCCCCATAGGCTATCTTTATTATGTATATAAAACTAAAAACAAACGCCCAACCTTTATAATAATCAAACTTCCTTGTCAAGATTTTTTTTAAATATTCGCAAAATATGTGCCCTTAACGCTCATCCGGAAGCTTTACATCCCCCGACGGAATTCAATAGCCTTTGCCAGTGTCATCTTATCCATATATTTGAGGTCTCCACCTACCGGCACACCGAGGGCAATCCTGGTAACCTTCACTCCTTTTTCCCGGACAAGTTTAGTAACGAGCAGTGCTGTCGATTCACCCTGAACGCTCGGATTGGTTGCTAAAATAATCTCCTTAACCCCATCGTTCGATATCCTCTCTAAAAGTTCCCTCAGTTTCAGTTGATCCGGTCCGATTCCATCGAGCGGGGACAAAACTCCATGAAGGACATGGTACGTGCCTCCGAAGCTGCCGCTCTCCTCTATGGCCATCAGTGAATTCGGTTCTTCTACCACACATATGACTTCTCTATCTCTCGTGGTATCCCTGCATATTTCACAAAGATTCCCCTCCGACAGATTGAAGCAGACGGAACAGAACCGGATTTTCTCCTTGACCTCAATAATACTTTCAGCAAGTCTTCTCGCATCATCATCAGAAGTGCGAAGGATAAATGTAGCCAATCTCGTTGCAGTCTTCTCTCCTATTCCGGGAAACCTGCTGAGTTCACTAATCAGACGTCTTATTGGAGGAGCATAACCTGTCATTTTGGAAGATCCTTTACATCAAACCCGGAATACTGAGACCACCCGTTATCTTTGACATTTCTGTTGAAACCATTTCCTGGGCTCTGCGTATCCCCTCATTTACGGCCGCCACAACCAAATCCTGAAGCATCTCTACATCTTCGGGATCAACAACATCTTTCTCAATTTTCAGCGACACCAGTTCATACTTTCCGTTAACAACAGCGGTTACCATTCCTCCTCCGGCTGTTGCCTCAACAGATCTATCCCCCATCTCTTCCTGAAGACGTGCAATCTTCGCCTGGATCTTCTGGGCCTGTTTCATTATGTTTCCGAAATTCTGTGCCAATGTACCGACCTCCTGATTTTTATTGTCAATGACTGAAAGCTTTGTACAGCTACTCAGCGATTACCTCTCAGAATAACCTCTTTCACCTCGGCGCCTTCAAATACATCCAGAACCTTCTGCAATAGCGGATGGTTCAGGGCTTCTTTCTTTATATCATCATTCCTGTTATTCCGGGCGGGCCCATTTTTGTTCATATGGTTACCGTCTTCGGGCCCCGGTTCAACCAATTCGATTTTTATAACTACATCCTCCCTAAAAAAATCTTTCGATATCTCAGACAGGCGATCCTTCTGAATTTTCTCATTTATATAATCCAGGAAAACATACCCGCGTGGGAAACCTATGCGCAAACACCTGTCTTCATACCCGAGAAATTTTCCCGGCTCAATTTTGGACCAGAGTGGAAAACTCTTCTTCTTTATAAAGTTCTTGAAGTCTTCCCAGAGATTCTCGGAACTTATTTCTTCCTTGACTTCGTATTCCGCGTGACTCCTTTCAGACAATCTATCCTCAAAAATGCTCAACGGTTCCTGATAGGGTTTCGTGGAAAGTTCTTCTCCTGAAGATAACTTTCTCTCAAGTTTCTCCATTTTCCCTAATATCTCATCAACCGGTATCATCGGTTCAAGATAGGACATCCTCACAAGCATAAGTTCAATGTTTAATCGCGGGTTAATACTCCTTCTAATATCTTCTTCTTCACTAATAAGGATGTCCAACAGGCGTTGAAGGGTCTCCCTGGAAATACTCTTTACCTGTTCTTTCAACTCCTCTATCTCACTTCCACTCAGATCAACAAGGGGAACATCACCACCAAATACCTTTGTCAAAAGTAGATTCCGGAAATGATTGAGGAGTACCTGGTAAAAATATTTCATGTCCAGGCCTGAGTAATACCCTTCATCAATTATCTTCAGACATGTACCTGCGTTTCTCTCAAAAACCGCTTCCGAAAGATCGAAGAGAAAACGTCTGTCGGTTAGACCCAGAAGTTCTTTTATGTCACTATCCTTGATGTCTGTACCGGCATAGGATATCACCTGGTCAAATATGCTCTGGGCGTCCCGCATACTTCCATCTCCACCCTCGGCAAGCAAGAAAAGGCCGGTTTCACTTATACTGATTTTTTCCGCGCGGGCAATCTGTCCTAATTTATCCGTGATAAGCTTTTGGGGTATCCTTTTGAAGTCGAAACGCTGACATCTTGAAAGTATAGTGGCAGGAACTTTGTGGGTTTCGGTTGTAGCAAATATAAAAATCACATGGGATGGAGGTTCTTCAAGGGTTTTAAGGAGTGCGTTGAATGCCGGCTGTGTCAGCATATGCACTTCATCGATTATATAAATCTTGTAGCGTGAAGATACCGGAGAAAATTTTACATTTTCCCGCAGTTCCCTTATCTCATCTATTCCCCTGTTTGACGCCCCGTCAATCTCGTAAACATCCATAGATGTTCCTTTAGTTATCTCCCTGCAATTAGCACATTCATTACAGGGTATTCCCGTCGGCCCTTTTTCGCAATTCAGGGCCTTGGCCAGTATACGTGCTACAGATGTCTTCCCAACACCTCTGGGGCCACTGAAAATAAAGGCATGTGCGACACGGTCATGGGTGATAGCGTTCTCAAGCGTTTTTACCACATGATCCTGCCCCACAACATCCTCAAAAACCTGAGGTCTCCATTTTCGGGCAATGACAAGATATTCCATTTACCACTCCTGCAACACAAACTTAGTAAAAAAAGATAGCCAGGTTACCCGCGGCACACGTCGGTAATTGCTGCCGCTGCTTCCTTCCGGACCTGACGGGGTTCACAACCCTCCGTTGCACGGGACCCGGCTATCAAATAACTGGCGGAGAGAGGGGGATTCGAACCCCCGGTACACCTTTGTGGGCATACACACGATTTCCAGTCGTGCTCCTTCAGCCTCTCGGACATCTCTCCTAATTCCAATCAAGAGTTAACAGCGATACATTCGTAAGAAGTCATTTTTCTTCGCTCAGAACCATTTTGGGGATGCTGTTATTGCCCGGCTAAAAATCTAAAACTCGTGCTAACGCACTCAAACAGTTAGATTTTCTTAACACCGGTCACTACCACCATCTTTTTCCCAAAATGCTTAAATTCGCTCCGAAAAAACTTTTTACGAACTTGTTAACAGTGCAGAATGAAAATTGGTGTTTGTTTTTCAGTCAGCCATTTTCCATTCTACATCCTTAAATATTAATGGCGGAGAGGGTGGGATTCGAACCCACGTGAGAGCTTTTGGCCCTCCAATCGATTTCGAGTCGACCCCGTTATGACCACTTCGGTACCTCTCCGCAAAAAACCAAATGAAAAATTGAAAATTACAAAGTAAGCGGTTTTATCCTCTTTTCACGAAAAAATCTACCTAAAATCCCGGCACACTCATCTTTCAGGATACCACATGTTATCTCTGCAGAATGATTGAGTCTTTTATCATCAAGGATGCCATAAAGAGAAATCACTCCACCATTTTGGGGATCATCTGTACCAAATACAACTCTCGAAATCCTTGCCTGTATTATAGCTCCGGCACACATGATACATGGCTCAAGAGTTACGTAAAGCGTTGTCCCGGCAAGGCGATAATTCCCAATTTTGTCTCCAGCTCTGCGGATGGCCACAATCTCCGCATGAGCAGATGGATCGTTCATCAAGATGGATCTATTGTGTGCCCTGGCCAGTATATCATTTCCACGGGTTATTACAGCACCAACAGGAACCTCTCCGGCTGCATACGCTGCCTTTGCCTCTTCGATTGCAAGTCTGATAAATTTTTCATCATTGTTTTTCATTTACAAGAATAAAATATCAGTTCTCCACCTTTGTCAAGATAAATGATATCCTCATATCAGTATATGTACTTGATTTTCACTCCACAATTAAAATATATAATAGATACACTATAAACAAGGGTCCCAATATGCTTTCAAAAAAAGTATTAATCACATTCGTATCGATTTCTCTGGTCATCCATATTGCCATTCTAACAGCAGTAGGAATAATTGATGTGCGTGGAAACCACCAAAGAAGAATTTTTACAGTCGATTTAAAAGAACCATCGAAAGATTACGAAAGGACCACAAATAAAAAAAGAGAGGCTGGTTCGTCAACTGAATCTGGAGATGCCAAGGATAAGTCTAAAAAAGCTCGCAATGCTGCACAGCATGAAAGGGAAGACACCGTCAATCTCGGCAGCATGGATACAAAGTACTACTCGTATCTGAAGAAATTGAGAAAAAGCATAAAGAAGAACTGGTCATATCCAAAACAGGCTTATATCCAGAAGGAAGAGGGAACCACAGTTGTTAAATTTTCCATTGCGGAAAATGGATCCCTCATAGATATTTGCATAATTGCTTCTTCCGGATTCAAATCTCTCGACATGGAGGCATGTAATGTTATCAAAACATCTGCCCCTTACACTCCTCTTCCGAAAACCTTTAATCTGTCAAAACTTAATATAGTGGCAAATTTTCAGTACAGGCTGTTTGAATAAATCATTTTTGAATCTATTATTCACAGAGGAGTGATCTTTTAAAACTTTAAACCCATGAACAATGAAACAAAAATTATATTCTTCACCTGCGTGGGTCATTTCTTTTGCCATTTTTATGAACTCATATTTCCAGCTCTGGCCATTCCTCTTATGATTTCATTAAAGATGAGCCTGCCGGAAGTGCTTAAATTGAGCTTCTTCATGTATCTGTTGTTAGGATTGGGCGCACTACCCTGGGGGATTATCTCCGACCACTATGGCAACCACAGAAGCCTGGTCATCTTTTTCATTGGAACAGGTATAGGAGCAATCATGACCGCCTTTTCAAACTCGGGAACATCCATCATGTTATCTCTCGCCACGATAGGCTTTTTTGCAAGCATTTATCATCCAGCCGGAATGGGACTGATTTCTCTCGGTATAAAAAACAGGGGTATGGCCCTCGGCATCAACGGGGTTGCGGGCAACCTGGGCCTCGCTACCGCCCCCTTTGTAGCAGGCCTCTTAAACTGGCTGGTTGGGTGGCAGATAACCTATTTACTGATCGGCCTGCTCAGCATATTCTGGGGAATTATTCTGTATTTTAAGAAAATTGATGAAACACCAGTACACAGGAACGATGACATAACAAACACCGGATCCAATAACAATTACCTTCAGTACTTCCTGATTTTATGCGTGGTTATGACACTTGCCGGATTAGCTTACAGGGCAAATAATGTAGTACTGCCTGCCTATCTTGAATTCAAGGCAGATTTTCTCTGGAAACTTTTTCAAAGTATCGACTTTA
>JAYEIC010000078.1:0-8899 GCA_034659935.1 Methanobacteriota archaeon | reverse complement strand
ATAGCCATGATTCCACCTATATTATTGTCCGATAATAATTTTTTCTGAATTTGTACCATATTACTCTAATATAGTATTGGTTCTACAAATATGAATAGTTTTTATTTTTAACACCAATAAGGGCAATGATTATTTATCACTGATTTTTCAGATAGTGCTGCCGGTCTAAGAATCGAATCCTCACAGCATATTTATAGGTTATGAAATCTAATAACTCGTATAGACAATTCCTACATTGTGGTGGATGTATTTAAGGTAGCATTTACAGAAAACGTGAGTTTCATTTTCATGGAAACCTGTATGAGGCGTCAGCCTCACACGTTTTGATGACAAATCACGAAGTGATTTATATATCAAATCAGGACATTACCTGTCGCTCCATCCTGATGCATGGCATATGTTTATCAAAGATCTTTGGTACCAAAGAAAAGAGGTTGGAAGATGGAAGAAGAAAAATGCACTACAATGCCAATTCTTGGCGAACCTGCTCCAGAATTCTCAGTTATAACTACTATGGGGCCAGTTAATCTCTCTGATTATCGTGGCAAATGGGTGGTTCTGTTTTCACACCCGGCAGATTTCACGCCTGTCTGCACCACAGAGTTCATGGCTTTTGCAGGTGTAGCAGATAAACTTACAGAAATGAATGTTCAGTTGATCGGTCTCTCTATTGACAGCGTTCATTCACACCTTGCATGGGTAAGAAATGTGAAGGAAAAGATGGGTGTTGATATACCGTTCCCGATCATCGCAGATCTTGATATGAAAGTAGCAAAGCTCTATGGTATGATCCACCCTGGCCAGAGTAACACAGCGACCATAAGAACAGTTTTTTTCATTGATCCTGAAGGTGTAATGAGAGCTATGATCTACTACCCGCTGTCAAACGGAAGGTATATTCCGGAGATCATCAGACTGGTGAAAGCTCTCCAGACAAGTGATCAGTATGGTGTTGCAACGCCTGCAAACTGGCAGCCAGGTGATAAAGTCGTTGTACCGTCTCCAAAGGACAAAGAGGAGATGGATAAGAGGCTTGATCAGGGGTATGACTGTAAAGACTGGTATCTCTGTTTTAAAGAGATCTGAATTTTAAAATTATTTATCTGCCGCAAACAAATTCACTTAAATCCCACAACAACGCCATATATCCGGTTTTTGTAGGGCAATAAAACATCCTTAAAACCTGAGGATGCAAGTTTCCCGGTATAATCCGGGATTTTATCAAGATAGGCAGAATTATCCTCTCTCTTTTGAATCATCAAATCCGCCTCTTTATGTGAAAAACCGGAATTTATCATCTCCCGTCGCCACCATTCTATATTCAGGTTCTCCTCATTCACACTTTCAGCCGCAAAAACATCCCCGTTTACAAAAACACCGGCTTTATTTAATGAATTATAAATTTTTGCGATAACAAAGGCCCGATCCTCATCCGGTAGATGATGAAAGCAGAGTGTTGTCAATACAAGATCATAAAAGCCATCACCCCAGACCTCCCTGAAATCACCGGTTATAAACTCAGCACCGGATAATTCCGGTTTTCCCTTTGCAACCTCAAGCATTCCCGGAGCCAGATCTATGCAGGTAATCTCCGCCTCCCTGTTTTTTTCAACAACCATTGAGGTAACAAATCCCGTACCGCTCCCTAATTCAAGAACCCTGATTTTTCCCTCAGACACAAATGAAAGAACAGACTCAAAAAAATCCCCTGCTGACGGAACGATTTTGATAATCATCCCCTCGTATTCATTTTCAATACCATCAAAATGCTCTCTTCCCTTATCCATAATAACACCAAAAAATGAAAATTGAATTCGAGGCTGTTGCACGAATAAAACCTGCCGGCTTATAAAGACAATCAGCCATATTCAGATGACACTATAAGGAAAAAACCAAACATTCCGGAAATGTCTGGTTTTCGACTATAATTGCCCTTATTCTCGACACTAAACTATTTGTGCAACGGCCTCATCAGACAGAACGTGACTCATACACGTTTTCCGGCAAAAAGCACAGCACCTGCAGAGGCAAGAGCGACAATAAAGCCAAATCCAGGTGACTTTGTCGGTTCAGGCGGCAGATTCTCCTGACTGGCAGAAGAATCCCCTGCAGATGCATATACAGTATTCTCAGGAGTTACAAGATTCTTGTTGTATTCTAAAATATCAGGAATGGAGTCTACCCCGTCAACAGACTTAGGGAAGTTTGTAAAGATTACCCTCTTTGTATCAAATCCTTTATCCTTCAGTGCTTCCTCTACACCCTTTCCAAGCTCACCTGACTGCATATTCTCAATAATATATACAACATTTTCATATTTGTCGGGATTTTCATTTATCCTGTCAATGAGTTTAACAGCAGTGTATTTGCCACCCATATAGAAATTAGGGGCATAATAATCAACCACATCAAGACCGAGCCAGTTTTTAGCAGCACCCTTCTGCCACAATATCGAAATTACCTGCTGGCCTGGAATTGCTTCTTTCTCCTCAGGAGTCAGTTCACCGGCTGTATCAATCTCCACGACGTACGCTTCATACATCTTTGTGTAATAATCTGTGTTATCTGGATCCGCAGCAATAAGCCAGCCCCTGACCTCTTGTGCAAGCTTTTTTGCATTTTCCGGAGTATTCCACGTCATGTTCGGATCTTTCAGTGTTACCCAGTCAACTCTTCCGTATTCATTTGCCTCCATGAATTCATCGACATAGGGCATCACATACTGTCTGTCAACAGAACTGTTGTGAGCAACAAAGAGATCTGCCGATTCGATAAAGTTTTTCTCTATCTGAATCCTGTTGGGGATGATATCGCCCTGCATGTGTGGACAGACCGCAGGATCAGCAATATAAATGACATTCACATTCTCTCCACCGATACTCTGCACGGGATCCCATAACACACTGGTTGTCGAGACCACATCCAGTGCGGCACATGGCGAGGCAACAATACAAATCACTGCCAGTATATAAACAAAAAATGGTTTAAAACTCATATTATGAAATACAGTACTAAAAGTATTAATGTTTTCTACTTGTCACCTTTCTTTTTCGAGAAAATATTACTGCAATTATAAAAACCACACTGAACACAACGGCAGTAAGAGGGCCTACCGGAAGCGAATATTCAAGGCCGACAATCGCACTGGAGACACTTATCACAGCTGCCACAACCGGCGCCATGATAAAAAGCCCTTTTACATCGAACATAAACTGATAAGCAATCGCCGCAGGAGTGATCAGCCACACATACAAAAGAAGCCCTCCGACAATATTCAGGCTTAACGCTACTGTGAACGCAATCATAAACAAAAGAGCGTAGTAAATTGGTTTTACCTTAATTCCCGCCGCCTCAGCTACTTTCCTGTTAAAGATGATGGCTGAAATCTCCTTGTACAGAAGAACTACAAAAATAACCGCCATAAAGGAGATGATAACAAGTGCATAAATCTCTTCCCTGTAAAGCGAAATCACGTCTCCAAAAAGAAGCGAATTTGCATTAAAACCTTTTCCAACATACTGCATGTAAGCGATAAAAAATACCGCAACAGCCATCAGCATTCCAAATAACACACCAAGAACAGTATCCTCCGGCATTTTGGCCCGGTCTGCGAGCGGTCCTATAAGAAGGGCAATCATAATGCTTACTGCAACAGCCGAAATTCTGGGATCAAATCCAAAAAACATCCCGCATGCCGCCCCGGCAAAAGCAGCATGTGCCATTGTAAAGCCAATGGATGATATCTTTAACTGTGTTATTATCACTCCAAGAATACTGCATGCAATTGAGGCAAAAAGCATAGCCTCGATGGCATGGCAGACTATGTTATTTGGAATTAAAAATTCAAGCATCAGGCACCCGCCGACATCTTTCTGACTATATCCTGAACTTCTGTTGCATG
Organism: Methanobacteriota archaeon; assembly: GCA_034659935.1. Taxonomy (GTDB): domain Archaea; phylum Halobacteriota; class Methanomicrobia; order Methanomicrobiales; family Methanomicrobiaceae; genus DAOVRB01. Next base: position 4,998 of record JAYEIC010000078.1, on the reverse strand, counting down.
GCAGAATTCATCAAAATTTATACATCCCCTGTCCATTACGACAATCCTTACATCCTTATCCGGAAGGGCATCAAATGCATGCGAGACCATAACGACTGTGCATCCTTCTGATGAAATATCCTTTAAGAGATCAGACACAAACTCCCTTGTGCAGAGATCAAGATTGCTGAACGGTTCGTCAAGTAAAAGAAGGTCAGGTTTCTTTGCAAGGTTCTGAGCGATCAATACTTTCTGCTGCTGTCCTCCGCTCAGAGTACCTATAGTTTTTTCAGAAATATCTTCAAGGCCAAGCATCTTTATAGATTCTTCAGTTGCCCTGTAATCCTCCTCTCCTGGTTTTTTAAAGCATCCAAGAATCCCGTATCTTCCCATCATGACCACATCTTCAACAGTAAAGGGTGTAAACGGATCAAAAGCAAAGTTCTGGATTACATAGCCGATCTTCTTTCTGACTGCATCACCATTCCTGCAGACATCCATACCGCAGACATGCGCCGTCCCGTGTGTGAGCGGAAGCATGCCGTTTACAGACTCCAGCAGGGTGGTCTTTCCGGCACCATTTGGCCCGCCGACAATAACAAACTCCCCCTCTCCTATCTCAAGAGAGAGACCGCTTATCACAGGGAATTCTGCACCCTCATATGCCGTGTAGATATCTTTTAAGCTGATTATGGGAGAATTGAGATTATTCATAGAGAACTGACCCGCACTTCAGAGTTCCTCAACCGTGAAAAGCTCATCGTCATGGAGATAATAAAGTTCCTCGGCATATTTCTCAATATTTAACTCGTAATCAGAATCCCGCTCAGGCGGCGTATATGGTTTTGGTGTGATCTGAATCTTTTTTCCGTCTGCAAAAAAAACGCATTTCATTTCATCACTGATTAAAATCTCAATGTTTCTCTTTCCAAGCGTACACCCGCTCCCGAGCTGAACACCATCAGCAAGGCATGACTGAGGAGTAGTGCCGGAACAGTAGACATCCACCCTCATTGAGAAGGGATCCTCACAGAAATACCTGCGGGCATATCTCCCAATCCGGTACCCCAAAACAACATACGGACCCAGGTGGCCATGAAATCCTGCAAGGTCTTTTACTGAACATACTCTCTCAAGGTTCATGTACCTGCAGTCAGGATGGTTATGCATGCTGTAATATTGGAGACATGATAGTATTAAAAATAGGGATATTGTACTTAAGATACAGACATTTGCCGAAGTTTGTTTTCGACTATGCATAATATTTTGGTAAAATATTCTGCCAGATGCGATAGACTGAAAAATGATGCTGTCAAAAAGAGGGAGAAGGAGTTATGAATCTACGAAACCCGGTGGAATTCCCGCAGAATAATCCGCTCAGAAAAGATTTGAACAAAACTGCAGACTAAAATATTGTCCTCAGATGTCTAAAAACAGGGCAGATGAGAGCCCTTCATCCAGAAACCCTGTGCAGTAGCCCTCGTTGGCTCTCCGGGTAGAGGGTTTCCTCACTACAGGAACCGTTGTAAATCCCGTATCGGTGATACTGAATGAAAAGAAAAAAAATCTTATGCAATCAGCGGATGGTTCTTCATGGTATCCGCGATAATATATGAAGTGTGAGCCTGATGCCTGATGCGATTGACGTAAAAAATCTGACAAAAAAGTTTGGCACAACTGTTGCAGTAGATAATATCTCTTTTTCTGTACAGGAAGGGGAGATCTTCGGTTTCCTCGGTCCAAATGGTGCAGGCAAGACTACCACCACCAGGATGCTGACCGGGGTAATCCCTGCGGAATCCGGGACCGCTACAATTCTTGGATATGACATCCGGCGCGAGCCGGTAATGGCAAAGCAGGGATTCGGCGTAGTGCCTGAGACCTCGAATGCATATGCCGATCTCACTGCATGGCAGAACCTGATGCTGATGGGGGAGCTATACGGACTTCCACGTGCCCGGGCAATGAAGCGTGCATCAGATCTTTTAGGTATGCTGGGTCTCCTCGAACGGAAAGACCAGAAGGTGCAGGCATACTCCAAAGGTATGAAACAGCGGCTTATCCTTGCAATGGCACTCCTCCACGAACCAAAACTCCTCTTTCTCGATGAACCCACGAGCGGTCTCGATGTGCATAGCACCCGGATGATCCTCTCCCTGCTGCGTGACCTGAACCGGGCAGGAACCACTATTTTCCTCACTACCCACAACATGGAGGAGGCAAACCAGCTCTGTCACTTGGTTGGCATCATCCGGAGCGGGAAGATTGTCGCTATCAATGCTCCGGAAAAGCTTAAGACGGCAATCGACCGGGTGCATCGGATCGAGGTGAGTTTTGACCGTGACGTACCCGGAGATGCCCTTTTGAAACTCGACGGTGTGAACGGTGCGAACCGGACCGGTGACAAATGGGAGATCACTGCAGAAAACCGGGACGCCGCCATACGGTCCCTGGTGGCCTTCAGCCAGCAGAACAACGCAAAAATTATCACGTTAAACACCATCGCACCCTCCCTCGATGATGCGTTCCTCCGGCTGACAGAGGAGGCAGAGCCATGAACCCGGCAGGATTGCCCGAACAGATGCGGCGGGCGTGGGCGATTGCCAAAAAAGACATCCGCATTTATTACTTTAAGGGTCCTGTCCTCATCTTCGGGATCTTCATGCCGATCTTTCTCTTTCTCGCCTTTCTTATGGGGGGCAGGGATCTCCCGTTGGCGTTTCTCGTCTCCGGGCTTATCGGGATGACACTCTTCTTCACTGCAACGGCAGTCTCTCCCGCGATATTTCCCTGGGAAGGATCAGCAAAGACTCTTGAACGGCTCGCTTCATGCCCGATCACCATTGAGGCGATTATCTTTGGTGACATGATCGCCTCCACCCTCCTTGGCATCGGGATCACGGTCTTTACCGTCATCATCGGGTTTGGGCTTGGACTTACGCTCCTCCACGGCATCATACTCTGTGCTGCGATCTTCCTTGCTGCGTGCTGCTTCTCTGCAATAGGCATGCTCCTTGCCGTCCCGCCAACGAACGTGCCGTCAAACATCATGATGCTGTCATCCCTCATCAAGTTCCCACTGGTCTTCATCTCCGGTATCTTTGTCCCGCTGGAGCAGATGCCATCCTGGGGGCTGGTACTTGCAGTATGCTCCCCGCTCACCTATTTCACTGATCTCGTCCGATACTCATTTACCGGTGTACACTATTTCCCGGTGCTGGTTGATCTCGTGGCCCTGGGTGTTTTTGCTCTGGTGATCACGGCCATTACGATGTTTCTGCACAAGCGAACCATCTCAAAGAGAATGTAAGAAATCGCTGTAGAAAACTCAGTGAATTCAGTACGTCAGGATAAAAATGCAGGCCTGAGTTTTTCGCTATTACTCTCCAGTATGAAAAAGTGCATGGCACAACATGAGTCATGCACGTTTCTGTACATATGCAAGTACCATTCCTGCAATAAATGCTGGTGTTACCCCGATAACCGGGGTTGTTATGGCGATCAGGGCTGTAATCGGGATTGAATCTGTTTTCATGGCGGCTTTTGCAAGGGTAATTGCCACAAATATAAGGAGTCCGCCAAAGATGCCTATAGGAATTATTTCAAGCATTTCGGGAGTTGCAAAGAAAAATGCAAAACCAAGGAGAATTATTCCTGCAATGATGTTTGCACCGCCTGTTCTTGCACCAAACCTGTACTGTGCCGCAAGACCCCCGGCACCGTGACACATCGGAAATCCGCCGAAGGGGACTGAAACGAGGTTCATAATACCTATTGTCCTGCAGAGCCTGTCTGGTTCGACCTCCTTTCCGAAGAGGTCATGTACAAGAAGAGACGTGGCGAGGATGGCATTTGTCAGGGTGAGCGGAATCTGCGGGACGGCAAGATGCCACGCGGCAGCAGGGAATACAGAGAGATCAGGGATTACCAGTGTGGGAAGCGGGATAAATACAAGTTCGGGGAAGCCATGCCAGTATATTCCTACACCAATTCCCAGTGCTATCACTATAAGTGCTGAGATATCAGGAATGTTGAGGCGTGGGGATATCACGAGAAATAACAGGATAATTGCCACCGATATACCTGCAAACATAAAGTCAGTAGTAACAAACCCAAAAGATGTCTTTAAGAGCAGCAGTGCAAGCCCGCCCTGTACTCCCCTGATAACACTTTTTGGAATATAGTTCCGGATAACACGCATTCCTTTGAACGAGCCTGTCAGGAAAAAAAGAATTCCTATGACAATCCCTGATGCAGCAATCTCAGGGGTTGTGAGTCCTTCTGCAATGACAATTGCTCCGATTGCTTTCATGGGCTCAATCGGAATGGGCAATTTGTAGTACAACCCGGCTATAGCGTACCAGATCGCAAAGAAAAAGAATATTATACTCAGGTTTACGTCTGACACCAGTGCAACGCCAAGTATTATAGGAAATATAGTCCCGAAGTCACCAACTGCACCTGCGGCTTCCTCCAGTGAAAAGCGGAACTTACCTGTTATATTACTGGCATTCTCGTCTGTCAGGTTGATATCACTCATTTAGGGCCTTATTCTCCTTTTTTTTATCTGTTGCAGGGTGTTTATTGGACAATATCCTGTATAAAGTGGATGGATAATCCAGAGCCGATGGATTAGATAAATCAATCATATTAACTTAACTTACACACGGTCAAAACCTAAACAGTTATACCCTTTTTATTTATAACATATATTATGAAAAAGTTGTTGACAATTTTCATGGTCATGCTTGTTGCACTAACCGGGTGCATGATCTGCGGATGTACTGAACAGGTCGGTGAGAATACCCCGTCAGTGAGTGATGATTCAACTGATACACTCCTTGTCTATTGTGGTGCAGGACTCCGCGATCCGATGGATGAGATCGCTGAAGTATTCAAACAAAAAGAAGGTATTTCTGTTGATTATATTTTTGGTGGCGCTGCCCAGCTTCTCTCTCAGATGGAACTTGTAAAACAGGGTGATGCATATATGCCCGGTGCAAAATCATATATTGATTC
>JAYEIC010000077.1:0-31918 GCA_034659935.1 Methanobacteriota archaeon | reverse complement strand
TGCCCTTTTGCCCATACTGCAAAGCAATGATAATGGTCCGTCCCGCGGAAAGATGCTGACGGGTTTTTATATTGATGAGAATATCCTAAACTCCGTCTCAGAATCAACAGTTGTGGATTTCAGTCTGTACAGTTACAAAAGCCCGGATGTTTTTACCGGATTAATGACGGAGGGGGCCACACAGAAAACAGCCGGATACCCGTTAACATTAATCTCAGATGACGAAAACTCCATATCATCAGTAACTGTCATACCTGATATCTATGGCAACCCGGCACTATTTGCAAGGGTGGATGAACCAAGAGATATATTCAGAGAGGGCGCACACTCACTACACTTATTCTTCATACTTACATGCATCATTACCATTCTGTCAGGTCTGATATTATATTCCATAATACTCAGGATGTATGTCACACGAATTGAAGATATGGAAAAACATATTGAAGAGATAGGAGACAGAAGGAACTTTTCCGGACGGTTAAAGCCTCAGGGGCATGATGAACTTACCACTTTTACGTCATCAGTAAACTCCATGCTCGGCTCACTGGAAGAACAGCATGAGGAGATCATCAGTACAAAAAAACGCCTGATGCTTGCCCTTAGCGGTGCAAAAGTGATAATATGGGACTTAAACATAACTGATATGACCGTAAAGGTGATCAGGCCTGATGAGGAGGGGGGGATCTGGTATCCGTTTGACACCGATATCGTGCACATTAATGACATGCTTCAGTACACCCACCCTGATGACACTGCACTGGTAACCAGAACGTTTATGGACCACATCGCCGGAAAAACAGATAACATTCATACTGATTTTCGTATAGGCAAACCCGGAAACTGGGCATGGGTAACACTTCTTGCAAAAGTTTCGTCAACTGACAATGACGGAAAGCCAACAAGAATAACAGGTATCATGATGAATATTAGCGAAAAAGAAGAGTACCACCAGGCGCTGATAATTGCCAACAAAAAACTTAATATTCTGAGTGATGTGACCCGCCACGACGTCCTCAACCAGATTACAGCCCTGCACGGCTATAGTGAGCTCATGGAGGGTGACTATGAAGAGAATCCGGAGATCATGCGGTACATCAAAAATTTAAAACGCCTGATTAACACAATAGAGCAGCAGATAGCCTTCACAAAAAACTATCAGGAGATGGGTATCAGAAAGCCCGACTGGCAGAACTTACATAACGTAATCATCAGCTCCTCACTGAATCAGTTAGGCGGAATTATAAAGCCTGATGTAAATGTGGGTGATGTGGAGATATTTTCAGACCGGATGCTTGAGAAAGTCTTCTTCAACCTTATCGGCAATTCAAAACAGCACGGAGAGAACGTGACTGAAATATCGATTACATTTCATGAATCAGACAAAAATGGAATAATTGTCTTCTCAGACAATGGTACAGGCATTCCGGCTGAGAAGAAAGAGAAGATCTTTGAGAAAGGCTATGGCGGCAGTTCGGGGTACGGCCTCTTTCTTGCCCGTGAGATCTTAAGTATCACCGGGATCGATATTATTGAAACCGGTGAAGAAGGCAGGGGAGTTAAGTTTGAGATAATTGTCCCTGAAGGGTTGTACAGATTCCCGGGAAAAACGGAGAAAGACGCCTGATCTCCTGATCTCCTGATCTCCCGGAGGGGGAATCAGGTCAGATATTTTTTTACTTCCCGCTTAACCCTGTCCGAAAATATTATCAGATCATCCGCAATAAACATATAATTTTGGTGGGATGCAATAAAATTTATATAGCACACATAACAGTTATAATTAATAATATGGTCACAACAATCCAGGTACAAAATGAAACAAGAGATAAACTAAAGCTGTTTGGACATAAAGGAGAGTCCTACGATAGTATCATAGAAAGGCTAATGAATTATTGTGAAGAATTAAATATTGAAGAACTAATCGAAAAAAGATGGAACCAACTTCAGAGAGAAAAAGAACACTACATTTCTCTGGACGAGATCTAAATGGAGATAATGATCCACCACAAGATTTATGTGTTTTTAAGGAAAAATCAATAATATATCCATCATTGGCGGATTCGATGACGAATCAATCATTTCCACTGGCCATCAGGACATTGTTGCCAAAGCCTGTGATTCCCTCAGATATTGATATTCTCATCCCGTTGTTGTGAATGGTTTCCTTTTTTCCAGTCTCCCGGAACAGTCACACCTGCCTATAAACTCACATACGGTTTACGAGCAGATATTTCTAAGATATATAAAACAGGAGATGGACCTCTGACTCTAATCTTCCAACCCCAGTGAGCGGACCATATGAGACCTGATTGCCTCTTTTGGATATGCCCCGGTCAGCCTGTCCACCATCTGTCCATGACTGAAGAATATCAGCGTCGGGATTGCTGATATCTGAAAACTCTGTGTGAGATGCGGGTTTTGGTCAGTGTCGCACTTACCCACTGATACAAGACCATTATATTCCATAGCAAGTTCCTCAACAATCGGACCTGTCGTGCGACAGGGGCCACACCATTCCGCCCAGAAGTCAATGATGACTTTTTTATGATCTCTGAGAAATGAAGTGAAATTATTATCAGTGACATCCATTACTATCCCGCCACTTATACCGCCAGCCTGTTTTTCAAACGCCATTTCCATAGATTTTAACTTTTTTTCCCGGATCATCTGTAGTTCATCATCAAAGGAGGGCCATTCATCATCCATGTATGAAAGTTATTTCACACCCACCCATATATATGTGCCATATGTGCCTGGCAAAAAGCAATAATTCGGGTTAATTCGAAATGCAAACTTATATCAGGCACAAAGACAACCTAGTATAGCACACGGAGCGAGGTGGGGTAGTCTGGAAATCCCGACGGGCTCATAACCCGTAGATCAATGGTTCAAATCCATTCCTCGCTACTAATTTTTACGAACTGATTACAATTTTTCAAAGTTATTTCTATGAGCTCCGGCTTTTTTCTTCAGTAGAAGTGTATTAGTGTATTTTCAGTATAATCTCAACAAGACCGGGAGTCTCCGCTCAATTATCAGGTATCAGACAAAACCAGGATAACTGTATCCGGAGACTTCTGGCATCTATCATGGCGTATCCCTAACATTCGGCGATCCCCGGTCGATTCTGAAGCGCACGTTCACTCCATCCCTCATAGTATTACAGAAACGATGTGACAAAAACGGGTGGAGGGCAATCAATCTGCCCGAAAGCATGCATGAAGGTAAGATCCGGGAGATCAGGTTCAAAAATACCATAAACAATTCCATAATAATACTATTCATGAACAAAAAATCCATACTGCTGATTTTCATCATTTTCATGGCATTTTGTCTGGTTACCTGCTGCACATCCCATGCAAATCCGGCCGGCACAGCCAACAGCCAAATCAACGACACAGTCAATAACACAGTCAATAACACAGTCAATAACACAGTCAATAACACAGTCAATAACACAGTCAATAACACAGTCAATAACACTGCCAGTAACGATGGACAACAAACATCCACAATAACTCAAACAGCTGCCACACCACCCAATACAACCATAATATCAGCCCCGACACCCGCAGCAGAACAAAAAGATCATGAATTTCTCGCAATCATTACAAGGAGCACCAATATCATCGTCCCGTTAAGAGATGAACTCAGACTCGCATTAACACCAGATAACAGTTCAAGAGAATACAATGCAACAGAACTAACTGAAAAAGCCACCCGGTTGTATTCAAAATCACTAAATTTCCAGAATGAAATTGACAAAACAGAAGTTTCTGACGGGAACGAACTAACCCGGATCAGATACCGCACATTCCTGCACAGCTGCACCCAGGGAGGAATATATATCATTTCAGGTGCTGAAAAGATCCGTGAGAGTCAGGAGAGCGCAGCCAGAGCATACTTCAGTGAAACGCTAAAACTCTTTGACAAAGGTGAAACTGCACGAGAGGAAGCACTGGACTTATGCAGGTATGACAGAATTGTAACATGTACAGCAACAACAGCAACATGTACATAATGAGCCCAATGGTAATAAAAATATATTCTTATATGAAATATACCCGTAGTGAATATATCACCCGATCTTAAGGAGCATAATCAGAAAAAACCCCCCCCTACCATCTCTCTCACTGGCGACTCCCTCATATCCACCACACCTACACAACTGCAGATACTCCCACCTTTACTCTCCCAATAACAAACTCTTCTTCGGTAGGCACTTCTTCCTTCTCCTCTTTCAAAGCCAGTAAGTGGGCTTCTATTGCCTCCTTTACATTTTCCATCGTCTCTTCAACCGTCTCGCCCTGAGAATAGCAACCTGGCAGGACCGGAACCTCAGCCCAAAAACCCCCTTCTTCTGCCCTATAAATCAATATCGTGTATTCCATTTCCCAGCCTCCTTATTTTAACAACCTCGGGAATTCCTCTTCCGTTAAGCCTGCTTTTTTAATCGCCGCCTTAAACAGACCAATTTTAAGCTCCTTAGAGCCAGATATGGTAATAATCTGACCATTTAGCATCCTGATATTGACATGATCTCCTTTGCCTTTTCTTTCGAGCATCCTCATCTTCAGCTCTTCCCTGCCCATCAACTATCACCAGCTTATCGAACGTAAACATCTTAACATATTCCGGTGTCATCATCCCAAACTCAGAATGCGCCACCGCCACATTAACACAATCCACTTTCACACACTTTTTCTTTACCATGAAAATGAGACTCACATTTAACATGAAAGTAGCATTTGCCACTTTCATCAAACAGTGCGTGACATTGAGAGGTCATGCACGTTTTTAGAAAACTCCGGTTATAAGAGTAGTCGCATAACAGAGAAAAAAGAAATAACAAAAAAACAGAAAAAATCAAAAATAAGATTGCAGGATTCAAAACCCCATAATCAGATTTTCACTGATTTATTATGTAAATCACGTCGTGATTTGTCATCAGACAGTGCCAAAACGCTTACGCGTCATGCACATCTTCTTCAAAAGATTCCAGATCAGACTGATACGTACCTGCCACAAAGTCGATGTGACGCGGACGACAGCACTTCTCATTATCAATACACAACGGGTATTCACCTGTGATACACGCTGTGCAGAAATCTTTCTCATCAATATGCGTTGCTTTGACAAGCGCCTTTAATGAAACATGGTGCAGGGATGTAGCACCGATAGACGTACACACTACATCATTTTCTTTGTCGCTTGCAATCAGTTCTGTCCGTGTGGGCATATTAACACCAAGATAACAGGGTGCCTTAATCGGCGGAGACCCGACACGTATGTGAACTTCCTCTGCACCGGCATTACGCACAATATTAATTAAACGCCGGGAAGTTGTGCCACGCACGATACTGTCATCCACCAGTACAACAGATTTTCCAGATAGGTGTTTTCTGATCGGATTGAGTTTGATGCGCACAGCATTCTCACGTGCCTCCTGTGTTGGCATGATAAAGGTCCGGCCCATATACCGATTCTTGATTAAACCCTCAAGGTAACGCACACCTGAACCTTCAGTATATCCCACAGCATGTGGAATGCCGGAATCAGGCACAGGAGATACAAGATCGGCCTCCACAGGGGATTCACTGTACAGAGATTTTCCAATCCTTCTCCTGACATCATACACCAGTTGCCCGTCAATCACCGAATCAGGGCGGGCAAAATAGATGTACTCAAATATACAATGTGCACAGTTGTCAGCCTTCGCAATCTGTGTGCAGGTAATACCCGTGTCTGTTATCTTTATCAGTTCACCGGGTTTTACATCCCTCATGAATTTTCCGTTCAGAGCATCTACTGCAACACTCTCTGAACAGACGATATAACCATGGTCAGTCCTGCCAATACAGAGCGGCCGGTTACCGAGCGGGTCACGAAATGCATATACCTCATTATCCACCATCAGAACAACCGAATATGAGCCCTCAAGCCGTTTCATACAGAGTAAAACGGCATTCTCCATACTGCCTGAACTCCGGAGTTCATCTGCGATTATATTGCCGATCACTTCCGTGTCAGTCGTTGTACAGAAAATCTGCCCGCGCTGTTCGTAATCTGCCCTGAGAACCTCTGTGTTTACGAGATTCCCATTGTGAGTGATAGCGATGTTTCTGCCTTTGAAAGTGAAGTTAAACGGCTGAATGTTCTCCGGGATCTTCTCCCCGGTCGTGGGATAACGGACATGGCCCACCCCGACATTGCCTTTTAAACCGTCAAGTAACGGAGCGTCAAATACTTCCGCAACAAGCCCCTGTTCCTTATGTTTATGGAGCTTTTCACCATCAAAAACAGAAATTCCCGCGCTCTCCTGCCCGCGGTGCTGCAGGGCATAGAGAGCATAGTATATCGGGAAAGATACACCGCCAGCATCCATGATGCCAACGATACCACACATAATAATTACCTAATAAAAATTACCTAATGAGTAGGTATCTTTGATTTTTTGCTCACCCGGTTGTCTCCGCGCATGCGTCTTGACTTACCAAACCCGCATGATGAACATACTTTGTGGGTTTTGTGGAAAGAAATACTGCCACAGCGTCTGCATGCGACATGTGTCGTTTTTTGCTTTTTTCCCATTGAGGGAGTTCCTTTACTCATAACAATTCACCTAAATTAATACAATTATTCAACTGACGGAGATATGTATATTACATTGTCGCCACGGACAATTAAAGTGCCATGTTTTTCGACAATGTTCTCATGTTCTTCTTCAGCATTTTCAAGCACGAGGTTCATGTGAACATCATAGCCCTGAAGAATCCCGCGGATCTCCCTGCCACCTTTCAGGCTGACAATAACCGATTTCTGGTTAAGCGCCTTATCTAAAATTTCCAATGGTCTTCTGGTCATAGAACTCCCACAACTGTTTAATGAGGATTATTATAATTGGGCCAGTAACATAGATAAATATAGCGCAAAGAGACCATCTGCAAACATTTTATTCAGGCACAAAGATACAGATACTGAGAAGATCTGAAATTATTATATTCAGGTAAAAAGATAAGGATAAAGACAGGTATGTCAAAGATTACAGCAAAAAAACGCCACACACTCCGCAGATCAAAGCAGTCAAAACTATACTCAGGTCTTGAGAAACAGATTGGCACGAGTGCTTCTTTATTCAAAACAGAGAGTATTGAAATGTTAGAGACAACAAGTGATTTCACACTCTACCTTATCAATAAAAAGCCCCTTCTGATGGGTTACAAAGATATGTGGACATTTCCCACACTCCGCGGAGCAGTCGAGATACCCTTTCCTGAGAGACGCATAGTAGTAGATTCCGGCGCTGTCCCGTTCATGGCCAAGGGCGCCGATGTGATGCGACCGGGAATTGTTTCAGTATCAGATGATATAAAAAAAGATCTGCCGGTTGTAATTGTTGAGGAAAGATATAAAAAACCCCTTGCAATCGCAATTGCCCTCTATAACGCGGAAGAAATCCTGAATCTGAAAACCGGTAAAGCAGCAAAAAATATTCACTCTGTAGGTGACGAAATCTGGAACCTTGAGATCTGAGAATGAACTGAAAGGATAACATTAAATAAATTTCATTCTACACTTTTTCTATGGCTAAATTTCTTGATTCCATTCTGGGGAAGAAAAATACTTCATCAGATGAGTCTGATTACATGGAACTGGATCTTGCATCCTATGAAACGTCAGGCGGAGAGTCCCCCGCATCCATGTATGTTAAAATTGCAGGTATTGCCGATCTCAAGGAAACGCCACGCGTAAAGGACGAGGTTTACAACGGGAATATTGTTATTGTAGACGTAAGCAGACTGAAACTGGACAAGATCACATATGAACGCGTGTTAAAAGACCTGCGCGCCGTCGCAAGTGATGTGAATGGTGATATTGTAGGTCTCGGAGACCAGAAATATGTCATTATTACCCCAATGTCAGTGAAAATCTCACGCGAAAAGATAGGCGGGGGAGCCTGAGGGTGCAACGGGTTGTTGCCGCTCCCTGTCCACTCTGTAAAAACGAGATCAAATACCTGTACCAGACTGAAGAGATCCCATATTTTTCAGATATTCTGATTATGAGTGCCACCTGTGACTGCGGGTACAGGTTTGTTAACACCATGATTCTCGGAGAAGACGAACCTGTCAGATACACAATGCGCATTGAGACCATAAAAGACCTTGAAGCACGCGTTGTAAGGAGTACCGCAGGAATAATACAGATACAGGAACTGGGCGTACTGGTTGAACCCGGCCCCACCTGTGAGGCGTTCATCACAAACGTGGAGGGACTGCTCGTGCGCACAGATGATGTCATTAAAAGGGTACTCACATGGGCAGAGGGAGAAGAGAGAGAGCATGCCCTTGCACTAAGAGAAAAGATCGCAGCTGCACAGTCAGGGGAACTGCCATTCACGGTTATTCTGCAGGACCCCGACGGCAACAGTGCAATAATCAGTCCAAAAGCTGTAAAATCTGAATTTATTGAGATTGTAGCGGAAGAAGAGTGATGAGAACCAGATAAGGTAAAACGCACCGCCACCTTATTCTCAGTTCTTAATCCCTCAGATGTCAGGCAGACCTCTTCTGCCAGACAGTTGCGATTCCTCATGCCTTTCGCAGTACCTGATACCCAATGGCAATGACTCCCTGAGTGCAGATACGGGCTGACAGGGCAGAACAATACACAACAGAAAAAAAACTTTTTTAGTGAAGATCATGTTTGGCATTTTTAACAGGAAAAAAGCAGAAACTAAAATCGCAGAACTGCAGGCAACAGTGGATGATCTTGAATCACAGAATGCAAAATTAAGAGAACGCCTCTCAAAGAGGGATGACAAATCCAGAAGGGCAGCGTCTGAGAGACAGGACGTTGAAACTACTCTTCACATGGCTGAAAACAGAATCCAGGTGTTGGAACACGAACTTGTCATCAAAAAAAAAGAGGCAGCCGATAAGATCACGTTCAGGAATACAGAGACACTCTCAAAAAAAGATATGCAGAATGCTCTGGCTAAGATCAGATCAGTCAGTTCACCTGCAGAAACGCTCGTTACCATATACATCCCTCCGGGTCAGGGGACCTGTGATCTCTCCATGTTTGACTCCACAGGACTGGCAGAAACGGGTGCTGCAACACTTATTGACAATATACACTCCACAACAGGCCTTGTTATATTCCATGACAGAGGTCTCCCCTCCAGTATATCCACCATCATAGCACCACCCCTCCCTGTCACAAAAACCGGGATTTCGACTGGCAGCACTTTTGATACCGCACATCTTACCGATCTGATTGAGAGTGACATTATCACAATAGTTGTCATTGCACATGCCGGCGAGACGTTTCTCGGCATCGCAGACGGCGACCGGTTTGTTGACCACAAAATCATCAGGAGCAATGTCAAGGAGAAGCACACAAAAGGCGGATGGAGTCAGCGCAGGTTTGAACGCTTAAGAGAAGAGGATATCAGCAACCACGTAAGAAAGGCAAAAGAGGCATTTGAAGAGATGGCAGAGAGCTGCAAAGGCCAGGCAGGAATGGTTATTACTGCAGGGGACAGGACGATTGCAGGAGAAATTACAGGGGATACAGAGATACCCATACTCTTCAGACCGGCAGACATCAGGGTTGAGAAGCGCAATCCGGAAAAAGTCTTAAAAGAGATTAAGTCTGTCAGGGTGTACGAACTGCCGTGAACTACCCCTGAGCTAAAGACTCAGGAACTTTGCTGCTTCATCCCCGCGAGTCCACAGGCACGGTCCCGTAACCTGATGCGGAAATCTCTTAAAAATAGTATTTATCCGGGATTTGGTCTCACTCAAAATGCGTGCCTTTCAGCCTGACACCCGGCTCATCTGTGATTCTGCCCACCACTTTTCCATCAGGGACGAGACTTAATACCATACTAACGCTCTCCTCAGGCACAACAAAAACATATCCCATACCCATATTGAAGGTGCGGTACATCTCATCTTCGGCAACACCGCCGGTCTCAGACAGCCACTCAAATATTGGCTGCGGCTCAATCGGGTCTGTGATATCAAAACCATAGTCGCCCAGGCGCTTTAAGTTGCGCAGACCTCCGCCTGTGATATGACACATGCCATGCACTTCACATGCAGCGGTAACTTTCAGCACTTCGCTGTATATACGGGTCGGACGCAGGAGTTCTTCACCAAGAGTCTTTCCCCACTCCATCATGTCGGTGTAAGCAGCACGGGTATCGACAATTTTCCTTGCAAGAGTGAGACCGTTTGAATGCACACCACTTGAAGGTACACCGATGATTACATCACCCGCAGTAATAGCCTCACCAGATATAATATTCTCTTTCTTCTGAACACCAAGACAGGTACCTGCGAGGTCAAGTCCGTTTACAAGACCCTGTAAGGTAGCCGTCTCACCGCCGATTAAGTTCATGTTAGAGAGACGGGCACCTTCGTTTAAGCCCTTTCCAATCTGTTTCATCTTATCAATGGAGAGGCTGTCAGTTGCAATATAATCCACAAATGCCACAGGCTCCATGTTCATGACATAGAGGTCGTTCACATTCATCGCGATGCAGTCGATCCCGAGGGTGGACCAGTCTTTCATCTCATCTGCAATGAGCATCTTTGTTCCGACACCGTCAACTGCAAGAGCAAGTGCATAATCCCCAAACTCAATTAACCCTGCAAAGTGTCCGAGACCACCGAGCATTGAGAAGTCGCCGGAACGCTTAAATGTCAGCTGTTCAACAAGCGCTTTAACTGCAGTTGCCTCAAGGTCAATATCCACACCGGCTCTGGCATAGGTGTATCCCTTTTTATCCGGATTATTCATCAGTTATCTCCTTTGAGAGCTCAAATTCATCATGAAGCACCCTGAGTGCACACGGGCCGTCCTCACCTTTGACAACAAATGAGACGTTCACCTCTGACGAACCCTGTGAGATCATCATGATATTCACTTCTGCGTTACCAAGCGCTGTAAATATTCTCCCTGAGATACCAGGCGAACCTGCCATACCCACACCAACCACTGCAACAGCGATTACATCCCTGTCATATGTAACCTCACGGACATAGCCGTTCTTCTTAACCAGAGTTAACCCCTCAATGGCGGCGTTTAAGTGTTCATCATCGACGATAATGGAGATATTCGCTTCAGACGAACCCTGAGAGATCAGCATCACATTAATCTCTCTCTCTGCAAGAGCAGAGAAGATTGCGTGTGCAACTCCGGGCCGGCCTGTCATCTGGGCGCCAGATATGTTGATGAGTGAGACCTTTTCAATATATGAAATCGCCTTTACCACACGTTTGTCACGGTGTTCTGACCTTAGTACACAACTTCCGGGGTGTGAGGGGTTAAACGTATTTTTCACCCGTACGAGGATATCTTTCTGCATGGCAGGCTCAATGGAACGCGGATGGAGCACTTTTGCACCGAAGTATGAGAGTTCCATCGCCTCAAGATACGATACCTCAGAGAGCACCCTTGCATCCTCAATAATCCGGGGGTCTGCTGTCATAACACCATCGACATCAGTCCAGATCCAGATCTCGTCCGCGTCAATTGCCGCGCCGATTATTGCGCCGGAGTAGTCCGAACCGCTCCTGCCTAAGGTGGTCACGATACCATCTCTGGTGCATCCCATATAACCCATGATCACAGGCACTGAATCCACAAGGAGCGGCACCATACGGCTTTTTATGTGGTTTTCACTCTCAGGCAGTACCTCTGCGCACCCGTGCCTGTCATTGGTGATAATGCCTGCTTCACATCCGTTTAAGGGTGATGAAGTTACGCCTGCTTCACGAAGCGCTGCACTCAGAATTATTGCAGAGAGTCTCTCACCAAATGAGATGATATAATCAAAAGAACGTGGAGTGAGTTCACGAAGATTGTACACCGCAGTCAGGATATTTTTGAGGTTGCAAAGGCAGTCGTTAATAACAACCATAACTTCTTCTGTTTCACCAGGTGCAACCGTATTTAAGACTTTTTCATGCTGTGTGCTCATTGAGTGGATGAACGTATCAATCGGGGATCTGTCGTGTGCTTCCACTACTTCTGCAGCAATTGCGTGAAGCTGATCTGTGACACCGGACATGGCTGACACTACCACTGCAACCTCGTTCCCGGAACTGTGGTAATGTTCCAGAATATTTACCACCCTGCTGATACAACTCTCATTGGCAACTGAAGTGCCGCCAAATTTCATTAAAAGTCTCATTTCGCGTACTCATTCCCTTACTATTTATTTATGTAATTATACCACCTAAACAATATTAAGATGCATGCAGATGACGTGGTGGACTGCCATGTTCTGGTGATCGGGAGCGGGGGCGCCGGGGCCCGTGCCGCACTTGAGGCTGTTAAGTACGGTAGTACTATATTGCTCTCAAAAACCCTCACCGGAAAAGGCGGGTGCACAATAATGGCAGAAGGCGGATATAACGCCGTGTTAAACGAGAACGATTCGTGCGACACTCATTACGAAGACACACTCAGGGGCGGAGGTTACTTAAATGACCCTTCTCTGGCAGAGATCCTTACCAGTGAAGCTCCTGAAAGGTTTGAGGACTTAATCAGGTGGGGCGCTGTTTTTGATGTGACAGACGATAACCGTGTGGCACAGCGGCCGTTTGGCGGGCAGAGCTTTGATCGGACCTGCTATGCCAGTGACCGGACAGGTCATGAGATGATGGCAACCCTTATTGAGCAGGTACGAAAGAGCGATATCATACAGATGCAGGAGGTCTCTGTTATCGAACTCTTACAGGATAACGGCCGTGTTGCAGGTGCGATCACACTGGACAGGCAGGGAAATATCGGCGTTGTCAGGGCTGATGCAACCGTTATCGCCACAGGCGGCGGGACAAAATGCTATGATATCTCCACGAACTGTGCTGCAGGTACGGGTGACGGGTTTGCCCTCGGTTACCGTGCCGGGGCAGAACTGATTGATATGGAGATGGTGCAGTTCCACCCGACTGGTGCCGTATATCCAAGAGACGCCAGAGGGCGGCTGATCACTGAGGCGGTGAGAGGAGAAGGCGGTTACCTCGTCAACTCCAAAGGAGAGCGGTTTATGGAGCGCTATGATCCGGTAAGAAAAGATCTCTCAACGCGGGATGTAGTGGCACGTGCAATTGCAACAGAAATTCTGGAAGGACGCGGGACAGAGCATGGCGGGGTGTACCTCGATGTGAGAGAACTCTCACCAGAGACAATTGAGAAACGCCTGCCAATCATGCTTGAGCAGTTCCTGCAGTTCGGAGTGGACATACGAGTTGAACCGATGGAAGTTGCACCTACTGCGCATCATATCATGGGAGGTCTCAGGATCAGGAAAGATGCCCGGACCACTGTGCCGGGACTCTATGCCTGCGGCGAGGTGACAGGCGGCGTGCACGGAGCGAACCGTCTTGGTGGCAACGCTCTTGCAGACACACAGGTCTTTGGCAGACGTGCGGGAGAATCTGCAGGGAAAACGCAGGTTACAGAGATTAACGATCGTATTGACCCCGCAGTGCAGATTGAATACCAGGAAAAGAGACTTGCATCATTTAGTGAAGGCAGTACAAACACAGCCGATATAAGAGAGGAGTTAAGACTCGCTATGTGGGAGGGTGCAGGCATCTTCAGGACCGAAACCGGCCTCACACAGGTAGCTGAAATAATAAGCCACCTTATGGAAAAGAGACCAAAGGCGATTTATCCTGCAAATTTTATCAACTGCTGTACAGTTGAGAATATGCTCTTAGTCTCCTTTCTGATTGTAAACTCCGCTCTTATGCGTGAGGAGTCAAGAGGTGCTCACGTGAGGACAGATATCAAACAGACACCGGCGGAGACCTCACCGTTTATGCACACCTATGTATCAGTCGGCTGCTGTGGTATTGAGAAGAAGGAGGATTCCACATGAAAGAATTAACGGCCCGGGTCTTTCGTTATGACCCGCAGGTAGATGATGAACCATATTATGACACATTCACAGTCAGTGTAAAGCCGGGTGCAAGGGTGCTCGATCTCCTGCATGAGGTTCACGACAGGCATGATTCCACCCTCTCTTACCGGTACTGCTGTGGTTCAGGACAGTGCGGGAGCTGTTCAGTGAGGGTGAACGGTGAACCTGTGCTCGCCTGTATGGCAGAGGCGGTTGACGGGATGACAATCGAACCACTGAATCTGGTTGTGATTAAAGATCTCTCTGTCGATATGGAACCTCTGCTTGAGATAATGGCAAGCCCTGTTACTTCAGAGTCAGAGGAGGTGACACTCCCTACAAAAGAAGAGACTGAGGCGATTAAACCACTCAGGGACTGTATCGAATGCTTAGCCTGTGTATCAGAGTGCCCTGCAATCAGAGTGACCGATTTTTCAGGACCGGCCGCTATGCGCCAGGAGATGAGAATCGCACTCGACCCGCGTGATCAGCGTAATAGGATACCAGAGACGATAGAAGAGGGACTCTTCACCTGCACTTCCTGCCAGCGGTGCCTGGAGGTCTGCCCAAAGAAAATTAAAATTCCGGGAAAGGCAATAGAAAAACTCCGCGAGATGGCAAACAGGCAGGGACTGACCCTTGACCGCCACAAAGCGGTGGCCGCCATGGTTGAGGCAACAGGCCGGAGTATTGACAAAATAAAAACCACGTTCCTTGAGCAGGTGCCTGAAGTTGTCGAGCCCGACGGTAAAGTGAAAGGCGAGGTTGGTTTCTTTGTGGGGTGTATGTACAATGGTCGTCTGCCTGATACCGCACTGGATATGCTGGAAGTCATGAAGAGAAACGGTATCCGTGTTATCATCCCAAAGGAACAGGAATGCTGCGGATCACCGCTGATACGGACAGGACAGACGCAGTTTCTGCCTCACCTGAAAAAGACCAATATTGAGGCGTTTAAAAAACGCGGTATTGATACGGTGATGACGATGTGCGCCGGGTGTGGTTCAACTCTCAAAAACGATTATGACACCCCGTTTAAGGTGATGGACGTAACAGAAGTCTTAGATCAGTTTGGTATAGAACCACCGGCAAAACTTGATGTGAGAGCGACCTACCATGACCCCTGCCACCTGCTCAGAGGGCAGGGTATCAGTGAAGAGCCAAGAAAGTTCTTAAGACAGGTGGTCCGGGAGTTTGTCGAGATGCCGAACCTCTGCTGTGGTGCGGGCGGCGGTGTCAGGTCCGGTCTGCCGGATGAGGCACGGGCACTTGGTGAACTGAGGAATGATGAGATCAGAAAAACCGGTGCTGATGTGGTTGTTTCTGTCTGTCCGTTCTGTGAGTTCCATATCCAGGAGTCGACAGATAAACCGGTGAAAAACTTAGTGACACTGCTTGTTGAGGGGTACAGGAAGAAGGATTTGGGGGAGTGACATAACCAACCATAACCAACCCCCATCCCATGACTGACATTGTGGGGGGTTGTGGTTGGGTGATCTGGTTAGTCCGCCTCCTGAACCATTGCCACTTTAGGGAGTATCGGTGCTCTCTTCCAATAGATCTCTCTGTATTGGATTGATTATAAAATAAGGAGGGAGATTAATGATCCCTAAAAGATGCAGTTATTGTAAGGGAATTTTAGAAGAGGGAAAAAGTGAATTCATTGCAAGAGTGGGTGGTGAAGTAATCATCATCAAAGAGATTCCTGCATATGTCTGCAACCAGTGTGGAGAGGCATATTTCACACCCGATATTTCCAGGAAAATTGACAAAATAATGGAAGATGTTCATAAAGGCAGGATATGCTGCAGGCCGGTTGCGGCAGGCGAGATTGAACTGAGTGTCTGAAGATTTTATATGTTGGTTTTTATAATTGATTTTTATTGCCAGAGGATTGCCTGTTTATCTGACAAAAGTCAACAAAAGTCAACAACATGCTGCCGGGAAAGATCCGGAGGATCATTGTCGATGCACTCAAAGGTCCTGAAAAAACCCCTGGCCGGACGCCAGTGGCAACAAAGAGAAATTCCGCCCTGAAGAAAAGATAGACATATACAGGCTTCATATCGGGAGAAGCTATACCGTATTTTATACTATTGATACCAGAAACCATGTAGTCCGGATCTATGATGTCATGACAATCGAACCAGCGCATAAAAAATACGGCAGGATGTAATGTAGACTGCGTAGTCATAACGAATTTACCCAGTGAGGGAAAGGGGTGTAGTAGGCTTAAAAGGGCAACATCCAGACAGGTTTTCCCATAATGATATTTATATTATCTTCTCTGAAACAATATATGGTGGTGGCCGAATTATGGATGCAAATCTGCATGAAGCATTGAAATGGCTAAAACAGGGTGAAAAGGATCTCGTAAGTTCGGGGAATAGCTCCAAATCCTCTGATTATGAGTGGTCGTGCTTTCAGGCACAGCAGAGTGCTGAAAAGGTATTAAAATCTATTCTATATGCAAAAGGGTACAGAAAAATACTTACACACTCTGTTTTTGACCTGATAAGAGAAATCAACAAATTTGATCCGTCTTTTATGGATCTTAAAAAGGAAGCTAAAGTACTTGATGGCGTTTATATAACGGCCAGATACCCGGATAGTATAGTTGGTGATTTGATACCATCTGAATATTTTGAAAAGGAGGATGCAGAAGAATGTATCAGATGTGCAGAATTAATATGCAACAGGGTGAAAAATTCGCTGAGAACCTGAGGAATAAAATATTTCATCTTGCAGAAAAGATCCGATCAGAGCGGAATGTTGATAAAATAATTCTTTATGGTTCTCTCGCCCGTGGGGATTTTAATGAGGGTAGCGATATTGATCTTATTGTAGTTGCAGATTTCAGTGAGCGTTTCCATAAAAGGTCTGCTGAAATACTTGAGATGACCGTTCTTCCGGTAGAGCCAATCTGTTACACAAAAGAGGAATTTGAGGATATGATCAGGAATAAAAATCCATTTCTTCTTTCTGTTATTGAGGAAGGAATTTTAATTTGAATATAAAAATATCTCATTAAATAAAAATTATTTGATGACATTTCGATGCTTCTTCTTAGAACCAGATACCGCCATTTGCCTCAATTAAGTTTTTTGGATGATTTTCTTATGGGAAATTATATTCTCCGGCGGAGGAAAATTATCAGATATGAAAGAGAAAAAAGTCAGTATGCCTGCCCCTGCACCATACTTTGATTCTCTTGATCTGACCCGAAGATATCGGATTTTGAGTGGTCTCATCCGCCAGTACCCTGAAATTGCTGCCTGTGCCGAAGAACTTGCAGAGGAGATTCTGCTTGATGTTGATACAGAAGATATTGCCGGGTCTCTTGCAGATGAACTGGACGGGCCTGATATTGAGGAGGTCTGGGATAGGTCCGGAAGAACACGTGATGGCTATGTTGATCCATCTGAGAGGGCATATGAGATGCCTGAGGAGATAATCGATCCTTATATTGACGAAATGATGGATTATTTAAAGCAGGATATGAAGGATCAGTCCAGAGATTACTGCGCTGGAATTCTTCCTGGGATCCACATATTTGGGACTGAATACAGTTCATCACTCCTTGAGGAAGCCCCGGATTTCTGTTATAACATGTCTCAGCATGTCAGGGAAAAATGGGAGAAAAGTATTGAAGATAAAGAACCGGTAAAGCTTTTATCCGGATTTCTGGAGAAGGATGGTCTTTCAGATAAATATGAAGGATCAGACTGATGATTATTTATTGATATTTGATGTATGGATAAATCGTAATTCATCCGTGCAACAGCCTCTATATTATCCCTTCACGAATATTTCATCTGAGGTATACTAACAGATCCTCCAGGCCGTAGATCAGATAGTCTGTATTACTGATTTTATTTTTATCTTTAATTTCTCCTGTAAAAAGGGCATATTTCTTTCTGTAATCATCATTTATCTTTACAAGCTCTGATTTTTTCTCCAGCCGGCCCAATATTTTCAGGCACTCTGTTGCAGATTTTGTTCCATATTTGCACTCTCCAAAGACTACTGTTCTGGTGTCGTGGTTAACTGCTATTAGATCAATTTCCTCTTCTTTGTGCCACCATCTGCCTATTTGTGATCCGGGAAATATTAAAGGTGCAATCTCTTTTCTGATAAAATATTCATACTTTTTCCCAAAATATTTGTTAAAATCAAAATTGAAATATTGGCCTGTTTCAATCTCTCCCTTATTCGGGTGAACAAAGTTATACCAGAAGTCTATGAGTGTGTCTTTTATTACGTATACGCTGTTTTTTTGTTTACTCAGAATTGATCTCTCTTTTTCTATAAAACCAAGCATTATAAGCCCTTCAAGATATGGATATATCTTCCTTGTTTCAATGCCGCAGTTTACGGCAATTTCGGATGGTCTTGTTTTTCCACCGGCTATAGCTGACAGGATACCCTGATAAGTTTTTAATTCCCGGAATTCCTGTGAGAGGAGAAAGTATGGTTCACGATAAAAATATCCGAAATTTGAAAAGAACTCTTCTGATACAAATTTTTCAAATGTTTTGTAATCCGAGGCCTTTTGAAGGTATTCCGGAACTCCTCCGACTGTAAAATAGGTTTTTAGAGAGTCTTTCAGGGGCTGTTGAAGAAATAATTTTGCATCTTTAAAAGTCAGCGGGCTTAAAAGCATGTCTCTTGTTCTTCTGCCATATAACGGAGATGTATAAGAGAGGGCATATTCACTCATTAAGCTTAGAAGTGATCCTGAAAGTATAATACACCAGGGAGAGTCTGATAATCCTCTGTCCCATGCTTTCTGAATTGCTGAGAGTATACTTTTATCACTTTTTATGAGATAGCTGAATTCATCAATTATAAGATATGACCTTTTTTCCGGCGGATTTTTCAGGAGATATGTAAAGAATTCACTCCATGATTTTATTGTAAGGCTCAAAAGAAGATCGTCTTTTAAGTATCCTGCCACTTCAGCTTTAAACCCTTCAATCTGAAGTCTGACAGGAACCTCTTCAGCAAAGAACATTACACCGCTTTTCTCCTTTATAAATTCTGATATCAGTCTTGTCTTCCCGATTCTTCTCCTGCCATATATTATTATAAGGCGACCACCATCCGAATTCCATTCCCTGTACAGTATATCCTGTTCTGCCTCACGATCTATAAATTTTCTAATCATGATTAGTACTAATCGTGATTAGTATTAATTGTAACGGGTGCCAGGTCATCTGCAGTAAACCTGCCGGCGATCCTGATAATTTGTAGTTCATAGACGGTGAACTATCTTTGGGCTAAAGCGGGGGGTGAGAACCAGAATAAGGACCAACCGATACAGTCTGTATATTCAAAACTCCCGTTAATATAGATCGGTAAATTGCTAATAAAATTATCACTAATATTTTTATTAGAATCTAAATGCAAATAACGTTTGAAATGAACAGTCTGACCGTTTGATGTTGAACACCCTGACCGTCGAAATTGAACAGTTAAAACGCTAAAACTGAACACCCTTAACGCTTAGTTGAACAGTTGATAAAAAAAAGTTTGACTTTATCGTCTATCGACACTTATTCGCTCCCTATGACTCCATTTACCTTACGCAATGAGTCACCTTTGAGGAGAATGCTATATGCGTTATGTACAATACTTATCTTACATATCTTATAGAGAAAGGAATTCCCCGCCTGATGATGTCAGATCGATTTCGGGATTTGAAGAATTTATGGAAATTATGAAGAACCCTGATCACGAAGAACATGATGAGACAGCGACATGGTATGGGGCGACTTTGATCCCTGGCATTTTGGTTGTAAAGAGGTCGTCTTCTTAAATCCTGATGAGATGTTACGTCTGGCACTGCAGCAGGAATGATATCTGCAGTGTCTGAATACAGGGGAAGGTGAATAGTAAACCTGAGATTAATGTCTTCTTCTCCTTCCTGGTTTTGACAAAATTTTAAGTTTCTGCTCATGTCCGGTAATATATCCTGCATTACGTAGTTCAGAAACAAACTGCTGGGTTTCTATGATATCAATTATCAAATTGGAATATCCCCATTCATTTTCACCGTCCATCCAGGCACCATTAAGCTTACCTTTCAGTTCCTCAATGGATATCACTTTATTTTCTTTAATAATTTCAAGTATCTTTAACACAATATCTTTTTTTAATGAAAATGTGTCTACATAATCCTCAGTCTTTTTTGCATTTACACCCAATTGGGATAAAACACTGGCAAGGCCCTGAGGATCCAGATGTATATATGACGGCATTGAGAATGTCACTTCATAGTTTATACCGGGGATACAATTGTAAATATTGCATAATTCAGGGAATTCCACCCAATCTGGCAAATACAGGCTCTCAATGCTTATTTCATTAATTATCTCACCCGGACTGATCTCCCGACTGAGCGTAAAGCCATCCTCTGATTCAAAAATGCAATCGCTGTCTCTGATGAATATATGAATAAGTGACAGAGGCAGTTTCTTAAATATCGCGTTATTAAATCTCTCTGAAGAATAGTCAGGAATTTCAGTTTCCGGATTTCCAGTTAGTTTTTCCAGGTTTCCAGTTAGTTTTAACAGTACTTCTAATTTTGAGATCTTCATGTCCTTATGGGAATAGAGAATGTCACCGGCAGAACGACCTTTGAGGATGATTTGCATGGCATCTTTTAAGTATAAATTATTCTTTTTAAGGTTCAGATACAAAGAAGCCTGATCTTCATCTTTAAGACTCATTTCACTACACCACCTGTCAATGGTATCAATACTGCCTCTTATGACATCATCAGTAAAATACTCAAAAATTTCAGTTTTTTTGCCCCTGCAGTCTGAGTCTTTGAGCCAGTCTATGAATTCAAGAGCAGCGTTCTCTTCATTAAAAGCAATCCTTTCCTCAAGTATCATAATATTATTAATTACCTGCAGAGTAATAAGGAATCCGTTCCGGATGAAATTTAACCGGGAACCTGTCCGGTCAGGACAGAATTATCAGGATGAAATTTTAAAAATTAGTGCCGGTTACCCGGATCAGGGTGAAAACCCCCCACTTCAGGAGGCAGGTTGCTGTGAACTACCTCTGAGCTAAAGACCCGGTGGCTTGCTGCTTTATTCCCCGGAGTTTTCTCCACCAGTCCACAGGCCCAACCCCTCGTCCCGGGGGTGAACCGATTACCTGATTCCCGTAATCAGGCAGCAATATATATTCAATATAAACCCATGAAAACAAACGCTTACATCCCTCAGGTTAAAGATCAGGAGGTCTCACACTTCCCTTATAAAACTGAGAAGAATCAATATTACTAATTAATGAATAAGACCCATCCGGGAGATTCTGCCTTCTCATATAAGATTCAGTATATT
This sequence comes from Methanobacteriota archaeon, assembly GCA_034659935.1. Lineage (GTDB taxonomy): Archaea > Halobacteriota > Methanomicrobia > Methanomicrobiales > Methanomicrobiaceae > DAOVRB01. Next base: position 10,639 of record JAYEIC010000077.1, on the reverse strand, counting down.
TCCGGAAAACGGAAACTTGATTATATCATCGTAAACAGGGAAGAGATCATAATCAGAGCACCGCGACGTCTAAAACCAGACCAGATTCATGAAATTATTACTGAAAATTCAGACACCATAATAAAAGCCCTGAAAGAAGCTGAAATAACAATTCCTGAGAAAGATAAGAGAAAACCGGATATGGCAGCCAGAAACTCAGACGGGCTTGTTAAAAACAGACCGAAAACAGCCGCTTCTCAGGAGAAGAGAGCTGCTGCTGATGACACCCCGGACGAAGGCCCGATGTATAGTGGGTCTGTCACAATCGGAGATACAGAGATCCCGTTTTCTGTGGAATACAGTTCACGCCGACGGAGGGTCAGTATTGAGATCAGAGAAGAATCAAAAGTAGTAGTAAAAGCTCCTTCTGCAACTAAAATGGAGCAAATATACTCCATCCTTTATGGTAGCCAGGACTGGCTGCTCCTGAATTGTGAGATTGTAAAGAAAGCCGGAGTGGGCGGAAAAGAACACTCTTCGGTTTCATATAAGGGTACGACCTATCCGTACGTGGTCAGGTACCACACGCGGGCCGTTAACTGCACCATAAAAATCTATGAAGACAACTCCATATACGTAACTGCACCGACCAGAATGCCCAGAGAGGAGATCCACTCGTTTGTAAAATCCAATACATCTTTTATCCACGAAACGATAAATGCACCCGGACGAAAGCCGTCAAGAGCGATTGAATTTAAAAACGGCGCTGAAATTCTCTTAAATGGAAAGATAATACGAATCAAAACAGTCCGTGGAAAATCCGGGCGTGAACCAGTACTAAAAAAAGGCACCCTTACTGTCACACTTCCGGAAAAACCCTCAGAAGAACTAAAAGATGATTACAGGATAGCAGATGCCGTATCAACATTTCTACGAAAAAACACACAAAAAGAATTTTCCCGCTATCTCCCAAAGTATGCAAAAGCACTAAATCTGAAAATACCTGAAACAGAGATCCGTTTCTATAAAAGCTACTGGGGCAAGTGCATCCCCGACAGGGGACTGGTCATATTCAATGAAAGACTTGCAATGCTCCCCAGAGAACTGATAGAGTACGTCGTCGCCCATGAACTCTGCCACTTTTATCACCCTAACCATGGGAAAGAATTCCATAAAACCCTCAATACAGTTATGCCGGATGCGGATGCACGCAAAAAACGGCTGAAAACGTATAATACATCTCAGATAAACGGATATATCACCTGAAAAGTTAAAAACAGGCATAAGATCCATGACTGCAGGCGCGGGTAGTTGACAATAGGTATCTACCATAAGAACAGAACATTCATGAGAAAGGTATGGGGCACAGGATCCCTCCGGTACGGGAGAGAAAAGCATGATTGTTGTCGGGATTGATCCGGGAGTGGCACGGGTCGGGTATGGTGTTCTTAAACGAACTGCCAGGTATCCGACTCCGCTGGCCTATGGCTGCATTGAGACCAGGAGCAGCCTGAGCCAGTCCCGGCGTCTGCTGGAGATTTACGAGAGAATCTCGCAGGTCCTTGATGAGTACAGTCCGGCATGCATCGCTATTGAACAACTCTTCTTCTCCAGAAACACCACCTCTGCCATGCAGGTCAGTGAGGCACGCGGCGTTTTGCTCCTCGCAGCAGAAGAACACGACATTGTGATCGCAGAGTACACGCCCAACCAGATCAAGCAGGCGGTCACCGGATCGGGACGTGCCGACAAGCACCAGGTGCAGGAGATGATGCGCCGGCTCCTGCGGCTGCAGGAAATTCCCCGGCCGGACGATGCCGCAGACGGACTGGCAGTCGCTCTCTGCCACATGAATATGATGCGATAATATGATAGCACACCTCTCAGGAAAACTGGCATCCACCGGTGATCGGTGGGTGGTAATCGATGTCGGCGGTATTGGCTACCAGGTGCAAGTCACACAGCCTGCGCTGCAGAGTCTCCAACAGACGGACGGTCTCGTCCGGGTGCACACCTACATGGCCGTCCGTGACGATGACATTCAGCTCTTTGGTTTTCTTCACCAGAGTGAACTGGAACTCTTCCGTATCCTGATGGGTGTCTCCGGAATAGGCCCACAGATCGCCATGAACATCCTCTCCCAGATCTCCTTTGAGGATTTCGCTATAGCAATTGTCAGTGACAACGAAAAAGTGCTCACCCGGATCACGGGCATCGGGCAGAAAAGTGCAAAGCGTCTGATCCTGGAACTCAAAGACAAGATGAAGAAACACGCCGGGACCATCACCGACGGAAAAAGAACAACAGAAGCCGACGACGCAGTGAGCGCCCTCATCTCGCTGGGTTTTTCACCAAGGGAGGCACAGGAGGCAGTCGACTCAGTCCTGTCTAAACAGGAGAATCCGACCCTGCAGAACCTGGTCCGTGGCGCTCTTGCCCGTCTGAGGGAGCACTGATACCATGACAGAGAGACTTCCTTCACCCGCAGTCCTTGCGGAAGAGTCAGATGACACAACGATCCGGCCGGCACACTTCGCCGAGTTTGTGGGTCAGTCACAGGTAAAAGAGACACTCGCCATCGCTATCGCGGCGGCAAAGACACGGGGTGAGGGCCTTGACCACATCCTCTTTTCCGGTCCGCCCGGCCTCGGGAAGACGACACTCGCCCAGATTGTCGCCCGGGAGATGGGGGTGGCCATCCGGAGCACCACCGGTCCGGTACTGGACAAACCCGGCGACCTTGCCGCCCTGCTGACGGCACTCTCCAGGGGTGACATACTCTTCATTGATGAGATCCACCGGCTAAACCCCGTGGTCGAGGAGATCCTCTACCCGGCAATGGAGGACTCCTGCATTGACGTAATGATCGGCGAAGGGCCCGGAGCACGGTCGGTGCAGCTCCCCTTAGAGGAGTTCACCCTGATCGGTGCGACAACAAAGGTCGGGCTCTTAGGCTCTCCGTTACGCGACCGGTTCGGCTTCATCTACCGTCTTAACCTCTACGATGTTGTAGATCTCGTGAAAATTGTGCTCCGCAGTGCTGCCATCATGGAGACACCGATCACACAGGAAGGCGCAATCGAGATTGCAAAACGAAGCCGGGGAACACCACGGATAGCAAACCGTCTGCTCAGGCGGGTACGCGATTTCGCGCTGGTCCGCCGGGACGGCAGCATTGACGCCCGGACAGCAGACCTCGCGCTGACCATGCTCGGGATTGACTCTCTGGGCCTTGACGATCTCGACAGGAAGATACTCTCAGTGATTGGGCATGACTTCGGCGGCGGGCCGGTGGGTGTCAGGACAATCGCGATCGCGATTGGAGAGGAGGTCCGGACGGTCGAAGAGGTCTACGAGCCGTATCTGATCCAGATTGGGTTTATCAAACGCACAGCCCAGGGGAGGGAGATCACCGGGGCCGGACGTAGGCATATCGGGTAGGCGTTTTTTTTTGAGTGTTGTGGTGCAGGGAAAAGAGAGCTGCACCACACAATAGCTCTTCTCATGTATAGGGTCATTCAAAACTAACCAGTGGCTCATTCCTTTTTGACCGCTTAACGTATCTTATCCAAAATCTGTGGGTGCGACAAGAAGCTGTATCGAAGATTGCGGGACAACCCGTTCGCCTGCACTCCATATTAAACGGGAGAAGTGACAATTAGACCCTGTGACCGTCAACCACGGGTATTACACCACAAAGATGAACCTTCGGGGACAGGGGGGTGCACCGGGACCTCATATAAAATGGACACAGCAGACGTAAAGGTCCCTTTGATGCCGCACCTGCCTTCTTCACTCCTTCTGCAACAGGAACGGAATGCCAGACGCCGCCCTTAAAACGGTTGGGTGGCATAGCCCGGGTCAGTCAGTCTCAGCCTGTGACCAGAGTCAGAGCACCCCGGCTTCTGCTGCCAGATGCCAGTTTAAGTGTCTCCAGAAATTTGGTCCGGGCACAGTCTGTATACTTCAGGGTGAAAATCAGACCAATATACCCTCTTTTTTCAACGCTTCCTCGATGTTGTGGAGTTTCTTTTCAATGACTCTAAATTTGTCATCCATATAGGGTTTTGTATCCTTTCTCAGATTACGTATCTCATCTATAGTCAGATCCTGTTTCACAAGCATCTCCCTGCCAATTGATACCGATTCCTTACTCAGCCCTACCCTCTCTCTACCCAGTGACACCGATTCCTTGCTTAGTGCTACCGTCTCCTCACCGAGTGTCAGAGATCTGTACATCATTGCGCCCGCAAGATCCATTCTCTCAAATAGTTCATCCTGCCGGTTGCCTCTGATGATATCAAAGTAGTCGTACTCGCCGGTTCCGGTGTCCCATCTGACATTGAGATCTTCCACAAAGACGGGATATTTTTGTATGTTTATGGCTTCAATGAATCCGGTAAGCACTTCTTCATCCGCTTCTGCTATGATCTCAACATCATATGGCATAAGGTTCCTGACCTGTCCTGTGACGCCAGGTCTCCGTGCGGTCTTCTTAATAATGTCCCGGTAGCCAACTGATTGCACCTCCTCTCTTGCTATTGCGACCGCTCTTTTCATAACTGGAAAGGCTCACTACATCGTGGATGATATCCGCTCTTATTTCTTCTCCCGTCTCCCGTGCAGTCGTGTAGTCTGCAGGATATTTTTCAGCATGCTTACCTTTGACCAGACAGATAAGAGTTTGAGATTGTAATCTTCACAAATATCCCGTGTCAGGTGAGAGCCTCCCTTTGCCTGGCACCCTCCAGTCAGTCAGTCAGTCTGTGACCAAAGGCAGAGCCCCGGGGCACCCCCCGTCTTCTGTTGCCTGATTTATGCCAGTACTTATTCATAACCCATTTGGCACCTTTGTTTTGGTGTCGCCGTTTTGCCCATGATACCAACATGTTATAAACAACGTCATCCAGTTTACTGAATACAGCAGTTGAGACTGCATGATTATGATACTGTGCCCATCCAACCCGGGTATTTTGTAGTTCACAGACGATAAATATCTACAATTTTATCGTCCACACACGACAAATATATAATAGTTGCAGACAAATCCACATATAATGGATACCCGGAACAAACTCAAAAGTGCAATCGCTGAATGGCAGGAAAGCGAACTGCCGGAATTGCATAAAAGAAAAAACCGGGCAAATATCAATCTGCCACATATCAACGACATTGTGGGTGTCAGACGTTGTGGAAAAACATATTACATGTACCAGTTGATCTCAACATTACTTGATTCCGGGGTGCCGAAATCTCATATACTTTATTTCAACCTGGATGATGACAGACTTCAACCCGTAAATGGCGATGAACTTGCGTTACTGACAGACACTTTCCGGGAACTGTATGGGACATCAGAAAACGATAAACTGTACCTGTTTTTAGACGAGATCCAGAACTTTCCCGGATGGGAAAACTGGTTGAAAGGCATCTATGATAAAAAGAAGAATGTCAAAATCATAATAAGCGGCTCCAATGCATCAATTCTTTCAGACGATATCTCCTCCCGCTTAACAGGAAGACATCTTACCACCAGAATGTTCCCGTTCAGTTTTGCTGAGTTCCTGAGGTGCCGGGAAATATCTTTTGATATAAAAACCCTGCAGTTTTCAGAGAAGAAAACAGAGATCAAAAGGAAGTTCAACGAATATATGGGCAGGGGAGGGTTCCCGGAGGTCATACTCAACCCCACCATAGATCACAGAGAACTGTTGCAATCCTACTTTGACGATATAATCTACAGGGACATTATCTCAGGACACAGGGTGCGCAATGCAAAAATATTCAAAACACTTGCCCTTTTCTGCATATCAAATATAGCAAAACCTCATACATACAATTCACTCAGAAAATTATTTTCCGCTTACACGTCCCTGAGCACGGATGCCATAATTAACTACATCTCTTACCTTGAGAACGCATTTTTGCTGTTCACTATCAATCACTATGACGCTTCGCTTAAAAAGCAGATAAATAAACCCAAAAAACTATACTGCATAGACCCGGGCATGATCAATGCGGTCTCTTTCAGGTTCTCAGACGATTTTGGACGATTATATGAAAATCTCGTCTTCATCCAGCTCTTACGTTTTGGTGAGGAGATTTACTACTGGCAGGACAAAAAAGGATTAGAAGTGGATTTTGTTACAAAAGCAGGGTTGGATCCAGTCCGGTTGATTCAGGTCTGCGCAGATCTCTCAGATCCAAAAACCAAAGACAGGAAGATAAATGGTCTTATTTCAGCAATAAAACATTTTGACCTGCAGGAAGGTACTATAATAACCGCTGACCTTTTTGATCAGGAAAATGTGGCAGGCAGGAAAATAAATTATCTGCCTCTCTGGTACTGGTTACTCAAAAATGAGAGTTCTGAATATGGAAATCCTGTTTTAGTATCAGATCTGCATGAATAATATATTTAAGGATTACTATTAACACCATTTTAACAGATCCCAAAAGCCCTCAGACCGATCAGTACACTAACACCCATAAGCAGGCACCCGACATATAATTTAATACCCTGCACTGAGAGTTTTTGTGCGATAGCAGGGCCGATCTGCCCTCCAATAAATACGCCTGGTGCGACCCAGATCATAATCTCAAAGATCAGGTCTTTCTGAACTATTAAGTCTGATACAAAGTCGGGAGTCAGGCGGAAGATTAGAGCACATATATTTACCACAAAGATGATCAGAACAGTGGAACCCACCGCTTCTGCAGGTGACCGGATTTTTTTGTGCCTGAGGATGCAGGGCATAACCAGTTTCCCCATCCCGGTTGCGATCAGACCTTTCAGAAATCCGCCCAGTGCAGCCCGCTCCCGGCATATCCTGTCAGTGCTCTTGCGTTCTGCAGGTCCGTTTCCGCAGTAGCAGAGCCAGTAGTGGTAAATCAGGTAACCTCCGTATATGAAGATGAACCCTGCAAAGATTATGAGGAGTATCTTTACAGGCGCAAACGGGATAAAGAGGGTACCTAAAATGGATGACGGGACTGCAATTTTTAAGTAATCTTTAACGACATACCAGTTGACAGTCCTCTCTTTTAAGTTCTTAATGATCCCTGAACCAAACCCGAAGATCATAGTCAGAAGGGAGAGCCAGAAGGTTGTTTTCGCGTCGATCCCGAGCCAGATCAGGTATACAGGAATCCAGAAATTTGTGCCGGAAATGCCGGCTGAGATGGCAAGAACTGCGATGATAATACCTACGGGAAAGAGATAGATGTAGGTCAGTGAAACCGACATGGAGATTACCTTATACCTTTTGGATTTTTGTACATCTTATAACTCCTTTTTTGTTTAACAGGGAGATATCCGTCTTTTTCAGGCAGAGGAGATGCTGTTTGGCTCTCTCTTTTCAGGGTTTTGGGATTTTATATTATTCTCCTTTTCTGGCTTTGAGCCGGATCTCTCAGGCAACATATCCGGTTGAGATTTTTGGGAAATAACACTCTTTTTAGCAACAATGGAAGAGCAGAGATACCAACAGGCATTTTGATCTCTGTTGCACAGTTTGTTCCTGTTTTTTGTCTGCATATTATTACAGTGGCAAACATTTCTTTCCTGGTCTCTGTATATCAGTACTATTGAAGCAGTATTTGGTCTGGTCCTCTTTTTTATTACCTGAATATCATAACAGGTATTTGAGAGCCTGTCCGGCCAGTGCTGATCTGGCTGGACAGGCCCGGATAATCCCGCATCTCTTACAGCAAATTACTAATAAAATTATCACTAATATTTTTATCAGGATCTAATGAGCTTTACTTTAAAACCTGTGAAGGGCGGAGATTTTGTCAACAGAAGAAAGATTATCAATGAAATGATTTCGGAATTTAAGGATAAAAATTCAACATCCGGATTTGCCCTTTATGGTACCAGAAGGATAGGAAAAACCTCAATATTAAAAGAGGTTCAGAGAAGGCTTCTTGATGAAAAAGATATTGTGGTCGTATACTTTTCAGTATGGGACCTTATTGATTTTACACTTGATGAATTTTGCAGAAAACTTTCTCTTGAGATTATTGAAGCTTACAGGCCACATATTGGTCTTACATACCGATCATATGATCTGTTAAAAACACCTCTTGTGATGCTCAGAAAAATTCTTTCTGAGACTGAATTAAAAGTCGTATATGATGAGATTGAGTTTATTGTTACCAGAAATATTACAGATGACAATGCTGACGAGCTCATTGAGCATGCATTCAGTATATCTGAAAATTTATCAGAAAAATGCAGTGGTAATAGTAACATTAAATGTGTAATTATGATTGATGAATTCCCTTCAGTTACAGATCTTAAAAGCAATAATGCAAAGGTTGGTGAGGCGGTTTTAAGAAAAATCAGAACTATTTCTGAAGGTTTTGAGAATACAGCCATCTCTGTCTCCGGTTCTGTCAGGAGCAGCATGAATCTGGCTGTACTTTCACCCGGCTCCCCTTTTTACCGGCAGTTGATAGTAAGAGAGATCCTGCCCCTCAGTTGTGCCCATACGGGTGAGATATTGTCCGGACATCTTGAGATTTCAGATGATTGTATAAGAGAGATCTATGATTTCTCTGCAGGAATTCCTTTTTATATCCAGTATATTGGGAAGATGCTTGGGCGATCAGATAGACGCAGGGATGAAATAATTACAATTGATACAGTCAGAAAGATTGAATCTGAATTTTTGGAAGAGGAGGGAGATCTGTTATTCAGGGAGGAGTTTAATTCTCTAAGTTCAAAGGAAAAATTAATTGTCCTTAAACTGGCAGAAGGTTATCACAGTCCAAAAAATCTGGCAGAAAGTGTTGATATATTATCATTATCCGGAGGTGGAGGTGAGAAGATATCCAATGTCAATACTTATCTTACATATCTTAGAGAGAAAGGATTTGTTGTCAGGAAGGAGAAGGGCTATTATACACTGAGCGATCCTGTTTTTGAGAGGTGGCTTCAAGAAGTAATGCTGAAAATAAACTGACGCTTCTCCATCATTCTGACCTCTGATTACTATGAAAACACATATGATATTCTGAAGAATCACAGGCACAAACAATGAAAACAGGCACAGCAGACGTAAAGGCCCACTGGTGCCCCTGCCTTCTTCACTCCTTTTTTTGCAGCCCGGAACGTACATGCCGGACGCCGCCAGTGGAATGGCAGTGGGTGGCAGAGCCCCACCGGTCAGTCAGTCAGTCAGTAGAGCCCGGGGGCACCTTCCGCTGCCAGGTGCCAGTTTAAATGTCTCCACAAATTTGGTTCTGGCACAATCTGTATACTTTATGTTAAAGATCGGACAGGTCTGGTTATATTTAATCGAGTTGCGAAATCCAGAGAAGAGTCAATATTATTACATATCAGATGGATAATATTGTCAGGGAGAATCTGATGAGTATCTATGCACAGGTACTGGAAAAACGGGATCAAATCCTGCGGATTACGGCAGATCACGGTGCACGAAAAACACGGATCTTTGGTTCTGTTGCCCGTGGTGAAGATACACCTGATAGTGACATTGATTTTCTTGTTGAATTTGAACCGGAAAGATCACTTATCGATCATGTTGCACTAATCCAGGATCTTGAAGATCTCCTTGGCCGCAGGGTTGATGTAGTAACTGACAGCGGACTTCACTGGTACATAAAAGAACGTGTTCAGCGGGAGGCAGTACCTCTGTGAAGGATGATAGTTTATACATAATTCATGTTCTGGAATCAATCGAACGTATTGAAACATATACAAGGAACTGTAAGGACTATTACTATTCTCTTATTATCAATGCAGATATTCTCTGTTTTTACTGTAAGGGGACAATTTATACTGTGACACCGGAATTCATCCTTGTAAATTCCTCTATTTTATACTCTCCTATGGGAGGTATAATGAGACCTTTTCTAAGTCTGATTATAATCCAGCCGTCAATCACTTCAGCAAGGTTATTACGGCATTCTTCAAGTGTTTTACCGGTAGCCCAGACTCCTGCAAGTTCCGGCACTTCACCATAATAAGGTTCCTCATCATCAATGATCTCATAACATGCTTTTGATAGTGCAGCCTGAATATACTCTGTTATCATTAATTATTACCTCCTATGAAACATCTGGTCCGGACATCCTGAATGTTTCTCAAACGGCGGGGTGTACTTTCGTCAGCTTCCGGGGGGGCGTGAATCGGGGAACCCGGGTCCCCGCTCTCATCCTGCGCGGGTGCCGATAGTTGATGAATATATCGGGACAAAGAGTGTGAATGAGCAGCCGCCGGTCGGGGAGCCATGCCAACAGGGGTACGCACTATGACAGGATTGTTAAAAATCAGACAATATACCCTCTTTTTTCAATGCTTCCTCGATGTTGTGGAGTTTTTTTCAATGACTTCAAATTTGTAATCCATATAGGGTTTTGTATCCTTTCTCAGATTATGTATCTCATCTATAGTCTGATCCTGTTTCACAAGCATCTCCCTGCCAATTGATACCGATTCCTTACTCAGCCCCACCGTCTCCTTACCCAGTGCCACCGATTCCTCAGCGAGTCCCACCGATTCCTTACTCAGTGCCACCGTCTCCTTACCCAGTGCCACCGATTCCTTACTCAGTGCCACCGTCTCCTTACCCAGTGCCACCGATTCCTTACTCAGTGCCACCGTCTCCTTACCCAGTGCCACCGATTCCTTACT
>JAYEIC010000076.1:0-9121 GCA_034659935.1 Methanobacteriota archaeon | reverse complement strand
TCTTAGAATTTTAATAAGAACTCAAAATATTATTTGGTAATTTGCATCTTTAGAACTAACAAAAATGAAATTTTGTTCCAGAGATGTTCATAAATTTTGAAAAATCACTGAAAAATCCGACTGTGCCATTTATTTCTTCTTCTCCGGCTGTATAATTATTTCCCTTATTTTAATAATTTCTTTTGAAAATAGTGGGAGATCTTTTTTTGCAGTGCTCCAGAGAATAGAGAGATCTACACCAAAATATCCATGTATTAGTTTATCCCTCATACCTGATGCTCCTCTCCAGTTCACATAAGAATATTCTTCCCGAAAATTTTGTGGGAGATTTTTAACCGCTTCACCAACGATCTCAAAATTTCTGATAACAGCATCCTGTATCATTATGTCTTTCATGAAAACGTCAGAATCAAGGTACTTTATATATGTAGATATTCGGCTGGATGCCTCTATAATATCGTCAAGGAAAAGTTCAATATCTTCTTTGTTTCTTTTAGACATATCTTATCTCAGAGAGGACTCTTTTTCTTATGGCAGGTTTGAGTGCGTTTTTCGTGGCAAGATCAACATTTCGCCCAAGTTTTTCCTTAAGATAATCCTCAAGTTCAATAAATTCAAAAAAACCGGGGGATTCGTTGTATTCAACGAGAATATCAACATCACTTCTTTCATTAGCATCGTCCCGTGCAAATGAACCAAATATACCAATTTTTTTCACGCTATATTTTTTTGCCAGTTCTTTTTTGAGGCCTGATAATTGCGAGAATATTTCTTCACTGGTAGTCATGCTTTAGGTTCTGTTTCATTGTTTTGATATTTATGTCTAATGTCACCATTGAGATAATATTTATGAGCCTGTCCATCCACTTGCTCATAGTTACTGTCCTGCCAGATCAGCACTGGATGGACAGGCCCCATATGTTCGCCATAGAGAACATTTGTTCGTATATGCGAACACCAAGTATAAAGCACGATTCACAACCCTGCAATATAAATGCATCTCCTTTGATAATTGTCTCCTTTGATAATTAATTTAAACTTCAAGTCGAAATTAAGATATACAAATCAATAATGTAAAGTGATGTGCGGGGAATCATGAAAGAAAATTTTCTGGAAATTGTTGATGAAGCGGGAAATTTAAACTCTAAGTTATTCTCACTTAGCAGGATAAAAATTCTCTGGGCTTTATCTCAACTCGGTGAAGACGGGGCAACGGCAAGGCAGATAAAAAACGGGCTGAATATTGGAAATGACGGTTCTACGTATTCAAATTTAAACGCCCTTGTTGATATGGGCTATCTGCGGATGGAACACGTGACATTTGAGTCAAAGGATAATCTTGAATTATATTCTATCACTCCTGCCGGCCTTGAAGAGTGGAACAGGATAAAAAAATGGCTTGATATGCTTGTATGTGGTGATGAATAAATGGGAGACTGGAATAAAGCGGTTGCAGTATTTGATGAGATGAATTTTTCTGTGGACTGCAATAAATTTGAGGATAAAATGATTGCCCAAAAGACGATATGTCTTCTCCAGTTAAAAGGTATGAATTTAGATTATCCTTTTGGGATGTATGTCCACGGTTCGTATTCACCCGCGTTTACCAAGGATTACTATGAACACAATCAGGAGTTTAAAAATCGCATTTCCGATGTCTCATTATCAGATGAAGAGATTGTGATGGTAAAAACTCTTGACAATATCTTTCAGAAAACACCGTCCCTTCTTGAGATTGGTGCAACATACGCCTTTATTGTTGAAAAAATGGGTAAATCATCGGTTGAGGCATTCCGGATTGTAAAAGATACAAAGGGTTTTTATCGTGACACCCAGATTGCAAAGGCTATTTCAAAGGCAAAGCAGTTTTTGTTTGAACCGACTCCCAAAGACCTCGATTGGCTCAAAAAAGAAACCGGACCGATGCAGCAGGCATCTCTTAAATCTCTTAAGTCACTGAGGCATTAATAATGGTTTTTCCCAATCCCGGTGAAGTCTGGTTCATTGAACCTGATGAAAGTCGCGGGCATGAACAGTCCGGGACCCGTCCGGCGGTGGTTCTTGCAAGATCTTATGGAATGCACACAGTAATCCCGTTCACCACTTCAGAAAATGCAGATCGGTTTCCTCATACCCATATGATTGAACCTGATGCCAAAAACGGCCTTTCGGATGTTAGTTTTGCACTATGTTTTCAGATTTTATCACTTGATGAGGAGAGATTTATCAGAAAAACTGGTGATTTGTCTGAGAGCGATCTGGAGTGCATAAAAGAGCTTTTGGGGGATCTGCTTGCGTTATGATTTCCAGATCAAAAAGAACAAAATGAATCCTGCAAAAAAACCTGTTATAAGAAGTATCAAACCTATTAACCACCAATTCGCAGTAAAACCGGCCCCTCGGGACGTTGCACTCTGTCTTGGTTTTTCTGGAATAACTTTTGTTATTGCGTAACTATTCACGCCATCAATTCCTGAAGTGTGTAGGGCTCTCGCCTAAAAAATTTTTTAGTATGCATCAGGAGAACACTTTGCCATTAAGTCCTCCATTATCACCATACCCACCACTTCCAAAATCACGAAAACAGGTATTTTTCCAGCCAGTCAAGCTCCTCCTGAACCTTTCTGAACTGGTGAACATATTTCCCCGGATGATGCGGCTCTCCCGGGAACCTCAAAAGCCTTACTGGTGCCTGACTTTCCTCTTTATAGGTCCGGTACGTTACCAGTACAGCTGAAGGCTCCACTGCATTATCCTCGGTTCCACCCATCATCAGGAGCGGTGTTCTGACCTGTTTTGCCCTGTATATCGGTAAAATGTCCAGGTACATCTCAGGATTCTGGTAAGCGGTATCGCCATAATACATCTTTGTCATAATGATTCCGTTTGTATTGGCAGTCTGTGCCTGATCTTCAGCAGTTCCGGCTCCTGCAACCGCTGCTTTGAGAGAGGTATCCTTTGTTATCAGATCAAGGATGAGGAATGCCCCGTTTGACCATCCTGTCGCACCACTCAGGGGAAAGAAAGGTCTGAGTCTATTCCTCCTCAAAGATATGATCGCCCCGTTCACAGGTACACAGAAGCATCCTGCCCTCAGGTTCCTCCTTTGCTTCTTCTGTCTTCTCTTCCTCAACAGACACCAGCACCAGATTCTTCGTAAATCCACCCCGTTCGGTAGCCTTCTTCTGCCGGATTATTTCCAGATCTTTTGGTGAAACACCTCTGAGTTCGGAAACCCGGTAGATGACCTCTAAGAGGTCGGCGAGCTCTTCCGGATCTTTTGATTCAAGGTACTCTTCCAGTTCCTCGATAAGTTTGTATTCGATATACCGGAGGTAATCCTGATCGTCATATTCCTGTACTTTGCATTCCATTCCCTGAGAGCGAATAATCTCAGGAATACGGTCACGGATCGCTTTATTGTATTCTTTCAGAGTGTGAATGCCTTATACCCCCGTATATTAATCAGGTAATCTGCCTTCTCAATAAGGCTTTGGAATGCCTCCTCCTGCCAGTGCGGTCCTGCCTGAGGTTCTAACACAATCAAAAGTCACCTTTGAAGAAAAACACAATACACCTGACAGAAGAACTAGAATGTCTCAAAAAGCACTGTAATATGGCCCATAAATAAAATAGAGGGTGCAGGAATATTGTCCAAAAGGATATGCGGGAAATGTAAATATTATTATATAAAATCCGGACTTGAACCGGTTATCATTGAAAACCTTCCTGATGAAATCAGGGAAAATATGATTTTTTCACAGATAATTCAACTACATAAGAGGATGACTGGTGAACCTGCAAAAATTATAACAATGCATAAAAAATTAAAGCGCAAGGGTTATTTCAGGTGTAAAATTCCTTTTATTTAACGCATATATGTAAAATTTCGTTTTAAAATCTGTTCCAATAAAAGATGGGACTACCAATCAAATAATCAATTTAATCATTCTGCTGACAGTTCGAGAACATGGTGAGAGAAAATATATAAAGTCAGTTTGTATCTTTAAACGGGGGCAGTCTAAGGCATAATCCTCTGATTAAACCCTTTTTAAAAAACTAATTCGGTGAAATATTTAGGGAAGAAGGAATTAATTCGACCAAACCCTGTTTCCTTCCTTTCCCTGATTGTCTGCCGACTGATAAAACTGGTATCTAACTGATCAGCACTATCGCAGATTAAGGTTTGCATGCCGGCTTTAATCAAAAAAATGGAGGAAAAAGTATGAAAATGAAAAAAGGAATGCGAGCACTTTCCGTGCTCATGGCGTTGCTGCTGGTGAGTACGGTGATGGTGCCGGCGAGGAATCCCGGAATGTGGCATCAATTTGATCCCAATGCCGCACAGGATAAGAGGGTAATGACATCTAAGAATATAAACCGGAGTCGGTAAAATAACAGATACGCCACTTGGTTCATGCGGTCCTGTTCAAAATTTCCAGAACAATGCCTCAGCACAGATTAAATCAGCCGTATTATACGAAAGAGCGGATGGGACACGTTATGTTTCAGTAGAATGGGCCGCAAGCGGATGTTTCTTGTTTCACCGGGATGAGTGCCCTGGAGCCGGGTTTGGATGTGATCTAACAGTTACTGTTAAGGTCAGCTGGAACAGTAGTTACACCCAACATATATATACGTATAATAATACAACTGTTGCATCTACTACTGTTAATGTTGGAGTGACATCCATAGCAACATCATTTACTGTAGAAGTGAAAACGGAGGCAAAATGCTATTGTATGTCATCAACTCCTATATTAACAGACGAAGCGATATGTTCCTGTGGAATATCCACTTAAATCATATTTTTTGAGGTGAATAAATGCAAATCCGATACTATCTTTTTATTTCTGTCATCATCCTTTCTTTGTTCGCTGGTATAGTGGAGGCGGAGATTCAACCGCTGACCTTTGGGCCGGATAAAGCATCAAATCCTTTCTGGTCACCGGACTGTGACCGGATTGTGTTTCTGTCGTTTGATGCTGACTCAGGAAATACCGATATCCAGGTGATGGATGCGGACGGGTCGGAGAAAAAACAGCTTACATCCAACACATCTGCAGATTTTTTCTTATCGAACCCATGGTCCCCGAACTGGCAAAAACTTCTCTTCATCTCCGACAGATCCGGTACATACGACCTGTGGTCAATGAACCCGGATGGAAGCGGGAACAATCAGTTGACAACAGGGGCACACATCGTTCCCTGGCTGCATGGTCCGGCGGGATACGGAGCCGCATGGAGCCCACAGGGTGATCGGATTGCATACACTTCCTGCTGGTATGAAAATGAAGATATCCGGGATATAACAAGAGATGGACAGGGAAATGAATTAGAAAGCGTCAACTTTTCAAAAATACGCAGGGAGTCCGATATCTGGGTGATGAACTCCGACGGCGGCGGAAAACAGAGACTTACAACATCGGGTAATGCCAGACAACCTGCATGGCGACCACATGGTGATGAAATTGCATACCTCTTCTTCCGTCCAGAAGGAAATGAAATCTGGATCATGCAGGATGATGGTTCGGAGAAGAGACGCCTCACATCCACAGGAGAGAATGTCGGCATGTTTGACTGGTCCCCGGATGGAAGCGGTATAACATACAATGTAATCACTTTAGCCACAAATTCAACACAATTTTCATCTGCTCTATGGACCATGAACGCTAACGGAGACAGTAAACGGCAGCTGACATCCGGAAACGTAGACTTTTCGCCGGTTTTTTCTCCTGAAGGCGACAGGATCGCGTTTATCTCACAGTCCAGAACGCCATCAGCCCTGTTTATCATGAATTGTGACGGATCCGATCCTGTCGGGCTTGCTCGGGGATATCTGAATTTTTTTAAGGTGCAGTGGTCACCTGATGGTAAGAGACTGGCTGTAAGTGGTGGAGAAGAGGTATACGTAATCCCTCTGGAGAGTCCTGCAACAGCCGGTGGTGACCCGGTTTTTATACTAATTGTAGCTGTAACCGGCATCGTGACAATCGCCATCTCTTCGCGAAGGCAGGAGTAAGCCGGAACGGATGAACACACATTGCTTGTCTGAAAAGAGGCAATCGCTGTGGTGCGAGGGGGACTGAATTGATGGAGACGCCGGTGTGCCAGTCAATTCCCTCGATCATTTAGAGCACTCCTCTCTGGCAATACTGATGTAACGCCACTGCTGATGCAGGCTGATATGGATTTGTCAATACTCTTTCTCTCTCTGGCATTGTTCCCGTCGCACTGGATCAATTTACGATGATTTTTTTGCTCAAAACTGGATCAGTTTACGTTGCTCTTTTACACCCACCACCCCCAAAATCACGAAAATAGGTATTTTTCCAGCCAGTCAAGCTCCTCCTGTCAATGCCGACTTAAAAATACCCAACTGTGCCGGTTTAAAAATCCCCAAAATTCAAACCTCAAAAACCGTACTGGTGCCTGACTTTCCTCTTTATATGTCCGGTACGTTACCAGTACAGCTGAAGGCTCCGCTGCATCATCCTCGGTTCCACTCATCATCAGGAGCGGTGTTCTGACATTTTTTGCCCTGTATATCGGTAAAATGTCCAGGTACATGTCAGGATTCTGGTACGGGGTATCGCCATAATACATCTTTGTCATAATGATTCTGTTTGTATTGGCATTCTGTGCCTGATCTTCAGCACTTCCGGCTCCTGCAACCGCTGCTTTGAGTGAGGTATCCTTTGTTATCAAATCAAGGATGAGGATTGCCCCGTTTGACCATCCTGTCGCACCGATCTCTGCAGGATTGATGATACCCTTCTCTGCAGGATACTCCTTTCCTGAGATCAGATCCCGGATGGGCAGGTCATAATAATGCCCGTTCTCAATAGACTCTGCAAAATCAAACCCGTAATTCATACTGCCGTGATAATTTACCGAAAGTGCCACAGTACCCATATCTGTAATAAGGTGATATGGGAACTCCCAGGTATCTCTCCAGCTGTCAAAGTCGGTATATGTGGGTCCGCCATGCACTACAAGTACAAGGGGGTACTGTTCTCCTTCTGTGTAACCAAGAGGATACCTGACGATCCCTTCAATCTCATCTCCGAGAGCACCTGTCCAGTGGATCACCTCATAGGATCCTTTTAATTGTGACAGGATTTTGGGATTAAAATGAGGTGGAATGTCAGGAATTATATAACCATGCTGACAGTTAGGGAACATGGTGAGAGAAAATATATAAAGTCAGTTTGTATCTTTAAACGGGGGGCAGTCTAAGGCATAATCCTCTGATTAAACCCTTTTTAAAAAACGAATCCGGTGAAATATTTAGGGAAGAAGGAATCAATTCGACCAAATCCTGTTTCCTTCCTTTCCCTGATTGTCTGCCGACTGATAAAACCGGCATCTAACTGATCAGCACTATCGCAGATTAAGGTTTGCATGTCGGCTTTAATTTAAAAAACGGAGGGAAAAGTATGAAACTGAAAAAAGGAATGCGAGCACTCTTTGTGCTCCTGGCGATGTTGCTGGTGAGTGTTGTGGTGGTGTCGGCGGTAAGTGCGATAGATAATGTACATGTAGCAAAAAGCCTGACTCTTGCTGGGAGCAATGCTGTAAACTCTGACATTGCTTTTAGCAAAGATCTTTGCGCGAGTGAAGAACTTGCCGGTAGCGTGATATTGACTCCTGACTTTAGGACACAAGACCTTATGGTGTCCTCATCCTTAAGTGAAAAAGATCTGATCACGATCATATTCCCTGATGAATGGCTGGCTGAAAAGAATATTAGTGAATGTCCTGAGAGAATCGTAATTTCAGATTCTAAGGAGACATTGAAAATTGAGCATTTCGACGATAAAACCGGATTAACGTTCTTCTCCCCGATAGCAATTAACGATACTCAAAGCATGGTCTCATTAAGGATTCCGAAAAAAATGTATGAACTTTCTATAGCTATGGGCAATGGAAGTATCTCATTTCCAATGAAGTACTTTACCCACCATTCAAATTTAAACAATATGCTGACTACTATACATATATCAAGTCCTTCTGAACCAGAAATATATGTGCCCGTAAAAGCCCGGACAATTGAATATGTATCACCACCAGTACATGGTGAGTGGGCTCATTATTCCGTGAAACCTGAATATACCGATAGCATAGTGCATCTTGAAGGAATGATCAAGCCGTCTTTGTTCACAAATAATGGTCACGACCACGCGATATACCAAGAACGGGAAATTTATTTGAACGGCGGTGACGTTGTTGAGTACATATTATTTTACGATGAAGATTATTATGGCGATAAGATCTGGCTCGGAGCAGCAATATATGATAATAGCAACAATCCCCAGGGTTGCCCGACAATTAAGTGGTTTGATGCAACCTCATGTCATTGGTATGATTATGAGTTTACGATATATGATCAATCGTATTATATATGGTTCAGGGACTGTACAACTGGCAACTGGAAGGAACATATTTATTATGACGAAGATGACCCCTCTTACGCCATTAATAGGATTTGCGGTTCAGCAGAAGTGTATGCTGATGTACCCGCTCAGTACTCATTTGAGGCAATTACATATCCTATGATTGATGAGTATGCGAGAACATCTGGTGGTACAACAAAGCTTCCCGGAGAAGTTTTTTCATTCAGTGGCTGGTCGGGTGATACGATTTATTCATTCATGAATACTTGGGTATCCTCGAGCCAGATCTACACATATCATGAGAACGACAGCACTTTGTGACAACTATGGCAATCACAAATTGCACCCTTTTTAAGTGGTGCACCATGAAATCACGACGATGGATTCCACAGGTGCTGCTGATTGTAATTCTTCTAACGGCAGGCTGCAGTGTACACCAGGATGCTAAGGATCTTCAGCCCCCGGAGAAAACGGTTCTTTCCGGACCCGAGATTGCCGGACGTGTTGTTGAAACATATGATTCCATGCAGGATTTTTCCGCGACAGTAACACTGATATCGGAATACGGAAAGGAACGAGAACGGATATTGTATCAACTACCTGACAAATACCGAGTAGAATATCTGGAATATCGAAATGAGCGTATGGAATTTCTTGAAAAAAAGGGAGATATCGTCGTATTTGACAGCGAGACGAAATGGCACTCTGTTAACGCCACCAATGAG
>JAYEIC010000075.1:0-9376 GCA_034659935.1 Methanobacteriota archaeon | reverse complement strand
TGCAGACGCAGTTGTATGGTTTTCCTGGTCCGGTACTGCTCAGGCGATTCCCATATCTCTGATCATATTCCTCATCACATCCCTGATAACATCTCTGATCATATTCCTCATCACATCCCTGATCATATCCCTGACCAGACCCATGATCATACCCCCTTCTTTCTTCTGCCACCACAGCCATTCCGGCTCCTGCTGCACCAGAAGACGAACGCATACGCATACGCGTAGGCATAGGCATAGGCATAGGCATATGCACCTGCTGCCTGAGTGCAGGTCTGACCTGCATGGCGAGTTCACGCATCTGTGCTTCCCGGCACGTGAACTGTTCGGGCATGTAACCCGGGTCAAATACGTCCGGGTCTACAAAGAGCGTCTGGTCCCAGGTCAGTTCGGGGGCTTCGCGGAGTACCTGACGGGCGGTCTTTCTGGATGAACTCTGTACCCGGGAACTGATATTCGGGCCGGGACTGATTTTGGGTGATCTGATATCACCTGATGTACTCTCTTTTGTACTCTCTTTTGGTTTGTTGTCCTGTATGGATCTGCTGTTTATCGCTGATTTTTTTCTTTTTTCCATTTTTCACCATCTTCTCGTTTTTATACCAGATCTTTGTTTTGTATCTCTGATATATACGAAAGAGGCGTGCGGTGTGTAAGTGAAAACAACCTCTTTTGACAGTACCATAACTAACTGAGTAGCCGGATTTGATGAGATACTGCCAGATTAGCCTGGCGTTGCATCGCTGTCTCTTCTTCCTCTGGCGATTCTTTTCGGGGATCCGATGGATCTTTCTGACTGACCACACGACCGGGTTAATGGTTCTCCAGGTCTTGTGGTACGATCGCCTCTATCTTTCCTTCTCGTGCAGCCTGAGCGTGGAGAACATATTTCTTAACGGTGTTATGGGCGGGACCCTCTTCACTGGCAGGCAGTGTTGCGATATGATCCTGTTTGCTCATACGATTCAGGTAGCATTTTGACATTTGTCATGGAATACACCTCCTGACAACCCCCTCACCTCAACGTGTGTGAAGAAGGATATGGTTGCGGGTGGTCAAAAAGGAATGAGCGTATACAAATCAAAATGCTCAGGGTCATACCCGCCCCAATACCATCTCCTCCGGAAGCGTGTCAGCTTTTTGTTTCGGGATGTTCTGGCCTGCACAAAAGTCTAATAAAAATGAATTTAGAATATTGTAAATTATGGTGGTAAACATTTGGCACTATAAGGAGAAGGTCCGGACACTCTGAGAGTGTTTGAGCTGTGTTAAATTTATGAATGATTTAGTGCAAAACCGAATATTCCTGAAAATTGTGGACATAAAACCTTTCAGAGAAGTATACAGAGAAGATAAATGATAGATAAAATAAAAATTGAAAAATTTACTGCTTTTGAAAAACCGGATATCAACTTTTCACCCGGAATCAATGTTTTTACCGGTGAAAACGGTACCGGAAAGACTCATATTCTAAAAGTAATATATGCTGCATGTGACATATCCAAAAGTCAGAAAGGATTTGCAGAAAAAATAACAAAGGTCTTTCTCCCTTCAGGTGAGCATACAGGTCGCCTGGTGAAAAGATCTCCTGCAGGTTCACAGGGTTTTGTAGAGATACACAGGCAACTGAAAGATAATAAGAAAGCCCCAGTTATCCGGCTGACAATCTCAAACCATACAAAAGGCCCTGAGAATGCAGTAATATCCGGGGCATATAAATTGTGGAATGAAGAGCCAATGGAATCTGTATACATTCCGGTCAAAGACATGATGGCCAATGCCCCGGGATTTCGTTCACTCTACAGCCTGAGAAACATTCATTTTGAAGAGGTTTATGCAGATATTATCGACCGTGCATTTCTTGCATCACTTAAAGGCCCGATGGATGCGACACGAAAAAAACTTCTGGAGATCCTGCGTAAATCCATGGACGGGAAGGTAATCAGCAAAAATGAAGAATTTTTCCTGAAAAACAAACAGGGTGAACTTGAATTTACACTGGTTGCAGAGGGTTTCAGAAAACTGGCCCTTCTCTGGATACTTATACAGAATGGAACTCTTATCAACGGTTCAGTACTCTGCCGGGACGAACCTGAGGCGAACTTAAACCCCCGCCTTATGAGGACAGTTGTAGAAATTCTGGTTGAATTGCAGCGTATGGGAGTACAGATTTTTGTTTCAACACATGATTATATCATACTCAAAGAGTTTGAACTTCAGACCGGCCAGAATAACCGGATTCTATATCACAGCCTTTACAGGGATAAAAAAACGAATGAAATTAATGTTTCATCAACTTCTGATTACGAAGATATTTATCCCAATGCAATTGATGACACCTTTGCAGAACTAATTGACAGGGAAATCGAAAAATCGCCATGGAGCAGGCAGAGATGATATTGCAGGAAGGAAAACTGCAATTTGACTTTAAGGGTGCTGTGAATGGATTTAAATTTGATGAAACTGACAGATCAGAGGCTGTTGCATGAACAGTCTGGTGTGGACAATGAGGGCAATCAGATTGTAAAACAGCCCGTATTTTGCGTTTGGCTACCTGGACATTGTTAAGAAGATCGCACGGAGACCTGGCGTCACAGGAGAGGTCAGCAACCTTATGCCCTATGATGTTGAAATCATAGCAGAAGCGGATGAAGAAGTGCTTACCGGATTCATTGATGCCATCAGGATACAAAAATATCCCGTCCTTGTGGAAGACCTTAATGTCAGATGGGAAACCGGAACCGGCGAGTACGACTATTTTGATGTCATCGGAGACAACTGGCAGGATGAACTCTTTGAGAAGACGGATCTTGCGGGCGGGATGATGTACAGATCTATGAAACTCAGTGAGCAATCAGTGGCACCGGGTAAGGAGACGGTATCAATTGGCAGGGCGATGCTTGTGAAACAGGATCAGACTATAGATGAGATATGTGGTCTGAGAAAGGATACAAAACCCTATACATATTATTAAGAGACTTTCTTTTAACTTGTGGGGGTAAAGGGGGCAGAGCGGGAAGTCCCCGTCCTTTATGCCCGTGGAGACAATACCTCTACATCACGTTTCTGTGATGCAGGTCTTGTCAATGAAGCAGGAAGCCACGCCCTTTAGGGCGTGGTAGTTCACCACCCGTCCTTGCTACTGTTGTCACTTTTACTGTTTCACATCCAAAAACTGTTTTTCCAACTGCATAAACCCGTTCGCATTTTGCTCTTGTGTGGTTGATTCGTTTGTTTCTAAGCACATCCCTGATGCATATGGGGTGCCACCCACTGCCGCCTCCATCAATTTCACGCCGTCTGTCTGCGATTGATTGAGTTTTGATTCGAGATTATCACAGAGCGCCATGAGCGGGTCAACTTTGGCGACGATGCGGCGGGCCTCAGTCCAGTCGGGCAGATGCCTGAGCTGCCTTAGGTGGCATATTGGTTGGATTCGATTGATTCGGTGGTTTTGTTGGTTTTAGGTGAATGGCAATGTTTCCGCGATATCGTATAAAAAACGCGATTTTTGAACGATATGTCGGAATGTTTATATGCAAAATTAGCTAATTTACTAATATGGATGATAGGGAACTCATTGAGATACTAACTCCATTCAATTTCTGGAGAACAACGCCTTTTATGGGCATAATTCGACCACGCTACATCAATGAGCTTAAACGGCTCTCATCTACTGGTCAGGTAATCGTTGTCACAGGTGTTCGAAGAAGTGGCAAGACCACGACGTTAATCCAATTCATGCATCATCTCATTGACAATGGAACAATCACTCCATTACAGGCTCTTTATGTTAATTTTGAAGACCCACGGCTTCCAATAGAGAACGGCACTGCACTGCCTGACCAGATTATCAGTGCCCATCGTTCATTTGTTGATCCGGATGGGTTGCATTATCTTATACTTGATGAGGTGCAACGACTCCCGCAGTGGGAGCGATGGGTGAGAATTCAGATGGAAATGCATCCGAATTTGCATATAATTGTATCGGGGTCTTCAGCGGAGTTGCTGTCTAAGGAGCTGGGAACGTTGCTAACAGGACGCCATATTGATATGGAAGTGTTTCCGCTTGACCTTTCTGAGTATCTGAGTTTTCACGATATCGACCCAAAAGACCCTCTGGCAGATGCGGACAGGATACAGAGCCTGACTTCTGAGTACATATCATCATCAGCATTTCCTGCGGTGGTGCTGACAACTGAGCCTGATCTAAAGGAGAGGATGGTGTTTCAGATATATCGGGATATTATCAATCATGATGTTGCCAGAAGGTATGAGGTGCGCGAGATTGAGAAACTTGAATCTGTGGCTACTACTTTTATGGCATCTGTGCCAGGTCCGGTGACGTTAAATGGTACAAGGCGTGCACTTGGAGGGCGTGTATCACTTGATTCTATTGAAAGATATTCCCGATATTTAGAGGAACCTTATCTCCTTTTTTTCATCGAAACACATTCGTTTTCTGCTGGTAAGAGGGAGCGAAGCCCGCGTAAGGTATATGCTATTGATAATGGTCTGCTTCTGGCGGTATCTCATCGTTTCTCGTCAGACCGTGGGAAGTTACTTGAGAATCTGGTATTTCTCGACATCAGGCGGGCGGGTTTAGAGGTGTATCGCCTGATGGACAAAAAGGAAGTGGATTTTCTTATATGGAACGCAACAGCACCTCTGGCACTGGTTAATGTATGTCTGGATGTATCTGATGCAAAAACGCGTAAACGAGAAGTTGATGGATTGCGACGTGCAATGGGTGAGTTCCATATGGAATATGGATATATCGTGACCCTTGACCATGCTGAGCTTATGGATATAGAAGAAGGTGTGATCGAGTTTGTGCCGTATCGGAGGTGGGCAATGGAAGGGGCAGGTGCGTTTTTTAGTGCGTCTCATCTCTTTTGAGGCTTTTTCAATTGAATCTGCAAATTCCGGATCGGGTCCTGTCTCTCTCATTATCTCTGAAAACGTCTTTTTTGGCAGAGTATATTTTATAATTACCTCTGATAAACTCATATTTGAGGACCCTTTTAATCTCACCAGTCTTTCGTATGCGATATTAGAAACACTGATTGTTTTAGTTCCATATCTGTGTATATGCACATACACAGATATAAAATTTTCAGTAGCAAAAAATCAATTTTTGTACTGGCACTTTCTGAAAGATTGGCTCTTCGCTAATTTGTGTGGGTATTAATAACAACTTTCACTATCTTTGCTGACCCACACCTGTCTGTGAAGAGCCAAAAAACACTGGAAAGGCGTGATGAATTATATTGACCCGAAAGTTACCAATGGACTGCCGGAAGGATTGAACAGTACTATTCAGGCGCTTAAAAAAGTGTGAGGGGGTATCGGAATCCAAGGAATTTCATGACTATGATCTACCTGAGACCGGGCCAACTACAATTCAATTTACCCACATGAAACAGCGATGAGCCGAAAGATTAGTTATGTAAATTACTTCACGATTTACCACTTTCGTGCTAAAACGTGTATGAGGTCTCAGCGTCAGGCGCAGTTTTGATGACAAATCATGAAATGATTTTTATAGCAAACTTTTGTTTACCATCGTTTAATATAAAAAAATAAACATTTGGAGCTATGCGGACTGTGTCAGAACCAAATTTGTGGAGACACTTAAACCGGGCAGCTGGCAGCAGAAGGTGGGATGTCCCGGGCCTCTGACTCTGGTCACAAACTGACTGACTGACGACCGGGGCTCTGCCACCCATTGCCGTTTCAGGGGGCGGCGTCCGGGCGCCATTTCCGTTCCTGCTGCAAAAGGAGTGAAGAAGGCAGGGGCACCAGTGGGCCTTTACGTCTGGTGTGCCCGTTTTCTGTCAGATCAGGGTCACCTCCCTTTTGACAGTACCATAACTAACTGAGTAGCCGGATTTGATGAGATACTGCCAGATTAGCCTGGCGTTGCATCGCTGTTTCTTCTTCCTCTGGCAATTCTTTTCGAGGATCCGATGGATCTTTCTGACTGACCACACGACCGGGTTAATGGTTCTCCAGGTCTTGTGGTACGATCGCCTCTATCGGAATACACCTCCTGACAACCCCCTCACCTCAACGTGTGTGAAGAAGGATATGGTTGCGGGTGGTCAAAAAGGAATGAGCGTATACAACAGAGAGAGTAAAATTACGGCAGGTTATAATCTCACAGAACAGACAATTGTATTCAGACTCCGGAATCAGGAAAAACTGTGAGATAAAACCTCTGAAAAATTCTGGTGCAATTAATTTTAAGTAATTCAAACAGGTAGATTATCTTATGAAATTACGTGTCATTCTTGAACCCAGTGAAGAGGGTGGATACACTGTGTTTGTACCGGGACTACCTGGTTGTATCAGTGAGGGAGATACACGGGAAGAAGCATTACACAATATCAGGGAAGCTATTGATCTCTATCTGGAACCGATCGAAGACGATGAGATTTTTAGTGAGACAGCTGAGCAGATTGAGATTGCTGTATGAAAAAATTACCGGGTCTGAACTATGATAAACTCATCACAGCTCTTCAGCGGGATGGATGGGTCGTAGTCCGTCAGAGGGGCAGTCATATTCGTATGCAAAAGCACACGCAAAAAGAAACACTGAAACTCACAGTTCCTGCTCATAAACCAATTAAACGCTCTACCCTGTCACACATTTTAAAGCAGGCCCATATGACTGTTGAAGAACTGAAGGATCTGATATAATAGTGCCACTTCTCCAATTGTGATGGTATATATATTAAGTACTAAGAACAATCAGAGGAAATACATTCAAATCTCTTTTCTCATTCCCTGAATTTTCAATTATTGATCCAAAGAAACCAGAAGAGACTCTGATTCTCACACCAGACGCGACAAAATGAGAAGAATGTCCTCACCCCCGGGTATCCCAGTACCCCTGAAGGATGGAGGGGAGATAGGGGTCCTCATTTACGAGAGAGGGGTCCTCCTTTACGAGACAGGGGAATTCATCGATGGCAATGACGATTCGGGAGTCCGGATGCAATATTTTTCGCCGCGTTTGTGGCTGTAATTCGTCAGAATATCGGGATTGTTTTTATACTATCAGATACCATTTTCAACAAACACTCGGACAAATTCGGAGTTGTATTCCGGATTTGTCCGCCACATGGAGAATCAATATGATCAAAAGAGAGGCTCACGAAAAACTCAGACAGCTTGCAGGCGGATTTCCGGCAGTATCTCTTACAGGGCCAAGACAATCCGGGAAGACAACTCTTGTGAAAGCTGTTTTTCCTGAAAAACCCTACATATTACTTGAAGATCCGGATACCAGAGCGTATGCAAAGGAAGATCCCAGAAGTTTTTTGAAGCAATATGAAGAGACCGGAGCAATAATTGATGAAGTTCAGCATGTTCCTGAATTATTTTCTTACCTTCAGGGAATACTTGACAATTCAAAAAAGGCGGGCAGGTTTATTCTCACTGGTTCACAAAATTTCATGCTCTCAGAAAAGATATCGCAGTCTCTTGCAGGAAGGGTTGGAATGCTAAAACTTCTTCCTCTTTCAATAACAGAGATAAAAAACGCAGGTTTAGGGCAGAAAACATATGAAGATTACCTGTTCACAGGATTTTTCCCGCGAATTTATGATAGTGAAGTTGAAGCATCAGACTTTTACTCCTCATATATACAGACGTACATTGAAAGAGACGTGCGGCAGATAAAGCAGATTAAAGACCTTTTTTTATTTCAGGACTTTTTGAAGATGTGTGCAAACAGAAACGGACAGCTGGTAAATTTTTCTTCCCTTGCAAATGACTGTGGCATCACCGATAAAACTGCTAAGGAATGGATTTCTCTTCTTTCTGCATCATTTATCATTTTCCTGACAAGAGCCCATCACAAAAATTTCAATAAAAGACTTACCAAAATGCCCAGACTCTACTTTACAGACCCGGGGCTCGCTGCAAATCTCGCCGGAATACAGGACCCGAAACAGGTAAACTATCATTCACTGAAAGGAGGTCTGTTTGAGTCAATGATAGTCAGTGAACTGTTAAAATACAGATTCAACAGGGCAAAGGAGAACAACCTCTATTACTGGAGGGATAAGGCAGGACATGAGATTGACTGTATCATAGACACCGGTCTAAACAATCCTGTGCCTGTTGAAATTAAGTCAGGCAGAACAGTAAATGACGACTTTTTTAAAAATATCTCATACTGGAATCATCTTTCCGGCAACCCACCGGAGCGGTCGTTTGTTGTTTATGGGGGAGAGGCCTCTCAGAACAGAAAAAAGGGAAGAGTCGTATCCTTTGATCATCTGGATCCGGTGATGGAGTTTTTGTAAGGAATGTGTGACACTTCAAAAATGCGGTTTACTGTTTCAATATGGAAAGAGGAGGGAGTATACATATCCGGATGCCAGAAACCGGAAGTTGCCGGTTCGGTGGGATTCACCACAGGATGCACCTGACAACAGGTTTTCGAAAATTCAGGGGGAACTCACTGATATTAAATATGCATTAGTCAAAGCCGGAATTGAAATATAATCAGACTGTATTTCCTTATTTGAGGCACTAAAGGACCTGGATTCTCTGCCGCATTCCCGGAGTGGTCTCCCTTCAGAGTAATGTTAAACTGACAGACATGGCTGTAGCAAAGCGGCATTAATGACGTCAGGAGTGGTCCTGCTTTGCTCATACTCCGGTCCTGGGGTGAATCCACCAAAACTTATTTTATGATCCCGGGCAATCAATAGTTATGAAAAGAGCGGTCGCAATAGCAAGAGGGGAGGTGCAATCAGTTGGCTACCGGGACATTATTAAGAAGACCGCACGGAGACTTGGCGTCACAGGACAGGTCAGGAACCTTATGCCATATGATGTTGAGATCATAGCAGAAGCGGATGAGGAAGTACTTACCGGATTCATTGAAGCCATAAACATACAAAAATATCCCGTCTTTGTGGAAGATCTCAATGTCAGATGGGACACCGGAACCGGCGAGTACGACTACTTTGATATCATCAGAGGCAACTGGCAGGATGAACTCTTTGAGAGAATGGATCTTGCGGGTGCAATGATGTACAGATCTGTGGGACTCGCTGAGGAATCTGTGGCACTGGGTAAGGAGACGGTGGGGCTGAGTAAGGAATCGGTGGCACTAAGCAAGGAATCGGTGGCACTGAGTAAGGAATCGGTGGCACTGGGTAAGGAGACGGTAGCACTAAGCAAGGAATCGGTGGGGCTGAGTAAGGAATCGGTGGCACTAAGCAAGGAATCTGTGGCACTGGGTAAGGAGACGGTGGGGCTGAGTAAGGAATCGGTGGCACTGAGTAAGGAATCGGTGGCACTGAGTAAGGAATCGGTGGCACTGAGTAAGGAATCGGTGGCACTGAGTAAGGAATCG
>JAYEIC010000074.1:0-69548 GCA_034659935.1 Methanobacteriota archaeon | reverse complement strand
CGCATTTCATCAATTTCAGATGCAGACAGACTTATTATCGAAACATTAAAAGAACTGTATATGTCAGTAAACAACTCATCTCTCTTTGATTTACTGAGCCTCTTTGAATCAGCATATCCCCTGTTTTTAAAGATCTCATACGACTCTCCACAAACAGCAGCAATAACTAAAGGTCCCAGGACCGAACCTTTGCCTGCTTCATCAACCCCACAGATCACGTAATTAAGTGGTACAATACACAAATTATATCTATGGTCATGGTTGAAACAAAACTGGAATGTATATCATAATAATCGGACTCGGGGGCATAGGAAGAAACCTCGCAGCAATATCTGTCGAACATGGCGACAGTGTAGTGGTAATAGACAAAGATGAGGGGAGGTGCAGTGAAATACTTGAACACTATGACCTTCTTGCAATCGCCGGCAATGCAACTGACAGGTCAATCCTTGAGGATGCCGGAATTGACCGTGCAGATGCCGTCGTGGCAACCACAAGCGATGATGCTGTTAACCTGATGACATGCTGGCTTGCCAAGAAATTTAATGTTTCAACTGTCCTCTCAATTGTTAATTCAACCGAACATTCTGATCTGTTCACGGAAGTCGGAGTTAAAATCAGTGAAAACCCTGACGAACTTGTCGCAAACCGCCTGTATTACTGGTCTGAAAACCCAAACATGCAGCAACTGGCAACAATCCCGGGTGGAATAATATTTGAAATTGAAGTTGAAGAAGGGGCACTTCTTGTAGATCAGGAAATCCGGGAACTTAACGTAAAAGACTTTGTATTTATTGCAATAAAAAGAGCAGGCCGTGGTTTGATTATACCAAGTGGAAAGGTCAGAATAAGGCCAAACGATATAATTACAGTTTTTACGAAAAAAGAAGCAGAGGAGGGATGCCTCCGTATCCTTAACAATCAGCTGAAAAAAAGATCAATCAATTAATTTTTTCAGTGCTGCCAGTTCCTTAATAACCATCATCTTGGGATTATGTTTTATCAATTCTGAAATCAGTGTCATTGTATTGAACTTAGCCATATTAATCGATTTTACAGAATTCAGAATTGCATTGAGTTTCTTATCATCCAGCGTAATAAACAATTCTTTGAGATGATAGTTACGTTCAAGGGCCCGACCCATCTTGGAATTACGCCACATAGTATCATATTTCATTAATGCTGCCCTGCTGCAGTTTTTCTTCTTTATGCACTCTGATGCAACCTCCCCTGCCAGTCTGCCGGTATACATCGCATTGTAAATGCCACCTCCGGTTATCGGATCACTGACGCGTGCTGCATCACCGATAATAATCAGGCCATCTGCAACTGTGCATTCAAGAGGCCTGCAGGTAGAGACTCCCCCAAGAATTAACTCTATTTTTTTGCCTTTGGGGAATGTAGTTTCAACAAATTTATCCAGATAATCCCGTGCTCTGTGGCCATCGCCACTCATTTTCCCGGAAATGCCAATACCCACATTTGCCATCCTGTCCCCTTTCGGGAATACCCATACATACCCTTCAGGAGATATATTATTCCCCACATAAAAAACAGTTGCATGGGGATCAATATCAATATCTGTCATTATGTACTGGGCACAGGTCTCAATCTCCCGCATTGGAACTGTTGTATCAATACCACACCACCGGGCGAACTTTGACTCAACACCATCAGCGGCAATAACAACATCAGCTGTGACGTCTGCTGTATCACCCATATATTCAATACGGGCGCCTTTCACAATACCATCCTGTACAATGGCATCAAAAACACGGGCCTTGACGTACACTTCAGCACCTGCATTTGCAGCCTGCCTGACAAGGTCACGATCAAATATTTTTCGATCAAGAACATAACCCACTTCGCTCCCAGCCATTTTCGGGTTCAGTTCAATTTGAGATCCATCAGGGGAGACAATCTTTGCACTCTCCATTTTAGCTGAAATCCATTTGGGATCTATTTCAATAAATTCATGGAGAAGATCCTCCCCAATACCTTCTGCACAGCGTACAGGTACACCAATAGCAGGCCTCTTTTCAACAATACACACAGAAAGCCCTTTTTCTGCAACCGTCTTTGCGGCAAGTGCACCACCAGGCCCTCCTCCGACTATAAGAACATCATAGTGGTTTTTCATCTTTAATCTCCAGTGCTCCAAGAGGACATATTTTTGCACAGATACCACAATCGGTACAGCTGTCATTATCAACAGTCAGGAATGCGTCTATCAGTTCAAGTGCACCATTTGGGCATACAGATACACATGCCCCACAATAACCACAGACCTCCCTGCGTATTTTTATCATTGGGAATATGTTATCCTGCACTTCCTATAACCTTTGCTTTCCCATATCAGGAAAGAACAGTGATTAACTGCCTGAAATTCGTGAGAAAAAAGCTGTTTTAAAAAAACGAAGCCTGCACAGGGAAACTGACGTTATGATTACAACAACAGATATATTCCCATATCAGCCATCAGCGCAGATTCAGGAAAATATCCAAATATTAATAGGCAACTAAAGTTAATTTTATTTAGGTAAATATGAGGTTAAGTGGCGGACCCACACAGGATGAAATTCTCGCAATATCACTTTCAAAATTAAGTCCCGATAAAAACGAAATCATGGCAGATATTGGGTGCGGGACATGTAAAGTTTCAATTGCTGCATCAGGGCTGGTAAAAAAAGTCATTGCAATTGACCGGAGAACAGAAGCAATTAATTATTCAAAAACGGAGATCGAGGCATCAGGGGCAAAAAATATTGAACTGATTGCCGGAGAAGCATCAGAAATTCTTAACCGTGTTGAAAACCCTGACTGCGCCTTTATCGGCGGTTCAGGTAATATTGAAACTGTTCTGGAAATACTTGTGGCAAAAGACTGCAAGAGAGTTGTAATCAATGCAGTCCTTCTCAATACAGTTACTAAGGCAGTTAATACACTAAAAAAACTTGGAATATTTGAAGAAATTATTCATGTACAGGTCTCTTCCTCATATACTCTCGCCGATGATATTATGCTCAAACCTAAAAACCCCGTTTATATCATTGTAGGGAGGATAAAATAAAATGTTAATCGCTGTAGGACTGGGGCCGGGAGATTCTGAACTTCTGACAGTCAAAGCTGTCAGACTTCTAAAAGAAGCAGACAGAGTATTCGTTCCCGGAGAGGTTGCAAAAAAAATAGTCGCCCCGTACAGGGATGATGTAATTGTGCTTTCTTTTCCCATGACTGATGATGAGGAATATATCAGACAATGCATGGAGAAAAATGCAGAGAAAATCGCTCCTCCGGCACTCAACGGCCTTGCCGTATTCGGTATCCTTGGTGACCCGAACTTCTACGGGACATTTAAAAGGCTGTGTGAGATCCTTAAAAAGAAGTATCCGGAAATTGAGACACGGACAATTCCGGGAATCAGTTCAATAACGGCATTTGCTTCAGTTGCAGACATATCAGTATCAGGTGGCTTTTCAATAACCGATGGTTCAGACGATAATGCAAAAATTCTCCTGAAGGTCAGAGAACCACAAAAAAAAGCAGAAGAACTAAGAGAAGAAGGTTATACGGGTTTCGTGCTGGTAGAGAGGATGTATATGGATGGTGAAAAGGTTTACAGAAACAATGAACTGCCTGAAAAAAGCGCGTATTTCAGTGTAATGTTCGCGGAGAAATGAGATGGAAAAAGTGTATATTGTTGGTGCGGGACCGGGTGATCCGGACTTAATCACAGTAAAGGGCAGAAAACTGCTGGAAAAAGCTGATGTACTGATCTATGCAGGGTCACTTGTTAACCCTGAACTGACTGAAGCATCCCCTGCCCCTGAAAAATATGACAGCTGGGGAATGAAACTTGAGGAGCTCGCAGAGATAATGGTTGATGCAGCAAAGGCAGGTAAAACAGTTGTGCGCCTTCATTCAGGAGATCCTGCACTGTACGGTGCAATCGTCGAACAGGTGGCAATCTTAGAAAAGCATGGCATTGCTGTTGAACGGGTACCGGGTGTCTCTTCAATGTTCGGTGCCGCAGCAGGACTTAAAACACAGTTAACACTGAAAGGGGTCTCAGATTCTGTAATAATTACACGGCCGGCCGGGGCTACACTTGAAAAAGACAAGATCAGGGAAATGTCACGGCTGGGGACAACAATGGTAATCTTCCTGGGAACAGAACATATGGAAAAAGTATTCTCTGAGGTTGAATGTCCGCCTGAAACGCCCGCTGCTGTTGTCTACCGGGCCACATGGCCTGATGAGATGATCATCAGAGGTACTGTATCTGATGTTGCAGAAAAAGCCAGAGCTGCAGGTATTGAAAAAACCGCACTCATCATAATTGGTGATGTTGTGAATGCTGTCGGCTCATCATATACAAATTCGGACCTTTATGGATGACAGATACTGTAGTAATCGCCCTTGAACGGTTTGAAGAAGAGGCAAAGAAACTGGCAGAGATGATTGGCGCTGATTATCTCCGGTATAGTGAAACAGCCTTTAATACCGCATTTGAGTCATACAGAAAAATCGCTGCTCTGATGTCAGCAGGGATTGCTGTCAGGAGAATCGCACCACTGATAAAAGATAAATGGACTGATCCGTGTGTTGTAGTAATAAGCCCTGACCTCAGGTGTGCCATACCTGTACTTGGAGGCCACCATGGAGGCAATGACGTTGCCAGAAAATTATCTGAGGCAGGTATTACTCCTGTGATTACTACTGCCACTGAAACAAAAGGGCTGCCTTCAGTTGAAGGGATTGCAGATTCAACAGGATGC
Source organism: Methanobacteriota archaeon (assembly GCA_034659935.1). GTDB lineage: Archaea > Halobacteriota > Methanomicrobia > Methanomicrobiales > Methanomicrobiaceae > DAOVRB01. Next base: position 64,770 of record JAYEIC010000074.1, on the reverse strand, counting down.
ACCGTCCTAAACCGCGATTCCACAAGAGCAGTTAATTCAGCAATACTTGATGGTGATGTACCTGTCTATACCCTCCAGGGTCCTGCAATTGCCATTACCGGGCCAAAAGTATCAGTCCTCGTAAGAGAGGGAGAGTACATTGTAGGTATCGGGTGCAGGAAAGGGACTACTAAAGAGGAGATCATAGACGCTGTACATCTCTGCCTTAAATCAGCATCTATCAGAAGAGATGAAGTGATGGTCTATGCCACAACAACCCAAAAGCAGGGTGAAGAGGGACTTACTGATGCAGTAAATGAACTTGGTGGCACGCTTGTATTTGTAAACGACAGCGCAATAAACAGACATACACCTCCTTCCCCATCGCGTGCAGGGTTAATCGGCCTTTCAGGTGTGGCCGAACCAGCAGCACTCGAACTTTCAAAACATAAGAAAATCATCATGGAAAAAAAAGTATTCGGGAGAGTTACAATTGCAATCACAAAATAATGGCCGTGGAAAACTGTACATAGTTGGCACCGGCCCGGGACATCCCGATCAACTGACACAGAGGGCAATTGACGCAGTCTGTGAATCTGAGTATATAATCGGGAATAATTTCTACATGAAACTTATTGAGCCATATCTCAAGGGAAAGACGGTTATCCGCAGCTCAATGGGTAAAGAAGTAGAAAGAGCAAAAAAATGTATTGAACTTGCAGATGAACATGTAATTTCAATGGTCAGCGGGGGTGACCCGGGCGTATACGGGATGGCCAGTATAGTCCTTGAGGTACTGGAGCGTGAAGGGAGTGACATTGAGGTTGAAGTCATACCCGGAGTCACTGCCGCAACTGCTGCCGCCTCACGTATAGGTTCTCCACTCTCAGGTGATTATGTAACGATATCACTCTCAGACCTGTTAACCCCGCTGGAGGTAATCCGGCACAGACTGGAACTGGCATTTCAGATGGATGTCCCTGTTGTAATGTACAATCCAAAAAGCAGGGGAAGACCGCATAACCTCTCGCTTGCACTTGATATCGCCATAAAACATCTCAGCGGCAAAACCCCTGTCGCGGTGGTGAAAAATGCCTTTCGGGACGGGGAAAAATACAGTTTTTCAACGCTGAATGAATTGAGGGAAGATAACAGTTTTGTCGATATGCACTCGCTTGTAATCATTGGTGCAACTAAAACAAAGTTCTGGAGGGTAAATGACACTATCAAAGGACTCATTACATCGAGGGGTTATGACAGAAAATACGTATATTGATCCTGGCGCGGATACAACAGAAGGCTACAACATCTCGGTTACAAGCCGTGAACTTGCCCGCCGGGTTGTCGGGGATAACACTCCAACAGACCGGATACGACAACGTTGCGCAATTTCAGTCGGTGACTTTGTGATGGCGGATTTGATGGTATTTCGCTGGAATCCGGTGGACGCGGGACTTTTAGCACTTGAGAAAGGAGCACCAGTTATTACTGATATCAGGATGGTGCAGACAGGTATCAGAAAAAAAGAGCACAACAGTGAAATCCTGTGTGCACTTGATTATGGCGAAGAAATTTCCCGAAAACTGGGAATAACAAGAAGTTCAGCAGGATATCTGGCACTCCGAAAACGGCTGGAGGGTTCTGTCATTGTTATAGGCAATGCACCTTCTGCTCTGCTGTCTGTCTGTAAAATGATAGATGAAGGTGTTAAACCGGCACTTGTCATAGGAACTGCAGTCGGTTTTGTAAATGCTGCCGAGTCCAAGGAACTCTTGAGAAGACTGGATATCCCGTCCGTCTCTAACATTGGCACACGCGGAGGCACACCGCCTGCAGTCGCTACAATGAATGAGATTATCACCATGTTTGTTGAAAAACGTACATGACCTCTCAGGGTCACGCACCCTTTGATGATAAATCACAAAATGATTTACACAGTAAACACAGTAACAATCAAAAATAATTAAAATACAATTTTTAGAGGATATGGTCAGAGATCCTGTAACAGATTATGAGTACCCGCATACATGGGTGAATGCCTGTACAGACAAACAGACGCTGAAACTGGCAGCAGAAGGCCTGGGTGTCCTGACTTCCACTGGTAAGGTATTAAAAAGGGGTTTTACAACAGGTACAACGGCTGCCGCCGCATGCAAAGCTGCAGTTCTTTCACTAAAAAACAGGACAGAGTCTGTTGACGTGAAAATACCCTGTGGTCTTATCGTAACAGTTCCTGTAAAAGCAATAAACGGCACAGCATCAGCATGGAAATACCCGGGCGACTACAAAGGAGATGTTACCGCAGGACTTGAGTTTCGGGCTTTCGCTGTGGAAGAACAGGACACAGGAATCTCATTTTCTGCCGGAAGGGGTATTGGCAGATTTGTGAGAGATACACCACGGTATAAAACAGGAGAACCTGCAATCAGTAAACCCTCCCGCCAGTCAATCAAAAACGCAATTCAGGAAGCACTGACAGAAACAGGATTAAAGGGTATCCACGTGAAGTTAGAGATACCTGAGGGAGTGAAAACCGGTAAAAAAACACTGAACCCGAAAGTAGGGGTAGAAGGGGGCATATCGGTACTCGGATCCACAGGTCTGGTGGAACCCTGGGACGACCATCTTTCAGAATCAGTCTTCTCCCGCATTTCTTCAGCAGATAAAGTTGTAATAACTACAGGAAGAATAGGACTGCGTTACTCAAGAATGCTCTTCCCAGATCATGAAGTGGTACTCGTTGGTGTCAATATGCAGAAAGGAATTGATTCAGCAAAGGGTGAAATTATTCTCTGCGGACTTCCTGCACTGATTCTGAAATTTATCAATCCCGAGATCCTCACTGATTCAGGATACAAAACAGTTGAGGAGATGACAACATCACCTGAGTGGATGGAGATAATCAAAGAGAATTTAAGTGAATATAAATCTGATAATCAAAATATCAGGGTTGTTATCATCAATAGAGACGGGAATACAGAAGGGGATTCAGGATGAAAATCGTTGGTGTCGGGTGTGGTCCGGGAATGCTTACTGAAAACGCAATAATGGCAATAAGCCAGGCAGATCTGATTTATGGTTCAAAAAGAGCTATAGAACTGGTTTCCCACCATACCAAAAACAACTGTGAAATCCATGAAATTAGCGACTATAAAAACTTAAAGACACTTCCTGACAATGCTGTTATCCTTTCTACAGGGGATCCCATGCTTGCAGGTCTCGGATATCTCAGGGGTGAAATTATACCCGGGGTATCATCTATGCAGGTGTCTTTTGCCATCCTTGGCATCTCACTGATTCGCTCTGTAGTAGTTACAGCCCACGGAAAAAACCACACAGCTGCAATTAATGCAACTATTGAAGAAGTTAAGCGTGAAAAAGTGGTATTCCTTATTGCAGACCCGGATTTTAGTGTGAAAATACTTGCTGCGAGTCTTTCTCCGGTTTACCCTGATTGTAAAATTTCAGTCTGTGAAAACCTGGGTTATCCTGATGAAAGAATATCTTCAGGAACAGCCATTAATCCGCCAATTCCCAGAGGAAAACTTTTTGCGATCGTTGTTGGAAATTATTGATATTTTAGTCCCGGTCCTCTCAGTATAATAGTGGAGAACGTTTCTTTATCCATATGAGCCAATAAAATTCATGCGTGCAACAGCCCCAGTACCTCATCAGAATAAACTCCTTACACAACTCAATTTCATTTCACTTAAACCAGGTAATGTTTGAGGGAATTTTTCTCTAACGTACCTCAATATGCAGATTCAATTCAATAATTTATTAAAGTAAAATTGATCTAATGTAATTAGATATGATCGGGATCTCTTCAATACTCACAGGAGGAACCCTTACAGGGATAGCGATTCTTGCCCTGAAAAGTGGTATCGGGTGTGGGCTATCCGGCCTAAAATATCGCGAAATTCTCGGTTTTGCAGGAGTTTATGCAATCGCCGCATTTATTATGGGCATAATTGCAGGCAGTATTTCGCCAGACTTCAGCGACCAGATTCTTGCGACCGGCCTCTTGATGCACATCATCATCGCCTTTGGACTCGTTTACTTTGGGATTAAAACCAAGAAAAACTGGATTGCAAATCGCAGGGATATTTCACGAAAGACGTTCCTGTGGTTATCACTTCCATGCCCCGCCTGCCTGACAGCAACTTTCCTTGCATGTCTGGTACTTACTGATGTAACAGAGATTGGTGGAGCAGGTGTCGGAGTAGTCACAGGTATAATATTCTTTGCAGGTATTACCGGCTCAGCGTTGTGCATTTCATGGACAGCATCACATCTGAACCGGAAAAACCCATCAACTCTGGGAAACGTAATGATACTACTCGGTCTTTTTTACCTGCTCTGCCCGCTGATTATACCCGCGTACATAGAATCAAAAAATGTCCCGGAAATATCAGTAATTATTAATTCAGGAGATATCATTACAGGCATGATTATTCTGTGCATCCCCGTTCTATCCGGATATCTTATAAGAAAAATGACACACCAACGCGAATAAGGAGGAAAAATGGACATTTCATCTACAATTATGCAAATCATGTTTCTGCTCTCAGGTTCACTTCTCTACCCCGTGATAATTATACTGCTGGCACTCGTTATATGGACACTTGTCGCACTTGGACAGATGGTATCAGAGTACTCAGAGAGAACACGCAATTTAAAAAAACTGAAAGACACCATTCATAAATCAGGAAAATTCATTCATGAAAACCAGACAGAAGAGGCAGCAGCCCTTTTGAGGGGTTCTGAATCAAATCCCCAGATAAAAGAGTTTCTGGGAGAGATTTGCACTATACTTGGCAATGAAACATTCTCCATAGAATCAGAAAAAATGCTTCAGGATTATGAAATAAAATTCCGCTGCAAACTTGACAAACTAAAAATTCTGACCCGTACAGCACCTATGCTTGGCCTTATGGGGACATTAATTCCCCTCGGCCCGGCACTTATGGGACTCACTTCAGGAAATATCCAGATGCTGGCATCCAATCTTGTAATAGCCTTCAGCACCACAATTCTCGGTCTTCTCATCGCAGGAATCGCATATGCAGTGCTACTCACAAAGAAACGGTGGTATCTCCAGGATATTGGTGATATGGAATATGTTGTGGATGTGCTAAAATGAGGAGAAGAGAGAGATTTATAGACGAAGATGATGACGATCCGCTTTCAGGAGTTGCAAATCTGTTTGATGTTGCAATGGTGTTTGCTGTCGCTCTTCTGGTCGCTCTCGTGCTCTCATATAATGTCCCGGGTATGCTTGACGATACAACAGACTTAACCATCGTTAAAAACCCGGGACAGCCCGATATGCAGATCGTTGTCAAGGAAGGAAAAACCATATCTATCCTTAATATGACCGATGAAATCTCAGGTGGACAGGGTACTAAAATGGGTACGGCCTATCGTCTTGCAAATGGTGAAATCATCTATGTACCTGATGAAGAACCTGTAAAATAGTCAAAATAGTCAAAACTCTTACCTGTCACCATCTTTTTTTCACACAATATTCTTCAGAGTCGTTCCATAACATTTTTATTAAGTTAAGTGTACTTGATCTTAAACAACAAAACTGGAGTCGACATAGGTTTACCTCCTTTGGCCTCTCTTGCAGAACAGATGAATTTATGAAATTGGTGCTCAGAAATGGAGACAAATTACAAAAACAACACAAAACGTATGATCATTGCCACACTGGTAATTGTATCATTCATGTTAATTCAAACAACCGTACCGCTTGTGGGGACAGTACAGGCAGCAGATGGAAACAGCATCGCCTTTGTCCTTAATGACACACAAAAACAGCTGACAGCTGCAAACCTGACCGGCAGCCTGGCGCTGAGTGTAACGCTATTCAGTGAAGAAGAAGCACTCGTGCATAATTTTAGTGCAGACTCTCTCCTGTTTGTTGCTTCAGTAAACAGCGGCACAGTTGACCATATCAATGCAACGATGAGTATGGGTACAACTGTGGTTGCATACGATCTTCCACCGGGAGAAGAGATCGGGACACCGGCAGATGCTAATATTACAGCATACTGGACATATGGCGGTGAGCAAAACCTCCGCAATATGATCACCTATATGGACAATACCTATTATGGAAACTCCGCTCCGGTTGATCCTCCTCTAAATCCTGAAACAGAACCTGAAACGGAACCTGTAACGGAACCTGAAACAGAACCTGAAACAGAACCTGTAACGGAACCTGTAACGGAACCGGAACCGGAACCGGAAACAACACTTAATGCTGAATCCGACTCTGAACAGGAAAAAACAGATGCTATCGCAATCGTTCTCAATGACACTCAGAGACAGATTTCACTCATCAATGCAACAGGCGCAGTTCCGTTTAATCTGTCCGTCTTTAATGAAACAAAAGCAGAACAACATAACTTTAGTACTGACCCGATTATCTTCTTAGCGTCAGTAAACAATGCCACAGTTGATCACATCAATGCAACAGCTGATAAAAACGCAACTTTCGTGGTATATGACCTCCCGCCAGGCAACACCTTCGGGACGCCTGCAGATCTGAATATAACCCGCTACTGGAGTTATGGGGGGGATGAAAATATTCAGAATATGCTCATCTACATGGACAACCTCTATTTTGGTAACACTACAAAGGTTGATCCTCCGCGCCAGATGAATGCCACAGCACCTAAGATTGTGATGATAATAGGCGGTGAGAGCTATGTCCCGATGTACTCGGAGGCTGCAAAAAAGAGTACAGCTGATGTTACTGTTTATGCTTCAAAATGCCTGCCTGCAGATCTCAACCTCACAGGATATGATCTGATATTCATGGAGATGTTCGGGGCGGGAATAGACATTATTGAACCTGCAGTGAATAATGCAACTCCTCTTGGGATACCGGTTGCTGTCATACATGGGGGTACATATGAGTATCTTGGCACAGTTGACATGAGTAACCATGCTGTAGTTGAGGAATACTGGGATTACAGCGGACCTGAGAATGCACGCAGATTGATCAATTATCTGAGTGCCGGTTTCTGCGGTTCAAATATAACTGTAGAAGAGCCTGTCGTTACTCCGTTGGAAGGCATCTATCATCCTGACGGCGGGTTGTTTAATGACCTTGACGAATACATGGCGTGGTATAGCACAAACAGCACCTATGACCCTTCAAAGCCGACAATAGGCATAGTATTCTATAACAGCCATTACAAATCAGGGGATCTCAGGGCAGATCATGCGGTATTCAGGAAATTTGAAGCAAGGGGAGCAAACATAATCCCTGTTTTTCTCAATTATAAAAACCCTGATATCATTGAGCAGTTTTTTGTTAAAGACGGAAACCCGATTATTGATGCTATTGTCAATATAAGATGTTTCAGATTTTACGGGAAAGCTCCGGACAGAGGTATCGAACTACTGAAGACATACAACCTTCCGATAATCAACGCACTTACCGATTATTCCAAAACTCCTGAAGAGTGGATAAACGGCACAGATGGCCTTACTGCTTCTAAAGTGGGTTACTCAATCGCAATGCCCGAACTTGACGGACAGACTGACTTCATCTGGATTGCCGGAAGAGGTATTGACCCTGAGACAGAGGCTATCGGTTTCAGGCCAATCACGCCTGTTGACGAACAGGTGAGCTGGCTTGTTAACAGGACACTTGCTCTTGCTGAACTGAGACACAAGGCAAATTCTGAGAAAAAAGTGGGCATAATCTACTACAACCACGGAGGTGGTAGAAACAACCTTGGTGCATCTTATCTTGATATCGTACCAAGCCTTTCAAATCTCCTTGGTGAGATGAAAGCAGAGGGTTACTCAATAAACGGTGAAGTTCCGGATCAGGATGAACTATTAGACCTGATGCTCCTTCAGGGGAGAAACGTAGGCACATGGGCACCTGAAGAACTCACACGCATGGTTAAGAACGGCGATGTGACTTTAATTCCTGCCAGTCAGTATATTGAATGGTTCCATGAATTGCCTGAGAAAAAACAGCAGGAAGTTAAAGAGATGTGGGGAGAACCACCGGGTGAAATTATGGTCTACAATGACGGTGGCACACAGTATCTTGTTATTCCAAAAGTATCCTTTGGCAATGTGATTCTCACACCACAGTCTACAAGAGGATGGCTGCAGGATTCGGAAGTTCTCTACCATGATAAAGACCTTCCACCTCATCACCAGTATATCGCCTCTTACTTCTGGCTCCGAAATGAATTTGACGCAGACGCACTCATCCATTTTGGCAGGCACGGGACGCACGAGTGGCTCCCGGGTAAAGAACGCGGCCTTTCCGTAAAAGACTGCTGGCCTGCAATTCTTCTTGGCGACTGCCCAAACATCTACCCATATATCATGGACGGACTTGGTGAAGGTACTCAGGCAAAGAGGAGAGGAAATGCGGTGATCGTAGATCATCTCACTCCTCCGATTGTCACTGCCGGTCTTTATGGAAATTATTCACTCATTCATGAAAAGATTCACAATTACGAAAGTGTTGTGAATGGATCAGTAAAAGAGCAGTACAGGATCAGTATAACTGAACTATATCAGGGGATGGGACTGGAATCAATCCTTGGCTACTCAGCTGAAGATCTTGAAGATATGTCAGAAGCTGAATTTGCTGCATTCATAAGTGGTGATCTCCACCAGTACCTGCACAAACTGGGTGCTGAATTCATTCCATACGGTCTGCATATATTGGGAGAGACCCCGCAAGGCAATGAACTTGTATCCCTCATCCAGGCGATGCTCGGCGAGGAGTTTGAAGAGCATGTAAGTCTGCTCTATCCCGAACCACATGATCTCTCAGCGGCACACGGGAACTGCACAGTTCTTGAAGCTCTCCTGTCAGAGGTAATATTAAACGGAACCAGTCCGGAAACTGCACAAGAAACAGTGCTTGGAGCGGGAAAAACTTCTGCAGGTGTTACAGCAGACTTAAACACCGCAATTAAATATAAAAACGACCTCAATGCCTGCATCATTGAAATCCCGAGGATCATCAATGCACTGAATGGTGGATATATCCCGCCGGATACAGGTAAAGATCCTGTACGAAACCCTGATGCCCTACCAACAGGCAATAACTTCCATTCCTTTGATTCAAGAATTATGCCTACCCAGGAGGCATGGGAAGTGGGTGTGCAGATGGCAGAAGAGATGATCGGGCATTACAGGGCAGGCCATGATGGAGCATATCCGGATAAAGTTGCTTTTGTTCTCTGGGCCTGTGAAGCTATGAGACATGAGGGAGTTACAGAATCTGAAGCACTATATCTCCTTGGTGTAAAACCAGTCTGGAGCAGAGGGAAAGTCAAGGGAGTTGAACTGATCCCTTCAGCAGAACTGGGCCGCCCGAGAATTGATGTCCTCTTTACTGTATCCGGACTCTACAGGGATACGTACCCGGATAAGATTGAACTGCTCGATAAAGCCGTCCGTCTGGCAGCAGGTGTTGAAGAATATCCAAATTATGTGAGAGAGAATAGTGAAGCACTCTACAACTTACTGCTTGAAAAGGGCTATGATGAAGAGACAGCAAGAAGCCTTTCTATGGCAAGAATTTTCTCTGCAGCTCCCGGAGCATATGGTACCGGGATGTCTTCTGCAATAGATTCCAGTAGTACCTGGGATGATACGTCAAAGCTGGTGGATCTCTATCTCAACAAGATAGGTTATGTATATGGAAGTGACGGATGGGGTGAACCAAACAGTGACCTTTTCCGCGAAAATCTCAGAAAGGTAGAGGCTGCGGTTCACAGCAGAAGTTCAAATATCTACGGAGTTCTTGATAATGATGACTGCTTCCAGTATTTCGGAGCATTGTCACTTGCCATAAGGACAATATCCGGAGAGAATCCGGAGATGTACATTACTGATCTAAGGTCTGTGGACAATCCCCGCACAACCACACTTGGCGAATTTATAACGACAGAACTCAATGCAAGATACTTTAATCCAAAATGGATTGAAGGGATGATGGAACACGGCTATGCAGGGGCGAGGTACATGGATAAGAAGTTCGTGGAAAATCTCTGGGGATGGACTGTTACAAACCCTGATCTGATCTCCGATGAGATCTGGGACAGGGTCTGTGATGTCTATGTAAATGACAAATATGATCTCGGCCTTGATGAATTCTTTAATAGTGAGAGTCCATATGCTAAACAGTCTATGGTAGCAAGGATGCTGGAAAGCGCAAGAAAAGGTTACTGGAACCCGGATCAGTCTGTGATAGAAAAACTTGTCAGGGAGTATAAAGAGTCTGTGAAGGTAAACGGAGTGACCTGCTGCCACCACACCTGCGGAAATATTCTCCTTGATGACTATATCCAGAGCAACTATAAAGAAGAAGTCAGAGTAGATACCCGGGTATATAATTCAGGTGACGCTGGTGACACCATACCCTCTGAAATGATAAATAAAACAGTTCAGGAAGAAGGAAGTCTCCAGAATACAAGTGTATCCTCAGGATATGACGCGGAAAGTCTGCAGCCCCTTAGTGACCAGCCGGAGGTAAGTGATGATAGCAGTCAGTCTGAAAATGGTGAGACATTACAGGGTAAGGTTATGAAAGAAGTGAATCAGAGTGCGTCTTTATCTAATATGATGACTGGAACACCGATAGTACCTATTGCACTTATCATTTCAATTATCGGTGTCATATCTTATGGATTCTGGTTCAGAAAATAATACTTTTTTTATTCTCTTTTGGGTGCATACATGCGTGACGTGAAGTATCAGGCACTGTTTGATAAATGTGACACCTGTTCATACAAAAACACTGCATTTTCCTGCAGTGCCGGAAACTGCTAAATATTCACCCGCAGGTTAAACAATTCAAAAAAACAAATTCTTAACAGATATTAACAACTAAATATTCACTAACTCAACAAATTATGAGTAATATTCCCTACTGTTACCAGCAGTCTTTAGATTATAGCCAGAAGGAAAAATACAGATGATACCCCGAATCATTATTGCAGGCACACACAGTGGCTGCGGAAAGACAACACTGGCAAGCGCCCTGATGTCAGCACTGACCGCCCGCGGTCTTACAGTGCAACCGTTTAAGGTCGGACCGGACTTCATTGATCCGACTCACCACACAGCAATCTGTAAAAGATACTCAAGAAACTTAGACCCATACATGATGGGTAAAGAAGGAGTGATTAATACACTCCGGACAGCATCAGAGGGTGCGGATATTGCAATAATTGAAGGCGTCATGGGCATGTACGACGGCCTTGAAGGGAGTGATTTCGGGAGCACCGCACATCTCGCAAAATTAACAGAAACTCCGGTTCTGCTGACTGTCGACGTCAAAGGTATGTCCAGAAGTGCAAATGCAATTGTAAAAGGATACAAGAGTTTTGACAATAAAGTTAATATTGCAGGTTTCCTCTTTAACAGAGTGGGAAGCCCGCGTCATCGTCAGATGATTGAGGACTCACTAAAAAGTGAAGCTGTGGGATGGATTCCATGGAAACGGGACAAATCAGTCAATAGCAGACATCTCGGCCTGAAAATGGCATATGAAACCACCTCCATGGGGGAATTTGGCAGTATTATCGAAGAAAACTGCAATATTGAGAGAATAATCGAAATTGCCCGTTCGGCGCCGGAACTGACAATACCAAAAACGCAACCAGAAGCAACAAATAAAAAAATTAAAAAAATTGATAGCCAGCCATATAAACTGCAACTGGGGGTGGCATATGATTCGGCATTCTGTTTTTATTATCAGGACAACTTAGACCTCCTCAGGAGAAATGGAGTCAAACTGGTATTTTTCAGCCCGATTTCAGATCACCTGCCTGATGTTGATGCACTATATCTTGGCGGTGGATATCCGGAAATGCATGGAGACGCACTTGAGAAGTCACCCTGCAGAGCAGAAATCAAAACTGCAATTGAAAATGGCATGCCGGTATATGCAGAATGCGGAGGACTACTCTACCTGACAAGAAGTATTGAGGATTCCCGGAATTATAAAATGGTTGGCGTGCTTAACGCAGATGCAGTTAAAAAAGAGAAGTTTCAGGCTTTGGGATATGTAGAGGCGGAGTGTACAGGCGGCACATCCGTACTCAACGCAGGCATTGGGTTTCGTGGACACGAATTCCACTACTCTGTCCTTGAATGCGACCCGGATGTACGTTTTGCACTCACATTAAAACGTGGAAAAGGAATAATTAATGGTCATGACGGAATTTACGAACATAATGTCCTTGCCAGTTACACACATGCCTATTTCACAAAAGAATTCGCAGCCTCATTTCTTGACAATATATCCAAAATATCTCACCATACAGGACGCGATTAATTTTAGTCAAAACACAGACTTCTGAGCCTCTCCTGCCAGATCAGTACTGTATGGGCAGACTCAGGTGTCGAATAAACAGGAAGTTATTTTGGTATCCACCTACTATATTAAAAATAGCTTATGATCTCAAAAAATATTCTCACTAACAGCGAGACATTTGTACTTATCATTCAGCTTACTGATATTGTAGTTGCCGCACATGAACGAAATGACTACGAGAACATGAACCGTGCCCTTAAAGAGATCAAAGAGATCAGGGAACAAATTAAAGGTCAGGCCACTGAAAGCAGGTAACTCCTCACAACGACGAAACTCGCGGACTGCCTGTCTGTCTTCTCGTAAACTATTCTGAAATCTCTTCTATATCCACAGATTGTATTATTTTAGGAATTTATAAATTTAAAAAAATAAAATGCTAAAAAGAAAAACTACCGTATTTGCCACCGCCACCCGGATATAAGGTTACCTGCCCGGATCTCAGTGCATGAATACCATCTGCCACAGCAGAATCTATTTCACGGATTTCAGAAACCTTCACATCAGTAAGGATTGATATTTCATTCCCAAAAGATTCAATCAGGGACATATACAATGACCTGCACTTTCTTGTTTCAGGAGACGAAACACCTAAAATCTTCTGAATAATCTCCCCAAGCGGGATTATATGGAGATATGGTGGACGTTGCCCTGCATTACTGTCACTATTAAGATCACTGTCACTATTAAGATCACTGTCACTATTAAGGAATGCACGGTCACGAACCCCGAGTTTTATTTTTCCTTTGTCGTCCGGACATTTCCAGCCATATTTTTCTGCTTCAGCAGGAGAGAACTGCCTGTAACAGCGGGTACATGCAGTACGATTGTATTTACCCTCTTCAGGGAAAAAACCGGCATTCATAACAATATCCCCGCTTCGAATACATTCAAGCACAGATTTGACACTCTGCTCATCACATTTAATTCTGTTAAACTCTCTCCCCAGTTTATGCATAGATGCACTGTGAGCGTCAGAATTTGTGAGAAAGGGAACGTCACGCAGATCCCCGATGCCAGCGCCGTAACTACTGTCCGCACTCAGACCGAGTTCAAGAAAGTCAATCTTTTCCTCACCGTAACATTCAGATACATTGTTAAAGTGCCCGTACATCCCAGTCCATGGCGTAAATGCATGCGCAGGGCCAACCATCCCACCGGTTTCATGAACCATGCCTGCAATATCTTCACCAGATAGTGAAATATTAGGTCTGCCTGCAGTATCAATATTTTTGCTGTATGGCCGGAGGAGGTCAGACAACTGTGCACACTGCTCAAAGTCTTCCATCAGAATCAGATGGTGCACCCTCTTTTCACCCTGCACCTCCATGGAAGGGACAATGATAACTCCTTTAACATTATCCAGAAAATCTTCCCACATCATCCTCCATTCAGGATGCAGAGCATCCCCACACCCAAGTACAGAAATACCTTTAATCCTGCATGCTTCCAGAAGTGAGAATGGCGTCATGGCACCTGATGTTGCCATAGAAAAAGGTGAATGTATATGAAAATCAGCGTTCAGTATCATAACTCAGCCAATATAGCTCAGTTCTTCATCTGATTTGGTGTGTTCCACCTCCTTGACCTTTTCGACAAAGTCTTCCATCTCACAGGCCCGTTCCCGGAGCTGTGTCGGATCAACTTCCATACCAATAAGCTGACAGAGTGTATCTAAAAGACTGGTGGCACTTATCGGGTCAACAAGATACCCCGAGGTCTCTCCCATAAGGCAGATCGCCTCCATCCCTCTTTGTGCACCCAGCCCAAGCAGAAGTCCGGAAGCACCGATGATACCGCCTCCCGGCTCTCCACGTGTAAATATTACACCTGTGTCTTCAGCCTCGGATTTCAGGACCTCGTTATTTACAGCACCTAAAACACGGCAGTCCTTAACAAGATGACCCACACCATATCCCCCAAGAGTATAGATGCGTTTTACACCGGCTTTCTCTGCAATCTCAAGATAAACATCAGATAGCAGGTAATGACCTTCTGCAGATGTACTCTGGAAATCACCGACCAGAAATAAAATGTCCTTCCCGCCATCAGAATAATGATAAATTTCATTTTTGGCAAGGCTGGCAACACCATTCTCATCGATCATTACCTGAGGAGGGAAAAATATCGAATGTATCTCTGCAACCTTATTTGCACCAAGTTCATCAATCATATGCTCGGCAACCAGTTTGCCTACCTGACCAACTCCTGGCAGACCTTCAATAAAGATCTCTGCATTAATATCAATATCACTAACAAAACTTACACTAATATCTTCCATATTTTAGCCTCCGTCGATAACTACCATATTTGTCTTCCGGAGAAAAGCGTGCGGGATGAGCAATCCCTGTATCACTTCCACATTCAGGACACAAAAAAGAGAGTCTGTATGTACCATCCTGTGGACAGCGACGGATATGTTTACTCATTAATTTTTACCGGATTTCTGTTTGCGGATAAACTCACCGCTGCCACCAGCACGCTCAAGAACGCCAATTGCAGCATTTGCAACCTTATCTATGGCCTTTTCGGCATTTTTGTAATCCAGAGCTGTAACCTTAACCCTGTATTTTGGGGCACCCACATAGACAAGTTCGACATCAACATCTTTTATCTTTGGCTGTGCACTACGGAGTGCTCTCCTGATTACATTTACCCCGTCCGGTTTCATTGAAGTGAGAACGAGTGTCCCTGTAATAGTTACTTTAGAGAGTTTTGCATTCTCACCGGCAACTTCAACAAGAGATTTTGAAAGATTTTCATCAAAACCCAGTTTATTTAGTGTGTTTTCTTCATCGATCAGGATATCTTCAAAGACCGGATACAGAGAACCATATTCCTGATAGAATTTAGCTTCAATAACCTTTTTATCAACGCCGGATACTTCAGAAACGAATTCAACCCATTTTTTGGCCTTGTTTTCGTTTTTCCATTCATGGACTTTCTCCTTGCGCTGGTGGTCATTTACATCCTTTAGAGAGAGATCAATATGAGCGCGATTCCTGTCAACGTGCAGCACCTTACATACAGCTTTCTGACCCTCGCGCACAAAATCACGGATGTGTTTAATCCATCCCCTTGCAACTTCGGCAATATGAATTAAACCTTCAATATCGTTGTATTCATCCAGTGAAACAAATGCAACGAAGTCTTTTACCTTTGTAACGGTGCAGACAACAAGTTCGCCTTCTTCTGGCCAGTCTCTCTCATTCATGAAAGTATCACTCAAATTTCGCGAGAATTTCTGCTTTAATCTCTGCATTTCCACTGCGTGGTTCTGCAATCACTTTACCACAAACCACACAGTCAACAACACTGCTTGCTTTTTCAAATATAAGTTGTTCATTTTCACAGTCAGGGCATTTCACCCTGATGAAACTGCTTTTGTTATCTCTGTTTACACGAACCATGACAATAATCACTCCGTTAATTCAAATTTACCCGCTTTAACTCCGGCGCGGAGATGTGCTTTACCACAAACACTGCAGCGGTACCTTACATTGATTCTTTTGGTTGGTTTATCTCCACCAGGCACCTTTGAGAATTTGCCCATGTTACCTATTTTACCACGGCGGGCTTTCTGACGATCAATCCAGTGAAGATGAAGATCTTTACCTTTCTTGACTTTTTCAACCTCATGAACCTCGTGTTTTCTGCAGTATGGACAATATGTCCTGAATTTTGCTGGCATTTTCATGAAAATTTAACCCCTTAAACTGAATATTGAATCCCAATATTATTTACCAACCCTTATATTTAAGGCTATGTTGCGCCCGTATAATACACTGGCATTCATCTTAGGAAGTGTTACTACATCTTCATTTCTAAGACTATATACTCTCCCATCTACACCCATAAATGGTTCCATATCTTTTAGCACATGAACCAGCACATAATCAGACCCCGCCGCACCTTCACCGTCCGGTGGGACTTCAGTATCAAGAGATAGATCCCCGGCTTCCAGAACATGCACAGGCAGCTGCTCATCAGATACCGCAACATAATTCAGGTCAATCAGTTTATTATGGCAGATTTCAATTGCAGAGATTATCTGATCAAACATCTCCTTCTCGGCAGGAAGCATTTTTTTCAGCTCTTCCTTATCCGGATTGCCCGCACCGGTCTGGTTCATTGCCAGTTTCAGAATTTTCTTAAACCTTTCAAAAACAATATCCTGAAGGGTCTCCTTCATACTGTCGATCTCGTTTAACAGTTCACTGGCACGATTCGTAAGAAAATTGTCAATAGACTGCGCCTGCACGCATAACTGTGAGAGATCTACCCCGGCCTTCTCAAAGATATCGGGCGGTATTTCGCTCAACTTCCCGCTTTCGCGTTCATCAAGGACGATTATCCTCAGATCTTCAAATTCCATCTCTCAAACCTCCTGAAGAAACCTCTGCAAGACCGCGGCCGCACAAAAATACAGCCAGAGCTTCAGGCACCGTGTTTAACCCCTTCTCTAATGTATAATTATTCCCAAGAATGGGCATTTTAAGATTCATTGACAACTCAATCTTCACATCCGAAGTCCCGAATACAACAGCATCGGTAAGCGGATCAAAATCAGGCAATTCAGAAAGAGAAACAGGTGTCACTCTAAAACCCGAACCCCCGTGCAGTGATCCCGGCAGCCTGATCAGTCTTTTTATGTCTGTCGTAACAGGTTCATCAGTAAGGGCAGCACGTTCCTTTACGCGGTCATAAAAGCCACCTTTATCCTCGTCAACTATTGCGCGCAGCACACGATTCTTTAACAGTACGTCCTCTGCAGGGTTTTGAATTTTATCAATAATACTCTCTATTTCCGGTAAAAATGACGTTGCTGAATCAGAACTCACATTTCTGATTGCCGAAAGGTGAGCCACCGCATCTTTCCCCTCAAGCGAGTTAATATAATTGAGATAATCTGACAGAGCATCCCTGTAACGCACATGCCAGCCACAAACTGAATCAGGGTGCCCCCTGAGCATAACTTCCGGATCTATACCGATACCGCAGACATAACCAACAATTTCCCTTCTTTCCCTGCTGGTCCACTGCCTCACATCGGGTCTGCGTATGTGTACATGATATCCCCGGCCGCCGGAAAATACGACATTCAGATCACGTGATGAAAAACCCAGTTCATCTGTCAGCATCTGAATGAGTTTTAACGTTTCATCCCTGACACGCGCAAGCATCATATCATATGCACCCCGCACAATATGATCCGCATCAAGGTCAAATATCAGGTCCGCACCACTCCAGAGTTTATCGTTCATTGTCGGAGCTGAAGGAAGGGCATAATATGCTGTTGAATGGTACACATGACGCGGAACCATAGTCCTGAGATATGCCTCCACCTCATCCTTTGTTGAAAAAGCAATATGCCGTTTCATCCGGATATCAGACAAAAGACTAAAGAAAACAAGACCCCATTCCCGCTGCTCAAGAGCAGGGGGCAGGACTATGGTTGCCCCCTGATAATATGAGGAAAATTTCTGTTTTAAAAATTCAAGTGTGGCCGGGTTCATTACAGTCTCTTTACCATATATGGTCCGGCTCTTTCATATCCATGCCGGTGATAATATGGGCGTACACCTATACCACTCATTACAGCAATCTTATGATAACCATTATCACAGGCGATATCTTCAGCCTTTTTGAGAAGTTCCCCTCCAAAATTTCGATGTTGCCACTCTTTTCCTTCTCCTGAACGGGACAGCGGAACAACAGAACCATATACATGCAATTCACGAATAATAGCAGCACCATTCAGTTCCTCACGCCAGGGTCCATCGGGGAAACGCAGCCGGATAAAGCCAATAAGGACATCATCAGCTGTTATGGAGATGAAGAACTCTTTTCCACCCAAGGATGCATACTCCAGAACTTCAGTTACAGGTTTATTTTTTATCCTGTTTCTGCCTGCTTCACGGCAGCGGATACATCTGCAGTTCCCCCCCTGTTCAGTCAGACGGTTTTTGCATAACTGCCTGAAATTGCTGTGATGCGAACCTGCCACGATCAGCTTTGCCGGAATATCCCTTTGTATACGCGAGATACGCACATATTCAGGCATGCGGGATTTTGCATATACAATAAGGTCAATTAATTCGTCCTCATCATATACAGAGTATTCACCCTTTTTCCAGAGATCTTCGATCTCAGACCCCGGCGTTACCAGCGTAGGATAAATTTTAATGAAGTCAGGTTTGAAACGTGAATCCGAGAACAATATTTCAAACATCTTCCTGTCATCCTCAATTGTTGCAGAGGGCAGGTTCGGCATCACATGAAAACCCACCTTAATACCTGCCTCCCGAAGCAGATGGTTTGCAAGAACAATCTCAGAAACACCGTGACCCCTGCGGTTATATTCAAGAATCCGATCATCTGGCTGCTGGACGCCAAGTTCCACTTTTGTAACCCCAAGTGACAGCATCCTGTCAATGTGCTCCTGTTTGCACCAGTCAGGACGCGTTTCGAAGGTTACTCCTATACACCTGACACCGGAGCGTTCATTCTGCTCACAGAGTTCATCATAGGTCTGCGCAATCTCTGATGGTGTATCACAGTGGTCATTCATCGCTCTGATACACTCGCTCATAAACCACTCCTGATATTTCAGGTCACGTGCAGTCATAGTGCCGCCCATAACAATCAGTTCAACCTTGTCTACGACATGCCCGAGTTCTTCAAACTGACAGAGTCTTGCCTGCACCTGACGATAGGGATCATATTCATGCTGCCGGGCACGCAGTGCCGCCGGTTCCTCACCGGTGTAACTCTGTGGTGAATTAAACAAGTGGTCAGGACCTCCGGGGCAGGGCAGGCATTTCCCATGCGGACAGGGATGCGGAGAAGTCATCACCGCAACCGGCGCAACACCGGAAATTGTTCTTGAGGGCTTCATCTGAAGAACCGGGCGCAATGATTCACGCTCCTCTTCGGTTGCAGCGGCAAGAATTTCTGAATTTCTGGGTATAGAAGAGAGACCATATTTTTTCGAGACTGTTGTCTTAATCTTCTGGATATCAGACGGTTTTACACCGTCCAAAGAAATGAGAGAAATTAACTCTCTGTAGATTACAATATCATCCATAAATTATTGTTCAGCTATCTTTTCAGACCTTGAACCGGCGCCGGGCGAATATTCGGAATAATCGACAACAGATGGCTGATTCTGTCTGATATACTGAACAAGTTCATCACCAAGAGTCAGAATTGCCTGCTTATGACAGACCTTATTTTTGTGTATATGAACAGGAGAGATCTCCAGGAGATTATAATTTTCTGTAATTATTTCCTCACCATTTACTGATTCATAATAATTTTTTACATGAACAAGTAACATGTGTAAATGTAGTAATTCCTCTTTCTGCAACTAATCACCAATCCTTAAACTTTACTACATTCATATCCTGATATAGTTTGTTGGTGATCTTTATATCTGATTTCATACACATGGCAGGAGCACTCACAGGACTCGCAATTGGGGATGCAATGGGTGCGCCCCTTGAGGGACAAAACTCACCTGAAAAAAGAGTCACTGAAATGGGTTTTGGGGGCATCCACAATATAAGCAGGGGATTTTTTACAGATGATACAATGCAGGCACTCGCAATTGCAGAATCACTAATCAGATTCCACAGATATTGTCCGGAAGACATTCTGCAGAGACTCGTTCGCGGCTACCTGGAAAATCCACGATATTACGGACCAACATCAACTTCCTTTTTCAAACTGATTTTGAATGGAACCGCGCCGGATATTGCAGCTGAACATGTATACAGGAAGTCAGGCGGCAGGAGTAACGGCAGCGTGATGAGGGGGACACCCATTGGCATAGTTTACCCGCCCGGCGAAGTCAGGGAAATCAGCCTTGCCTGTTCGGCACTGACACACAAAAACCCGGTATCATGTGAATGCTCTTCATTTTTCAACCAGTTGATAAGTGAACTTTGCAGGCGAAGTTCAAAAGATTCTGCATACTCACATGCGCTTCTGAAATGCAGAAATAATGAAGTTTTTAACCGCCTCTCGTCACCCCGTACATCCACCCTGAGACCGACACTGGACGCACTGGATGCCACACACTGCGCAGTCTCCGTCTTCATGGAGACAGATTCAGCAGAAGATGCAGTAATTACAGTGATTAACCTTGGCGGTGACGCAGACACCACAGGGGCGTTGTGCGGCGCCCTTTCAGGCGCATATTATGGGTTAAATGCAATCCCGGCACGCTGGCGTGGAAATCTTAACAAAATAGAGATGATTATTGATATTGGGTACAGACTTTCTGAAATTGCAAAGAAGTGACGTTTGTAACTATAAAATGAGCATGAAAATGGAGATTAATTGGAGATTAATTGGAGATTATGCCGATTGCCACCCCCATGACAGCGAATTTTGCAACAGGATGAACCACCTCACCTCTCAGGAGAGGGACTTCCCGCCCCAACCCTGCAGATTAAATAGAAGTTAATTCAACAAGTTTTAATCTGAATTTCTTTTCGCACTCTCCTGCCGCATTGCCAAGCACTTTACTAATCAGATAATATTCACCCTCTATGATACCCTCAGGACAACACAACTCATAATTCTCACATTCAGAACAAGTGCATGTGGATTCAAATATTATTCTGGAATTTACTATGGCGCGTCCGGCAGGTAACAACGCCAGTATGGGAGATTCGATAACTTCAACCGCGCATACACCATCGCGGTGAACATTGCACTTGTGGACTGTAGAACCCCTGATACCAACAATTCTGTATCTCTTCTTTAATTGAAGATTATTACAGACTTTAAATACCTTACACCCTTCGCATTCAGGAGTTTCACCTTCATATATAAATTCAAGACCCACTTCTGCGAGATTGCTTCCAATTAAAGTGATTTTTATATCATTTTCACTCATTTTATCACTATTCCCTATACAACATATTCACAAGTTCATTGGCTGACTCTACGGTAATATTCCTGTCAAGTATAGTAAAACGTTCAGGTCGTATCTCTTTTGCCATGAGAAGTGCTTTCACTGCAGTCTCATCATCAATTCCCAGTTCGGCAGGCGTTGTCGGAGCTCCTATCTTTCTCAGGGAGTTACGGATACCCCGCCAGTCACCACCATGGAGGTACATTGTCATTATCGTCCCTATACCACACTGTTCTCCATGCAGCCCCTTACCGGGAACAAGAATATCCAGTGCATGGCTGAATTTATGTTCGCCACCGCTGGCAGGACGTGATGAACCTGCAATGCTCATGGCCACACCAGACGAAACCAGCGCCTTTGTAACCATCCAGGCCGCCGCTTCATCATCAGGCCTGATTTTGTCGGCATTTTTTACAAGGATCTCAGCAGTAATCTTTGAGAGAGCAATGGCATATTCGCTCAGGGTTTCACCGTTCTCACGATTTGAAAGTTCCCAGTCTAAAACAGCTGTATAATTTGAGATTATGTCAGCGCATCCGGAGGCCAGAAGCCGATAGGGCGCTGCAGCAATAATTCCTGTATCAGCCACAAGCGCAAGCGGAGGGTGCGCGTCAAGTGAAACACTCCCGCCGTCCATGGGGACTGATGCACGTGAAGATGCAATTCCATCGTGCGACGCGGCAGTTGGAATACTGATAAACTGCCTGTCAAGATTGTATGATACAATTTTTGCAGTATCTATCACACGCCCTCCGCCAACGCCGATGATAAAATCCAGACCCGCACCTGCAGATTCTGCCTCTGCAATTATATCCGGAGAGAGCGCGTTTGCAATATATATCTCCGTCTCACATGAGTCTTTGAGCAGGTCATTCACAAGTCTGCCGGCAACTTTCATTGTTGCAGAACCTGTGATAATAAGCACAGATTCCCCTATTGACAGATCTTCACAAATTTTAGGGAGCTGTTCAATCACTTTATGACCTATAACTACGTCCCTCGGCAGCTGCATCCACTTTGACTTATCAAATACAGGTGTTTTGAGTACTTTTATACTATCTGTGCTCATTAGTACCATAAATGATTGGGGATTTTATATACAAATATTACGTTGGTCCGATTGTCAATGGGGGTGCCTACACAATTGTCGACACCCTGACATATGCTGCAATCCTCATCATAGCGGTATACTTTGTCTATCGGTGGCTCCAGCGCTCAGGAATTGTAATTGGTGATGATTTTATCATTGCAACCCTCCCGTATGTTGTGCTTGGAGGTCTCCTCCGCGTGGTTGAGGATACAGGAATTATACCATACCCCTGGTACATCCTCCTGATCACCCCGATAATTTTTTTTGTGATCTTTTTCTACGCGATGATCTTCCTTGTAGGATCAAAAATGCTGGAAGTCAGAGGGGTAATAGGGAATTATACCAGTGGATACGCAGCAGGAGGTATTTTTGCCTGTATTATCTCAACAATAGTGCTCATATGGTTCGGGATGACAGAAACAAGGATTGCACCTGACGTCCTGGCAATAATACTCATTACAGCCTGCGCATCCACTTTCCTTGTATGGGCACTCCTGAAATATGTGTTCAGGTGGGACTATGTATCAAACCCGTTATACGGGTTACTGATCTTCGGACATATGCTGGATGCCAGTGCAACCAGTATTGGAATCGATCTTCATGAGGTGGCTTATGTAGAACAGCATGTGGTTGGATCAGCGTTAATTGAGGCAACAGGAACTGCATTTTCCATGTTCCCCTTAAAACTGGTTGTTGTCATACCTGCGATATACATCCTTGAAATATACCGTAAAGAAGGAAACAAAGAGTTGTGGCACCTGATTGTCCTTGCCATGATAATGGTTGGAATGGCACCTGGCATACGTGACCTTGGCAGGATGGTTCTTTATGTTTAATGACAGTCTGCTTTATGCAACAGTTGCAGCTCTACTCATCCTTGCACTTGGTTGGGGCATAGGAACTCTCGCAGTGATGGAAGACCCAACACTCGGTGAAGATCTCATGCAGACCCTTAATCAGGAGGTTTTCGGAAAGATACTTGACGACAATCAGATTATACTGAGCTTCAATCTATTCTTAAACAACCTTGAAGCCTCAATAATTCTGTTTCTTGGAGGTGCCACATTCGGAGTGCTGACACTAATTGTACTCAGTACAAACGGAATTGTTATTGGGATGGTTATTGAAGTATTAAGAGAGCAGCAGGGTCTGTTATACATTCTGGCCGGTGTGATACCGCATGGTATTTTTGAAATTCCCGCATTTGTCATCTCAGGTGGTCTTGGACTCCTTCTTGCAGAAGAACTCCTGAGAGAAGCCAGGGGTAAGGGTGACGCCGCAGAAAAAGCAAAAGACTATTCAATTGTTTTTTTAAAAGCAGTAATTCCCCTCCTTGCGATTGCGGCATTTGTAGAGGGATTTATTACACCGGAAATCATAAATTTAGTAGTTTTAGGTGTCTGATTTATGGAAGAAGATAGTGACATACTCCCACAAAAAACAGATTTCAGCGCATGGTATAATGATATTCTCTGGCGCGCCGAAATTATGGATATCAGGTACCCGGTAAAGGGGCTGTACGTATGGTTCCCACATGGTTTTGCCGTCCGAAAGGCAACATACCAGATTTTACGTGATCTTCTGGACAGGGAACATGAAGAGACTCTGTTCCCGCTTCTGATTCCCGAAGATGAGTTCATGAAAGAAGCAGAGCATATCAGGGGATTTGAGGAAGAAGTCTACTGGGTGACACATGGTGGCACAACTGAACTTGAGGTTCCGCTCGCACTCAGGCCAACAAGTGAGACTGCAATTTACCCGATGTATGCCCTGTGGGTTCGTTCCCACGCGGATCTCCCTCTAAAACTCTACCAGATAGTAAATTCATTCAGGTATGAAACAAAGCATACCCGCCCGCTGATACGTCTCCGGGAGATTACTTCATTTAAGGAAGCTCACACAGTTCACGCCACATGGGAAGACGCGGAAGAACAGGTTCAGACTGCAGTTTCTCTGTACAGGGAGTTTTATGACAAACTCTGTGTCCCTGTCATTGTATCGCGCCGTCCTGACTGGGATAAATTTCCTGGTGCTGATCACACCATCGCCACAGATGTAATTATGCCTGACGGAAAGACTCTGCAGGTCGGTACGGTTCATCACCTTGGAACCCACTTCTCAAAGACTTTTTCCATCACATATGAGGATGTAAATGGTGAACAGCAGCTTGCGTTCCAGACCTGTTACGGCATATCAGAGCGCTGCATCGCTGCACTCATAAGCCTGCACGGAGATGACAAAGGTCTCGTCCTCCCTCCTCCTGTAGCCCCGGTTCAGATAATCATTATCCCGATTATCATAAAGAAGCGCGAAGAAGAAGTCCTTAGTGAGGCTGCGAAACTGCAGGAGGAACTGAAATCCGCCGGATACAGGGTAAAGACCGATACCCGCCCGTTAAGACCGGGGGCTAAGTATTATCACTGGGAGATGCGTGGCGTTCCGCTCAGGATAGAAGTAGGGCCCCGTGATATAGACAATGGTGTGGTTATAGCAGTTAACCGCCTTGGTGAGAAGACGACTGTACCACGTTCAGACCTGATTTCAGGGATTTCCGGACTGATGGATATATTCAGCAGGGAACTTAAACAAAGGGCTGAGAAACGCACAGAAGACCACATAACAGCTGTTGACAATATGACTGATGCAAAGAAGGCCATCGAAACAGGCATAGCAGTTATACAGTGGTGCGGATGCAAAGAGTGTGCAGATTCAGTAGAGAAAGAGATTGACGTAAGCATTCTCGGAACAGATGTGCGTTCACCATATGTAAGTGATAAAGAAGGCACCTGTATTATCTGCGGCAAACCTGCAAAACCAGCACTTGTTGCCCGTACGTACTAATGACCCCCACTTTTTTTGAACAGTTAGATTTATAATCTGGTGCAGATATTGCAGTAAACAATGCAATAACTCTAAACTGACAAATTATTCCGGATTAAAAATAGTTTGGTTATTCCATGAGAAATACTGCTGCGGCAAGGACTGTAGTCCATTCACCGTTTTCACCCACAACAGCGGATTGAGTAACATTCATGGTTTTTTTGGGAATTTTATCTGATATTCCCAGGTACATGTCATGCGCAAGTTTCTCTGAATATTTACCCACTGATTCTCCACTTTCACCAAATGAATGGTGTTCGGCAAAATAGCCCCACTCGGTTTCCATGTTCTCAGGCATGGCCATACCAATTGATGCTGAAATTCGCCGGTGAGGTTCATTTGATGATATCCTCGACATAACTGTAAAAATTATACTGCCCGGATACATCTGTTCAACCCCTTCCTCTGTCGAAATAATTCTGCATTTCGGCGGAAGAATTGAACTAACGGTAACGAGATTATAACACTCAATTGAGGCATCCCTTAGTGCCATCTCAAAAGAGGTTAACCTGTCCCTGTTGGTACCTGAACCCTTCGTAAAAAACACTTTCTTTGGTACAAACGTCCCTGTCACTATTCGCCACCTAAAATTCTGCTATTTTATTGACCCTGTCGATACTTAAAACTATGAGTGTCCCATACATTCATCCGGCATCCTCACCTGCGCCCACATATAATTCACATATGAATGCAATCTGTATTTGCGATGAAAACAGATTCACGCGGCATCAGGAAGATATATCAGTAATGTGTAAATGCTGTGTAAATACTGTGTAAATACTGTGTAAATACTGTGTAAATAGCAAAAATCAAACGATGGAGGTTATAATCGAAAAATGACGTTCATAACTCTAAATCACAGAACTTTCCAGCGAAGCAAAACCCCGTCGTCAATTTTATCCATACCAATCAGTTCCAGTCCGGGGAAATCCTTCTCACTGACAAAACCATTACCATCAGCAGGAGTGGGTGCGTCCTGCCCTCCAATCACAAGATTTCCAATATAGGTATAGAGTTCATCCACAAGTCCTTTCTCAAACAGGGACCAGATAAGCTGACCTCCTCCCTCAACCATCACAGAATCAATACCCATCTTACAGAGTTGTTCAAAAAGTTCAGGTAAATCAACTTTATTTTCACCGGCAACAATTATTTCCGCAAGCGGCCTTAACTGAGCCAGTTTATCCGCAGGCGCCTCTCTTGAAACGGCGACAATGCGCTTTCCTGATCCCTTATGAAGTATGTCCGCATCCACAGGCAGTCTGGCCATGCTGTCTACAATAACACGTACAGGATTTTCTCCTTTCCCTGATTTTACGCGTTTTGATTTCAGCTCTGGTGATTTTACAGTTAAAGAAGGATCATCTGCCAGCACAGTGCCAATACCTACCATTATTGCATCACTCTCAGCTTTAATCACATCAACCCTGAGAAAATCAGTCCTGCCTGATATTCTGACCTGCCGCCTCTCACGCGTTGAGAGTTTGCCATCTGCACTCATGGCAAGGTTTACAAAGACAAAAGGCCGTTTCATCTAATAATTATTGTACCATCTCACTCTTCAATTTTGTGAAAAAGGACTTGTGCAGAATAAAACGAGCCCGTCCCACCAACAATTCCACATATAAAACTAACCTGATTCAGGCTGTGCCAGAACCAAATTTATGTGGACAACACAACAATTAACTGACCTGAATTGGAGAAATTAATAATATATTATCCCCTATTGGGTTAAATATTTGATTTAACATTGGTATAAGTGCTGGTTCTGACACAGTCTGATTTCCCAAAATACGTAAGAAAAACCTTAAATCCTATAATAGAAACAAATAAAGTACTCATTATGAACTCAGATGAATTTGACGTTTATTTAAGCCGGGATGTTGGCCTGAGTGTAAATGACATTGTAAAAATCTGGGTTCTCGCCTCATTTGTGATGCTTTCCATACTGGTAACTATCTATACCCTAAGCGCACAAATCGACAATATATATGCTCCATTCCTGTTTTTATTCCCACAATTGTACTATATCCCCATTATCCTGATCTCAGTATGGTACCCAAAATACAGCCTGCAGTGCACAGTTCTGCTTGTCGCAGCATTCCTTACGGTCATTTCATACTTTTATTACCTTGGAACACCAATTGATCCGTTTGTTTCAGGCCTGAATGCAGCACTCTACATATGGGTTGTTATAGCGACAACAAAACTCGCACGCGAGGGTGATCTGTTTAATATTAAATATTGGAATATTTTCAGGAATTCAAATGTCGGGATGATAATATGTAACATTAAAAACCAGACAATTGTCGATGCAAACAATAAAATGGCGGAGATTATTGGATATACACAGAAAGACCTCCTGAAATTATCACTAAAAGATCTTTTTGAGGATGAAGAGGAATGTCAGATTTGTGCGGCTGAGATTGCACAAAATAATTACATACATGAAAGGAAATGCCGGCTGCGTACAAAATCAGGAGAAAGTAAACTAATCATTTTTTCATGCAAAAAAAACAGGCTGCAGGGTCAGGTTGAATGCACAATAAATGATATTACACAGAGAGAAAGAGAACAGGAAGAGCTCCTGGCAACCACACAACGCCTTCACAATTTTATTACTTCATCTCATGACCTGATTATCATGATCCTGCCAGACGGTGAGATAAAGAGATTTTATTGGGCAAAAGCAGAGGCATACAACATAATACCAGAAGATATTGTTGGCAGAAATATCTCTGATTTTGTCAGGAATGAATTCAGCGAAGATGTATTTGATCAGATCACTGACATCCCGGATAACAAAATTTCCGGAAAATTGAATTTGTCACTAAATATAGGGCAGTGCAACAGGCATTTTTCAACACTCACCGGACAGGTTCATGATCAGAACAGAAAAATCATCGGCTATATTATAACGATGAGAGAAAAAACAGAAGATGTTGACCTCCCATTTTCACAGGCAGAAGATAATGTCAGTTATATCAGGTGGAGAAATTTTATCAACACAGTTGCACATGAACTGCGTACACCTCTCCAGCCATTACTTGGCTACCTCCATCTGATCCTTGATGACAAAAATTCTGATATAGATCCAAAAATTATACAAATGCTGAATCTCTGCCTTGAAAATGTTGAAAACGAGAGGGAAATTGTTGAAAAAATGTTTGAACAGAGCATAATGGATAATTACAGGATATACTTAAACATTTCAGAAATCAATCTGGTTAAATTAATAGATACAACCATAAATATTGGAGAATACCACCTGAAAGCTACAATTAATATTGACATTCCGGAAGATATTGTCGTGAACGCAGACAGGGATCGTCTCTACCAGGTAATTGACGGTATTATTTCAAATGCAATCCAGTATAACAAACCACCAAAAAATGTTAGAATAACATATAATGATGACAATGACAATCATTATATCCACATCATAGACAACGGAATTGGAATTGAGAACAGTTCAAAGGCTGCAATTTTTGAGCCTTACTATATCACCAATGCTGAGTGCCTGAGCAGGGAATATGGCCGCATCGGGATGGGTCTGTCTATTGCACAGGGATACATGAAGGCACAGGGCGGAAAGATTACAGTTAAAAGCGTACCCGGCAAAGGCAGCACCTTTACCATACGACTGCCAAAGAAAGTGAATGTATCTCAGGAGCAACCATGATAGGTCAACACAGGTAATACTATGAAACCAACACTCCGTCTGATCATCTGATTTTTTTTATAATTCTCGTTATCGAGGCTGTTGTATGAACAGTTTGCTGTAGACAATAATAAAATATTTTTAGAATATTAGAACTTTGAAATTGTCGTAAGGTCAGAATCGCACAGATTTTTACTGTAAACTATATCTGTTCTGATCTACATATTTCAGGTAATGACGGATTATAATACCATTGAAATCCAGCCTGACCGGCCATTCAATCTGAACAAAACACTTGAATGTGGTCAGGCATTCAGGTGGAATTATATTGATGACTGGTGGTATGGTGTTGTAAGGGATCGTGTAATTAAAATACGACAGGAGGAACAGATCCTTGAATTTGAACTCGTTGACAACTCATTTGTAAGTGATTACTTTCAACTTGATTTTGATCTGAGTCGCGTTGTTTCTACAATAAATCATGACCCGCATATTGATCATGCAATTCAGATGAATAACGGCCTGAGGATTGTCAGACAGGATCCCTGGGAATGCCTGCTTGCACAGCTATGCGTAACAAAATACAGGAAGAAAGATCCAAATGACCAGCTCAGTCGCATAGCCAGCAGGTTGGGGAAAAGGATATCATTTGAAGGCAGACCGTTTTTCACACTCCCAACACAGGAAATACTAGTTGAATCAGGACTCCCCGTGCTAAAAGAGTGCAATCTCGGCTACCATGCGAATAACATACTGGCTGCAGCAGAGATCATTCAGACTAAAAAAGACTGGGAGAGAGAAATTTCCGATCTGCCATACACTGAAGCGCACAGGGAACTTGAAAAAATTAAAGGTATTAAATCAAGTGTGGCTGACTGGATACTTCTCTTTGGGTTTCATAAATACGAAGCATTCCCTGTAGATGCACATATCAGGGCTAAATTCAGGAAATTATATCTCTCAGATTACCACATTCACCACACAGACATGAGAAAACTTGATGAAATCATAAAGATCGAGGCAGAAAAACGTTTTGGAAAATATGCAGGATATGCATTCGAATATCTGCTCAATACAAAGGAATGAGTGAAGAAGATCTATAAATGATAACCGCCCTTTTTAAGACGAAAACCGGATTTAAACAGAGAACAGAGTTTCAACTCCTAACCATAGAACTTCAAAGAATAAGTGCCTCAGGCCGGATTTGAACCGGCGACAACCAGATCTTCAGTCTGGCGCTCTCCCAATCTGAGCTACTAAGGCCTTTGGGGATATACATCTTTAACATACAGGCAGATAAAATATTTGATCTGACTCTGGTGCATCAGGTGAAAACAACCAGACATTTCGAATACGCATTTTTTTCTACTTAGATGGCAAATAATTTATCTGATGGGGAATGGAAAAAAGCACAACAATAACGACAACTCAAATCTGATGAAAGCCCTCTCAGAAAGAGACGGGCACATTGTACACCTCACACACAATGACCTTGACGCTGTAGGCTGTGACAGCATTCACAGGTTGCACTACGGTGAAGACATATTTACCATCTGGAGTTCGGTAGGCAGGTTTCCATCATTATTTACTGCAGTATCCGGAGCACAGGGAAAAGGAGATACATTAAGCATATCAGATCTCGGATATTTTGAAGGCGTCGGGAAGCGGATTAAAAAAGCACGTTCCAATGGCTGGAAGATAGAATGGCGCGACCATCACAGGTGGACTGAAGCTGAAATTGCTAAAGTCGAAAAATATACAGAACTCCTGCACATAGACACAGAGACCTGTGCCACAGGAATTGTCGCAAAGGATCTGATACCAGACAGTGAACAGGCAAAAGAAATTGCACGGATCGTCTGTGACTACGATCTCTGGAAGCATAATGACCCACGCTCAAAAGTGCTGGGTCAGGTCTGCAACAGGAAAAAAAACAGAAACTACGTACGTGACCGCCTTGTCGAAGGCATATTTAGTGATCAGGAGATCGAAAAGGAATATGCCGAGATTACAAAAGAGCGTGAAACTGCAATTGAAAAAAGCATCCGCCATTGCAGATTATCAGAAGGCAAATACAGGATCGCCTTCGCCCCCCTTTATGGTTATCCCAGCGAAACAGCCCACGCTATAAGAGACAGGATGAAGACCGACATTGAAGTCATTATATCAGATAATGGAAGATTCTCCATAAGGTCAGTCCCGCCAATAAGTCACCTGATAGCACGCGAGTTTAACGGAGGCGGACATCCGCCCGCGGCAGGAGGATCGTTTAAATTCACACTTATTGACAAAATAGCCTTTTTCCTGCTTAAAAGAAACAGGCATTTCAAAAAACTGACTGAAGTGGCAAATAGCAAGTGAACTACCATAAAATAAAAGATTTTGTGGTTATATACTTCATTCATACCACAAATGCACTTTTTAGAAGATTTTCCCAGTACCCCTCTTCACCAGCGCTGTTATATCCTCCGGTAAACAGATTCTCAGGATCAAAATGTTTGAGTGCAAGTTCAAAATCTCCGGGTGTGGGGTCAATGAGTATCAGCTGCCTGACATCATATTCATCCATAATCTCAAAGAACCTGAGTAATTTCCCCGGTGGCACTGCAAACCGATCCTGCACCTCTAAAATTCCCGTGGCAACTTTTGTATTCCATTCCGGAGAGTAGAAAAATACCTTATTCCCTGAGAGTTCTTCGCGTTCAGTTGCGTCAAACCGATCCGCCAGAATAACATGACCAAAAACACCTGCATCACGCATCTCGCGCATCATGCGCTGGTATATCTCACCCATAGCACCAAAATATTCATCCCGGTCTCCAAAGTACCCGTCTTCAATACCAAGAGCCGAGGGCGCAGGAACTGAAACCCAGGTCTTTTTCCGGCACTTACAGATTCTTTTCGCGTCACCCGTTATGCAATCGAATTCCATCCCGGGCTCTCCTGAAAGTATTCTGCCATTAAGGTTCAGCATACTTTCCAAAATCCGCTCAGAGTAGTACATACCCCCTGAACAGGGGATTTCCACATGAACCTGCGACTCCAGTGACTGCTCCATCTTAAAGGAGATTAAATCACATCCAATACGTTTCTGCTTTCCAGCCCACTTTGTAAGTGTATCCAGAGAAGGAGTCTTCTCCTCAGAACCAAAAGACCTGACAGCAAAATTACATTTTTTTTTCATCTGATATTATGATATTTATAACATCAACAGCAAAAAACATAGGCATGAGTGATACACCACTGCTGGTAACCTGCGGACTCCCGTATACAAATGGTCCGTGCCACATAGGGCATTTGCGGACATATGTACCCGCAGATTTTTATGTGCGTTACCTAAGACTTGCCGGCGAAGAAGTGGTATTTATCTGTGGTTCAGATAACCATGGCACCCCCATCGTGATCAGCGCAGAACAGGAAAAAAGCAGCCCGAGAGAACTCTCGGAAAGATATAGTGAACATTTTGATACAACCTTCAAACGGATGAATGTCCGGTTTGACCACTTCGGGATGACAGACGACCCGGCAAACCACAAGAGAACAAAACAGATTGTAGAGAAGTTAATCGAAAATGGATATGTCTACAATAAAATAATCAACCAGAGTTACTGTCCTGACTGCAAAATGTTCCTGCCGGACCGTTATGTTGAAGGAATATGTCCATACTGTGGTGAAAAAGCGCGTGGAGATGAATGCGACCAGGGCTGCGGCAAACACCTCGAACCCGGCGAAATAAAAAAACCCACCTGTAAAGTATGTGGAGAGAGGGCAGAACTCAGGGAGCAGGAACACTTCTTCTTCAGACTCAACGAATTTGAAGAGTTTCTCAAAGATTACCTGCCCGAACTTAAAGGAACCACAAATGCCCGCAATTATGCCATGGGATGGCTAAAAGAAGGTCTGCATGACTGGTGTATCACACGCACACTGAACTGGGGTGTGAAGTTCCCGGGCCGTGATGATCTTGTTGTGTACGTCTGGATTGACGCACCCATAGGATATATGTCATTTACTGAAGAATGGGCAGAAAAAACAGGAAATGACTGGAAACAGTTCTGGTGCGGTGATGCCCCTATCATCCATTTCATAGGACAGGATATTATATACCACCACTGTCTTTTCTGGCCTGCAATCCTGAAAGGAGCAGGTTACAGTGACCCGTCTGCCATTGTCGCAAGTGGGATGGTGAAGATCGATGACAAAACTTTCTCAAAGAGCAGAGGTTATGTGGTCTGGACTAATGAAGACTATCTCGACTTGGGTCTGCCGGCAGATTACCTGCGTTACTACCTGCTTTCATATACAAGCCATACAAAAGAAC
Source organism: Methanobacteriota archaeon (assembly GCA_034659935.1). Classification (GTDB taxonomy): domain Archaea; phylum Halobacteriota; class Methanomicrobia; order Methanomicrobiales; family Methanomicrobiaceae; genus DAOVRB01. Next base: position 31,543 of record JAYEIC010000074.1, on the reverse strand, counting down.
TGAACTTCTCATGGAAAGTGTTCCAGGCAAGGGTAAACAACGAACTTGTAGATACGTTTGGAAACTTCCTGTACCGGACACTCCACTTTGCAACCAACAAACTCGGTGGTATCCCGGACTATGATACTGACCCGGAAACCCTTGATGAAATAAAAAAGACATTAGGTACTGTAGACACTGCTGTAAGACATTATGAATTTAAAAATGCAGTTGACGCCACAATGGCACTGGCATCGTTCGGCAACACATATATCCAGAATAACGCTCCCTGGAAACTGATAAAAGAGGATCCCACAGCCGCAAAAAAAGTAATCAGGAACTGTCTCCAGATCGCCAAAGCATTAAGTCTGCTCTTTGAACCGATAATTCCAACGAAAGCGCAGGAAGCATGGAGTATGCTCGGGTTTACAGACAGTATAGAGGAGCATAACCTCACAGAGGCAACCGGGGGCTTTACCAGCCAGGAACTCCCTAAACCAAAGATACTGTTTGAAAAACTTGAAGATGAAAAAATTGAAGAACTTGAAGCAGTATTAAATATGAGAGTAAAGGACGCAAAAATGAAAGAAGAAGCAACAGAACAGATAGCAGAAGATGTCACCAGCCAGATTACAATCGATGAATTTGCAAACACAGAACTCAGAATTGCAAAAATAATTTCCGCAGAACCCATCAAAGGGTCTAAAAAACTCTTAAAAATCCAGGTTGACTTAGGTGATGAACAACGGCAGGTAGTCAGTGGTATCGCACAGTTCTACGAACCAAAAGAGCTTGTTGGTATGAATGTCACCATGGTCACAAACTTAAAGCCTGCAAAACTCTTTGGGGTTGAGAGTAATGGCATGATCCTTGCTGCCGGCGAAGAAGCATCCCTGCTTGTCCCTAAGCGCAATGTAGCTCCCGGAACAAAAGTATTGTAATTGTATTATCCGGGTTTGCATGAGAATTGCAATTGTAATCCTAAATCCGGATAAGAATTCACAAACACCACATCTGATTTTTTTTTATCGCAGTCAACAGACGCCAGTGAAATGGCAGGGATTACCCTGTTTTGATCCTGAAGTGGTACATCCAGTCCCATCACATATTTGTGATCGTTTTATGTATCGTCTGTTATCAGGCAATCAATTCATATTTATTGTTACAATCCCGGCCCGGGTTTTGATATCAAACAGACACTATATACACTAACAGACCCTAAAACACGTTTTCAATGACAAAATGGCGCAGTTCATCTATCTGGAAAAATCCTGAGAGAGATTATAACCGAGAGATTGTAAATTATTAAAGATATTACGCAAAAAATAATGCACGGATCTGGAGGGATTCGAACCCCCGACATCCGGGTTAGAAGCCCGGCGCTATGTCCTGGCTAAGCCACAGACCCAACTAAGCTGTGCCTTAATATATTAGCATTAACAGGTATTAAATCCTTTGAGAAAACGTGCATGACGCGTAAGCATTCAGGCACTGTTTAATGAAAACGTGGATGACTCACGTTGTGTCACGCACTCTTTGCTGAAAGTGGCAAGTGCCACTTTAATGCTAAATGTGAGTCTTATTTTCATGGCAAACGCACATGATGGCCCGGGGCCACCACACAAAAAGCGATAAAAGTCAATTTAGAATTTTGACATTTATACTAAACAATGAAAAAAAAGTTATCCGGAAAATATTATCCTGCATTATAGCAGGATGACATAATAATATCTACATACGTTGGTCTGCTCCATTCTATACCCTCAACATTTTTTGCAATTGTCGTACCCTGATATTTTAATTTTATACGGGCTGACATCCGTTCTCTCTCCTCATAGTGGAAAGGATGGACATATTCCATTATCCTCTTCATAGTGATAGTAATAGACTCAACATTGACCATGATTCCACTATCCCCGATTGTCAGATCATCAAGATCAACACTTGTAATAAATATACAATCCCCCGGATTTACATCCATAAGCGAAATAATATTATGCGCACTTTGCAACTCCAGTGTTCTGGGTTTTCCTTTTTTGAGCTCGTTTATTATAGATGGCGAAATCCCGGTTAATGCAGCACACTTCATGATATCACCCATACATAGGAAGATAATCTTTTTTCACAGGTTGTTCAGTCTGCTCCACCTGCTCTGCCATTTTCTGCATTGTTGCTTCAATCTCTGTCGCCTGTTCAAGAAGTGGTGAGACATCAACATCAAATCCATAAATTTTGTTAAGTACCCCAATAACAGAAGCTGCAGCACGCGGGTCAGGAGATTGTATAGTTTCACCAAGGAGACCTATTGCCGGGATTTCCCGGACCTTACATTCAGTCAGGATGCTCCCGGGAATCCCGGATAGGCTGCCCATTGGAAGAATCAACGCCTTACCTTCAATACCCTTTAGTGATTTTTCATTGGTAGATACACCAAAAACTCTTTTTTCCGGCATATTGGTAATCATTCCTGCAATACTAACAATTTCCTTTACTTTAAACTGACTGACCCATTCTAAAATACCATCTGCCACTTCATAACAGATCATAGGATGAATTGGAACATCAGCCACAATCACCAGATAGGAATCCTTTTGATAAAAGCGAACAGGGGCATTCACAATCCCATTCAGCATCATTGCCATAGGGGGAAAATATTTGCTGGTAACATTACCAATATGTTCAAATTCCATCTGTTCCACAAGGTACTGGAGAGCAATACTGCCAACAAGACCACTACCGGGAAAACCAATAATCACTGTATTTTCACCAGACAAAGGTTTTGAAATAATTTTTATCCCACTCATTGAAAACCTCTTTATTCTAATTCTACTCTTACATTATAATCATAGAAAAGTTTATTCCAAAAATAATTATTTTGCCAGGATAAAAGGGACAGAGTGGAAATTACAAAGTCACTCCGGATAAATCACTTTGAATTATTCTCTATCATGCCCAGACGAAGAAGATATTTCTGAATTCTCTTATACGGAATATTAATATTATATTCAGCCAGAATAAATGATTCCAGCTTTTTTGCACTCATCTTATGCTGAAGATATGCCTTCCTGACAATCTCCATCTCACCAGGGTCAGGTGGTTTTTCCGGGCGCCCGGTTTTTTTACCAATTACAGGTTCTTCTCCGGTATCACGAAACTGTTTCCAGATCTGTTCAACACGTCGCTTTGACACCCCTGCAGCCTTAGCAATTACAGAAGATGACACACCACTTCCCTTCTCCTGAATTATCCAGTGAATCATCTTCTGGTTCAGTTTCTGATTCCGGTTCCAGATCGAAACCTGTCCATATTGAGAGCGATCATAATTTAAATTACCCAAAGAATCAGAATGAACAAGTGCACCCCCAGTTCTGTGATTCCTATCCAAAACCGGAGATAAACGCAGAGAAGAATCAATATCTGTGCGATCCCGGATTATCGCAATCAGATACATCTTCCTGTTCAATAATGAAACAGATAAAGATATCTCTACGGGGAATTCTTCAGGATTACCACTATTATTTCTTCTTGCAATAACTTCAAAAGTCCTGCCAGGTATATCATCCCCGGAAAAACTGCAAATTTCCTGACAAATCCTGCTGTATAAAAATTGGGCACTCTCAGGAAATATCAGGTCCTCAACACGTTCTCCTATCGCCACTTCGGCATAATAACCGAACATCTTTTCTGCAGCCGGATTCCACAGCATGATATAACCATCCTCATCGATCAGGATAATTGCATCAGATGCAGCTTCAAAAATTATACGAAACCGGTCGTTAATCTCATTTAAGGCAGAATCAACACGTTTTAACTTAACAACCTCACGAATCTGGTTTGATATTTCAAAAAAATCAACATCCACCTCTTTTTTTATATAAAGATCTGCATTGTGTTTCAGGGCTTCAATTACGACATCCTCCTCACCTTTACCGGTAAAAATAATAAAAGAAAGATTCGGGTAGGAGATGCGAACTTTTTTCAGAAATATTATGCCGTCCATATCGGGCATCAGGTAATCTGATATTATGGCATCATAATCAGATGATCTGAGATATTCCAATGCCTCTCCTGCCGAAGTTGCAGTATCCACTTCTATATCCCTAACTATTTCAAGGGCAGATTTTAGCACTTCCAGTAATATCCGGTCATCATCAACAGCAAGAATTTTAATCATTTTTCCTCACAGGCGTTCTGGTAGCAGGCACCACATAATATATTACAAATATATTCGACACTACATTAAAAATTAACTACCAGTTAAGGAAAAAGGATGATTAACACAGAGAAACAATAGATAAGATTATGCAGGAATATCCGATAAAAAGAGGATTCACAAAAGAATTTGAAGAGCGGATGGTTGACGGACTTGAAAAATTTTTTGGGGTTAAACCATCAGAGTCAAACGGACATTATTCACTAAGCTATGGTTCATTCACAAATCTGGAAGTATTCCTTGGGGAAAAAGGAAAGAAACTCGCAGTTGAGTCCAGCTCTGATATCACTCTTTTTGATAAACACACTGAAGAAGAAGCAAATAAAATTGTAATTGATACAACTAAGTGTTACAACAAGTATCTGGAATATGTAACAGGTTACAATTCAAAAGAACGGAGTAAAAAACTGAAGGCCGCGGCAAAAAAATAATTTTTAGGTTCCTTTTTTAATTTTTCAACTGATTACAATTGCCGGTTTGAATGGAAGTGCCGCTCCTGCCTTTGGATGACTGCTTTTATCTGCCTGAACAATAGCGACTTCAAGCCCAAACTCACGTTTCAGGAAATCTTTTGCAGATTCAAACACCAAAACTTCATCCTGTTCTGAGTTAACAAGCTGCTCAGCAATAGCCGGCGGCAGACGATGAATAAGATTTGTTACCTGTTTTACAGTAACAGATGTCGCCTTCCCGTGCTTTCGCATCTCCTCATCCTTCATAATCTCACCCATCACCCCTTTCCTGTCAGTTGATGTCGCAACTGTGTCAAACACCTTTTTTTTCCACTCAGGTGCGATAAACAAAGTCAGATTCTCAGGTTCAATCTGGATAAGTTTCATGATAGATTCAATATCCTCAACTGTCCTGACCAGAAGTTCTTCTGCCAGTTCTGCTGGTTCATCAATTCGTGCCAAATCAGCTTTTGGCCACTCTGCAAATGCAACTCCGCCCCCACTTCCAAACTCTTTCCAGAGGTTTTCACAGGTAAACGGAATGAACGGTGCAAGAAGTCTCATCCATGTAGTGCTGAGATCATTCAATACGGATGAACCACGCACCCCTTCGGGAAGACGGCGACGGTACCACTTCAGATCAGATTCAATGCCAAAATAAGCCTCCTGAAGAGCCTGCCGGGTCTGGAACAATTCCAGTGCGTCAGTTGTATTAATTATATGTTGCTGTAGCCTGCTTAAAAGCCATTTGTCTATAAGATACGAGCCCTCTGCCACTATTTCCATCCCTTCATGAACAGCCTTCCAGAAACGTTCTATCTGCTTCCTGGATGATAATACCAGTTCATTTCTCCAGTCAAAGTCCTGCCATGGCTCAGCACTCCCCACAAGGAACATCCTGACAGTATCTGCACCGAATTTATCTATCGCATCTTCAAGAAGAACGACATTACCCTTTGACGAGGACATTTTTGCACCTTCTAAGAGACCCATGCCAAAAATTACCATACCCTTTGGCTGGAGAGCCTTTTGGAATAGTGCCTGGTGGTGGAAGAGCTGGAATGTCAGGTGATTTGAAATCAGGTCTTTTGCCGAGAATCTGTAATCATATGGATACCAGTAAAGGAATTCATTCCGGAGGTCATCCAGCGTTTGCCGCGGAAGTGTATCAGGAGACCCCTCCCCACAGAATACATAATCAAATACTTCCACAGTAAGCTTTTCAGGATCAATATCCCTGAGTTTGTGGGCAATCGTATAATACGCCATATATATTGTTGAATCTGAAAGAGGCTCAACCAGCCATTCCTTATCCCACGGAAGCTTTGTCCCAAGGCCGACACGGCGGGTGCATGCCCAGTCATTCAACCAGTCAACTGTCCTGTCAAACTCTGCACGAACCTCATGCGGCACAATGCTGATATCTTCAATCTGCCTGTGAACTGCCTCTTTCCAGTCCGGGTCACTATACTGCAGGAACCACTGATCCTGAAGAATGCGTACATATACACGGTTACCACAACGGCAGACCACATTCCTGTTATCAAAGTCGTACATCAACACAGAGCCAAACTGCTCAGACATGATTGTTGAGAATTCCTCCCTTGCAATCTTAACAGGCTTACCACCATATTGCGGAAGCATGCGCCCTTTTGAAAACTCAGCACTGTAGATATCCTGTGTCAAAACCTCAATTGCAGGATCATTCTGATTTTTAATGGCGGACTTTTCAACTGCATCCACTGCAGGACACTCCCCGTAACCATCAACGGAGATTAAGGGTACAGGTTTAATTTCAGTATACTTCCCCTCATTCTGCAAATCACGAAGAGCAATGTAATCGTATGGCGCATGAGCAGGCACACTCATGACAATACCTGACGCCATATCAGGATCAACAAATGTAGCAGGCAGAATCGGGATGTCACCACAAAACGGGTGTGAAACTATCTCGTCAACAAGACTGGTGCCTGCAATTTCACCGGTTATTTCCAGTTCATGATCCTGAAGGCTGATCTTGTCCGCAGCTTCGCGGGAGAGAATCCATTTCTGCCCGTCAACAACAACTTTTACATAGTTAATATCTGGATTTATCCAGAGATTGGTAACTCCGTATGTTGTCTCAGGCCTTAAGGTTGCACATGGTATTTTGTAGTCCTGCCACGAGAATATGATCAGGACAAAACTGGTGATCCCGGACTTCTCTCCTTCCAGCAGATCATGATCACCAACAGGATTGTCACACTGGAGACAGTATTTAACCGGGTGTGCTCCCCGGACCACATGTTTATCCTCCATCAGGTGAGTGTACTGCCATTCAATAAACTTTGAATATTGTGGAAGTATAGTGGTAAAACGTCTCCTCCAGTCAATGGAAAGGCCACACCTTCGCATAACACGCTCATATTCACCACTAAAGTAACGGACAATCTCCATCGGATCCACAAATTTATCAAGGACATCTTCCGGCACACGGTACAGGTCGCGATATAATTTTATCGCAGTCTCGTCCTTGGAGGCAATCCTCTTCGATATACCTATTACAGGTGTACCGGTTACATGGAATGCCATTGGGTACAGTACCTGTTTTCCTTTCATTCTCCAGAATCTTGCAATTACATCTGGAACAATATATGTTCTGCCATGTCCTACGTGCATTGCACCACTGGGGTAAGGATAGGCTACATTCAGGTAAAACTTTTCATTCCCTGCAGGGTCTGCTTCAAAGCTATGCTTCCATTCTTCGCAATATTTTTCTTCATATTTCCGGATATCAGATATACTCATATATTTATTCACCTGAAATTACGGTTATTCATACAGATTTCAGACTGATTGCCTCACCTTCATTATAACGGCGGATAATTTCCTCAGCAATACCGCTGTTCTTGGACATCTGAATCTCGCCATTTTCATTTACAGTTGCAGTAAACAGATACTCTTTACCACCGAAAACATCAACAATCTTTCCACTCTCTTTAGGAGAGATAATTATGAGATTCTTTTTGTCCACCCGGATCTCTACACCCTCCATTTCAGACCGGACAGATCTGAATTTGGATTCTGGTTTTAATTCAGAATTTGAGAGAGGTTCTAAATCAGAAACTTCAGAGACCACAGATTCCTGGACTTCTGTTACAGATTCACTTCTTGGACGAATGTCAATACCAATACTAAGCTTGTTAACAATCCCTGCGACATTCTTACCACCTTTGCCAATCGCAGCCGGCACATCTTTATCATCAATATAAACAACAGCCTTGTTATCACTCTGCATGATTACCTCAACATAACTATCAGTAAATCTTCCAATTTCACGCTGAATTTCATGTTCCGCAAGTTTCCATGAGATTTTTTCATCACTTTCTACAGGTTCCTCCTCAGGAGATTCTACTTCATGAGAAGTAGGCAGGATTATTGTCTCTCCTTCATACCTGAAGGCTTCAAATTCCACATCACCAGTCAGATTATTTTTGACTGTGAGTACAGGTCTGGCAGAGATCTCAGCAGGTATACCCTCAGGCACTTTAATGGTAAAACCAAGATCATATATCTTTGAGATTACGCCGCGATCTATGAAAATTATTGTATTAATCACCTGTGGGAGAAGCCCATAACCAACACGTTCAAGGAAACGCTGTATTGCATCCTGTACATGGATTGCATGGATTGTACCCACCATACCAACTCCGGCAAGACGCATATCGGCAAAAATACGGAAATCATCACTCTTTCGGATTTCATCAAATATAACAAAGTCCGGGCGAATCAGCAGAAGAACTTCAGCAGTCTGCTCCATACTTCCCTCAAGTGAAGTATACTGTGTAATGTGATCAGGCACCTGCAAATCACGCGGTGCTTCCATAGTTTTTACCTGAAAATTATGATCTGCAAGGAATATTGCTATACTCTGGGCAAGTGTTGTTTTCCCGGTTCCGGGCGCTCCTGCAATTAAAAGCCCACGTTTGTCCCCCATAAGACGTTTTTTAATGACAGCAGACAGTTTATAATCATCAAGGCTCAGGTCAATAACAGACCTTACCGCCGTTATTTCCATCCCATCCGAAAAAGGCCGTTTTGCAATTGAAATTCGTAGTGAACCTATCTGAACTACAGTTATACCCCGTTTTTCAAGTTCAATAAAACCATCAGGATCCTTTTTTGCCCTTTCAATGGTCTCCTGCGCCATTTGTCTGAGCTCAGATTCACAAAGAGGTGCGTCACGGAGTGTAACAAGACGCATTTCATCAAATGTTCCTTTCTTTGCAACAGGAGGTACCCCCTCTTTAAGATATACTGCGCTTGTGGCTTCATCAAAGAAATTATCAATATATAGAGGCAAAAATTCACCAATCTGTGGTTTAAGGTACAGGACATCCAGACCTTTTGCCTTTGCAACCTCAGCCTGAATAATATCACTTGTTATGAACTGCACATCTTCATATTCAAGAGCAACATTGCGAATGAGCGCATCAATCTCACCACCCTTTGCCAGCCTCACCTGATCAAGAGTTGGCCGGGCCCCTACATATTTAAGATCAATTATTCCTTCCCTGTCCATCTTTGAGAGTTCCTGAAGTTCGCTCAAACCGCTTAAACCAATTTCCCTCCCACGATTGGCCTGGGATTCAAGTTCTGCAATGACAGCTTCGGGTATGATTATTGTAGCTCCGCTATATTCACCCTTTTTTATCATTGTACTGATGCGTCTATCAATAACGACGCTTGTATCTGGTACCAGTATCATAAAAAAATCACCATATAATTAAATGTAACTGATCCCTAATTAGCATATACCTCATCGGGATCAAATATTTTTTCAACAACTATTTCACCGTCAATTGTACGATAAAAGCAATTCTGATAACCCATATGGCAGGAAGCACCTTTCGGAATTACCAGATACACAAGTGTATCCTCATCGCAATCAACAAGAATGCGGACAATCTTCTGAGTATGACCGCTTTTCTCACCTTTTTTCCAGAGTTTGCGCCGGCTTCTTGAGTAATAATGCGCATAACCAGAACTCCGGGTTAGTAATACGGCTTCTTCGTTTGCATATGCAAGCATAAGAATCTCCTTTGTCTCCGCATCCTGCGCAATGACAGGAATCAAACCATTCGCATCATAATTCAGTTTCATATCACACCACAAATAATCACTGTTTACTACTAACAATGACTCTCAACTACAAATTATCTCCATTATTATATACAATAAATCCCCCACGAAAATAGCTGTAACAAAACCAGCTGTAATGGGGATTATAAAGGGAACGCCATATGAGATCCAGACCTCACCTGCTCTCCTGTATAATGATAATTCTTCAGCATACTCCTCGGGATATTTCTTCAAATCCTGCGTATACATCCTTCTTTTGCCGGAGATCATTCTTTTTATAGATGCTCCAAAACCAATGAAACGCCTTTCAATTACCCCGTCCACTTCATATAACTCTTCCATCACAAAACCAAAATATTCCTCTATCTGTCTGCCATCCACAGGAAAACCAATCAGCATATATTTCAGCGGACCACGGTTTCCTTTCATGACATTTATGACAAAAATGGCCAGAGGTACAATAAGATTCAAAATAACCGCATTAATAAGGACTGTAAACGGAAAAAAATCAAGAATCGGATAACCAAAGACTGGCTGTATGGGAAAAACAGGTACACATATGGTAATAAATATCAATGCCCATGCATCCGCCCCCCCAAACAGGTGAAGATATGCAGAAGAAGTATAAAACAAACTGGTGAACATCAGCACAAGAAGGATGTAACCAAATGCAAATCTAAGATCTGCTGTGAGAAGAAGGACATATGTCCAGAGTGCCATTGGTACTGAGATAGCAAGCATAGGGTACCATGTTCTAAATGGTACCCGGCGCTCCCTGATATCAAGTAATGAAGCATATCCAAGAGTGATTCCTATCACGATAGATGAAATTACAAGTGGAATTATCATAGGTACATAAATTAAGGAATCATTAATTCTTATGTCTGGCGATTATACAGGCTATGCCGGAACTGTGCCACCAAAGTTATACTATTTAACATCATCTCAGAAAGAAGCTCAGATCAGGCTTCTTATTTTGAAAATCAAGCATTGTGTCACAACCTGTATAAGAAGAAAACCAAACATTTCTGGAAGTTTGGTTTTCGACGGGCAGATTAGTTTTATATACAACTCTGTTGACTGGACAGGCTCAACTCTCTGTGACTGACATTTCCGGGCCTGTTGCCTGTTTTTCAGTGAATTTCCCTGACTGTGATATCTGCTGAACCATAGTTATATCTCACTGTAATATTATTATCAGTCTTATCTATGACTTTTACCCATCTGATTGGGATTACAGGTGTACTGTTGCCTACAGGTATATAGGTGGTTTCAGTGAATCCAAGACTGATCAGTGATCCAACAGAGATAGCCGTTACATTAAACCCGGATTTTTCAAAATCTTCAATAGATCTTGTCATTACAAGGTCATCAGTAAACTGTACTGATTCTATATCATTGTTCCGAAGACCATCCAGGCTGTCACTGATGGCATTAAGTTCACTTGAAAACAGCGCAAAGTGTACTGTTCCGCCCTGATAATCATATCCCTCAATATCGGTTATGCTGTTTTCCTGTTGACTTGCAACTTCAATGGACATTGGCTGTGCCAGGACAACAGGAATTCCCTGCTGATAGGCAGCCTGGAGAATATTCTGGTCAGATGTCAGAACAGGTATGCCGTCGGGTGTATATATTGCATAATCTATTGTAACCAATGAACCTGGCTGTGCACTCTTAATTCCTGTGAAAAATGCCATATTGAGTGTAAAACCCAGAACACAGGCAGCAAGAACAAAGAGGATGAAGAATTGTGTGAATTTCTTCGTCCAGTCTCCCTTCTTTTTTTGTGATCCTTTACTTTTCATTATTATAATGTCTGGTTTCGCTACTGATAAATTATTATTATTATTTCGGGGTGTACAGGTTATAATGGAGAGTCTGTCAAATCATCTGATCCTATTTGACAGACTCAAAATATTCTGGCAGAACCACAGGCCTTAGGACAAAATTCGCTTATGTCCCTTCCCGTGGCCAATGAGGTATTATACCTTCGATGATCTCAAGGTATCCAACTCTCCGGATATCATGTGCAACAAGCTTCAAGTGAAGTTATTTTGAGTGAAGATTCTGCATCTGCAATATCCTGTTGACGTTTAAGCTCAACAATACAAACTTCAAGTGAAATTATTTTGAGTGAAGATTCTGCATCTGCAATATCCTGTTGACGTTTAAGCTCAACAATACAAGCTTCAAGTGAAGTTATTTTGAGTGAAGATTCTGCATCTGCAATATCCTGTTGACGTTTATGTTCATTTTTTTCTGAGTGTAAATGGTTTACGAAAGCAAATACTTCTGGATCGTTTTCAAGACGCTTGCATAGCTCATCGTATTCCATAATTCACTAACCGGATAACTTATTATCTCCAATATTATTTAGATCTGGAGATTTACTGAGCTTATTTTTAAAAAATGGAGTTCTTGAATATGGTCAGAACTATAAGATTATTTATAGGGGACCTGACCAGTTACTATAAATCTTCATTATAGATTTTACTCTGCTCATCCTTACCCAGTAACCCGATTGCATCTGCTCTGCATCGCTGGCAGTGGCGCATCTGTCTGATATATGGGGCACATAGATCCTGCATCTTTACCTTTTCATCAGGAGTCGGAGGAATGATGTGTTCAAATTTATACTGTGGAATTACCGGAATCAGGTTGAATGTATATGCACCCAGTTCACCGACTTTTTTAGCAATATCAACGATATGATGATCATTGATCCCCGGAATAAACACTGCATTCACCTTTATAAGCACTTTCTTCTCAACAGCCATTTCAATACCTTTGAGCTGTTGTGAGAGAAGTTTTTCAGCAGCCTTGCGTCCGTGGAGTTTTTCACCCTCCCATTCAACAAAGGAATATATTTTCTCACCAATCGCAGGGTCAACTGCATTTATGGTGACAGTAAGATTTCCAACATCATATTTATGCAGCAGGTCAATTTTTTCCGGAAGGACGAGACCATTTGTGCTTAAACACTTGATGGGTGTCGGGAACTCTTCCTTAAGAAGTCTGAGTGTTTCAAAAGTCTCCTCATTTGCAAGTGGTTCTCCGGGACCGGCAATTCCAATTACTTTTACATATGAGAATTTAGCAATGACTTTTCTCACCAGTTCAATTGCTTCTGATGGGGAGAGCACACGACTGCAGACACCCGGGCGGCTCTCGTTGACACAGTCAAAGTCCCGTATACAGTAATTGCACTGCATATTACACAGTGGCGCAACAGGCAGATGACACCTGCCAAATGTATGACATGCCTTTTCGCTGTAACAGGGGTGCTCCCTGATTCTTCTCAACTGTTCAGGGTCATATGGAATCTGTTTTCCCCGAACTGTTGCTGTTGGATACTTGTCAGGATACATAGCTTATAGGAAATATATGAGAAACTGTTAGATAAAGATATGTAAAACAACACTCTGCCCTGCATCAAAGATATTGGAGAATAGTTGCAGGTTATTATAGTAGTCTAAACACAAACTTCACATGAAAGTGGGACAAGTGCTACTTTCATCAAAACTGTGCCTGAAGTCTATGCTTCATGCTCGTTTTTTAAAGAACAACTGCAGGTCAGGGACAATAAAATAGACCGGGAAAAAACCAAACAGATCCTGATAACTGTTTTTGTATATCTCCATCTTTAACAGAAGAACTTCAAGTGATTTCAGCCTGAAAAACAGAGCATCACATTCTTCGCCATTTTGGGTGTCGGGACTCTCGGGCATGGACAGGAGAGTTGGGAGGATATTGTCTTTTAATATCTCAAGTCTCTTACCCGTCAGTTCAATCATCAGATTTTTGCTGGAAGTGCCCTGCAGGTATCTGACAAACAATACCTGTGAGATGAATATTACGAGGAGCGGGAATATGCTCCATCCGAGTTTTATGTGATCAATTGTAAAGATTGCGCCAAGAGACTTCCCCGGAAGGAGAAGTGCTGAAAACAGGATAATACCGCTGATGGCAGCAAGAAGGGCCACAATAAGAATGAATTTAATTCCCTGACGCCAGCCGGACCGAATCTTTTCACGGGCATTTATATGCACTCCAAGAATTGAATTAAAAAAACCTGATGAATATGGCTTTAGATATTCAATACCTGCATAAAATACAATGATCATTACTGACTGGAATATAATAATTCCTGCACTTTGAACTGCAAAGACCCCGGTCACAAATGCACCAATTAGTGCAAAAATTATATTAATCGAGAATATCAGGCCAAAACCCAGTACAAGAGGCTGACAGTTTATGAAAAATGCATTCCAGAGCACTTCACTGATAACCTGTTTTCTGCTCCTGAGACTTCCGGCACTACTACTGATATCCCTGAGAAGACCAGCCACATCCGGAACTGTACTACCATCCCCGGCTTTTACCTTCTTATTCCTGTTAGTTGTCGGGAGCATCAGAATAAACGGGTTTACCATCAGGAGAACAAATGTGGAAATAACCCAGCCTATGATATAGTCAGGTGTGATTGTATAAAAATAAACATTGACCAGAAGAGCAATCAGAATTATTACTCCTGTATACCGGATTTTTTCACCGAACATTTCAAGTCTGGACTGTTCAGACAATTCTTCTGCAATTCCTGCCTCAGCCCTTTTAATCAGAAGAGCACGCTCATTTGTATAGTCAGGATTATTCATTTTTCAACCGATTAATTTATCTGATTATTAATTTATCCTGATTAGAAATATATGTGATCATCTAAAACACAGGCTCTTTTATTTTTCAACTTGCAAAATATCCATAAAATTCACTCGGAAATATATTCTAAAATATATTCCAAAATATACTCCAAAAAATTAGGGGAAATGCAAATAACCAAACATTGTTAGGCTCTTATTGATGTGTTCCTAAAAATATACTATATATTCAACAGCATGATTCTGACCAGATTAAAAACAAACGAACGTGCACGCGTTATTGCCATTGAAGGCGGTGAGCAGGTAAAACAGACATTATATCTGCGTGGCCTGTCCGAAGGGGGTGTTTTCAGGATGATATCTGGTGAAAGGGGACCAGTTCTTATTGAAATAAAAGGGTCAACCCTTGCAATAGGCAGAGGAATGGCAGAGAAAATCAGGGTAGCAAAGGTATAAAAATGCGAATTACGCTATCTAAGCTTGAATTTGGTTCAACAGGGCATGTAAAAGAGATCAGAAAATTTCGTCATGAACTGGGATGCATGGGAATTCGGGTAGGCAAACAGGTCAAAATGGTCACAAAACAGCCAATAAAAGGGCCTGTTGTTATTCTCAGTGGAAATGACGAAGTCGAGATCGCAATAGGTCTTGAAATCGCAGATGAAATAATAATTGACATTGAAGAGAAAAACCCCGGAAATTAACCGGATTAACGTGGGAATACAAATACGGAGATCACGGTATGGCTGAAAAAACAGAGAGTAATAATAGTAATAATAGTAATAATAGTAATAATAATAATAATAAAATCCTTATGGTTGGAAACCCGAATGTCGGAAAAAGCGCTCTTTTCAACCGCCTGACAGGCGGTGACGCGGTAGTTTCAAACTATCAGGGGACAACTGTGGACTTCACAAGAGGTTCTCTTATTGACGAAGGAACTGAATACAATATAATTGATGTGCCCGGTACGTACTCCCTTGAAGCGAGGGATATAGCAGAGGATGTCGCAATAAAAATGCTCAGAGAGCATAAAGATGCAACAGCTATCATCGTCCTTGATGCCACCAAAATCGAACGTGGCCTGTATCTGACCCTTGAAATAATAGAACTGGGTCTGCCTGTCCTGGTTGCTGTGAATATGATGGATGCAGCGAGAGATAAAAATATTGAGATTGATATCTATGAACTCCAGCGCATTCTGGGTGTCCCTGTTGTCCCGATAGTTGCTATCAGCGGGGAAGGCTTAAAAGAACTCATAGCAACGATCAGAAAAGCACAGGTTGTCAATATCGAAATGGTACAAAACAGGCTTAAAGGAAGCGACGAAGAACCTGTTATAAGTGGATGCGGGAGTTGCACCAGATGTGGGGTTTTTAACAGATGAAACTCACACATGACGAACGCTGGGAGATAGTTGATGAGATTGCCATTAAGACTGTAAAATTTGGTAAGTACAAACTAAAATTATCAGACGTTCTGGGCGAACTGACTGTAAAACCATTAACAGGCCTCCCGGTTGCAGTAGCTGTTTTATTTGGATTCTGGAGTATTTTTACATCAGTGGCAGGAGCCCTCATTACTGATGGTTTCATGGTCAAACTCTTTGACGACCACTTTTTGCCATGGGTTCAGGCTGCCTGGCCGGACCCGGAGAGTATTCTTTATTTTCTCTTCGTCGGGAACCCAAATGCAGATACTTGCTTTGAAGCGTTTGGTGTTCTGACATCAGGCCTTTTTGTCGCCTTTGGAATAGTATTCCCGGCTATTCTCGTATTCTATTTTGTAATGGCAGTACTGGAAGACAGTGGATACCTGCCACGCCTTGCAGTCCTTTTAGACACTTTCATGCACAGAATTGGGCTGCACGGTTATGCAATCATCCCGACGATCCTTGGTCTTGGATGTAATGTACCTGCAATTACCGCAACAAGAATCCTTGAAACGAGAAAACAACGCTTCATAATGATGACTCTCATTGCTCTCTTTATCCCGTGCGGTGCACAGCTCGGTATAATGCTTGAAATCATCCCGGAGACGATCGGGTTTGTCTTTATCTACCTGATAATCGGCTATGCACTCTTCGGATTTGTCTTAAACAAACTAATTCCCGGAAAAAACCCGGAAATCCTTGTGGATGTGCCGCCTTATCACATACCGGTCAGGTCAAATGTAGTAAAGAAGATGTGGATGCAAACCAGGAATTTCCTCTTTGATGCGGTGCCTTTTGTGTTGCTGGGTGTATTCCTTGTAAACCTTCTGTATCTTGGGGGCATCATTCAGTGGCTGTCTGAAGTAACCGCTCCGGTTTTTGTCACGTGGTTTGGTGTCCCAAAAGAAACTGTAGGACCGTTAATCACAGCATTTCTGCGAAAAGATCTTGCAGTTGCCCAGCTTTCAAACATCCCTATGACTCCTTACCAGATGATATCGGCAGTTGTCCTTGTGACAATTTACTTCCCGTGCGTTGCAACATTTGTAGCGATGTTTAAAGAGGGCTGGAAAGAATTACTGGCAGCTGTCGCTGTCCTGATGATTGTTGTATTTATCTACGGTGGAATAATTCACGGGATTGGCATCCTGTTGGGGGTGGCATAAATGACTACAGAACATAAATTTGCATCAATATATTTCGGAATAACAGGCATCCTCGTAACCGGTTTCGGCCTCACTGATATCCTGTTATTTATCGCCGGCTCCAAGTACATGTTCGGACTGCTCTTTATCCCAGATGACTTCTTCAGGGGTGCCTGGGGCGGACTCATAATGGTGTTTGGCGGATTGTTCATGCTGAGCGGTGTTAAGGATATTAGTAATCTTCACCAGTTTACAAAGGTTTTTCTCGGTGCAGCACTGGTCTGGATTCTTGCAGGCTGTGACCTGCTTGCCATCTTCTGCGGCGCGGTGCCAGCTGCAAGCGACAGCCCGGATTTTTTTAACTCGTTTTCAGGATTTATATCAGAATTTGCCCCTCCATACACACCCGCTCTTCTCCTGTTGCCCTTTACTCTTGTAATAGTTGTACTGGTATATCACTGGGGTTTTGCAGACGGGAATGAATAAATTAGGATACCCAAACTCTTTTTGAATATCCCCACATACAATATACTGTGAAACAACTCAGCAGGAAAGCAGAAGACTATCTGGAAGCAATTTACAATATCAGTCTGGAAAAAGGATACGCAAAAACAAAGAATGTTGCTCTGGAACTTGGGATCAGCCCGCCAAGTGTTGTTGAGATGTTTCGGAAACTGGATAATATGGGTTTGATCAATTACCGCCGCTATGAAGGCGTGACCTTAAAACCAAAAGGCGAAGAAATTGCTAAAATAATAAAATACCGCCATGATACTCTGAAAAAATTTCTGATACTCATCAGCGTCAGGGAAGAGATTGCAGACAAAGATGCCTGTATTATGGAACATGAATTAAACTCCGAAACTATTGAACAGATTAAACTGTTTGTGGATTTCCTGGATTCAAATTTTTACAAACCGGATACCCTTGCACTTTTCAAAAGTTTCTATGAGGCGAAAAAAAGGAAAGGTTAAGCGAAACTTCGGGTACTGTTGGTACAAGTGCTCGTTCTGGCAGAGCCTGTGTAAATCAAATAATCAATCCATCTTTTCACTCAGATTAAGCACCATCAGTTTCATCTCTGTCATCTCCTCAATCGCATAACTTGGCCCCTCACGGCCCGTGCCTGAGCCCTTTGCACCACCGTACGGCATATGATCCATCCTGAACGTGGAGATATCGTTTATTATTAGTCCCCCGACATCAGCCTCTTCAAATGCATTCATGATATTAGTCATATTATCCGTAAAGAGACCCATCTGGAGACCAAATTCAGAATTATTTGCAACTGCAAGCGCTTCTTCCAAGTCATTATAAGGCGATACCGTTACCACCGGAGCAAACATTTCTGTTGCATTCACTCTCATTTCCGGGGTGGTATCCACAAGTATTGTAGGTTCAAAGATAGTTCCTGACTGTTTCCCACCTGTAACCACATGTGCCCCGGCATTTACGGCTTCCTGAACTTTTTCAAACGCATCCTCTGCCGCTCTTTCTGATATCATCGGACCGACATCTGTTCCGGGGTCTCTGGGATCCCCTGTCTTTAAGTTTTTGACCTTTGCAATAAGAGAATTGAGGAATTCATTATACACAGTTCTCTGGACAAGCACACGCTGCACAGAAATACATACCTGACCTGCGTTTGAAAAACCACCTGTTGCAATTCTCCCTGATGCATATTCTAAATTCGCATCGCTATGTACAATCGTTGCTGCATTCCCGCCAAGTTCGAGAGCAACACGTTTCCTTCCGGCAATCTCTTTTAAGTGCCACCCGACAGCAGGACTGCCGGTAAAACTTAAGAATGCAATACGTGAGTCCCTGACAGGAATCTCTGCGTGATTTGGCAGACAGGGGAGAACAGATACTGCTTCAGGCGGCATGCCCGCTTCCAGCATGATTTCACCTAAAATAAGAGCAGAAACAGGTGTTTTTGATGCAGGTTTTATTATTACCGGGTTTCCTGCGGCTATAGCCGGACCTATTTTATGGGAGATCAGATTGAACGGGAAGTTAAAAGGGGTTATACACAGGACAGGGCCAATGGGAAAACGGCGGACAAAACCTGTCCGTCCCGCACCTGCCTCAGCCCAGTCAAGAGAAATTATCCCGCCGTTTATCCTCTTTGCCTCCTCCGCAGAGATCTCCAGTGTCCCGGTGGTTCTTTCAACCTCCGCTTTTGCGAGTGTTATTGTCTTTCCACATTCGTCTACAATTGTTTCAGCTATTTCTGTAGCGCGTTCTCTTATAATATCCACCATTTTTTTGAGTATGCAAACCCTTTCGTATGTAGGCACTGTTTTTGTAGTTTTAAAACCAGAGACAGAGGCCCTTATAGCATCCTCAATATCTTCTTTACCGGCAAGATACACCCTGTAAACTATTTCGTTGTTATATGGTGACTTTACATCCAGTATTTCATCACTTTTCCGCCAGTCGCCACCAACCAGAAATGCACGGGGGTCACACATATTAATTTGTAACCCTGCCCCTGGCTTAATAACTTTCGAAGCCCTGAGGTTTTTGGCAGAAAATGTCATGCACGAGACCTCAATAACTAACCTCAATAACTAACCTCAATAACTAACCTCAATAACTAACCTCAATAACTAACCTCAATAACTATTGAGGAAACAACTACATCCAGAAACTATATCCAGAGACTTAGTTCACCCAAACCGATCATGAATTCTAAAATAACCTGTGATATACTCAATAATAAAATATGAAACAATAGTTGCGAAAAATATGGCAATAAGACGTATCAGTTCATCACCAAAGAATTCCCCGATATATGAACCGCCCGATACTCCGGCAATAACTGATAGAAAAAGTATTCCAAGTTCCAGTTTGTCAAGGTTAACCATCCTGTAAACGTCCTCAATAATTGTAATCATGAAGGTTTGAATCGTTTTCGTATTGGAAAAAATAAAAAAGTAAAAAATAAAAAAGGCAGATCGGGTAAAAGAAGACAGGAGACAGGAGACAGGCGATCAGATGAATGCAGGGAAAAAGAAATACAAGAGGAATATTATTTGAAAACAGGTGCTTTCCCCTTGTAAGGAGGTTTTGAATACGGGTGTCCTCCACCCGAAAATAAAGTCAGCATTGTATTATATCAATGCACTCCGTGTGGGGTGAAAGTAAAGTCGAAAAACACACTTGAAAAATAACTGAGAAGTGAAGATCAAAATCCGGAAAAAACGTGCATGGCGCGTAAGTGTTCACACACTGTTGATGAAAATGTGGATCACATTTTCATGGTAATTCCCTAAAACAGATGGGCCTGTTGAGATTCGAACTCAAGATCTTCGCCGTGTAAAGGCGACGTCATAACCAGCTAGACCACAAGCCCCTGTAATTGCCTACTAAAGTCTCCTTTGAGGTTATTAAAGATGTTGTTATTGTCCCGAAATTCAGCGTGAAACTGAGAGAGATGTTCCCGGATAATTGAAAAAAGTATTAGATTAGAGAAGTCCGAAGGACTTCAGGGTGACTTCGGGGTTGACTGCACCGACATGGTAGACGGCACCCTCGGAAAGTTCGTTGATGACAACCTCTGCCGGTGAGAACAACGAGGTGTCAATCTGGTAGAAATCAAAGTTTGCTGCCTTGAATGTGTCGTAGAACGGTTCACCATATGATGAAGACGTATTGGACGGGATTTTATCAAGATAGTCAACGATCTCAGGTGCATCCATTGTCAGGTATATCTGACCATGGTAGATGGTTGCATCATTTGTGCATCCCATAGCCTGGGTGGAGTCCTTCTTAACCGGTGGCAGGGGTGCGGTACCGATTGCGGACCGGATCTTTCTTGTGTCAAATCCAAGTTCGTTGAGTTTATAAATAGCCGTTTCAACACAGCGTCCGGCAACCTGAATGGAACCGACAATAGATGCTGTAGGTGCGACAACCGCACATACGTTTGCTACATCCACATTGCACTTCTCCGCAATATATTCCATAACCTCACCACTTGGAAGTTTATCACTCTCAAGTGCCATAACCGCATAGTCACACTCATCTTCGTAGTCAATTACTTCGTAGGTGTGTTTTGGCATAAGGGAAAGAGCACGTGCAGGGCCGCTTCCCATTGCAAAGAAGTTCCCGACATTTACAGTCCATCCTGCTTTCTGTGCGCCAAGACACGAAATTGACGGGAAATCGGTACTGACTTCAATAAATGAGAGTGGAATGCCCATAATCTCACCCATGCGGAAGTTAATCTCACCAAGACCGCCCATACAGATCTCTGTAAAACACTTACCTGCAAGATAACCGCCCTTTGTCTCAACACCACAGTCAATAATACGTGCGCCGTTGTCCAGCTGGTGGAACGCCACATTATAGTCCTCGGGATATTCTACCATTTCTTCAAAAATATCCAGAGCAAGTTCGTTTACGCTAATCATGAGGTATACCTCTTATTCCATACATGATGAAACAAGATAGATAAGGATTTTCAAATGAACCCGGGCCCGACAATTAGCCTATAAGTTCAATAACCCTCTCTGGATCGTATCTCAGTGAAATCAGGCGTGATCTCCCCCTGCCTTCCTTATAATAGAGATTAATAAGTCGCATTTCATCAAACTTATTAATCATCCAGTAATATCGTGTATAGCCGATTTTCATTGATTTTTTGGCAGATTTAAAAACAGAGCCGGTTGTCATCTCCTGCCCCTCCAAAGCCACCTCAGCAATATGTTTCAGGAGTGCCTTCTCCTCGTCTTTCAGGGTCCGGACAGTGAATGTGAGATGCAGATATTTTGAAATCTCATACGCGCGACAGATATCATCCCTGTTAAGGTATTTCCTCGCATCATTTTCAGCATATAACGCCGCCCTCTTTAAGAGATCAATACCCACACGGAGGTCTCCGCTCTTCATAGTCTGCTCCACTACAATGTCGAGCATCTTCTCTGTTACAACACCTGAGTAGAGGCCCTGCAGAATACGCTCATGGAGGATATTGCGAACCTCATCCTCAGTATAAGGGCTAAAATAAATATCAGTCGGTCTGAAAACCGAATATACACGTGAATCAACCTCACGGGAGAGATCCACCTGCATGTCACTTACTATGGCAATTACACTGATTCGCGTACCGGGGTGAGATTCATGAGAACGAAGCAGTGTATAAAGCACATTATTAATTTCTTTATCATAGAGCAGATAATTGACATCGTCAAGGCAGACCAGAAGAACAATACCTTCATCCAGAACCATACGTGCAACGGAGTCTAATATCTGTTTAAAAGAGGTGCCGGATGCAGGAGGGAGGTGCCCTGATAATTTCCTGTAGATCTGGGAAAATATTGCAAATTTTGTATTATCCATCTGACAGTTAATATACACCGGCACAAGTTTCTTCGTTGTATTCTCAATTTCACTGAAAAGTTTTCTTATTGTGGTAGTCTTCCCCGTGCCCGGCAGACCTTTGCAGATAGTATTGAGAGGACGTCCACCCCTGATTCCCGGGCGCACCTGAAATACAAGACTCTGCATCTGCGTATCACGGAAATTGAACTGCTCGGGAATGTAATCTATTTCAAAGACGTCGGGGTCGCGAAACAGTGTCTCATCCCACATCAGCAGATTCTTTTTCATAAGCAAAAAATTTTAATCAGGATATATATATAACCGTCAGATTCGATTCAGCGGGGGATCATCAGATCATCCAGAGAATAATCTTTCACTCCTGGAGAGCATTAAGACATCTCTTGCAGAGCGGCCTCCCGACAAATAACTGACTCAACCGCTCTTCAGGACCGGATATCATGACACCGCAACTGCTGCAGGAAAATGTCTCTTCACTACTCTTCTTTTTGTCCTTATTCCCGCTCTGACCCGGATCCACACCGACAACAGGTTCTCTGGATATTTCTGACACGTCAGGAACTATCTCTTCGGGATCCTCTGACACTACTGCAATTCCTGCAGTTCCCGCACCTGCTATATATGCTACAGCCCCACCAGAAACCGACTCAGTTTCAGGCACTTTGAGTTCTCCTGATGGTGCATGCATATCATCACCACTGGTATCCCCAGCAACCGAAACAGACTCCTGCCCACCTACAATAAAATCAGCGGGCATTTCAAGTACCCTGCGCCGGTAACTGTCCACACGGTCTGCGGTTCCCGGATCATTTCTTCCCAGACGCGACAGAATACCGTCAAGATATGAGACCAGTTCATCGGCGTCATTCTCTGTTGCAACTTCACCCTCTATTTCAAGGCGCAGATTTTCATAATTTTCAAGATTGATTGTAATCCCGATACTGAGTTTTCTATTACCTGACATTACTGACCATCCCCGGCGTACGCACAGACCCACCTGTATGAGCCCGTCAAATCAGGTCTTTCCGGGTAAATAAACTAATTATGCCGAGTCCGCAAATCAACATAATTATATTGATAATTGCGGCTCATATTAGCCGATTTGACAGGCACCTTATGGCAGACCGGATGCCTCATTATGTATAAGAAGGTGTAGAGCAAAGATATTATGCAAAGGTTGTTGGCAGATGATATATAGTATCTGCAAGCTTTGCCGCGCAAATGATGACAGTTACCCCCACTGATTTTAGTGATGAAGCAGGGATCTGATGCCGGCAAAACCGTCTTTTATTAAAACATGCACTAAGAACCGTGCATGACAGATTCGCTTCAGGCGCTCTTTGATGAAAAACAAGGGGCCTCATTTAGCACGAAAATGAGACTCACATTTTAGCAGAAAACTTATTCTCCACCAAACAACATGGACACAAATTCTTCAGGCACCATAAGACCGAAAGAACCTTTCTTAGCTTCTTTTTCCGAATATACGCAGGTATCATCCCTGCCCCTGCCCAGCACTGCAAACGGCACAGGGTCACTCGTGTGCGTCTTTAACCGGACAGGTGTCGGATGATCAGGCAAAACCGCGATTATACCCTCTACCCTGTCAAGGATAATCCCTATGACTTCATCAAGCCGCTCTATTGCACGGACCTTCTCCTCAATACTGCCAAGGTGCCCTGCCTCGTCGGGTGCTTCGACATGCATGTAAACAAAATCAAGATGTTTTAAGGCATTTATGGCATAACGTGCCTTTGCCTCGTAATCGGTATCAAGATACCCGGTCGCGCCGGGGACTGTGATTACTTCCATTCCTGCACAACATGCGATGCCGTTTAACAGATCAACAGCAGAGATCATGCCACCGGAAATCCCGTATTTTTCCCTGAAATCCTGCAGGGTAGGTTTTGTACCGCCACTCCACGGCCAGATTCCGGTAGCCTGCCTTTTTCCTTCGGCAACCCTTTTTTTGTTCACCGGGTGATCTGCAAAGACCTGTCTGCTCACATCCATGCAATGCAGAAGAAGTTTTGCGTCCCCTCCGGATGGCAGGTATCCGGAAATATCCCCATCCACAATATCATGCGGTGCCGTTGTCTCCGCACCCGCACCTCTGTGAACAACAAGGAGGTTTCGGTAACTGATACCGGGATAGAAGTCAACGTCAGGAAGAGCTTCATTTAGCGATGCAAAAAGGAGAGCACTCTCTTTGCTTGAGATATGTTCTGCGCTGAAGTCCACCATCTTACCATTATTTACTGTGACAAGATTGCACCTGTAGGCGACATCATCTTCCTTTAGGTCAACACCCATATTCACCGCTTCAAGAGGCCCTCTCCCGGTGTAGCATTCTGCAGGGTCATATCCCATAACAGAGAGATTTGCAATATCACTCCCTGGTTCAAAACCCTCAGGAACCGTTCTGAGCATCCCAGTCCTCCCTTCACGGGCTATGCGGTCCATATTTGGGGTCTTTGCATATTCAAGCGGGGTTTTGCCGCCAAGTTCATCAAGGGGCTCATCAGCCATCCCGTCTCCGAGTATTATAATATATTTCATTTTCATCTCCTCACAAAATTGAAATCAGTGCCTGCATAGTTGTAACACCAAGTGTTGTTAAAAGTGCAGCAATAATCATCCCAAAGAAAATCGCAGTGAAGGCATACCGAAACCGAATACCAAACACAAACGCCGCTGCGCAGGCAGTCCATGCACCAGTTACAGGCAGGGGAACTGCAACAAACGGAATCAAAGCCAGTGAACCCCACTGTTCAAATCTTTCAGTGTGCTTTCTTGTCCTGTCAAACAACCATGTAAAGAACTTCTCAAAAACTAAAAACCGGGCCCTCAGCCATTCAGATACCGGTTCAAGTAGTAACAGGAGTGCAATGACAGGGATGATATTACCGGTAAACCCCAGTACAAACGCCTCGGGTGGTGTAAAACCGAGTGTATTTATTGCAAGTGGTATCGCGTACCGGGCCTCAAAAAAAGGTGCCGCAGAGAGCAGAAGAACAAGAATGGAGTTGAACAAATCCATGGAGTTTACACCGACTTTAAAAGTGCCCGTGCTGCAAGACGGACAGACTCAACAGAACCAATATCAGGTTTCCATCCAAGTGCTTTTAGTTTAAAAACACCAAGCTGCATCTTTGGCACATCGCCCACCCAGCCACGGTCTCCGCCCATGAAGTTGTACTGCACAGAGGAAAGGCCCATCTCCTCAACAACAATATCTGCAAGCGTTTTTACATCCAGCCAGTCTTCTGAACCGATATTAAATACATTAAACGTCTCATCCGAGTGATCTGACGCAAAGAGAACGGCATTTACACAGGACGTCACATCAAAATATGACTTGCTCTGTTTCCCGTCCCCGAGAATTTCAAGTTCTCCCGGATTATCCTTCAGTTTGTGAATGAAATCCCAGATTACTCCGTGGTTGCTGCGTTCACCGATTATATTTGCAAACCTGTACACCCATGCTTTCATCCCGTATGTATGCGCATATGATGCAATCATCACTTCAGAAGCGAGTTTGCTGGCAGCGTATACAGATATCGGGACCATTGGTGCATAGTCTTCCGGTGTCGGGATCTCTTCTGCCTCTCCATATACAGTAGATGTGGAAGTGAAAACAATCTCTTTAACACCATACTCCCGCATCGCCTCAAGAACATTGACCGTTGCCCTTACATTGTTCTCATACACTCTCACAGGTGAGACCGCACTGCCTCTCACATCAGGGTCTGCTGCGATGTGATATACACGTGTACAGCCTGAAAAGTGCTGCTGCCACCCGTTATCCAGAAGGTCTGCTTCAACAACCTCAACTGCACCGTTTTTGATATGAGTGGAAATATTTCTTTTATCACCTGCACTGAAGTTATCAATTACAACAACCCTATCTCCGTTCTTTACAAGAGCATCAACAAGGTGAGAGCCAATAAATCCTGCACCGCCTGTCACAATAGAAAACATAAATTACCTATTATTGTTTTTGTTCAGGCTGTTATTATCTCTGACGCATCACAGACACTACAATCAAAAACCGTATTACAAAATGACTGATAATATAGAGGTTAGAATGTATATCGGCATAGATCACGGAACCACCGCACTGAGGTTTGCCTGCGAATCAGATGAATTCAAAATATCAAGGACAGATGCTAAGGATTTCATATATAGTGACCTTGAAAGGCTCTGCCCGCTGAATGATATCAAAGGGATTGCAATCTGCTACTCTATGGGAGACGGAATCACTAAGATTACAAATATCAGCAAAGTCAATGGCAGGGGTGTTATTACCCGCGAGGGGGCCGGAGAGCATATCGGCGGCGGCACCCGTGTGTACGATGAAGTGAAAAAAAGCGGCATTCCTGCTGTGGTTATACCGGGTATACACCGCGGTTCACCGACAGATCCGAGGTTTAAGGCATACTCACACCAGACAAGTCCGGAGAAGATAGGCATCGCCTATGAAGTCAGTAAGGATCTGGGAGAGAATTTTATCGTATCAGATGTCAGTTCAAATACTGTAACTCTCAGCATATCAAACGGGAAGATCCAGGGTGCATTTGACGCCTGTATCTTTGCCCCGGGGACAAAACACGGTGCTCTTGACGTGGATGCAATACGCCATATTGATTGGGGCGAGTGCTCTGCAAATGAAGCATTTCTTAAAGCCGGCGTCACTTCAACCATGCCGGAATATTTACAGGACAGAACACTTGCCATGTTCACTGCAATGGAATGTGCCGCAATGAAAGTTCTGAATCGCGAAGCAGCAGTTGCCCTTGCCGGATCAAAAGCACCTGTTATCGCGCCTGAAGTTGAAGCACTCTTATCATGCGGAGTTTCTGTATATGACGAGTGGTGTGCATCCCGTGGTCTTGCAAAAATTGCAAAAAACGTCTTTACAAAGGGTAAACCAATACTCGGCCTTGATATTGATCTGTAGAATTTATAACTAATAATCATGTAAGATTAAATGGGGATTTTTTTGAGAGAATTACGTATCCATG
This sequence comes from Methanobacteriota archaeon, assembly GCA_034659935.1. GTDB lineage: Archaea > Halobacteriota > Methanomicrobia > Methanomicrobiales > Methanomicrobiaceae > DAOVRB01. Next base: position 4,173 of record JAYEIC010000074.1, on the reverse strand, counting down.
GAAGGGGCGGTCAGGGCTCTGTCACTGCCGCAGAACTTATTGCGGTTGCTGCTTTCAAAAGCAATGTATATTCACAGGCATTCCCTGCATTTGGTGTTGAGAGAAGAGGTGCACCGGTGCAGGCCTTTGTCCGTTTTAATGACAAAAAAGTCAGACTGAGAAGCCAGGTTTATGAGCCGGACTATGTAATTGTCCAGGACAGTTCACTAATTAAAGACGTTAACGTCTTTGGCGGCCTGAAAAAAGGTGGAATCGCCATAGTCAATACAGAAAAAAAATCTGCTGCAGACATTCCGGAAGGTGTGAAACTCATAACAATTGATGCAACCAAAATCGCACTTGAAGTGCTGGGACTGCCTATCACAAATACATCACTGATGGGAGCATTTGCCGCAGCATCGGGTGAAATTGAGTTCTCTGCACTTGAAGAGGCACTGAATGAACGCTTCCCTGAAGCACTTGCAAAAAAGAACATCGCAGCAGCACGGCGCGCATATGACCTTATTAAAGAGGAGGGGGCACAAAGATGAAACTGAATATAGGTTGTGCAGCAAAACCAGGTCATGCCAGGGACAATAAGACAGGATCATGGCGGACCTTTATGCCCATAATTGAGAACGAAAAATGCACAATGTGTGGTAACTGCATTCTTCTCTGTCCGGAGGGCTGTATCGTACCTGAGGGTGATTATCCTGTTATTGACTATGATTTCTGTAAGGGCTGCGGACTATGTGCAGAGGAATGCCCCACAGAGGCAATCACCATGAAACTGGAGGAGAAATAATATGTTACAGATAATGGAAGGTTCACACGCTATCGCTGAAGCTGTAAGGCTTTGCCGTCCCGACGTGGTATCAGCCTATCCCATCACCCCACAGACACATATTGTGGAACGACTCGCAGAAATGGTCGCAGACGGCGAACTTGACACAGAATATGTATGTGTGGACAGTGAACTTTCCGCACTTTCATTATGTCTGGGTGCAGCAGCAGCAGGGTCACGTACCTACTCCGCAACATCATCACAGGGCCTGCTTCTGATGGCAGAAGTTGTCTTCTGCGTCTCCGGAATGAGACTCCCGATTGTTATGTCCATCGCAAACCGTGCAGTCAGTGCACCACTCTCAATCTGGAACGACCAGCAGGATTCAATCGCACTCAGGGACTCCGGGTGGTTCCAGCTGTATGGGGAGGACGTACAGGAGATGACTGACCTGCACTTCATCGCATATAAGGTTGCAGAAAACCACAATATCCTCCTGCCGGCGTTTGTCTGTTTTGATGGTTTTATCCTCTCGCACACCTATGAACCGGTTGACATCCCGACACAGGCAGAAGTGGATGCATATCTTGGAGAGTTTAAACCATACCAGAGACTGGATGCAAAAGAACCGCTCTCAATGGGAATGTATGCAACGCCCGAGTACTACCACGAGTTCCGCTATGAGATCGACATGGCAATGAACCGTACCTTAGAAGAACTCAAAAAAGCCGGTGCTGAGTTCGGCAGGCAGTTTGGCAGGGATTACAGTACACTCATTGAAGAGTACGAAATGGAGGATGCAGAAACTGCATTTGTCGCACTGGGTTCCATCTGCGGAACAGTAAAGGACGCTATCGATGAGATGCGTGCAGAAGGAAAAAAAGTAGGACTTGTAAAGATCCGTGCACTGCGGCCGTTCCCGAAAGAGGATCTACTTAATGCGCTAAAAGGTGTCTCACAGGTAGCAGTGCTTGAAAAGAATGTCTCACTCGGCTCTTCAATGAAAGGAGCTGTGGGACTGGAGGTTAAGGATGCACTTGAAAACACAGATACATCTGTTTTCAGCTATGTAATCGGCCTTGGTGGCAGAGACATCAGAAAGAAGGACATTGCAGCAGTTGCTGCCCTGGCTGAAGCTGGCAAAGGGAATATGTTCTATGGACTTAGAGAGGAGTTGTTGTAAATGGCAGACAAATCACTGGAACTATTTGAACCCGGGCACCGCGCCTGCGGTGGCTGCGCCCCTGCTCTCGCAGCAAAATTAATTCTCAAAGGTGCAGGAGAGAACACAATCGTTGTCGCCTCAACGGGGTGCATGGAGGTCTTCTCAACACCATATCCTGAAACAGCATGGAAAGTGCCATGGATTCACTCGCTCTTTGAGAATGCTGCTGCGGTTGCATCAGGTATTGAGTTATCTCTGAAACACCAGAGAAGAGATGAGAATGTCATCTGTATCTGTGGAGATGGTGCGACATTTGATATAGGCATGCTCTGTATCAGTGGTGCATTTGAACGCGGGCACAATATCACATACATCTGTTATGACAACGAAGCATACATGAACACAGGTATTCAGCGTTCAGGTGCAACACCATATGACGCAAACACCACAACCAGCCCGGCCGGAAAGAACTCTTCCGGAAATCAGGCGCAGAAAAAGGATATGCCACAGATTCTGGCAGCACACGGTGCCCCATACGTCGCAACAGCATCTACCGCATACCCGAATGATATCATAAAGAAGGTAGAACGTGCGATCAACACTCCGGGAGCATGTTATATACAGATCCACACACCGTGCTGTACAGGATGGGGATTTGACGGCAGCAAAAGTATAAGCATCAGCAAACAGGCGATTGAATGTGGTCTATGGGTAAATTACGAGATGGTAGACGGTGTTGTTGTCAAAGCAAAGAAAGTCCTGAGAAAACCTGTAGATGAATACTTAAAAGCCCAGAAGCGTTTCCGTCACCTCTTCAAACCGACACCAAATACAGAAGAGATCGCAAAGATTCAGGCTATTGCCGACAGGAACGCTGAAAAATTCGGCATTGACATTAAACTTAAAGAATAATTTCGCGTTCTCCCGGGGATTTCAGATTTCAGGGGAATCACAAAGACAAATTCTCTTTTTTTAACTCGCAGGTGTGAAGGGGACAGAGCGGAAAGCCCCCGCCTTCAGACAAGGGTAGTTTACACAGGTAACTCCCGTTGTCAGGCACGGTAAACATCTGACTGAAATACAGGGATCATTCCATGAGAAAACCAGAGAGGCCAGAATTGTTGTTGAGGAGAATAGTATCAGCATTCCGGATAATATAGAAAAAAAAGATCTTCAGACAAAACTGTACGCATTCATAAATGTTTTTCCACATCAACAATACCATGATGTTTCATAAGATAATCCCGTATTTTGGCAGATTCAAGCCAGCCCAGATCCAGCCGGGTGATGATTTCATCGATCTCGTGTACCTGCTCAAGAATTTTCTCAGCTGTTTCCACTTCCTCAAAATCAACCAGTGCAGTAATCACAGTAAGTGGATTTCTGATCTGATCGTTTAGTATGGAAAGCTGCGTCAGATTCGTCTCAATCTGTTTCAGTGCAACTTCCTCACGCCTGCGCGCTTCTCTCTCTTCAGTAATGTCACGGACAATTGAAAGTATATAATGGTGTCCCCTCATCTCAATCATACGGGCGTTCACATGCACAGGGAAAACAGAGCCATCTTTTCTGACATGCTCTGCATCATATGAACTCAGTCCGTCTGATTTAAATACCTCCACATGTGCAGGGTCGTCGTTTTGCACAGTCCGGGTGTTTATGTCTGCAACACACATCTGCAGGAGTTCTTCACGGGTGTAGCCAAGACGGTTGCAGGCGACATCATTCACCTCCACAAATTTGCCGTGTGTACTGTCTGACTGCACTTCATGGAAAAAGACCGCTTCATTTATATTGTTAAAGAGCTCACGGAACTTGCCTTCACTTTCTTTCAAAGCTTGTTCTGCCTGTTTCTTCTCTGTGAGATCACGGATGGATTCAATTGCCCCAATAATGTTCCCTTCTGTATCATAGAGAGATGAAGCAATAAACCAGAGATATGCACCTTTTTTACCTGCAGGGAGAGAAACATTATTCTCGGCAATGAGCTTTTGTCCGTCACGATAAAATACAGGGTATTTAATCTCTTTTTTAAGTGCTTCATTTAACACAAGGTCTATCAGGATCGGACGCCGTTTCCCGTAAAAAGGAAGTGCATACTCATAATCGCTTTTATTGAGCATTTCTGAAGCAGGAATGCCTGTCATGTTTTCTATTGCCCTGTTCCATGTAATCACCCTGCCCTCCATATCAATAGCAAAGGTCGCGTCAGGCAGGAAATTGATTATATCTGACACCCGGTGGT
>JAYEIC010000073.1:0-9644 GCA_034659935.1 Methanobacteriota archaeon | reverse complement strand
ATTAAAGATAAAACGGACACCTGAAAAATGACAAGATTCATAATGACACCATCTGATATCGAGCATTTCATGAGCTTTACTAAACTAACTCTGAAAAATACGAAGAATAAATACACCCAGAAAGAACTTGACGAAATTAACAGAAAAATTACAGAGGCCGTTATTGCCGAAAACCCCACAGATGTAGCAACAATGCCTTCAATTGAACGTAATCGGAAAAAAATTCTGGAAGAATGGGGAGAATAAAAGAAAAATGAAGAAGAAAAATAAAAAAGGAAATAAAAAGCTGCATAATCCTGTATAACAATTATGTTTTTTCTTCGAATTTCTGAAAATCAAAATAGCTAAAAACTAAGAAATCCGGATAAGAACCAGAATTTTGTTCTGTGTAAGTCCTATAGCAGACACACTCATCCGGTGAACGATCCGGCATTTACCATATCAGTTGTCATAATGGCCATAGCATATAGTTATAGCATATATTATAACTATATAATTATATTATATAACTACACCATATAGTTACTATCTAACAGTCCGTTCATTACAGGTGTTTTATGGCAGGTGAGGGCGATGCAAAACTGGAGAAGTTATCGAGGTTTATAGTGACGGCACCGCAAATCATCTTCACCATATGGCAGTGCAGAGATGCATGCTCTATTAGTGCAACCTCAACTATTCTATTGTCAGAGATTTCATAATATATACGATGCAGGGGAAGAAACTTTACCGTTCAAGAAATAAGCGGATAATTAGCGGTGTGTGCGGAGGACTCGGTGATTATCTTGGTATTGACCCGAATATCATCCGTCTTCTTCTTGTTGTTATAACTATTTTCGGATATATTCTGCCAGGGGTTCTTGTGTACATTATTGCCTGTCTGCTGATACCTGAGGTGAATGATGAAGACGGAAGCACTATTGATGCGGATTATGAATACAAAAACTGAATGTATGTTGTTTAATCTTAGATAAGTCTTTATTCTGGCCGGGGCTGCACATCCTGTCTCCTGACCAGACAGGGCAGACACAGGGAAAATGTTTAATAGAGATACACCCAATCCCCGTTTATGAGGAAAATAGCAATTCTGGTGGTGCTGTTATTTGCAGTACTCACATTAAGTGCAGGATGTACCGGTGGTTCCGGGGATGCAACAGCGGCCCCTGCTGCCACGCCTACATCTACTGCCACGCCGGCAGAAACAACTGTATCACTAACACCCGGGCCTACACAAGTCCCGCCATCAAATCTGGCTGTTGATTACACAGTTGCACAGGATCCAATCACAGCAGAAATTACGGTTACATTTGCCGGAGGAATGGGCCAGTCGCTTCTTGATACAGCCCAGGCAGAGGTGATGTATTCTGACGGACGTGTTGTTAAAAAGGAGATCGGAGATCGTACAGGCAGTGAGGCGGTATTTGAAGGTTCAAGAGATGCCGTAAATCGGGTTGTAGTAACTGTATTCTTTGACAATGGGGCTACATACAGGGTGGTAGACACACTGGTGGATTTCAGTGCTACAAAATCCTTCAAGTGAGGTATTTTCCGGTAAACAGACTCAGTACGTCAGGTCCGCAAAGAGACATAATTATATGGATAATTGTGGCTGATTTGACGGGGTCCTGCAGGTAAATCCCGATAATCTTTTTTAACTCGCGGGGGTGAAACGGGCCGGGTGAGAAGCCCCGGTCCTTTATGGTGTGGGTGAAAGCGGAGCCGCCCTTTCTCAGAGGTTGAATTCTGAAAGGTCTATTGTGAGCCCCGCAATTTCAGTATTATATGCTTCTGAAATATTCTCCTCACTGTCAGCGTCACGGTCATTTAATAGTGCAAGCAGTTCTTTGAATGCTTTTTTGCAGACCGGGCAGGTACAGAAAGCCAGTTGCAGTTCACCCTTAAAGAGAAGACTGTGTGCAAACATCCTGTCAACAAATGTCATCTGAGCCAGTGCACATGGCATAATTGCGTCTTCACTATCCAGTTCTGGTGTGTCTGTATGGTGCTGCCCGGCAGGATGTGGTTTAAGTATTTTACCGCAGTTCCAGCACTTGTGTGCATCCGGGAGACCTGCTTTATTACACTCAGGACAGATTGCAGTTCCTTCTAACATTATATTACCTATTGTAATTCCTGACAGATATATCCTCAGGGTTTGGTTCCGCATATCATAAGAGCACTCAAACCGGTTAATGTGAGTCGCAATGATCAATATAATTATGTTTGGGGGTCGTATCTACTGAGTCTCTTTCCTCAGAAAGACCTGATCTAACAGACTCATATGGGCAGAAGAAATGACCGTTAGCTTCTGCCTGTAAGTTTTCTGTCGTCAGGGAGCTGAATTGTCCGGCAGGTTCCCCTGAGTGTACTGGAAATTCGCTCTTTCTGTTTGTGATTTGAGACGGTATGCCCGCAATGTCGCACTCTGTTGAAAAAGGTGAATTTGAATTTATTCAATATTAATCTCAATGCCACCAAACCAATCTGCTGAAACATTATAAATAAATGCGAGAATAGCACCCCATATAAACCCTATTATTGCGCAAACAGTTAGTACAATGATTGCAAACACGGCTCCAAGTGTGAATGAACCTGCGTCCATTATGGGTGTTCCCGGCACGGGTGTTCCCATTATTGATGAGGCGAGGATGAATGTTGCACCAAAGATCATGAAGATTACCGCAACCATGAAGGATGTCGCGGCACTGATTTTTGCGAAGGACCATACTCTTACATGTTTGATTTCATTCATAATTTCGGTCATTATTATTCCCTTTTGTATAAGTATTAAGTACAATAATATAGTATTTTCCCTCATCTGAATTTTAAGATCCCCGGAAGGGAATACACTCTGTAAGTTAAAAAAATAAGCAACTCGTTTTTGTTTCTATTGTGGAAACTTTTGAGGGAAATTCCTTCCTTTCCCGGACGGCTCACAGGTCAGCCTGAACAGTTACAAGAATGAATCATACTGAAGAGGCATGTGATAGATACATAAAGTCATTCAGGAAAGTCCAGACGCTTTATTCAATATCAATCTCAATACCACCAAACCAACCTGCTGCAGTATTGTAAATAAATGCGGCAATTGCGCCCCATATGAACCCTATTATTGCGTAAACAATAATTCCTGCAATAATTGCAAATACGCCTCCGGCTGTGAATATACCTGACTTCAACATAGGTATTCCCATCATTGGTGAGGTGGCAGTGAGTACCGTACCAAAGATCACAAAAATTATCCCCATAATTAATCCAATAACGAGAGTTATCGCGGCACTGATCTTTGCTAAGGACCATACTCCTATATGTTTAATTTAGGTCATTATTTTTCTCCTTTTGTATAATTCCCAGTTATGATAACATAGTATTTTACCTTATCTGACATTCTCAGATGTCAGGGAGGGGCGCAGGTACTCAATGTGGTATGAGACAGGGATGGCGGGTGAACGGTATTCTGCCAATGGTTCCACCTTGTATGTACCAATCTTCTGACATGGGATGGTCATCATCGCAAACAGAGGTAATCCGGCCGACTGATGAAATACAGATCCTGCCGTGTCAGGGGATATATCGCGGGAGTTAAGAATATAAGTGTCTCCATTGTGGAAACTTTTGAGGGGAATTCCTTCCTTTCCCGGATGGCTCACAGGTCACCCTGAAGAATTACTTTAGGTGTTAAAAATATACATAATCCACAGGGTGTTCCATCCATTATATTCTATAATCCAGCAAATAATCATCAAATACAACAGACAATTTTATAACAAATCATAGGCTATAATCTATAAATGGATCCAGATCTGCAGATTGCTCTTGAAAGTCAGAATCCCTGATGGTTCTTAATAAGTTCTGATAGAAGTATAGAGCGCCTCTCAGAGTTCCCGGAAATATTACAATATCCTGAAACAAAGGAAATTCTGATATTAACCGGTGCAAGGAGAACAGGCAAATCTACTCTTGTATATCAGATAATTGAATTCCTCATAAAAAGAGGAGTTTTAAAGGAGGATATCCTCTATATCAACCTTGATGAACCTCTTTTCATGTCAATGTCAGATGATCCCGCACTATTAAGCAGAATTATTGAGGAATATCTGAGCAGACGTAAAACGTCAGCACGTCTCTATTTATGCATAGATGAGGTCCAGAACTATAAGTACTGGGCTTATGCCATAAAGACATTTTACGATACAAAAAGCAATATAAAATGCATTCTGACAGGATCCACATCCTCAACTCTTCAAAAAGAGATCAGCACCCGCCTTTCCGGTCGGTATTTATCCTGCACAATTTATCCGCTTTCTTTTCCGGAATATCTCCTGTTCCGGGGATTTTATAAACCGGCGCTGACTGAAAAGAGGCAGCTTTTTAATACGTACCTGAAATATGGGGGTTATCCACGTATAGCTCTGGAAGATAATGATGATATTAAGATTCAGATTTTAAAGAACTATTATGAGACAATTTATCTGAAAGACATCATATTGCCAAACCGGATCAGGAATAATAGTGATCTTGTAAATCTTCTCTATTACCTAATCTCAAATACAGGCAATCTTTTCTCATATAACAGAATTGCAGAAGTCCTTCATATATCAGCAGATACTGTGAGAGAGTATATAGAATATGCTGAAAATGCCTGTCTTCTGTATACCTTAATGAAATTTGATTATTCAGTTAAAAAGCAGATTGCAAATCCTAAAAAAATTTATGCCCTTGATACAGGACTTATAAATGCAGTTTCTTTTGCATATTCAGAAAACAAGGGGAGACTGCTGGAAAACCTTGTTTTTATTGCACTAAAAAGGACATATGGCGAGGTATTTTACCATAAGGGGAGATATGAGTGTGATTTTATTGTTAAGGACGGACTTTTAATTGTAAAGGTTATTCAGGTAACACAGTCACTTAAAAATAAAGATACAAAAAAGAGAGAGATCCGGGGGCTTACTGAAGCAATGGATACATACGGGCTGGAAGAAGGAATAATTATAACAGAAAGTGAATCAGATAAGCTTTTAATCGACGGCAGGAGAATCTGTCTCATACCTGTATATGAATGGCTTTCTGATATGCCTGGAAAATAAAATTCACATATATGATCTCCATCTCCGCTGGTCGGGGGAGATCGTGATTATGTTGGGGGGGCAGCATTCGTACAGGATCGCCCTCCCGGACATTGGATGGAGGAGGTGAACGCTTACAAATGAATATTATTTACACACCAGCATATCCTGTAAGAGATCCAGATGATCCGAAAGCAGCCTGGTAACCAGGAAATTCTCCCTGACAACTTCTTTTCCCCTGTTTCCTATATTTTCTGCAAGTTTTCTGTCGTCAAGGAGCTGAATTACCCGGTCGGCACACCCTTTTATGTCCTCAGGCTGTACCAGAAATCCGTTCTCCCGGTTTGTGATCTGAGATGGTATGCCACCAACATCAGACGCCACAACAGGTCTCCCCTTCCAGAGCGCTTCAGTTATTGTGAGACCAAAACCCTCACGCAGTGATTTTTGAAGGATTACATCAGATTTCCGCTGCAGGGCGTTAACCAGAATATTATTTTCTGATGTGATTAAGATGACATCACTGTTTTTTGTGAGTTCCCTTGCTTTTTTCTGTACTCTTTTAAATATCTCCTGCCCCTCCGGGTCATCTGCTGCCATATTTCCACAGAGAACCAGTCGGCAGTCTCTCTCTTTTCTGACCTTCTCAAAAACCGCCAGCACACCTTCCGGGTCTTTCCATTTATCAAAACGGGATATCTGTGTAATTAAGGGTTTATCTGTCGGGATGTTGTATTTTTCAAGATATTTTTCCTGTATTATTTCAGGTAGATCCATATTTTTTGGCGTAAGCGGGTCAATTGCCGGTGGAATAATTCTCTGGTCAACCGGGAGCCCCTCCCTTAAGTATTTCTTATTTGAGACGACCATCTGATCATACTTCAGCAGGAATTTTTTTATAAATTCCCAGACGTCAGGGTTCGGGTTTGAGAGGTCAACATGGCACCGCCATACCCATGGCTGATGTTTTGTGTAGTATTTTATCAGTGGCAGGGGTTGAGGGTCATGGATAATTACACAATCATGATCAAGGCGATTATATATATGAAAATCCTCGCTTGCTTTCTGGTAGAGATCCTTTTTCATTTGAGTAAAGTGAATGGACTCGCCCTGCATGGCGTTATGGAACTTCTTTGTAATCGTAAAAAAATCTGAATTTCCATGCAGGATCCGCCACCCCGTACTTATTCCGATATCATTCATTAACGGGACAACTGATGAAATCATCTCTGCTACCCCGCCACCCTGGTATGTCGAGTTTATGTGAACAATGTGTTTTCCGTAGAGTTCGCGTGCTTTTTTGTGGATATCATATATTATGTTGTCACTTACAATTCCGCGGTAATCTTCAAGGCTTCTCATAAGTACTCCCTCCTTTTTTCTTCTCCGGTTATTTCACTATGTCAGAATGCAGTCATCAATAAGAGTTCTCACATCTTTTATGGATGGAATGTTATACTTGGCTTTTGACCGGGTAAAACCCACCTTTATGGAATAAGCATCTTCTGGCATAACCTCAAAGAGATATTCATCAGTCCAGTCGTCACCTACTGCCAGTACAAAATCCCATTCTCCATCTGAAAGCCATTTTAATGCCGCTTTTCCCTTGTTGATTGAAGCATTTTTAACTTCAATGACCCGACTTCCTTCCAGCACCTCAAGGTTCATGTGGGCTGTAATAAACATGAGCTGGTCTTTTAACTCTCTGGCCTGGGTCTCACCAAGGAGCGGATCTGTTTTCCGGTAATGCCAGGCCAGTGAGTAATCCTTTTCCTCAATAAATGAACCCGGTGTTCTGTCAACATACAGTTTCAGCACCAAAAGGATCTCTTCTTTCCAGTCATTCCGGAGTGGTTCGATCATCTCCCACTCTGACCCTGCTTTACGAATCCAGATGCCATGTTCGGCAACAATACCTATGGCTAATCCTTCAGACCAGAGATCAAGAGTCTCACGGTCTCTGCCGCTGATAATTACTACTTCATTACCCGGGATGGCCGAGAGTGCCTCCAGTGATTTTAATAGTCTTTCATCCGGAACTGCAAATTCCGGACGATCCTCAAACGGAACGAGTGTCCCGTCATAATCAAGGAATATCAGCCTTTTTTTGCTGTTTTTGTAATGTAAAAGAAGATTTGATTTGACAGTGCTGGAAAGAAGGCGTGCTCCACGCTGAATGTTCTCTTCTTTTGCTGCCTCCAGCTGATGAATAAAATCATATGCCCAGTCTTGTACCTGATACCGTTTCAGCCTCTCCTGCATCTGCCTGTTACGCCTGACCTGCTCTTCTGCCGGCATGGAAAGTGCGGTTTCTATTGCCTCTACAAACTCATTTCTGTTAAAAGGATTGATGACAATTGCCTCACCCAGTTCTGATGAGGCGCCTGCCATCTCGCTCAGTATCAGGACACCGCTGCCATCTGTTTTTGTGGCAAGGAACTCTTTTGCCATTAAGTTCATACCATCCCGAAGTGGTGTTACAAGTGCCACATCTGCCACATGGTATGTGGCAATAAGGGTTTCAAACGGAAAGGTGTCATAGAAATAACGGATGGGAGTCCAGTCCAGAGTCCCGTACCTGCCTGTAATGCTCCCCACAAGTCCGTCAACCTGCTTTTTTAACTGCCGGTAGTGACTTACTGCCGTTCTTGAAGGGACTGCAATGAGAATCAGTATTACCTTTCCATGGTATTTGGGGTTTCTTTTTAGGAATGTGTCAAACGCTTCCAGGCGCCTGATAATTCCTTTTGTATAGTCCAGACGGTCAAATGAGAGGAGTAACTTATAACCCTTATAGGTCTGCCTGATCTTTTTGATCTCATCCTGCACTGTTTTTTCAGATACAGCGTTTTGAAATCTGTTATAATCGATACCCATCGGGAATGAATCCACTTTAATCAGGTGGTTGCCTGCAGATATTTCCCCGTGTGTGTGTCTGTACCCCAATATCCGGTCTACACAGTCAAGAAAATGCCTGACATAGTCGTATGTGTGAAATCCGATGAGATCTGCCCCGAGCATTCCCTCAAGCAACTCCCTTCGCCACGGAAGTGCCCGAAATATCTCATATGACGGGAAGGGGATGTGATTGAAAAAACCTATTGTTGCGTCAGGGAACTCTTTGCGTAACATTGCAGAAAGGAGAAGCAACTGATAATCATGGACCCAGATCGTATCTCCGGACTTATAGACCTTATGTAAAGCCTCCAGATATTTCCTGTTCACATTAATGTAGGCCTTCCACTGTTTACTGTTACATGTTACTCTGGAGCGAAAATAATGAAAAAGAGGCCAGAGTGTTGCGTTTGAAAATCCGTGATAGTAATCGTCAATATCTGCGGATGTGAGGTAAACAGGGTTGCATAACTCTTCTCTGGTCAGTCTGTTTACTTCATCCTCTTCTTTGCTGCCCTTTTCAACTGAAATGCCGGGCCATCCGGTCCAGGTGCAGTCATGTGACCGGTACAAAGATCCGAGTCCTGTAGCAAGCCCTCCAATGCTCTGTTTTATCAGGAGTTTCCCATCTTTTCTCTCAATGCTGATGGGAAGCCTGTTGGAAATGATATGTATCCTTGTCATCCTGTGCATCTCTCAGGTCTCGATAGGTAATGTTTCCATATTCGTTTATAATTGTATATGTATTGTGGCAGTATGTGGTCATGACATGGTCATACATTATCTATCAGTTATTACATATGACAAACCGGTGATGGTTTGCAGTTAGCCTCAATGAATTTTAAGGATATAATTTCCCGTTCGCCATATGTTTTCACAATTGGTGTTGCCGGAGACTCCGGTTCAGGAAAGACGACATTTACAAACGCAGTACGTGAGATATTTGGTGATGAACTGGTCTCTACAATAACACTTGATGATTATCATATCCTTGACCGTGAGGGCAGACAAAAAGCAGGAATTACTCCTCTGCACCCGGATGCGAACAATATCGCTCTTATTGAAGAACATCTGGAAAAAATCAAATCCGGTGTTGCGTTTGAAAAACCTGTGTATGATCATAAGACGGGAACCTTTGCACCGCCTGTCCGGTTTACCACGAAAAAAATAGTAATACTGGAAGGTCTGCATACCTTATTCACACCTGCTCTCAGAAAGAAGCTTGATTTTACCATCTTTGTTGACCCGGATCCTTCAGTTAAGTACGCCTGGAAAATTTTGCGTGACAGAGAGAAGAGAGGATATGAAACTGAGGATGTGCTTAATGAAATTGAAGCAAGAAAAAAAGATTATACCAGTTATATTGCTCCACAGGCAGAGTATGCGGATGCGATAATAAAAATTGGAGAATCACGTTATGATACCCCTGGTGTGAAGGGCGGGAATGTGTATAATGTTGCATTATTCCTGAAAAAATCAGATGATAAAGTGAAAAACATCACCCTCTCAATAGATCTCTTTGCGATAAATTCTCTATCTGACCGCGATTTTATGTTTGAATATCAGGTACATGAGATCTCTGGAAAACAGACAGGTTCACTCTCATTTGATGGTGAACTGCAATATGAAGTCATAAAAACACTGGAAAGAGAGGTAGAGCATCAGACCGGAGTTCATCCG
>JAYEIC010000072.1:0-9709 GCA_034659935.1 Methanobacteriota archaeon | reverse complement strand
AGTATTGCAAGTATCACAACCGGGATTACAGGAAAACCGCTGGTTAAATCAATCGAAATTCCAAAGAAGACAAAGAAAACTATCAGAAAGACCTCCCTGAAAGGCTTTGCATGCTTTTCAAGTGAACTGGGATTTGTACCTGAAAGTGCCGAGCCAAGAGCAATTGCAGTGAGCGTTTCAGGAATTCCAAGAAGACCGGATATTCCTGCAGCAGCAATTACAAGTGTAAATGTAAAAAGAAGGGGGATGTTGTCATCCCTTTCCAGAAGAATCTTAATTTTTGAACCAAGGATTCTGACCACGATAAAGAAGAAGGCAATAACCAGTGCCGCATTAAGGAGTGTTCTTACAGGGTCGGAAGAGACTGCAGAAAATGCCACTATAAATAAAGAGCAGCATAATATCTTCAAAGACCATCACCCAGAGGATGGTATCAGATTCCGGTGCTGCTGCAGGCTCTACATTTACAGTCAGCAATACAACATCAGACATCCCTGAGAAATCTATACCCGAAGTGTCTTCTCCCGCTTTTGCAACCAAAGGGTAAGATACCAGAATACAACTGTCAAAATAAGAAGCATCTCGCCCAGAATGAGCATCAGGGGATCGTGAATAGTGCTTTTCCCCTGAACGATATAACCATGAACAAATGAGTAGATAAAAAACATCCCTATCGTAAGAGTAAAAAGTGAGGTGCCGAGCAATAATAAAATCCTATAGCCGGTTCCAGGATGGAGGATACGATGCGCTTTTGAGGTAAGAGTGTAGGAACGCCATTTTCTATTATCATCTACTTTTACAAACCCGGTATCTGTCAGGATAGTCAGATGCTGGTGGACTGTTGACTTGGCAAGGGCAAGCTCTTTGGCGAGCACACTTACATTCCCTGACTGACCATCAAGTGACTTTAAAATAGCAACTCTGACATCTGAAGATAATGCGCTGATATCTTTCCGATCAAGTGTGACATCATCCGTACCCCAGATTATCTCCATCTCCATACATTTTCGCTGATATAATCAGTTATATTATTGTAACGAATGAAAAATTTTGCGAAAAGTACCTTCATCATGAAAGTGTTAAGTATGAGATCCCGCACTGTCACCAGATAATAAAAAATAGGATGGCTGTCCCTCTCAATCCGCACGCATTGTCAGTCCCGGTACCAATTCCGGTGCATCCAAAGACTAAATATTGTCACTTTTCACACATACTCTTATACACAATATACAAGAGTGATTGAATGTTAAAAAAATCGGAATTGCTGCATTGTTATTGCTGTGCTGCGTATCTTTCGCCTCTGCGGCGGTAACCGAAGAAAAGGCAGAGGGAGATAGCATTGCGCATTTTGGAGAGTATACCGTAACACCGGCGAAAGACTCAGGCGGAGGCCACGGCACGAAATATGTCTGTGATTCCATCACGCAGGGTGAGACATCAAAAAGGGTGACTCAGTATAGTCCCCGTTTCCGATATTCAGCCGACCGGTTTGCACTTCAACGCACGTTGTCTTTCGCTTCGCAGCAGTCTTACAGGGCCGTTATTTCAAATGGTTTTTCTTAGTAGGGTGCGAAATCAAAAGTCTCAGCACTTGAGATATAGTTTAAGTACAAAAAGCACAGCGTTATCTCTGTTGCATTCATCAACTGCGGCGATCATTTTAGAATCTGAATTATCTGCTGCAGATGATGTGCTGATTATAACGGATTTTGTTCTTTTAATGGGGATTCCAGAATCCCTGATCCTGTTGAATTCTTTGGATATATTTTCGCCAGATATATGTATCGCCAGAATAATATCTCTATCAATCGCTTTTTCGGATTCAACAATTGTGTATACCCAGGGTGAAGCCAGGTTTCCGATTTCCACGAGGCTGTCATTCTGTAAATCGGCTTTGTATCCTCCAAAGAGATCTTTATCTGATTTGAGATAGGAATTTACATAAAGTGGTTCATCTCTTATCTTCCTGGGAATGTTCTCCCCAAAATATTTGTCAACGGTGACATTTATGACTAAATCTGAAATGTTGCCATCAAATATGATCTCAGGAACCCACAGCATCTTATCGAGCATTTCAGTCTCTTTTTGTGTAAGGGAATTTTCAGTATCCTGATCATTGTTTTCAATACATCCGGAAATAACTCCAGATAAAAAAATAAAAATAAGGATTACAAACATTGTTTTTTCCTTCATTTATCCCACCGACTGATAAGTATGCTACTAAAAATATGGATATTGTTGCTTATTAATCAACTAGTATGTACTCAGTATGAGTTACACTGTCCCAGTTTTCCCAATATGTACTTCCAACATTTATGGGCCCCGGATCAAAAATATACAAATATTGTTCTCCGGATGTGTACTGGCCCCAGCCAGCACAGACTCTCTCATGAGCCGGTACAGATGAGGTCAATGGATCACTCTTTGTCTGTATGTGATCATATGCTCTATTCCATGTAACCAAACCAGCATCATTATAGTATTGTACATTTCTGTTCAAACCTGTAGGAGAATCTTCATAATAATCAAGTTCACCAGGTGTTGTTGCTCCTTTGGGATTTTGAGCTGTCCCTGCATCCATCTCACCTGCAATATAGTCAAGTGTATGACTGGAACTAAACCATTCGGCAATCATCTTTCCTGAGGCCACACAGCACCAGAACCGGTTTGGCTGTGCTACAAGATTGTTATTATTCCAGATTTTTCTGTAATTAAAAGTACTCCGGGCAGTAATATCGGCGATAGAGCTTTTGTCATTATAAAAATCAATGGTTTTCACATTTTCATCCCATTTCGAAAGCCTGTTTTGAATAGAATCAAACTCGATATCATCGTATACAGACCAAATCCCTGCATCGCCTTTAAATGCAGGTTTTCTTTCAGGAATTATTGAATAGTCATGAGCATCCAGAATTATTCTTTTTAGATTCCCATCAGAATTTATGGTTTCAAACATTATGCCCGTTTTCGGATAACTGTAACAGACAACTTTTGGAGATGAAAGTGCTACAACTCCGTATTTTGTAATCAGAATATTTTTTGAATTTTCCTCTGCAAGTTCGTAGTCTGTGGCATCCGGGTGATCCTGCACCATTGTTACAGTACATCCTGATACTTTGCTTGCTGCGGCTCGTATAAAACCTACATTCTCGCCATCAATTTCCAAGTTGAACTGATAATATAATTTCAGTCCATTGATATCATAGATAATCAGAGGAACTCTGTTGACCACTGCGTTTTGAAATTCTTCTTCTGGCAATGCACCTGAACTCATAAAGTCAGCAAAAGTGGCATTTGCAATACAATATGCCATATCTACCGACAAATAATTGTTTTCAATGGTTTTTTTGTTATCCAATACATTCCCTGCCGAAACTGCTGCTGTGGATACCAGCAGCAACATAAGAATTACAGACAAAGCTCGCATTCCTTTTTTCGTTTTCATACTTTTCCCTCCGTTTTTCAGATCCCCTGAGGAAAAAAGGCGAAGCTTACAAATAATTCTAAGATCAACACAATTTTGCCTCCGGGCATCTTTGTATTTAGCTTTAGGATTACGTAAGAGTGTAGGAACGCCATTTTCTATTATCATCTACTTTTACAAACCGGGTATCTGTCAGGATAGTCAGATGCTGGTGGACTGTTGACTTGGCAAGGGCAAGCTCTTTGGCGAGCACACTTACATTCCCTGACTGACCATCAAGTGACTTTAAAATAGCAACTCTGACATCTGAAGATAATGCGCTGATATCTTCCCGATCAAGTGTGACATCATCCGTACCCCGGATTATCTCCATCTCCATACATTTTCGCTGATATAATCAGTTATATTATTGTAAGGAAAAAAATTGCGAAAATTACCTTCATCATGAAAGTGTTAAGTATGAGATCCCGCACTGTCACCAGATAATAAAAAAGAGGATGGCTGTCCCTCTCAATCCGCACGCATTGTCAGTCCCGGTACCAATTCCGGTGCATCCTTTGTTTTTATTACGAAAATCGCTGACGCCCGTAGAAGTCTGGCTGAACCATAAGTTCGTGAAGTGTCATTTTTGGTCGTGAAAGTATATGGAGCGAACAGAGTGATCCTTAGCTGAAGAATTTTTTTGGGGCCAGGTTCTAAAAGTCCAGCCGTCACCCGCACTTCCCCGGATTCTCCGGCTGAAAGGTTGCTTATATACACCTCAGTTGTGTAAACTGGCAGCTCTGGCCCTTCCAGAGAACCTGTGACATTGTTCAGGTTCTCAGCCTGTGTCGTCATATTTAGATCAGCACTGGCACAGTCTTCACCTGCACCATTCCAGACAAAAAAATCAATACTGAGACTATTACCTTCAACTGCTATATCGGGGGTATACCAGATATCTTCAGGGTCTGACATATTGTTGCTGTAGTGGTCTCCGACAAATATTGCCCTGTTCCATCTCTCCTCATCCTGAATCTGCCATGTGCCTTCCACTTCGTCATATATGATGACAGGTTTCTCATAAGGCGGCCCACCGTATTCACGATCTAAACCAAACGGCAGTATCCAGTTCACCCTCTTGAGCGGTTCCTGCATATGACTCTGTTCTGGCAGAGAGACATTGAGTATGAAATAATTTGCGGAAAAAAGGAAAATTATGGAAGCGATGAGAGCTACCAAAATCCAAATCTTTGAATGCATTGTATCAGATTGTGATTGGTAGTGATTTAGAGGTATGGACTGGTCATCAGCACCTTCCCTGTCAATGCATCGATTACGACCAGACCTCCCTGGAGGACATGATCCTCAGGCTCACCTTTAATCATAATCACCCATGTCGGTAACTGAACACCCGGCTGTGTATATTCTATGGATAACTCAGCAGTTGTATCAACAACCGTTATACCCGAAAACTGTTCTGCTGCAATCTTTAAGGCATTATCCCTTGATATTTCAGGTTCAGGCGGGCAGGTGATCTCCCGCTGAATTCCCATATATGAAATTATCTCACCGGAGGTTGGATTGACGCTTATAACAACCGTATTTGGCGTCAGGATGCCATTAATCTTTTCTCTCCAGATAAACGAGTACTCACTGCCTGCATCACCATGACCCCTTAAATGAGATTCTATCAGCTGCATATTCATGTCAGCAAAGCCGCAGTATTTCTCTTCTGCATATCCTCTTGCAACCATCTCTGCCCCGGCAGATTCAAGCCGGATTTCACCAAAAGATTCCCTGGCATCAGCAAAAGATGCACGTTCAACCACACCTGTGTACATATTGACATATGCCTGACCATTACCGGTGCTAAATACGTAATAATCGCCCTGATTCAGGTGTTCACTATTCTGGAATACTATGTTGACTGAAGGGTCATTAACAAATTCCTGTACTTTTTCTTTTGCAATATCTGCCCCGACCGGAGCTATAGCCATAAATGCTGAAACCGCTGAAATACTAATGGCTATACACATAATTGCAATAATAAATCCTTTTTTCATTTTCAAATCACCTCTCAATAGACTCCATAACGTGCAGGGGTAAGGTAACTATTGTAACTTCCGGAGATCTCATAAGTATCAATCCCCCGGTAACCGACAGGCCACTGCCAATAGCAGTCGTCCTTTGCATTGGCTGTAGCTCCTGAAACCGTTTCACCATTCCGGACACGATCCCAGAAGCTTTCGGACCAGTATTTCCCGTTATCAATCTCAATCTCACCATCGAATCCAATACAGATGTCCGCACCTTTGTCTGTAACCGTCTGCCAGACGAGATCTCCATTGTACGGATTGTAGTGGGATGAGTAACATGCAAGGTAGACAGCAAGCAGGACATCCCTGATATCAGTTCCATAACCAGTGATATATTACTGGTAGTCTCCGGGATAGTGACCATCTGTATTAGCCAGAATCCAGGATTCAGAGGAGAATTTAATTCCGCCACCTTTATGCGAATCATCATAGTATAGGCCATGACCGTTGAAGAAAAATATTGCATCCGACTTAAACTGATTATATGCTGTCGATGCAAATGCATTGGTGGACGAAGAACTGTCGTAACCCATTGTTGACTGATCTACCTGTGCATCATAAGCAGTTGGTGTCGTATCAGAACAGTCGAAGTTGTGTGCCGCTGGCAGTGCACTTACTGAACAGGAAAGTGCTGTCAGCAGGCAACATGCTATTAGTATAATAAAATATTTTTTCATTGCCATTCCTCCACAAGTACCCAAATACGGAAATACCCCGAAGCAATATCTAAATCCGAAGAAGAGCATATAAAACCCCACGCGGTTGTTCGGAAAAAACCGAACGATACCTGCGGGTTTTATCAATTGTAACGACCCAAAAACGTGTTGAGTACCATGTGCGGTACCTGTTAGTGCGGGGCTCACCTCATCTTACACGGTCAGATGAACCCCTCGCTGCCCGGAGGCAACTTTGTATTTAGCTTTAGGATTACTTGAAGCTATTGTGGGTTTTTACCTCCGGTTCGAAAAAATGAGGGAAACGTATGAAAAAAAGAATCGGAATACGGGCACTTACTGTGCTTCTGGCATTGGTGCTGGTGAGCGTAGTGATTGTGCCGGCGGTGAGTGCGGGGGAAGAACAAGGATTGAGTAAACAAACTCTTGTTGACGTGGCTAAGGCAGTAAATGTGCCTGATCATTATATTCCGCCAGAATATTTCATGGATGCTAAACCAGCAACTCCCTTACCGGAATCAGAAATGATAACCATCATTCTCTCTGAAAAAACCCTTAATACATTAGGCATGTATAAAAAAACTGGAATTGTTGAATTTTCTGCTTCAGCTCTGGATTTGAATACCCAATTCATGAAATCCGAAGAATACCAGAACAGATTCATTGAAAAGAATATCAATTTGAATGATGCCGTTGTTCTGGTACGAATGCCAAAGGTGATGTATGAAAGGTTCCTTGCCGCTTCTCAAAATAATATCCTGACATTGCCCACATCGCACTTCTGCAGGTTTTACGATAACCTCGCTGATCTTAATTCACATATTGAACATAAAGGTAATGTTTTAACGGTACTTCCCGGTGAGAATGATGCTACATTACTGGAAAAAATTACCACAATCCCTCTGGTAATGGAAACCCCGGAAATACCAGAAAAGAAAACTGTTGGGAATGGTATCACCCAGACAACAGCTACAGATAATGGCATTTGGTTCAATGAATGGATTCATTTCAACCGGGCTTACTGGTGGATTACTTATGATTACTGTATCGGACAGATAACACCAAATCATTGGTCTTTTTCAGGTCAGAACAATCAATACTACGCCGCACAGGAAAGAGAATATTATCTCAATGATGGACAGGATGCCATAGAGGTTGTAGTGAACTACGATCGCTATACGGCAAATGGTAAGGTTTACCTGTTCCCGGCAATTTATGATGATCATTCTCTGGCACCGACACCCCTGGAGCAGTGGGAAAACAGTGGTGCCGGCATTATCGAACTTAATCCATCATCCTTCCCCCATGCATATGGATATCATGTTCAGATCTCCAATGGAAAATATTACATAAACTTTCAAGATATGAACACACTACAGTGGTTCGCAGGATATGTATACAACGACCAGGATAACCCGAGTACTACCTTTACGAGGGCAAGTGGATCTTCAGAACATTATCAGGCAAGCCAGCCGGTCACTGATCAGTTTATCGCTTACACGAACCCTGTAATTGATGAGTGGGCCCGTGAAACAGGCGGCACCTGGCGAAAACCACGCGGAGTATGGAGTTTTAATGAACAGACTCCAAATGAAAGATTTGTCCACATTGACTGGACTTGGGGCGGATCAAACAACCAGGATCTGATTACCCGATCCTATCTGGATTATCGGTGGACTTAATCCCCACCCTTTTTATGAATGATAGAGACGGGTTCATTGTATGAAAGAATCCCAGGATTCCTCAACACTGTTTTAACGGCAGATATATTAAGGAGTGTATGGAAATGCCATCCGGAAAAATATTCACAAACGAGGATGTGACCCGGTTTAATGAAATTCTTCGATATTAACAAAAAACAAGCTGCAATAGTGTGTATTCTTATCTGTGTCGGGATAATCGGCACCTATCTGGTCTATGGAATGGTTACACAGCAAAGAGGTTTGATAACAGGGAATAATCAGCCGGCAAATAAGTCTCAGGAGACAATGTTTCGGTGCTTTATTATCGAATATAACCAAAGTTTCACAAAAGACGCTCTTGTATTTCCTCTTACTGATGCAGACCTGAAGGATCACCCGGAATATAAACGGGGAATGCAGGAAGCATATACCAGTACAACCGAATGGCGCGACGGTAAACGGTATATTTACGAGATACAGGATTATTCAGAACAGCTCTGGTCGTTTAATCTCTGTCTTGAAAATTATTCCAAATCGGAATGTTTGTCCCGGCTGAAATTATATGAATACCAGGGATGTTATTTCGAGATACGGTGTATCCCCTGCCACGTGAAATGCTGCTAAGGAAATGAAATATATGCAATTTTTTTTGGTGTTTATTTTTATTGGGATGGTATTTCTGTTCCTGTTGTATTGATTCATACCATTTGGACGAAGAATCCGATATAGATGTTTCCAGTAATTCCAATATTCACCATGTCACTTTAGGCGAGTCCTTAGGATCGACAAAAAGCGAATTAACTCTTACTAAGGATACGAAAGATTTTTTAGTGGATATTGGCGTTGATGAACTGACAATTAAGAATATTGCGATGGATGATAGCCGGGTGCAAAAGATGCTGCAAGAAGGGGGAGAGATAGAAGGTATCGTGGTCTCTTGTCCTCCCGGACCTAAAGATGATCCTTATCCTGGTTGTTGGCCAGCGTTCCGTATTAATTACAAAGTAATCAGTGTGGATTTTCTAGTCGATGCAGACAGTAAAATGGTTGTGAAAACCGTGTTAAATAGTCCATCTGATTCATATTATACAACAATTGAAAATGAAAAATACGTAATCCTTCCTGACGGAGAACTAATCTACGATTTTACAGCCAATAAATGAGGCTGTTGCATGAACAATTTGCTGTAAATAATGAGGGCAATCAGACTGTAAAACAGCCCATATTTTGTGTTTGGTTCTCACGAAGTATAACGGACTGCCCTTATGAGCCAGTAAAATTCGTTTGTGCAACAGCCACGGATAAGACTGCTATTAATCCACACTAATCCACGGTTTCAGACTGCACCGGATCTCCCTTCTTTTTTGTTTCTGAAAACGTGCATGACCTCTCAAGGTCACACACTCTTTGATGAAAGTGGCATTTGCCACTTACATGTTATATCTGAGTCTCATTTTCATGGCAAACGTGTATGATGCGTAAGCGTTCAGGCACGTTTTAATGTAAATCTGAGTTTCATTTTCCGGGCAAATCTTTTAATCAAAAATGAATGTCTGCCCATAAGTCCGCCTGTAAAAGAAGTTATCAGGACGATTAGTGTTATAGTTGCTGCAATAAGAGGTGTGCCGTACATCAAAGCGATCGCAAGTGAAAATTCTCCTCTTGCAGTTGTCTCTGACCAGACCTCAATTCCAGAATAAGGATTCTTATGGACATACAGGCCAATTGCGATTGAGGATATAAGTTTGGAGGCAACTGCAAGTATTGCAAGTATCACAACCGGGATTACAGGAAAACCGCTGGTTAAATCAATCGAAATTCCAAAGAAGACAAAGAAAACTATCAGAAAGA
>JAYEIC010000071.1:0-10291 GCA_034659935.1 Methanobacteriota archaeon | reverse complement strand
AGTATTGCAAGTATCACAACCGGGATTACAGGAAAACCGCTGGTTAAATCAATCGAAATTCCAAAGAAGACAAAGAAAACTATCAGAAAGACCTCCCTGAAAGGCTTTGCATGCTTTTCAAGTGAACCGGGATTTGTACCTGAAAGTGCCGAGCCAAGAGCAATTGCAGTGAGCGTTTCAGGAATTCCAAGAAGACCGGATATTCCTGCAGCAGCAATTACAAGTGTAAATGTAAAAAGAAGGGGGATATTGTCATCCCTTTCCAGAAGAATCTTAATTTTTGAACCAAGGATTCTGACCACGATAAAGAAGAAGGCAATAACCAGTGCCGCATTAATGAGTGTTCTTACAGGATCGGAAGAGACTGCAGAAAATGCCACTATAATAAAGAGCAGCATAATATCTTCAAAGACCATCACCCAGAGGATGGTATCAGATTCCGGTGCTGCAAGTTTCCTGTTCTCAATAAGGGAAGAGACTGCCATGGCTGAACTGCTTATGTAAAAAGCTGCGGCAATCACAACCGCCTCATATATGGGAAACCCAAGAAGAACGGAGGCTCCAAACCCTATC
Organism: Methanobacteriota archaeon; assembly: GCA_034659935.1. Classification (GTDB taxonomy): domain Archaea; phylum Halobacteriota; class Methanomicrobia; order Methanomicrobiales; family Methanomicrobiaceae; genus DAOVRB01. The sequence goes on along the minus strand of JAYEIC010000071.1, from coordinate 9,718 downwards.
AGCATATTAACGCCCAGATCTATTAGTCCTGAGAAAAGAAACGGCCCTTTCTTCCCGGAAAATTCAGACGGGTTCAGTTCAAGACCCATTGTAAAGAGGAGGAATAAAAGACCGAGCTGAGTCAGGAAATCCGAGACATCGCTCTGGTGAACTATATTCAGCCCGCTTACGCCGATTATAATCCCGGCTGACATGTACAGAGGTACTGGCGGGAAATTGAGACGCTTTGAGACCAGTGCAAAACCCAGGCAGAGCAGAAGTGCAAGGGCTATTCCTTCCATCATGAGATCAAAGATACTTTTTTGCGAATCGTGAAATCTGTTCTTCCTCACCAATTACAAGTACAGAATCCCCTTCTTTGAATATAGAAGAGGGCGGGGGATTTAGTATGCTCTCACCCGAACTGCTTAGAGCAACAATTGTTGCCCCGGTAACAGTTCTGATTTTAAGATCTGCTATCGATGTCCCGTCTGTCTTTTCACCAAGGGTGTAGGAGTGAAGTTTTATCGGGAGATCAGAGAGGGATGAAAAGACCATTGAGACCCCTTCATCCTCTGCCTTAAGGACAGATCCGGTAAGGATATTTGCAATACGCACAGCCTCAGAAAGGGTTAGTTCAGCAGAAGCGGATTCACCATTTTTTGAAGATATATAGAGCTGTACACCGCCACTTTCAAGCTGTACCAGTGATATTTTATCGCCAAACTCGGTATCCAGTTCATATTTTCTCCCTATACCAGGCATCTCACGCGAACTTATACTCGTACTCATTGATGACTTATTCAGAGGTGAGAGGTTATTTAAATTGCGGTGTTTTTTTTATTGTTTTTGCCGCTTTTCTTTCGCAGACTTTGGGAGGGGAGCATTTTTTGTAACCCCCGGTTGACGACGGTTTGCTACTGTTTTATAGTAAACGTGTATGAGGCGTCAGCCTCACACGTTTTGATGACAAATCACAAAGTGATTTACATAATAAAGTATGGTTTTTGACTATAAGGGTGTGAACAGTTACATGAATTCATCTTTTTTCGGTTTCAAAAAGAAGCTTTTTGATTCGCCCGATAAATTTTTCAGCCCCTTCTATTGCAGCCTTAACTTCCTCTTTATCGGGTTGTGGTGCAAAGGAATACTGACTTTCATGACGCTGTGATCTCATCCTCCCAAGCATAAGAATCCAGTCCTCTTCAAGATGACCTGATTCAACATAAGTCTCAAGATACAATTCAATACAGTAATGGCTTTTTTCACGAATTCCATCTCTGAATAATACTGCACGGGCAGAATGAAACCACCCCATATATGCTCCGGAAAGACTCATCCTTCCAGCCCCTGCAGAAGCAACCAGTTTTGCCTCCTCCAGATATGAATCAGCCAGATTTAATGACTTTTCTGCTTTTTTTTCAGACGGTTCTACTTTCCGGAGTAGCTTTTTCCTAAAACAATCTTCAATGTCTCTCAATTGAAACACCTTCCAGTGTAATTGTGGATTTCATGAGGCTAAAATAAAAAGGATTGTCATCTTCTTTAAGCCTCGACAATTTTTCAGAAGTAAGTATAAGGATATTTGTCTCAACGCCTGTTTCTTTACCCAGGCTTTTTTCAAGCCTTGCAGATTTCAGTTCAAGATCAGAGCTATAAGAATCCACATAAACCCATACATCAAGATCGCTTTTTGCAGAATTTGTTCCGTCTGCAAAACTTCCATAAATCCCAATACCTCCGGCCCAGTCCGGAAGAAAAATTATGGATGATAAAAACCTGATATTTAAAAGCCTCTTTAACGCCTTTGTTTCGGCATTTTCAATCCAGAAATATTTCCTGCCATCAGCCAATATATAATTCAGTTCTAAAAGCAGGTGAAGATAGCGTGAAACAAGACCTTTTGACTTTCCGGTTGCGTTTACTACATCGGTTGCCGTAAAAGAACTATTTACCGCAACATAGCGAAGAATAAAAATTCTGTCACTTGTCTTCAATATTTCAGAGAGAGCTTTGTCACTCATTTGTTTACACTCCGTGAACATAATGTTTTCATTTCGTGAACAAAAAGTTTCCGCTCCGAAAACAAATTCAATAATTTCATCTTATCCATCTTTGAGAAATCAGAATATCATATATTTTTTCATGGCAAATCAGTTCTAAAAAACTCCAGTGGGCAATTTATTAACAATGGAAATCCTAAAGAACTAATTATGGTTGCTATGGCTGTATTATTAAAGAGATATAGTCTGCCTGCAATTCCGGTGATAATCATTATCCTCATGGTAATGATTCCGGTCTCTGCAAACGGCACAGGAGAGGATGTAAATATGGAAGATAACTGGCATTTTCCCGGTGAATTGAAGAACAGGATGCTGTATGGACTGGATGGCTGTCCAAAGAGTACATAAGCGGTTATTACACCGATGATGTTTTCCTGCAGATAGTAAGAGAACTTGAGCAAAATGTCCACACGATAATCTGTGTCCCGGACGAAAACCAGAAAAAACACGCAGAAGAGGTTTTACACAAAAACAACGTCCCGATGGATAACATCTCCTTTTATGAGCAGAGATTCACCATGCTGTACTGGCGGGATTTTGGTCCGGTTTTTGTAGTAAACAACAAAGGCGAAAAGAGAATTAACGACTTTAACTTCAATTGCCGGGGCTATTTCCGGGCATCGGATACACAGTCGCTGCTAATGGAAAAAATTGACAGAGATATAGCAAAACATCTCGGCATTGAAAGTGTTATGACAAGAATCACAAGCGAAGGCGGAGACCGTGAATTTAACGGAAGGGGCACTCTCCTTGTAACTGAAGCCTGTGAATTCCAGAGAAATCCGAATGTGGCAAGAGAGGAAATTGAAGACGAATTCAAACGGCTTTTTGGTGCAACAAAGATAATCTGGCTAAAAAAAGGCACAGTTGAGGACGACCCGTATGACGGCAGCGCTCTTCCCGGGCCCGGAGGGGTGGGAATTGCATACAGAAGTGCCTCTGCAAACAATCACATGGATGAGTACTGCCGGTTTGTATCCCCCGATACCATCCTTCTTGCAGAAGTAACTGAAGAAGAGGCGGCAGATGATCTGATTGCGGCAGAAAACAGAAGGAGAATGGAAGAGAATTATGAGATTCTCAAAAACTCGGTTGATCAGGATGGCAATCCGTTTAATATCGTGAGAATGCCTATTCCGGATATGATCTACTTCACTGCAAATCCAACTGACGAGGCATATTTCGGTCTTTCCACCTTCTACAACTCAGGGGACGGAACATCTTTTCCAGTCGGAGAACCGGTAAATATTGTGCCTGCAGAGAGTTACTGCAATTTCCTGATTACAAATAATCTTGTCCTTGGTCAGAAGTACTACATGGAAGGCATGGGAATGCCGGAGTCTCTAAAGGAGAAGGATAATAAAGCCGAAGAGATCTTAAAGAGTCTGTTTCCGGAGAGAAAGGTTGTAATGGTCAATACAATAGCGATTAACTTCGGAGGCGGAGGAATACACTGTTCAACACAGCAGGAGCCAAAGGCCAAATCCAAATAATTTTTTTCAACGTTGAGTCACAGCTCTTGTGTGTACTGCAACAAAAAAATGGTGAAAATTAGAGAGCAGAAATATGGAGAAGGGTCAAAAGATTCAATTTAACGAGAGTCAACCACTCTATACTGATAATGGATGGTATTGTGTTTTCCAAAAAGACATAGTGTTATTTGATAAAAAATTGATGGAGGAGACTATTCAATTTTACCGCAAAATTATCAATGCAAGCGCCTATCATCAAAAATATTTAAAAGTTAAATCACCTTCTCAAGACGATCAGAAGCTATATACTATTCAGGATGATTTTTTCGAATCGCTTGATTCAGCGTATAACCAAATCCCCTTTCTGCTAACTAAATTTGGCAGGTAAAATAAAAGGCAACAAGTGAAACAATTGTTTACAAAAAATAGGTGTCCTTAGTGCGGTGTAGAATGTTTGATTGTTACAGAGGATATAGGCCAGGATTCCTCTTGTTTCCGGGCAATATGGCCCTGTCCAATTAATAATTCCACATAACTAAAATAGGATACAGAAGAACCAACATTTTATACAATATGATGTTATAGAATAATATACTAAGAATATAGAGGACAAAAATGCTGGAAGACTGCAGTACTATCGATTTATGTGAATCATTACTTTTGGATCAGGTAAAAACAGTAAACCTCCTTGGACAGATCCCTCTAACAAATAATGATTTTGAGAAGATCTGTACATATATTTCAACGGAATTTTCCTATTCAGACAATAGCAGTTTTGAAGAAGAAATAGTTCATTACCCGGCAACACTCTCATGTTACCTTGTTTGGAAAGGAATTTTCAACTATAACGAGGGATCATACTGGAACTCAGTTAATGAAGAAATCAAAGATTTCTCACCTTCAAAAAACACATTGCTCGGGAAAACATTTCTTCGATTTATAGAGAGAAACAATTTATTTCATGTTGAAATTCCCCGTTCTAAAAAATATATTACTCCCATCCTAATGCATGGCATTATCCCTCAGGATCAGGTGAATGAGTATTTTGAAAAAATAATTTATCCCCTTGTAACAAAAGAACTCGTCTGTCCAACAGATACTGTTGAACTTTCATACTGGCTTGAAGAAAACCGAAATCTGGAAAGAGAGGAAGAACATATCAGTGCTATTTCCGAAAGACTGAAAACATTACGAAATGAAACACCGGATATAGAACTCACTAATCAGGATACTATTGATAAAAATATCGAAGAACTGGATCAACAAATTACGCTACTCACAGAGCAATTAAATACTCTCAACAGGCCGGATGCTCAGGTAAAAAAACTCCGGAGGATTGAAAATGACATTGAGACTGTGGAAAGACTGGGAAAGGATCTTCTTTCTTTAGAGGAAAAAAATGAAATAACATTAAATCGGATTCAGACCATAATTAATTCTCTTCAGATAGATCCTGTCTGTTCTGCATGGTCAGAAGAAACATCATTTTTTGGTTCTGATTCTGTTACGTCATTTGCTGAGAATGTACTGATGGACTATCTTCAGTACATCGCAGAAAAGGGAAATCCGGAAGAACAAAAAAAATTGAACACATTCCTTCTGACTTTTTCCGGTGCTCTCAATGATAACACAATCACATTATCGGATGAAGCAATGGAAAAATATCATAGCCTTATGTCCTTCTGTAATGTTCTGTTCTTAAATGAGTGTGATGACGAAATAATGGATATATCCGCAGCTCATGTTTATGCAAATGCAGGGGTTAACCAACAGTGTATTTATCAGTCAGATGAAACTTCAGATCAGTCAGATTATCCTGAAAGTAGTGGGAATGAAAAATTATTAAGAATAGAGTCACTCTATGAAATTGAAGATCCTTCTTCAGATCTAACCTTTGATCCCGAGACTGAAATGGGAGACTATCTGTCAGCTCATATCTATGCTTCGTCTTTTAAGGCACCAGACATGGATCAGGCATCCAAACCTGATAACAAAAAGTACTCTGATTATTCAGAAATTTACAATAAGATTCATTCATTGTATAACATAGAAAATGAAATGCCTGAAGATTTTTCACATTCAGATAAATCAGAACATCCGGAATATTTGCCACAGAAAAAGTCAGATTTGGGAAGGATTATTGAATTAGTCCGCATTCAGATGATAAAAGATAATCAGAAGAGAATATCAAAAGAATCTCCTAAACAGAAAGAGAAAATCCAGAGTTCTTCCTCCCCCACATCAGAGATTATTCTAAAAGTGCGAGATGAATCTATCGAAAAAATTTCAGATAAAACAGCCACCACAGACACAGATATTCAGTCTCGTTCAGCACCAGAATACCCCGGATCAACCGGAACGATTGATTTTGGCTTGCAAAAAAATAGTATTGAATGGAATATCTCTCCTTCCAATGAAGAGAATTGTTCTGAACTGATGGATACTCCCCATCAGGAGAATGCCACTCATCAGGACACTAACAAAAAGATTCTTTTCCAACATGAAAATTCTTCAAAAAAAGGTGAAGAATTAAAGAACAGTACTGAATCCAATAACAAATACTCAGATTCTGCTGATAGGAGACAACACCATATCAATCAGGGAATTTTCAAAATCAATCAGATCCAAACTACGGATTTTAAGGATAAAACCAAGCCTAAACATCAATCTGAAGTGCATGAACCATATAATCAGATCAAAGATCCTCTGGATCCACAATTACACCACATTGTGATCTCTCTTGCAGATGACCCAAAAATTCCAGAAAATTTAAAAAGAAAACCGTTTTTTATCCGTATGATAGGGAAGTTCTTCAAAAAATTTGGCTGAATTATTTTTCAGGGTTCTCCTATCCCAATTAATTTGAAAAATTCCAGCACTTTCCCCCGTTCAAGTTGTTCATGGCAAAACTGGTTTGAATAATTTCTCAGACATCCATAACAACTCGCATGACCCCCTTCTCCACCACAATTACACCTGTTTAGATTTTCGCAGGATGCCGTCAGAACCTTCTGCAACGTTTCTTCGTTTTCAATGACCCTGCGAACCTGACCGGCACCTCCAGGAATAGTATCAAAAAGAATCAGAGCAGGTTCACTTGTCTTACCATGGATCGGATAGAGCGTTCCATTTAGATCATCCCTGTTTATATCAAGTGCAGAGCTGATTCCTTCAAGGATCGCATAGAGAAGTGACAACCAGAATCCTTCATCAGGTGAGTTACATCCTACAAATTCCAGCTGGAGGATATCAGTCAGATATTCATGTCCAAGATCTACGTTTGTCAGGAAATAACCTTGACAGGATTTACCGGTTGACATTTTATGTGATTTCGGAGGAGATGTTCTTCCAAATACCGTATAGCCACAGGACTTACAGACATGAAAATGGCTGAGATTAGCATTATTTATAATTCCAAGACGACCGTGAGTGGCGGACTCTCCTCTTATGGAATAGCTTCCCTGAAGGGGAAATTCTAACTTCTGTTTCGGGATACAATCTCCGGAATAGTATACTCTGGAACTGTACGTCTTTTGAGGTCGTTTTTCGTGTGCAGAACGGGGTTTTTTATTTTCTGATAAAAATCCAAATTCAGGGATGATAAACTTGCCCCGTTTTCGGTTTCCAAGATATTCGTGGCAGGATTCACATTCAATTAGTTCCTCATTTAATTCAGAGAGAACCCGGTGATAGCGGTGACAATGTTCACATATCGCATAATCATACATTCTCCATTCATGTTTAGGTGGCCGTTTTATGTAGCGACTCTCCCAGATATTTCCTGCTGCTACGATCTGACTACCTGGTGCATATTCTGAAATGGCAATGGCAAGATCCCGTTCAAGCTGAAGCTGTTTTGCCACATCTGACGGGTACATAATTTTAAATTCGACCACGTCCACAGGAAAACCATATTTTGGAAGAATGTTGCACGATGAAAGATAATTAATAATTGGCTTTTTCTGGATTGTCCGTATGAGCCGCAGGAGATAATCAGTATGATAGCCTTTTTCTCCATATTCCTTTCTGATTTCTTCAATACCTTTTACATCGGAACGCACGCTATCGGCTGCTTTCACCATAAGACCCATTTCAGGATTGTCCTTATCTTCACAATAGAGGTCATCTATAAATTTCCAGTCAGAAAGATGGATCTTTTCCTGTATCGCTGCCGGTACAATCCGTTGCAGGGAACTCATGAGATCGTCCGGATGAGAAAGAAGATAATCTTTCAAAAGGTCTGGTCCGTTCCGTTCTGCCTCAAAGAAAAATTCATGAACTTTATTAAATGTTTCAGGATTGTTCATCCAGAATGAAGCAATTGCGGTTGCATAAATATGTCTTTTTATGATTTTTTCATTTCTGATATCACAATGTGGTGGAGCAATAACTCCACGAACAAACGGCATTGGATCTTTAAAATGGCTAAGATCATGGGAGCGGCGCTGGCAGAACGTTGTTACAAAGGCACTTGATTCAAGTTTTCTCCCTGCCCTCCCTGCACGTTGGATATAATTTGCAGCTGATGGGGGCATATTTCTCATAAATACCGATTCCAGTTCACCAACATCAACACCCAGTTCAAATGTCGTTGAACAACTTAGCACGTTAATATTTCCATCAATAAATTCCTGCTGAAGCTGAGAGGCCCGTTCATTTGTCAGTTGTGCCGTATGTTCTGCAGCATAAAGAGGAATTGGCTTAATTTCTTTGTACAATCTCAAGTAGTGATCAGAGTGAAAAAATTCTTCAGGATCCACGGCTTTGAGTGTCCCTTCACAGCGATAGGTAGGACAGATATTTCGCACATTTAAAAGGGTAAGCGTATGACACCGGGTACAGTAATACCACTGGACAGGCTTTTTTACATCATTAGCACAGACTCTCCACTGCCGGGGATTCATAAGATACGCAGGCTCATGTTTTCGCCCTGCCTGTTCCTGAATGAAATAATCATTAAATACTGACGTATTATCCTCTGGTTTACAGAACCTCCAGATGCCGTCTAGTACTTCCCTGCACTCATTGTCTGAAACATCGGTGACACTCGTTTCTGCAAGTCGCTTCAGATAGTCCAGTCTACGATTTGAATACTTATTCTGAGGGGTCCATGCATGAATATGTTCAGCACTGTTTCCGTTTCTCTGAGTAAAATAAAACTTAAAATTTCCTGGCTGGAAAAATTCATCTTCCGGACTGATTCCATCAGGAAAATGAATTGTTCTGTCCTGTCTGAAACTATCCAGAAGAATCTGAAAAAGCGACCAAACTTCATTTTCTGTCAAATTCCAGGGTTCCCTCAGAAGCGGGGGAGGTGGCTGAAAATTTTCAGGAGGTACTAAAGTAAATCCACACAACCCCAGACGTTCCAGACTGCCGACTGCTCCGGCAAAGCTAAATTCATAAAAAACCCATCGTGCCACTTCATTCTGAATTTCCTGCTTCGTATGTTTTGAAAAAAAACCCAACTCCTTTGCCTTCTTTTCAAGTGGCTGAATGAGATCCGTCACACGCCAGTCATTCTGAAAAATGGCGTCTCTGTATTCCTCAAGGATTTTAATAATGAGAGATCTTCTGAGGATTTTATCATACGTCTGGGTAAGATAGGGAGCAAAGAATGCTGCGTCCTGTCTGCTGTCTGAAAAAACAAGAAGATTTCTTTTGCTATCAGGGTTATTCTGTGAGATTTTTTGAACAGATGTTTGAGCCCATGGATCGTCGGTTCCTGTCTGGGGATTCTCCCTCTCAGTATTTATCTGTACACCGGGGAGTTGCTGATATATAGCCGTTGCAAGTACACTGGGAATTGCATCTTTGCCCGTCAGAAATCTGCTGACAACTGTGTTTCCAGGATTTACCCGGGTACAGACAGGACATTTATGAAGCGTATCCCCTTCATAGGTAATTTCAAAAACAGTAATCCGGCAATCCTCTCCACAGGTGCAGGAAGGTTTGACACGATTTGCTTTATCGATTGCACCACACTTAATACAGAGACAAAACTCCTCACCTTTGATACTCAGGTTCTGATTAAGTTCAATACTATCATCTTCGTTCTCATTTTCTGAGAGTATGGACTTTTTCAGAAGGAAATAATGGACCTTAATTTCATCATCATAATATGAGTGTACAGCCTGTTTAAGTTGAGAATGAGAACCGTCTGTTTTAATTTTACCGACTAAATACGGAACACCGCAATATCGG
>JAYEIC010000070.1:68949-73821 GCA_034659935.1 Methanobacteriota archaeon | reverse complement strand
TTAAAGAGAGCAGGTATGTTGGGGAAACCCCCAATAACATTTCCAGAGCTATTAGCCAAATTTAGAGCCATATCATCCACATAAAGAGGGATCTTGGTTGAAGTGCTCATAATATAGCGGAAGCTTTGCTAAGGGCATAAATATGTACGCGATTTAATAATAATGAATAATATTATTCGCTCATTTGCCTATTTAGAACTAACAAAAATGAATTTTTGTTTCAAAGAAGTTCATAAATTTTGAAAAATCACTGAAAATCCGACTGTGCCTTGTTTACAGCAAACTTTTCATACAACAGCCTCCTCAGTAATCTGATTAAATCAGTATCAAATTAGTATCAAATTAGTATCAAATTGCCCGATATTCTTATTCTACCAGCATTGCAATGCGTGAGCCTTTAGGCACGCCAGCATTCTTTGCTACCGGGTTGCATTTTACTGAGAGAAGGTGTGCTACCGGAGGGAAATCCCTGCCTGTATATTCGGTTAGAGATTCATAGTTTGCCATTCCCTTGGCAAAAATTATTGAACACCTATCTATCTCATCTCTGAGTAATTCTGGAATTATTTCCAGGTTTAGTCCCAGTTCAGGTATATTAGATGTATTTGTTGTCAGAATGTCAGAAACGCCATCAAGTTTTAGTGAAAGTGCATCTGCAATGGTTGCATCGTTGAGTATTGGGCTGTTTTTTACAACAAGAGTAATATGTGCGCCTCTTTTTTTCAGGTAACTTAGAAGCAGTTTGTCAAAGATTATTTCACCACAATTGTCGCAAAGATATATAATTCTTGATGAACGGGCCAGAATTTCATCAGTGTGGTCAATTGTAAGTCCTTTATCAAATTCTTCCCTGAAAAAATTAATAAAATCATTCGTGACTATATGTTCTTTAGCACCATAATCAAGGGTATTCCCGATAATTGATGCAAGTACAAAGTCATAAAATGAGTTCAGATTGTTCTGCACCAGATTACAGACATTTATCGCGTCCTGATTGTTTTGCTGCTTTAATTTATAATATGGATCAGAATCCCCCATTATTTTGGAGGCAAGGCGATGTACCCTGCTTGCAATTATCGGACATGGGACGTCTTCGTGACAGATATCTTTGAGTAAACGGGTACATTTATTGACTGCGGTGTTAATCAATTCCTCATCGTCTGATGAAAGTCTGCACTCATAACTAACCCTGGATAGCAGGCAGTCATAGCAACCATCTGATATACGCATACATTACTCCTGTAATTAATTTATAAAACGTGCATAGGATATAAATAAAAATGGGGCCACTGCGATTCGAACGCAGGTCAGAAGACCCCCAGCCTCCTAGGATGGTCCAGGCTACCCTATGGCCCCGCCATATTAGATTAACTGATATTACATATGTATCTTGCTTTTTGTTCTGGAAAATGAGTTAGATTTTGCGATCTTTAAAGATTTTTACTTTTTTTGTTAATTCGTAACTATTCAGGCCATCAATTCCTGAAATGTGTATGGTTTTCGACTATGGGTCAGTTTTATATATGGAATTGTTGACTGGACAGACCCATATATCCATCATTTTTTATTGGTTTCACCATAATAATATTCTCCTGCAGAACGCTGTTCACGGTCAAGGAAACTACCTGGTTTGTTTATTCTGGGTCTGCCACTCTGATCCCGTCTGAATGTAACACCAAGCCCCTTTAAGAAATGATTCATCCCGTCTTTCATATCATAGGGACCAAAGGCTTCACCTTTAATCCCCGGGGTGCCGTCAAATACCAGCATGCGTTCACTAATCATATCAATCAGATAGATGTCATGGTCAATAACAATAACACCCGAATCACTGTTTTCTGCAAACCGTTTGAGTGTTCGTGCAAGTTTCACCCTTTGTTCAACATCCAGGTGTGCGCTGGGCTCATCAAGGATATATATATCAGCCTGCTGTGAAAGACACAGAGCTATTGCCACTCTCTGCAATTCACCACCACTTAACTGGTTGACAGGAGACTGGAGAATTGGTTCCAGAGACAGGGGTTCAAGAATTTCATGCTTATAATAGGAAGTATCAAACTTTGTCGTTGTCATTCGAAGCAGCATTTCAACGGAATTATACGAATCAGTCCTGATGTACTGTGGTTTGTATGCAATTCGTACTTTAGTGTCAGTTTCACCTTCATCAGGTTTTTCAACTCCTGCAAGAAGTCTGGCAAATGTACTTTTACCAATACCATTTGCACCAACCAGACCAAGGACTTCACCGCACTTAATCTCCCCGCCGTTAACTTTCAGTGAAAACTGTTCATAATTTTTAACAAGCCGGGGAAACTTCATTAAGACTTCCCTTTCGATTTTACGGGTATGTGCCCTCATTTCAAATGTTACAGTATGGTCACGGAACCTGACATTTTCCTCAGTTAAATAACCTTCAAGATACTGGTTTATTCCTATCCTGACACCCTTTGGCCACGTAATTATTCCAAAAACCGATGGTTTACCATATGCAATGTTAACGGTATCTGCAAGCATATCAAGTATCGCAAGGTCATGTTCGACAATAATAACCGGACGGGACTCTGCAAGTTCACGGACTAAACCTGCGACTGCTATTCTCTGATAGATATCAAGGTATGGAGTAACTTCATCAAGGAAATAAAAATCGGCATCTTTTGATAAACAGGCTGCGATTGCAACTCTCTGGAGTTCACCACCACTGAGATCACTGATATTTCTCTCAAGAATCTGAGTTATATTTAATTTTTCAGCATAATATTCAGACATCCCTCTTTCATCAGTTGATATGAGGAGATCTTTGACTTTCCCTTTAAATGCTTTAGGAATATAATCAATATATTGAGGTTTTAACGCCGCTTTTATCCTACCTTCTGATACCATCCTGAGATAATCATACAGTTCTGTGCCGGCAAATATTTTTAGAATTTCTTCCCAGGATGCCTTCCCCTCAGTATCCCCCAGATTTGGAACAATCTGTCCGCTTAATATTTTTACAGCCGTACTCTTTCCTATACCGTTTGCACCAAGGATGCCGGTTACCTTCCCCTCAACCGGTGTTGCCATACCATACAGGGCAAAGCCGTTCTTCCCGTAACGGTGTGTCGGGTGCTCCAGTTCTTCAGGGAGGGAAACAATATCGATTGCCCCAAAGGGACATTTTTTAACACATATCCCACATCCAACACAGAGTTCTTCGGAGATAACAGCTATATTTTCATCACCGATAATGATAGTCTCGTCTCCTGTCCTGACACGCGGACAATAAAGAATACATTCTTTTCCGCATTTCCTTGAATGGCACCGGTCTTTATGGACAACAGCAATTCGCATAATTCATCACAAAAATATATTTATATGTTAATTTAGGGTGTGAGGGGGAAATTCAGCATTGTCAGGAGGATTGTCCAGCTGATAAACCAGAATGCAAAAGTCATAAAACCCTGATAGAACCAATCTTTGCCGCCAAGTTTTGTATAGTCTATTTTGAATATCATAAAGATATGTTTCTGGAATACTATACCTGCAAGGAGAAACAGCCACCCAAGTACGGCTTTTGGCTCCCCGGCAGTTGATGTGGGATCTCCGATTAGCATAAATGAAATGATTCCCATCAATATACCCATAAAGGAAGCTATAGCCGTCCTTATCACCCTGTTATTGTATTCAAGCTTTTTTTCAGCCCTGGTCAGGGGTGCGCTTTTTTCTATAATTGTCTCAGTACTTTTTTTTATAGCACCCTCTGCACTTTTTTCCTCACTCATCAGGATTACACCAGTGATTACTTTTTTAGTTTTCAGACAATATGTAGTTTGGTATACTAATGGCAACACAACAGGGAATGAGTGGGATTGACCTGCATGCGATGGTATCTGAACTACATGCACGTCTTCCTTTCTGGATGGGTAAGTCCTACCAGTATGACAATAAAACATTTGGCATCAGGCTAAATGGTGAAAATAAGGAAAAATATAATTTAATTATTGAATTAGGTCGAAGAGCACATTTTACAGAGTTTTTGCCACCATCTCCCCCAAATCCATCTGGTTATTCAATGTTTCTCAGGAAATACCTCTCAGGTGGCAGAGTTTTAGATGTGAGACAGCATGGCCTTGAAAGAATTATAGATATTACTGTTGGTAAAAGTGAGACACAATTTCACATCATAATAGAGCTTTTTGATGAAGGCAACATCATCCTCTGCGACCGTGAATACCTGATAATACAGCCATTCAGCCGACGGCATTTCAAAAACAGGGAAATCATTTCCGGAGTCAGATATGTATTTCCAATTGAGGAATATTCGCGCAGATCTCCTGAAGAAGTAGAAGAGATACTTGCTGCTTCTGACCGTGACCTTGTAAGAACTCTGGCAACCGGACTGATGCTCGGGGGTCGTTATGCCGAAGAGGTTTGTACAATCTCGGGTTTTGATAAAAATATTGATCCATTAAAAGCAGATGCAGAAACAATTTCTCAGACATATAATGAAATTGTTGGTAAATCAGAGAGCAGTATAAAACCCCAAATCTCAGAAACAGGTTGCTGGCCATTCCATCTGTCTGGTGAAAAACAGGTCCATACCTTTGAAACCTTTAACGAAGCACTTGATGCATTCTTTCCTAAAACAAAGAAGGAAATTAAGGAGGTTAAACCTAAATTATCAAAAGAAGAAATTATTCGAAAACGCCAGGCAGATGCAATTGTGGGTTTTGAAGCAAAGATAGAGCATTTTGAAGCAATCGTTGAATTAATTTATTCCAATTATCAGGTTATAGCAGATGTAATTCACACACTCGATTCAGCAAGCAAAACATATTCCTGGCAGGAGATTGAGGCGATAGTGAAAAATAGTGACCTCCCTTCAGCCCGACT
>JAYEIC010000070.1:0-68849 GCA_034659935.1 Methanobacteriota archaeon | reverse complement strand
TCTCTTGCCAGAGGATCATTTGTAATCCGTGGTGAACGGAAATATTACCGTGATGTGGCCGTAGGTATTGCAATAGGGCTCCAGACAGAACCAGCCGTTGCAATCATAGGCGGGCCGGTGTCGGCAATTCAAAAACGGGTAAAACACTATATCGTCCTGAAACCCGGAATATTTGAGCCCAACGATATTGCAAAGAAAGTATTAAAAGCCCTCCGCATGAAACTATCCGAAGAAGAACTAAAAGGTCTCAGGAATATTATAAACACCGAGAAAATTGCTGCATTTGTTCCACCAGGTGGTTCAGAAGTCGTGGAGTAATATGAAAGCGGAATATGAGCTTCTGAAAAAAAAATATGGTGAAATAAAACTATTTCCAGAGACAATAGATGACCTGTGGCACCTTGATCATCTCGTGGCTCCCGGCGATCTTGTTTTTGCAACCACATTTCGGAGTCTCGAATCTGTTACAGATAAAGTGAGACCGGAAAAAACAGAGAAAAAACCGGTAAGACTTGGTATTAAAGTAGAGAAGGTGGAATTCCACAGTAATGCAAACCGTCTTCGTATCAGTGGTGTAATTGAACACGGACCTGATACAGGTTTTCATCATACACTAAATATCGAAACCGGACACGAGATATCTGTCATCAAAAAATGGAAGAATCTTGACCTTGAACGTATTGAAAGATCAGTAAAGGCATCTTCGTCAGGTTTGATTCACGTAGTCACTATAGAGGAAGGTGAAGCACAGATATTCCGCCTCCGGCAGTACGGACCGGAACTTGTAGCCTCACTTATAGGAGGTTCAGGAAAACGTGAGGGTCTGGACTCCCGCACTGTTTTTTTTGAAGATATTCTCTCATTTATGCAGGAAATAACAGGATCAATTGTTATCGCCGGACCTGGTTTTATAAAAGAGGATTTCTTTTCATACCTCAAATCGTGTGATGCAGATACAGCCGGGCGGTGTATGAGAGTAGAGACACGACGTATAGGCCGTGGTGCAGTTCAGGATGTCATAGGTCTGGGAGTACTGAAAAAAATTACCGGAGATATCCAGCTTGCGCGTGAGGTGCAGTTTATGGATGAACTTCTGAAACATATGGGCAGTGACAATACAGTTGCATATGGTCTTAAAGAAGTGAGTTCTGCCGTGGACTTTGGTGCTGTCAAACAGATTCTTATTACTGATTTATTAATACGAAAACCTGAATTTGAGGAACTGCTAAAAAAAGCTGAGAATATGCGTGCCGCTATTGTAGTTTTTTCAACAGAATTTGATCCTGGTATACAGCTTGACGCACTTGGTGGTATTGCTGCATTACTTAGATACACTATAAAATAACCTGTAAAAATCTGAAAAGCTGAAAAATAAAATATTATAATTTTGATTATTTTTCAGACTCAGTGCCGGTCTCTTCAGCAACTGCTTCTGCTTCTTCTGCTTCTGCTTCTTCTGCTTCAACTATTTCTTCAACTATTTCTTCTTCAGCTTCAGTTGGTTTATCCGGACGTTTGAAAGAATCTTTCAGAACAACTTCTTTGACATCGTCAATATACTCAAAGATCTGGTGGACTGACATACCTTTGCCCATCATCCACTGCTTATCATATGTGATGCCTGGTGGAAGAATTACAGTAAGAACACCGTCTGCGAATTCGACGTCCATGACTTTTCCAGAGAAGAGCTTCAATATTGCCTGAGCCTTCTCTTCTGTTGTTTCTATAACACCGTCAATTGTATATTTGTAGTTTAACGTCTGGCCGGCAAGCGGGTGATTAAAATCAATTAAAACACGCTTCCCGATTATATTTACCACAACACCTTCTCTGTCTTCAAAGGATACACGTGTTCCTACTGATGGTTTTTCCCTGAAATCTTTTGTTGAAGTAGATTTCATGAGAGATTCGTCGTGAGGGCCATATGCTTTGTCAGGAGCTACCTCAATTTCATATTCCTGTCCGGTTTCTTTGCCGATCAGATCTTCATCAAGACCAGAAATGACATGCATGCCGCCTACACGTATAGTAATCGGTTCATAGGACCTTCCCTGTTTCCAGATCCCTTTTTCCCGGGCGGTTTCTTCGCTTGTCGTATCAAATATGTCACCGTCAACAGTTCCGGTGTAGTTGAGTCTGATAAAATCTCCTTTTTTAATATCCATATTCACACCTGATTATATTAAATCATGTTGAATCTACTTAAATTAGTGACATCTATGCTTGAAATTGAAGTAAAGATTAAAGTTGAATCACTTGAACTGCTGAAAAAAAAGCTAATCGATATTGGTGCTGAATTATGCGGAAACAAATATCAGGAAGATGTATACTATAATTCACCTGTATGTGATTTTGCTGTAACCGATGAAGCACTTCGCGTCCGTTATTCTGGTGAACAAGTTGAGGTAACATACAAAGGACCTAAATTGCCCGGAAGTAGTGCCAAGGCACGTGAGGAGATCAATATCTCTGTTTCTTCAGGACAGGATTGTGAAAAAATGCTCAAACGTCTTGGTTTCAGGCGCACAAGTGTTGTTTCAAAACAACGTGATGAATACAGATTCAATGAAACTTTGATTGCACTGGATAATGTTAGTGACCTTGGTGAATTTATTGAAATTGAAGTACTGACTAAAGGAACGATTGAGAATGCACTGGAAAAAATCAAACAGGTAAAATGTGAACTTGAAATTGAAGGGCCCCATATAGCGGCATCATATCTGGAACAGATCCTGCTTAAACAGTCAGGAACTTAATTTCAATCTCTTTTGGTTCATCTCCAAGCCTGATTAAGGCACACTTTCCTTCGAATGCAGGGCCGGGATTTACAATAGTTACACCATCAACTTCTTTGATTCCTTTTTGTTCGTGGATGTGCCCGCAACAGATCAGGTCGAATTTTTTCAGATGTTTTCTGACACTCTCACTGCCCACATGTTCACCACCTGCTAAATCCAGATATCCTTTTGGAGGAGCGTGTGTGAGGAGGATATTGTGAATGTTTGGTTTTGTATTTTCGGTTGCATGCTCAATAATCCTGTCAATTTCCTCTTCAGTGAGTTCAAAAGGTGTATCAAAGGGTGTTGGGTTTGATCCGCCTGCACCTGTTATAGTTATCCTGCCAATTTCCATTGAAACACCATGAAGACAGACTCCATTTGATGATTCCAGCACTGAAATTAGTTCTTTAGGATCACAGTTACCGGGTATTACAAAGCATGGTACATCAATCTGTGAGAGTATCTCTTTAACCGGTTCAACAGGACCGAAATTAGTCAGATCCCCTGCAATAAAAATCATGTCAGCATCTATATTCAAAAATGAATCCAGATTTCCGTACTGGCCATGAAGATCAGTAAGAAGAAGAATATCGATCATAACTAAATATTTTCATTATCTTTATAAAATCTTATCCCGGCTTCAATCCAGGAACCAGTCGCTTTCCCGTTTAATGAAAGCTTTCCCAATGTTCTCTGCACTTCAGGAATTAGTTCCACAGGTTTTTTTCCTGCAAGCGGAGTCCCGGGAAGTGGTGTAAAGTAATGTGCATGTATTTTTCCAGATCTGGCAACCCATTTTATCTGTTCAACTGTCGCAAGCTGATCTTCTTCTGTCTCATCAGGAAGTCCGACAATATAATCCACAATGGGAACCAGGTCATATTCACGGCAAAGTTCAACGGCATTTATAACATCCTCAGTAGTGTGTCCCCTGTGAATTAATTTTAAAATCCGGGCACTTCCGGATTGCGCACCAAAATGTACTTTCCTGTTTTTACAGTACCTGTTTATCAGTTCCAGTGACTCGTGAGTGATAAATTCCGGTCTGGCTTCACTTGGAAACGTACCACAAAAAATATTGTTCTGCGAATGAAGGATTTTTAAAAGTTTTTCCAGTTTATCGAATCTGGGGTGCCTTCCATCAGATCCGTATGCAAATGAATTGGGACTGACAAATCTCAGGTCTTTATAGGCTTTTGCTGATTTTACAATATTATCAATAGACCTGTGGCGCATATGCCTGCCAAAAAGTCTCGGAGTCTGGCAGTACGAACAACCAAATGGACAACCCCTTGTAATTTCAATATACCCTTTTATTTTTGAAAATGGTTGATACGAATTCAGATATACACAATGATTAACCGGGTAATAGGATTCTTTTGTGGCAACACCCGGAGGTATAAATCCGGTGTTATTTTCAATGTTTCTTATCAGTGAAGGGAGTGTATATTCTCCTTCTCCCACAACAACATAATCTGCATATTTTACAACTTCCCTGTAGCACGCGGAGGCATGAGGTCCGCCTACAATTGTAATACAGTCTGCATGTAGGATCTCATCACGAAATACCCGTTCATTCACTGAATTAAGGCTATAGCAGGTTATATCGCTTTCAGGTGAATTTACAGGCCGAAGTGTTATGCCGGATTTTTCACAGGCTGCGTAAAGTACTGCAAATGAATTTTTTGCCCATTTAATTTCTCTCCAGTTTACCTGCATAATTTTATTTCCTTGTAATGATTTGGGAAATTTTTTACAACAGTTGAATTTTTATCTCGTAGGGGGAACTTTTCACTTCCAGTCCCCTTTTATCCCCATTCGGGAGAGAACGTTTGCGTACTCAAAATTACTTAAGGAGATGTGGTCACCTCCGGCATATATAATTAGGTCTGTCATATGTGCATATAAACTAAAAATCACGTGAATTCAGGCTGTGCCAGAACTAATATGGATTTAGACCCAACCTGAATTTATTAAATGTCATAGATTATTTCACCCGTTTCTCCATCAACAGTAGTTACTACACCGTTCTTTAGCGTAGACATAGGTGTATCCGGACGATCTACCATTGGGATTTCAGAGATAATTGCACCTACGGCAATGATTGGCTCAACCTCATCATTGATAATTGCGGCAGGAGCCTTACCGTTCATTTTCAGAGCATACATAACGTACGAACCGACTGTAGAACCTTTCCCAAACGGGAATGCCAGTATTCTGTTCTCTATTGAAAGGCCCTGCAAAGGATGTCCGTTTTCAATAACAACGCCTGTTTCCGGGTCAACCCCTGAAAGAAATGAAATTGGTTCAGAACTGATCAGGATTTTTCCACTACCTTTTCCTTTCGCGATCCCTCTTGCCTGAATTGTGATAGACATATCTAATAAATGTTGTAAGAACAAAAATATATAATACATGGATGAAGCCATCTTCAATAATTCTGGCAATGAAAATGAAATTTTAAACATTCAGATTCGGGAACTGCAGGCACAACTGCTTGACCTGAAAATGAAGTACGATCTTCAGGATAAAGAAATTGCCAAGTTAATAAAGGAGAATGACCAGCTAAAACGCCCTCCTCTTTTTGTAGCTGTTGTTATTGATATATTACCAAATGGTGTGGTATACTTACGTCAGCAGGGAAATAATCAGGAATATATTACTCATACCTCAGATAACATCCATGATTTGTTAAAACCAGGGATGAAAGTTGCTGTTAATAATGCACTCTCTATTGTCCGTACGATAGCAGATTCATTTGATTCAAGAGTACGGATTATGGAGCTGGAAGAATCCCCGGATATTACTTTTGAGCAGATTGGCGGGCTTAAAAATGAAATCGAAGAAGTCCGTGAAGCAGTTGAATATCCCCTTACAAAACCAGAAATATTCATGCGGATTGGCGTTGAACCTCCAAAGGGCGTTCTTCTGTATGGTCCTCCGGGTACAGGGAAAACTCTGATCGCAAAGGCTGTTGCAAACAAGGCCAATGCAACATTTATCAGGATGTCCGGCAGTGAACTTGTACACAAGTTTATTGGTGAAGGTGCGCAGATGGTTCGTGATCTTTTTGCATTTGCACGCGAAAAAGCCCCGGCGATTGTATTTATAGATGAAGTGGATGCAATAGGAAGTATGCGGACGCAGGACAATACATCAGGAAGTGCGGAGGTCCAGCGGACTCTGATGCAGCTTCTGGCTGAAATGGATGGCTTTGATAATCGGGGTGATGTCAGACTGATGGCAGCAACAAACAGGGTTGATATGCTTGACCCTGCTCTCCTGAGACCCGGCCGTTTTGACCGCATACTAAAAATCCCTCTTCCTGATGCGGATTCGAGGCTGGAAATCCTTAAGATTCACTCGTGCAGGATGGATTTAAAAGACACATCACTGGAAGAGCTTGTCGGGCTTACTGAGAATTCCACAGGTGCAGAACTTCAGTCAATCTGTATGGAAGCAGGCATGAGTGCTGTGAGAAGAGAAGCAAACAATATTGAAATGTCTGATTTTATTTCTGCAGTTAAGAAAGTAAAAAATAAATCACCATATGAAGACAGGATGTATATATAATTATGAATCTTCTTTTGGTTCAGAAAGAAGGAGTAGATCTCTACAGGACACTTCTGGCATCTGAAACCAGCAGGAGAATTCTCCGTTTTTACAGACCAGACAGAGTTGATTATGGTGTATTTATCAAAAGTGGAACCCTTGGCAGTGTACTCTCTCTTGTCTCTGAACTGAACTGGTACAACAGGCGTTATGTCTCAATAGTTCTTCTGGAAATTTCCGAAGATCTTTACTGCACTCTCTCTTTTGCACAGGAGATCTATGAGAGAGAACAAAAGCCACACATATCCAAAGGTGCCCATAAAATTGTTGGAATAAAGAATGGTTCTCTTAGCGGAGAAATCTGGATGGAAGCCGGTTCTTCTAAAGAAGATTATCCCGATTTCACTGACAATATGGATTACGTTCTTGAAGTCTTATGTAGTGAGAGAGAAATTTCCTGTGATAGTATTTCACCTGAAATGTCAAAAACAGATAAGACTGAAATAAAATCCGAATCAGAAGAATCTGAACTGACTTAAATATAGTCTGAAAATGAGATTCCTGTTTTCATCAAAAACTGCCTGAAACAAAGCTCCTATGCACGTTTTCCCCAAAGGTAAACAAATCTACACTTTATTCAAATTCCACTATCTTTAAAACAGGGAAAAATAGTTTCTGGTCGGTTTATGCAAACATTGCACCGTCACTTAAAGTAAAACGGGGGTGTTGGCTGATATCAACACCGACCTTATCGATTGCTTTTAAGAAATCATTATGAGTAACGACATCTCTTTCAGAGCGTATGGCAAACATTCCTGCCTCAGTACAGATTGCTTTAAGATCTGCACCGTTTTTACCTTCTGTCAGCTCTGAAATTTCTGTCAGCCTGACACTGTCATCCAGATTCATGGATTTTACATTGATATTTAAAATTGACAGTCTGCCTTCGATATTCGGTAGGGGTATCTCAATTATTCTGTCAAACCGTCCGGGCCTGAGCAGAGCAGGGTCAAGGATGTCAATACGATTTGTTGCCCCGATTATTTTCACATCGCCCCGGGCATCAAACCCGTCAAGACCAGCGAGCAATTGCATGAGTGTACGCTGAACTTCCCTGTCACCCGAGGTAACACCCTCAGTACGGTGTGCCCCTATGGAATCAATTTCATCAATAAATATTATAGCAGGCGCGTCTCGTTTTGCCATTTCAAAGAGTTCACGTACAAGCCTCGCCCCTTCACCAATATATTTCTGAACGAGTTCCGAACCGACAACACGCAGGAATTTTGCATTTGTTTCATGCGCTACTGCACGTGCCAGAAGAGTTTTTCCAGTACCTGGAGAGCCATAAAGCAGTACACCCTTGGGTGCGTCTATCCCTACTGCTTCAAATAGTTCAGGTCGTTTCAGTGGTAATTCCACTGCTTCTCTGATTTCATTAATTTGTTCATCAAGGCCACCAATTTCAGAGTATGTTTCAGAAGGCGAGGAATCTACTTCCATCCCGTAGATTTGTGAATCATATGACTGTGGCAGTATCTCAACTATTGATAATGACTGCTGGTTAAGAGTGCAGCGGACACCTGCTTTAAGCATATCCGGGTCTACAAAATTAGATGCCCGAACCATAAACCGCGGACCGGCACTTGACTGAATTACCACCCTGTTTTCACTGACTACATCAGTGATAGTTCCAATGATCAGTGGCGGACTGCGTAGCTTCTCGATTTCACTTTTTAATTTTCTGATATCTCTTTCATATCTTTTTTTCTGGGAATCAACATACCTTTTTCCAGTTTCGAGCTGTCGTATCTGCTCCCTGAGTTGAATATTACGGTTTTCAAGGGTGGAGATCCTGTCAAGTAAATATTTAACAATGTCCTCCTTATTTTGAGGATTAGGAGCCTGCCCTGTATTTTCTCCCATATTCTCCATCAAATAGATATATAGGTTTATATCAATATATAGTTGTTTGGGATTTATTATGGCTGAATGTGAAGTTTGTGGAACAAATATTCGTGGAGAGTCCAGATTAGTCCGTATTGACGGTGCACCGATGAAAGTGTGCAGTAAATGCGCCCGTCTGGGTACTGAAATTCAGCAACCCGGTTCTTCACGCACTCAGAGTAGCGGGGTCATGAGACGTAGTCCGGGCCGTTCGTCTGCTCCCAAAAAAAGAGTTCCGCGGGACATCCTTGATTTTATGGAAGGCGAAATTGTTGATGATTTTAGTGAACGTATCCGTGATGCAAGGAGAGAAAAAGGCTGGTCACAAAAAGATCTTGCTTTGAGGTTAAAGGAAAAAGAGGGACTTATCAAGAAGATTGAGAAAGGGATGATCCCTGAGGAAAATGTGAGGAAAAAAATTGAACAGATGCTTGAGATCAGTTTAATTGATTCATTTAAGGAAAAAGTCCAGTCAGATAAGGGCAGCAAAATAATCACCACACTTGGTGATGTAATGAATTTTAAGAAAGAAGGGCAGAGATAATTGTATATTTTACTGTGTAAATTACGTTGTGATTTGTCATCAAAACGTGTGAGGCTAATACCTCATGCACGGTTACTGTGAAAACAGCGCCAGAGATTTTATCTCCCAGGCATATTGTCTGAAAACTTTTTTCACTTACATTTTAATTTAATTTCAGATTTGTGGAAAAATAAAATATAGTTATACTTATGTATAGTGTACATCAGGGGGAATCAATTGTGAAATCACCACTTATTATAATCAATTTTAAGACATATAATGAAGGATTTGGCAATAGTGCTCATCATATAGCACATAGTGCAGAAATTGTTGGTCAGGAGAGCGGAGTAACAATCGGCGTTGCGCCGAATTACATGGAACTTCACCCCATAAGCATGCACTACGCAATACCCGTTTATGCCCAGCATGTAGATGGAATAGAACCGGGTGCCAATACAGGACATATTCTTCCTGAGGCTGTAAAGCTTGCCGGTGCCAATGGGACACTAATTAACCACTCCGAACGTCGTCTTACACTGACTGACGTAGGGGCAAGTGTAAATGCAGCAAAAAGAGCAAATCTGCAGACAATTGTCTGTACAAATAATACTGCCACAAGTGCGGCGGCTGCAGTATTTTTACCGGATTATGTCGCAATAGAACCGCCTGAACTGATTGGAACCGGAGTGTCGGTATCAAAGGCAGATCCCGGAATAATTGAGAGTTCAGTTGCAGCAGTGAAAAAGATTAACCCTGATGTAAAAGTACTTGCAGGTGCAGGTATTAATTCAGGTGAATGTGTAAAAACTGCTGTTGATCTGGGAACAGATGGTGTACTTCTTGCCTCAGGTGTTGTCAAAGCCGGAGATCCTGTAGAAGTCCTGCGTGATCTGGTCTCATTACTATGATTTCAGGTCATTAATGAGATTAGATCATGTTTTGTAATTACACCTTTGACTTTTCCCATTTCGAGAACCAGTATGGCATGATGGTAATGAAGCATATGTACAATCGTATCTACGTCAACTAATGGTGAAACTGTTGGAAAACTATCTTCCATGATATTCTCAACAGTGTGTTCATGTGTTTTCTGAATTTTTCCCAGTTCCATTGCATTAATTATTGCAGATTCGGAAATACATCCGATAGGTACGCCATTGTTTATCACCGGGAGTTGGGAGATGCCATTATTTTCCATTATCTCAACAGTCTTTGTAACAGATTCAGTGGGTGAAACACAGATAACAGGTGTATGCATAAGATCTGATGCTGTAATTATTGATTTCTCTGCAGACTGCAGGACATCTACTATTTTTAACAGCGTACTTACTCTTGGATCTACCGTACCTGACTCAATTCGTGCAATCATCGACTGGCTGAGAGAGCTTCTCTCTGCCACTTCTGATTGACTAAGCCCGAGTTTTAGACGTTTTCTTCTTATTTCTGCAGGTGTTGGTATATGCATTTCATTATTGATGGTAATTCAAATGGAAAAAACTATGCACAATAATAATGGAAATCTGAGAGTCTGCCAGATCCATTCTGAACCGATTTTGCAGAGTCTTAGACGTTATCTGTTTAACATGAAAGTAGGCAATTGCCACTTTCATCAAATAGCACCTGACACTCCAATCCATATCGGTTTATACCAAATTCACAAACAGGATAAATCCGGCAGAGTGCGCGGAAAGATAAAAATTGGTTTTGTCTGCCAGAGTTGTTACTTTATGATCTCTCAATTATCCCCTGAACTCTACCAACACGACCATCTTTCAACCTCACTTTAATCCCATGAGGATGAAATGATGATTTTGTGAGAATTTCCAGAACAACTCCTCTTGTCAGTTTACCATTGCGCTGATCCTGCTTTTGTACAATATCAACAATATATCCGGGTTTAATCGATTTTCTCTCTCCCGGGCCTGTATTTGGATTCATAGATCTGATATAATATTTGAGAAAGTTTTAGCTAAAACGTGCATGACGCGTAAGCGTTCAGGCACTGTTTGATGACAAACCACGAAGTGAATTACATAACAAATTAAAGGAGTGGGAGGAGTAAGCCCCATTCTGTTCATTGTGGCATTCAGCTACGCGCCATACCCGGATCGGCCCGGACAGCCGTTACTATCCTGTTCTGGCTTGCACCCGCAGGGTTTCACCGTTCCAACGTTTCCTGCTGCTACGCATCAGCGAGTTAACTCACGATAAATATCGTTTCTCGTCGTTTCCGACTCAGTCGCATCATCGCTAACAGCAGGTCGTTTCGTTTCTGTGCCAGAGCCGTGACTCCCGCCACCCGCACTTGCATGCGGCTGCGTATCCGGATGGTGTGGGGACTTTCCTCAGCGACCCTGATGGGTCACCGTCAGCCACACTCTCCCTCTCCTATTATTATTGTTCAGCACGTTATTTATTACACATGGTTGTACTGACTGAGGATGAAGGGAAAATGGCAGTACGTCTGGCACGCCTCACAATAGAGGAATCAATTGCAGGTGCACCGAATCCCGGACTGTTTCTGACTCTCGTCTTTGACGAACAAAGGGGTGTATTTGTCACACTTACAAAACAAGGTGAACTCAGGGGCTGTATCGGATTTCCAACCCCTGTTTATCCGCTTAAAGAAGCAATAGTTAAGGCTGCTATAGCTGCCGCAACAGAAGACCCAAGATTCCCTATAGTAAAACCCGCTGAACTTAATGAAATCAGTATTGAAGTGACGATTCTCACTCTGCCACAACCATTAACCTGCCCGCCAGAGGATCGTCCGGATAACATTAAAATAGGCAGACATGGTCTAATTGTGTCAGGAAAGAGAAGACGAGGTCTCCTGTTACCACAGGTTGCAACAGAATATGGGTGGAACAACGTAGAATTCCTTGACCATGCATGTATAAAAGCCGGCCTTCCGCCCGGATGCTGGCAAAAAAAAGATGTTGAAATATTGACATTTGAAGGACAGATTTTCCATGAATAGGAGTCCCTAAATATGAGTATCAGTTTTGAAGTAGTGCATAAAGATATAATGGGAAGATGCGGGAAACTGCACGTAGGAGAAAAAACAGTTAAAACACCTCTTCTTCTGCCAGTCGTAAATCCACATATCCCATTGATTACACCAAAAGAAATGCAGGAGATGGGGATTGAGGCAATAATTACAAATGCATATATTTTCAGCAAAAGTGATACATTTTGTGATAAAGCCTTAAATAGGGGTTTACATAAGGTTCTTGATTTTGAGGGTGTAATTATGACAGATTCCGGTGCCTTTCAGCAGTCGGTCTATGGTGACGTGAATTTCTCAAATATCGATACTATCAGATTTCAGCGTTCAATAGGTAGTGAGATTATTGTCCCGATGGATATTGCCACACCGCCAGACACACCGTATGAACAGGCAGAGGAAGAACTCAGGACTACAAATGAACGGATAAAGGAAGCCCTGACTGTAATTGATGACGGTCATCTGGCAGCACCGGTTCAGGGTGCAAAATATCCTGATCTCAGAATTAAAGCAGGAGAATCCATAAAAGAACTTGGCATCACATTCTGTCCGATCGGTGCTGTAGTTCCGCTCATGGAAAGTTACCGATATAAAGAACTTGTTGGGGTGGTTATGGCAGCAAAGAAGGGTCTCTCACCTTCATCCTGCATTCATCTTTTTGGTGCGGGGCACCCTTCAATGCTTGCACTTGCAGTTGCGATGGGTTGTGATGTCTTTGACTCTGCGGCATATGCCCTGTATGCGCGTGAGGGAAGGTACATGACACCCCATGGGAGCCTTAAAATCAATGAACTTGCAGAGCTTCCCTGCGCATGTTCAGTCTGTCGTTCACATAGTGCTCAGGAACTGAACAAATCACCTGACAGGGAACGTCTGCTTGCGCTTCACAACCTGTACGTAACAATGGCTGAAATTGCCCGCATAAGGCAGGCAATCCAGGATGGTACACTCTGGGAACTGGTTGACGAACGGTGCAGAAACCATCCACGCCTCCTCTCCGGCTACCGTGAATTCCTGAAATATACAAGTGACCTTGAACAGAGTGACAGAGTCTCTAAAAGGAGGTTCTTCTATCGTGGCGATGAGAGTTGTCTGCGTACTGAGGTGTACCGGTATCACAGCATGATCCCCCGTTTATCTGTAGGGAAAAATGTCTTAATCTCCACTGATGGCAGATCAGAAAGTGGTTATGATGACATTCTCCTTTTTAAGCCCCCGTTTGGACCATATCTTCCGGAACTTGGTGAAACATACCCTGTCGGACAGAGTGAGATTCCTGACTGGGATGAAAGAATGGTCGAATCCGGGTGTAAAGGTATCCATATGCTGATAAAGTCGAACCCAAGAACTTCATTTACAATTTTTTGCAGTGATGAGTGGAAACCTGTATTTCTTGAAAATCTTACAGATCTGGAGATAAAATATGAATAAATTTGAGGTTAAGCTTCATGATGGCATGAGCCGCATAGGCAGTTATGAAAAAAATGGTGTTAAAACAGATGTACCTGCCGTCACTGATGTGGAAGCCATGTTTCCTGATCTTGCAGACAAAAAGTGTGCAAATATTCCATTGGGAGCTCCAAAAGATTTTGTCAGTCAGTATTCTGAGAGTTATGAAGATCTTGTCCAGGTGCACCCTGCTGTTTTAACAGATGTAGAAACAGGTGACTGCGTTATGGTTTCAAACTGGCATACCACGCTTAATAACCCGAGAAATTATGTGAACTGGCTAATTTCACTAAAACAAAAGATCCCGCCAGATACCATGTGGTATGCACCTGCATCAGCACTGCCGTCAAATGTCGCTTCACTCATATATTCCGGGTTTGATCTCTTTGATTTCAGAGCAGTTGACTTAAAAACCGTGCAGGGTTTATTCTGTGCAGTTGAAGGTGAATTTCCGGCAGATGAATGGATGAAGAGTGAAATCTGTACCTGCGCCGGTTGTATGTCAGGTGATCTTAAACTTCATAACCGGTTTGCATTGCAGCAGGAGATTGCTCTTGTGAAACAGTTCATAAAAAGAAGACAGATCAGGGAGTTGATGGAAAATCGTTGCAGAAACAGTGCCCATCAGGTCTCTATTATGCGCCTGTTTGACGAATCCTATGATTTCGTTGAACCGTACATCCCTGTTGTCCGTTCAGTTCAGTTCAAGGCAAATTCCGCAGAGTCTGTAAAAAGACCTGAAATCAGGCGGTTTTCTGATCGTGTGATTGAGAGATTTATCCCGTCACGCACTGACGTTTGTGTAATTATCCCGTGTTCTGCAAGAAAACCATATTCTCTTTCACAGAGCCACAGGAAATTCCAGGCTGCTATTCTAAACAGGGCACATGAACTGATTATTACGTCTCCGCTTGGTATTGTACCCCGTGAACTGGAAAGGATCTATCCTGCAGCTCATTACGATATCCCTGTAACCGGTTACTGGGACTTAGAGGAAAAAGCATTTATCACAGATGTTCTTGCGCGTTATCTTGGAAAACATAAATTCGGGCGTGTGATTGCTCACCTTGATGGGGATACGCTTGAGATTGTCAGAGATGCTGCTGCCAGGTGCGGAATTGAGATTGAGAGTACATGTTCTGATTCAGACCGTCCGGTCAGTCGTAATTCTCTTAATGCACTTGATGCAGCACTTGACGGGTGCCGGAAAAAACGCCCGAATATTATTCGTGGTACATTATCCTGGCAGTTTGGGATATCAGTTGATACGCGTGATCTTGTGCTGAAAGGAAGACTAATGAGGCAGAAGGTGATCAAGGGCAGAATGCAGCTGTTTAGTATTGATCCTGAAACCGGGTTATTCAGGCCCACCTTTGACGGCTGGAAATTGATTGATACAGGATATCGTGTATATATTGATGATTTTGTACCGCATGGAGATATCCTTGCACCAGGTGTTATGGATGCTGATCTACGTATCAGGGAAGGGGATGAAGTATTTGTGCAGGGAGAATCTGCGTGTGCAACAGGTAAAGCCATTATGGGAGCGTCTGAGATGCTTGCTTCAAAACGTGGTGTGGCAGTCAGAGTGCGTAAAATAAAAAAGTTGTAAAATAAAATAATAAGAGTAAATTATTTCAAAATCCGGAGTGGGAACTTGGCATATACAATACAGAAGGCAACAGAAATTGCCGATAAAATATTTGAAATTTGGATTGACGCTCCTCATGTTGCACGCAACGCCTGTGCAGGGCAGTTTGTTGTGATCAGGACGGATGAAAACGGAGAAAGAATTCCCCTGACAATCTCAGCAACAGACGGCGATCTTGTGAGAATCGTTTTCATGGCAGTCGGTAAAACTACTATCCAACTTTCTGACCTGGTATCCGGCGACACAATACAGGATATTGCCGGCCCTCTTGGCCAGCCAAGTGAAGTAAAGAGATGGGGACGGTGTATAGTGATTGGTGGTGGCGTTGGTATCGCCTGCCTGCCAATTCTTGCACGCGAATTAAAAGCAACAGGGAATGAAGTTATTGGAATAATCGGAGCACGCAATGAGACACTCCTTCTTCTGGAAGATGAACTTTCAGCAACCTGTGATGAACTGGTTATCTGTACAGATGATGGTAGTAAAGGATTTCATGGTTTCCCTGCAGATATCCTCAAACAGAAACTTGAAGAGAAAACTATTGACGCCGTATGGATTATCGGGCCTGCAATAATGATGAAGATCACTTCCATGGCCACACTTCCTAAGAAAGTCAAAACTTTTGTCAGCCTCAATCCGATTATGGTGGATGGTACCGGGATGTGTGGTTCCTGCCGTGTAACTATTGGTGGGGAGACAAAGTTTGCCTGTGTGGACGGACCTGAATTTGATGCACATCTGGTTGACTGGGATAACCTGATGCAGCGTCAGAGGATCTATCCTGAACAGGAACGCCAGTCACTTGAGTTATACCATGAGCATAAGTGCAGATGTGGTGAAAAGCATGAATAACCGTCCTGCTGAAGAGAGAATTTTAGATTTTTTGGAAGTCGAACAGGGACTGTCTGAAGAATCTGCTGTTCTTGAAGCATTGAGATGTATGGACTGCCCGAGACCCAGGTGTAAGTCAGGGTGTCCTGTCAATATTGACATTCCGGCTTTTATAAACGAAATTGCACAGAATGATTTCAGGAATGCAGCAAGACTCCTGAAAAAGGAAAACATGCTGCCTGCAATTTGCGGGCGTGTCTGTCCACAGGAAAACCAGTGTGAAGGCCTGTGTATCCTTGGGATTAAGAGTAAACCTGTGCGCATTGGCGCTCTTGAACGTTTTGTTGCTGACTGGGAACGTGAAAACGGAGTAGAAACACCGGATGTTGCTCCTTCTACCGGCAAAAACGTTGCTGTTGTTGGTTCCGGTCCTGCCGGGATTACTGCGGCATCAGAACTTGCACGTGCTGGCCACTCAGTCACGATATTTGAATCCCTGCATAAAGCGGGCGGTGTAATGTCATATGGAATTCCTGAATTTCGTCTGCCAAAAGAGATAGTTAATGCAGAGATAGATCAGGTTCTGTCTCTGGGTGTTGATCTGAAACTTAACCATATTGTGGGCCGCAGTATTACATCTGAAGAACTGCTTGCTTATGACGCGGTTTTTCTCGGCACAGGAGCAGGTCTCCCGTATTTCATGGGAATTGAAGGTGAAAACCTGAATGGAGTTTATTCTGCAAATGAATTCCTGACCCGGGTTAATCTGATGCATGCAAATGTTTTCCCGGAGTACGACACTCCGGTTATACAGGGAAGCTGTGTTTCAGTGGTTGGAGGCGGCAATGTGGCAATGGACTCTGCCCGTGTAGCAAAGAGGATGGGGGCAAAGGTTTACCTGATATACCGCCGCAGGGAAGAAGATCTTCCTGCCAGAGAAGCGGAGGCTGCAAATGCAATTGAAGAGGGTATTGAATTTGTCTGTTGTGCTAATCCAACAAAAATTCTGGGCGGTCCTGCTGTAACCGGAATTGAATGTGTCCGGATGAATATGTGCGAACCGGATGAAAGCGGCAGACCATGCCCTGTTCCTGTTGAAGGGGAGAAAGGGAAGTTCACTCTCAATGTGGATGTTGTTATTGAAGCAATAGGGCAGGGACCTAATCCGCTTCTGGCATCACTCATTCCCGGACTGAAACGTGGAAAGAAAGGCAATATAATTGTCGATGAAAACGGCCGCACTTCAATTCACCATGTCTTTGCAGGCGGGGATATTGCAACAGGTGCTGCAACTGTGATTGAGGCAATGGGAACTGCCAAAAAAGCGGCACAATCAATTAATGAAATGCTGAAATAGTAATTTTCTTTATTTTCAGACTCTTCTCCATTTTTCTGATCTCTGATTTTTAACATCTTTTGTCGCAGTACACAACTGTATACCTTAATTCCTTTTTGACCGCCCACGGCCAGGATCCCTTCTCACACACGTTGAGGTGAGGAGGTCGTCAGGAGGTGTATTCCATAACAAATGTCAAAAAGCTACTTGAAGAATCGTATGAGCGAACAGGATCATATCGCCGAACTGCCCGTAAAGAGGGTGTCGCCCATAGTACCTGTCTGTCTGGATCCCCTCTGATTTGCTGACGCGGTAACTATGGCTGATTTCCGCCAAGTCCCGTATAGTCAGACCCTCAGCAAACTGTAATCCCTAAAACCTAAAATTACCAGAGTTTGAGTTCAAAAAAATGTGCATAACGCGTAAGCCTTCAGGCACTGTTTGATGAAAATCCTCGATTTTCATGGAAAATAGGGTTAATTTTAGGTTATTCACAATGCAACAATAAGAGCCTGTTTGGTAACCAGCCCTGTAAGCCTGCCATCTTTTGTTACAGGAATTGAACTGATTTTCTTATTTACAAGATAGTCTGTAACATCAGAAACAGAGGTGTCAACATCCACTGTAATTGCAGGTGACGTCATAATGTCCTTTATAAGGAGATTTCTTATCCGATGATCCTGATGCTTGTCATCCACAACTTCACGAAATGCCTTCATGGACCTTGCAACATCAGTTTCAGTAACAATTCCCAAAATCCTGCCATTATCAGTTACAACAAATTTTGTAACATCTTTATCCAGCATCCGGCGTCTGAGATGAACTACTCTTTCATCAGGATGAATGGTAAATGCATTCTGTACTATCTGCTCTATTTTTGTTTCAGGCTGCATTGCTCTGAGCAGATCTGTAGAATCCACTTTACCTACCAGATGATGTTCTTCATCTAAAACAATAACCACCCTGTATTCCTGTAACAGTGGGATTAAAACTTCAGCTTCCTGGTCAGGATATGCAGAAGTATAATCCTCGTCTGTTTTATTGGTAACATGAATTTTAGTAGGGGATAAATCTGAATTTCTTTTACTTCCAAGAGTCTCAGCTATTGCTTTTCTTGATATTGTCCCCATTACCGCCCCGTTATTTTTAACAATTAACGGGTCTGTACCTTCATCAAGCATTTTATCCAGGGCTTCTGTTATCGCTGCTGACTTTGCAATTGTCACTGCTTTTGACATTACATCTTTTACTAGTAGATTTTCGCTCATTTTGCCACTTCCTGTATGATATTGTCCCTTTCAATAAATCCTTTAATCTCTCCGTCATCCACAACTATAACACTGCTAATATGATTTTCCAGCATTTTTCCAACCACATCACTGACCGATGAATCGGATGTCACAGTTAGTACCGGACGAGACATAAGATCTTCTGCAATTGCAGAGACCTCAATTACACACCTATACTGTTTTCTGCCAGCGGATTCATCCTTGCGCAGAAATTTAACATCTCTTCTCAGGAGTTCATCCCTGTAATTCTTATATGAAAAGAGTGCCACATTACTTTCAGTAATAACTCCTGCAAGAGACCCGTTGTTATTAACAACTATGACTATACCGTTGTTTTCATCAAGTATATCCATCACATGATCCAGGGAGTGATAACGACTTACAGTTTCAGCAGGCATAATAAGATCAGCCACATCAGTAGATAGTCGTGCTACCTCTTTGGAATTCATGAAATCAGATTTTGAAACAATCCCAATAACACTACCATTTTCAAGTACAGGAAGACTACTGATTTTTTTATCAATCATGATTGATGCAATTTCCCGTACACCGGTTTCAGGCGTAATAACAATAATATCACCTGTCATCACATCTTCAACAGATATCATATCAATGGGACGTCTGCGCCACTTAGGTTCATTCTGACACAGTAGTCTGGCAATGTCTTTTTTTGTAATTATTCCGGTTAATTTGTTTCCATCAAGGACCAAACAACGCGATATTTTATGCTTTAACATCAGATTCCGAACATGTGCAATAGTTTCCTTTGGATTAACCACCTGTACCGGGGATGTCATAATGTCCGATGCGTTCATAGACGATCACCTCTTAATTAACGCTTTAACAAGATCAAATTCAGTGATAAGACCCACAAGCCGGGAATCCTCAATTACCGGGAGTGCTCCGATATTAGAGAGGAGCATCTTTTTTGCAACCTCACTTATGTTTTTGTCAGGAGATATTGTGTAAAGCTCACCACTTATCAGGTTTCTAACCGGCTGCCCCATCACATCGGATACGTCGCCAGTAATCATTTCATTAAATATCTCCTTGTTTCCAAGATATCTCATAATGTCCATTGTAGTGATAATTCCAAAGAGGATGTCATCACTGACAACAGGAAGTCTCCTGAACTTATGTGAAACCATTTCTCTGGCGACATCACCTATCGATCTCTCAGGAGATGTCACATAAGGGGACTGTGTCATTATGTCTTCCACTGTCAGGTAATTATTTTCCACTGACAGAACTTTCATTACATCCCTTTCTGTGATTATCCCTACAAGTCTGTCTCCCCTGTCAACTATAGGAACGCCACCACATTTTGTGTCAACAATTATTCTTACCGCATCATCAAAACAGGCTCCTGCATCAAGCGTTATGAGCTTTGTACTCATAATTTCTCTGACACTTTCATTGATAGCTGCAATCAGATTTCCCTTGTGTTTAACCTGAACCAGATTAAACCTGCTTCCGCCGCCAAGGAAATCGATTATATCCCCGGCTGTTACAATACCATGAATCCTGTTTGTACCCGGATCAGTTACAGGTAAACGACGGAAACCATGTGAAGTCATTGTACCGACTGCACTAATTATAGTTGAGGTTTGTGGGACAGAGATTACATCCCTTGTCGCAACATTAAGTAATTCACTGTTTTTTCTGGCGATGTGGGATTCAAATTCAAGAGGACCTCTCTCATTTTTCCCGGGCATTTTTAACAGTTTATCTCCCTGTTTATGATTTTTAATATTCCTATGCATGTGAACCATCCTATATCCGGAGGTTGTTCAACAAATCCTGACGATTAATAATTCCAATAATCCGCCCATCATTTTCAATAACAGGCAGATGGCTGATATCATGCCTGACAATAGCTTTTGCCGCATCATCCAGACTATCTCCTTTAAACGCGACAATAGCCGGAGTCGTCATTACAATTTCAACTGATGTACTTGCTGAATTAGAAATAGAAGACCTTACACGACCAGTATTGATAAAGTCTTTTCTCGAGACGATACCAATAACAGCATTATCTTTTTCAACCGGGAATGCCAAGTATCCGCTTTCGGTTATCAGAGAATATACCTTCTGAATACTGTCATCCGGAGCGCATGTAACAACACGACGTGTCATAACATCTCCGACCAGCCCCTGGAGTTCATGCCTGTTTACCAGTACAGGGAACAGTTCAGACAACAATATGCTTCCAATAAATTCACCTTTTGCCCCAACTACTGCTGAACTGTCAGTCCCTGCATCCCGTATTGCAGCTGCTGCATCCTCAAGGATGGCATCAGACGATACCGAAGGTGCATCTTTTAGGAAACCATCAACCGTAACATTTGATCTGGTATCAGTTACCCGCAGTACATCAGTTATGTCAATATACCCGACAAGAGTTCCTTTCTCATCTGTAACATAGAGTTCTCTAAAGCCCTCTTCACGTAGAAGTTGTCTGGCTCTTGTAATATGATCTGTAATATGAAGTACAGGTGACTTAACCAGCAGGTCGGATACAACCTTCATAACAGCCGTTCCTCCATGCGACAAACCGGGCAGAGCATCCTGTTATCAACTGATTTCAGGTCATCTGCCATCGTCCCACATCCATCGCAGACACCCATGATCATCTCATCGTCGTCACGATTTACTTCAATGAGTTCTGAGAGAATCTCATTCATTTCATTTGCTACAGAGAGAAGATCACGAACAGTGACAATTCCAATTACCTTATCTTTGTCAACAACAGGGAGTCTTCTCACCTTATTTTCCACCATCATGTGAGCAGCATCACCGACAGTACTTTGTGAATTAATAGTAATCAGTGGAGTGCTCATTACTTTGCTAACATAAACTTTGTCAGGTTTGAAATTTTTAGCTACTACTTTACAGTTAATATCCTGTTCAGTAATTATACCCACAGGTACATTATTCTGTAAAACGATACAACTTCCCACTTCATCACGACACATCTTTTCAGCAGCTCTAAAAACTGATGCCTCTGAATCTATGCTGGTCGTTGTATACCGCATAACTTCATGAATTGGCATACGTGTCTCGAAGCGGCCTGTGTTCATTTTATTTTCACTCACATGATCACCCCCAAATATCTCACCAGTATATTAAATTGGTGAGAGGGTAACAACCGTAACTTTGCGCCTGTTGTATAAAATAGTGATGCCGCGCTGGCATCATCTGGTTTCCCGGTGGTTTTAATTTTAAATCAGGAGTCAATGGTGCTTAAAAAACTTAAATTCCTTCAGAGAATCATGTTACACCAATCATAATCAGGATTAAATTTAAATCAAAGTCAACACGTTTTTTGAATAATCACTGATTTTTCCGACAGCACCGTCGCGCCGGATTTCATAATAGATAATCAATATATATTATCTCTGGCAGAGTAGAAACAATATAGGTATTTATCTGGGAATGTAATAGTGAGATTAAGTAAATTATATCAGATGATGAGGATGGTTTAATGAATTTCTTTGTTCGAACAAGAAAAAAACTTTCAGTATTTTTAAATGCGTTTTTCAGGAAGCGCCAGTCCCGTATAGGCATATACGGCCCTCCAAATGCAGGTAAAACAACTCTTTCAAACAGGATTGTACGTGACTGGACAGGAGATGTCGTTGGTCCGGTTAGTGAAATTCCACATGAGACACGTCGTGCCCGCAGGAAAGAAGGGATTGTAATCTCTAATTCTAATGGGAATACTCTGACAATTGACATTGTGGATACCCCTGGAGTGACCACAAAAATCGATTATAACGAATTCATGGAATATGGCCTTGAGAAAGAGGAGGCAATAAAACGTGCAAGGGAAGCAACAGAAGGTGTTGCAGAAGCAATGCACTGGCTGAGAGAAGATATTGACGGTGTTATCTACATGCTGGACAGTACCCAGGATCCATTCACACAGGTAAATATAATGCTTGTTGGTATTATTGAGAGTCGTAAACTCCCTGTATTGATTGTTGCAAACAAAAACGATCTACCAGACGCAGCACCCAACAGGATTAAAAGTGCCTTCCCGCAGCACCCTGTTATTTCAATTTCCGGCCTTGAAGGGAAGAATGTTGAAGAACTGTATGAAAAAATGCTGGACTATTTCGGGTGAGATTAAATGATACAGGGAGTACAGATAGATCTGATATCAGCAGAACGCCTTGACAGGATGACTGTCATGGAAAAAGTCCGTCTCATCCTGGACGATGTTATAGAAGGCAATATTGTTGTGCTGGAAAAAGGACTTTCGCCAAATGAACAAAGTCAGTTGATTGAAATTACAATGCGTGAAATAACCCCAGATGGTTTTTCAGGTATTGAAATGGAAACATATTCTCGCGATAATGAAGCTAAACCAGGATTTTTTGGACGTTTGATAGGAAAAAAGGATCCGGGTGCACGTCTTACGGTTATTGGTCCGGCAGATCAGATGAAGACAATAAAGAAAGACAAAGACCTCATTAGCGCATGGGTTTCTTCACGGTGAGTTATAAATGGCACATAAGTGCACTAAGTGTGGAAGGGAATTTGCTGACGGATCGATTGAAATCCTGAAAGGCTGCCCAAGTTGCGGCGGAAACAAATTTTTGTACATCAGAAACACTGATCTCCACAAGGATGTACTGGAAGAGAAAACTGTTGAAACGATCGCAGCAGAAACAAAAGAAGAAATCATGGAGATCAAACCGGAAACACATTCTGAGGTTGATATTTATGACAGAATTGAGAGCATTCGTGTAGTAAACCCCGGTTCATATGAACTAAATATCGAGAAACTTGCAGAGAGTGATGAACTGGTTGTCAGAGTTGGGGATGAGGAACAGTATATTGTTGATATCCTGTCAATGTCAAAAAGTAAAAAGAAGAGAAAACAAAATGACAAATAATTCTTTTAGACTCTTCTCCATTTTTCAGTTCTCTGTTTTTAACATCCTTTCTCGCAGTACACACAACAACCGGAAGAGGAGTGATACTTGCCTATCGCTCCTGTAATCCCCTTATCACAGATCAGGGGGAGAGGGATGAGGGGCACAGTTCCCCCTACCCGGAGCAGACAGAGAGTTTCCCAAAAGATGCGAGTTTTAAAATTGGGATAAAAAAATCCTGTGGCAGTGTTTAGCCTGCCTGTACTCAGACCAAAATTTATACTTAAATCTATGCCCGGTTTTTCATTATTCCGGAGTGAATCATAAGAAATCATGTAGTTGATAAAACGAGTTTTTATGGTGTTCATATGCCGGATCTAATTCTCACGCCTTTCTGCCGGCACCACATATTCAACATATAGTGAAAGTCCCAGCAAGCATTATTGCAAGAATCAAAATAAAGCCGACAACTTATGATATTGCACTTTTCAGACTGTCTTAGTTCATCTGACAAATGATATATTTAATATATGCTCATATATACCATTTTATAATTCAGGATGTCCCACCTACATATTGTTAATCTAAGACAGACAAACTATAAGACACCGCAAATAATGCAAATATATGGTGATTTGAGAGTGAGTGAAAAAATACACTGGGCAGATGTCTGTGCCGCAGAAGTCCCGCAGGAGATCACCCACCGGGTAGCAACAGGAATTACGCCATCAGGGCCAATTCATATTGGAAACATGCGTGAAGTCATCACCGGAGATCTGGTCCACAAAGCGATGACTGACCTGGGACTTAAAAGTGAACTGGTCTATATCGCCGATGACTTTGATCCACTCAGGAAGGTATATCCTTTCCTGCCTGAGAGCTACAAAGAATATATCGGAAGGCCTCTCTGTGACATCCCGTGTCCCTGCGGAGAGCACAAAAACTATGCAGAACATTTTCTTGAACCATTCCTGCAGGCACTGGATGAACTGGATGTAAAACCCACAGTGATACGTGCAAGTGAGATGTACAGAAGCGGGGCATATACAGAAGAAATTTTAGCAGTTCTCAAAAACAGTGACAAAATAAAAGAAATTCTTGAGCGTGTATCCCGAAGAACACTCCCTGATGACTGGGTCCCTTTTTACCCAATATGTGACGCCTGCAAAACTATCAGCAATGCCGCAATCCTTAAACATGACCCTGAAGAACATCTCGTAAAATACCGGTGTGAGTGTGGGCATGTTGGTATTTCGGACTATTCAAAGGGCGAAGGGAAACTGGTCTGGCGTGTTGACTGGCCAATGAGATGGGCGCATCTTGGGATAACAGTTGAACCGTTTGGTAAAGATCATGCTGCCGCAGGTGGTTCTTATGACACCGGAAAAGAGATTGTAGAGAAAGTATTTGGTGGAAAAGCACCCTTTCCCGTCCAGTATGAATGGATTAGCCTGAAAGGTAAAGGAGAAATGGCATCATCCACAGGTGTTGCGATTACAATTACATCCATGCTGGAAATTGTGCCACCCGATGTGCTACGGTACCTGATCGTCAGATCACGCCCGGAAAAGGCAATTGCTTTTGATCCAGGGATGGGACTCCTCTCTCTTATTGACGAATATACAAAAGTAGATCAGAAAGCCAAAAGCAGGGAATATGAATTAAGCCGGATTTCATCTGTTGCAACAGACATTCCGTTCCGTCATCTTGTAACAGTAGTCCAGATTGCCCCTGATGATGAAACAGTTTTCAGTATACTCAAACGAAGCGGCTATAATGTAGAAAACCGTGATGCCATCCTGAAGCGAACAGAACGCGCAAAGATCTGGGTTGAGAGATATGCCCCGGAGATGGTGAAATTCACAATTAAAAAGGACCTCCCGGAAGAAGTCAATTCATTTGGAGAGGATGAGAAATATGCACTTGGCAGTCTCATATCCCATCTTACCGCTCTTGAGGACTGGACGGCAGAAAACCTCCACAACTCGGTCTACACTATCGGAACAGAAACAGATATCAATCCAAAGAAGATATTCACAGCATTATACATTGCAATTCTCGGTCAGAAACGCGGGCCAAGAATCGGATGGTTCCTTGAAGCTCTCGGACGCGATTTTGTTATGCAACGACTGATCAAAGCGGTGAATGCAAGTGCTGAGTGAGGGATGCAGACAGTGCCACAAAGGCGCAAAAATGGTTCTCTTTGTAACAGGAATCTGTACACGTAGCTGCTGGTATTGTCCCATCTCAGAAGAACGCCGTGGAAAGGATGTTGTATATGCCAATGACCATTATGTTGTTATTGATGAGGATATTGTCAGGGAAGTAAAACTGATGAGTGCACTGGGCACTGGTATTACAGGCGGTGAACCGCTACTGGTTATCGACCGTGTTATCAGATTCTGCAGACTTTTAAAGTCAGAATTTGGTAATAAACACCATATTCATTTATACACCGGTTCTGCACCTACAGAAGAAAATTTAAAATCACTTCAGGGTCTCGTTGATGAAATCAGACTCCATCCTCCACAGGAGATCTGGCCTGAGATCATGGAAAGCGATTATATAAGAGCTATAAGAGATGCAAAAAAACTGGGGTTTGAAATTACAATTGAAGTTCCCTCCCTCCCTGGACTGGAAAATCTGATTCCTGTCCTGCCTTTCCTGGATTATCTCAATATTAATGAACTTGAATGGAGTGAAACAAACGCGGAAATGATGCGTAACCATGGATTCGACCTTGAGGATAATTATCACAATGCAGTAAAAGGTGCAGAATTCTGGGCAGAAGAACTTATCAAATATGAGAAAGTGCACTGGTGCTCATCAACATTCAAAGATTCAGTTCAGCTTCGCGAACGCCTCAAAAGAATTGCAAAAAACACTGCAAGACCATTTGATGAAATTACAGATGACGGCACGATAGTATATGGCATTCTGAAACCCGCAGGTCTGCTCCCGGAGATGGATAATGACCTGTATGAAGAATTTGACGACCATATAGAGATGGCGTGGTGGCTGCTTGCAGAAAATGGTGATGATTTTCCAGGCAAAAAAGAGGTGGTCGAACGCTATCCTAACGGAGGAATGTTAGTGGAGGTCACACCATTATGACCCTGAGAAAATATGTTGATCTGCTGTACGAGAGGTCCCTGAAAAAACAGTGTATCCATGTCCCAAATCATATTGCAATAATACAGGACGGAAACAGGAGATTTGCACGTATGAAGAATATAGATGTTTCCATGGGTCATCGTCTCGGTGCGCAGACAACAGAACGTATGCTTGACTGGGCACATGAACTTGGAATCAGACATATTACACTCTATACTTTTTCAACAGAAAATTTCAAACGTGAACATGAAGAACTTGAAGAGCTGTTTTCTCTGTTTAAAGAGAAAATAACTGAAATTACAACTGACAAAAGAGTGCATAAATACAGAATCCGGGTTAAAATTATTGGGGATAAAAGAATTCTTCCGGATGAACTCTGTGAGTGTATCAAAAAAGCAGAGACCGCAACAGAGGATTACGACAATTTTTACCTGAATGTCGCTCTTGCTTACGGAGGAAGAAACGAAATTGTCCTGGCAGCACGCTCAATTCTTACTGATGTAAAAAAAGGCATTCTCAATCCGGATGAAATTAAGATTTCCACTGTTACAGAACGTCTGCATGATGGCTTAAACCTGCCTCCGGTTGACTTAATCGTGCGCACAGGCAACGATAACCGAACATCTAACTTCCTGCCATGGCTTGCAAACGGGAATGAATCTGCGGTTTACTTCTGTGCACCCTACTGGCCGAATTTCAGGAAAATAGATCTGCTAAGAGGAATAAGAATATACGACCAGAGAGTCAGATCTTCTCATTTACCTAACGTACGTGTCCGTAACTGATAATCCCTGAGAGCCCTTAAAAAGTCCACTTTTCGAAACGATTTCCAGTTTACATCTGAAAAAAATAATTCAGAGTAAACAGACTGCCAGATGAGAAAATCTGTCAGATGATCCCCACCGGTTTTAATAACAAGATCCGGTTCATATTGAAAAGTAAGATATGATTCGATCAGGTGTTCATCAACCATGTCAGCATCAATTCCTTCTCTGGCCATCTCACGTATACACCGCGTAATCTCTTCACGTCCACTCATACCAATCGCAATAAGAACCTGCATCCCATCACCAGAAACTTCCTCTTTATCGTCGACATGTATTACAAGTCTGGCTATTGTGGCTATCTTACGGATATTGTTCATATATTGCTCAATATTGGCAGGATTTTTTGTACTTATATGAAATATCACAGCAGATATACCTAAATCACAGCACCATGATGTAATGAGAAACGGAATATCAGGCGCATCTGCTATATCCTTCTCAGTGAGCATGAAACAGATATTATGAGGTAATTTATTTAGCCTGTTCTTCAGGCACAACTCGTATAACCACCGTATCATCAGATGAACCTCAGTTTTTTAGTAATATGGAGATGTTTGTTCTGGTGTATTGAATTTATCTATCATTATATTGTACAAACTGACATAAAAAACCATCAAAGTAAAACTCAGGAGAATACATGCTTAAATAAGAGGTTATTACATGCGGAACCAGACTCCTCAATGGCATCACCGATAAAGGAACGCCAATAACTAAACTCTTATATTATGTGGGCCTGACTTCTGTCGAAAATCACTATCAAAACTCCCTCCTGAATTTTTTCGAAATAATTATACCTCAGGGGAATGAAGAATCATCTATGAAAGTAGGAATCATTGGTGGAACAGGTGGAATAGGAAAAGGTATGGCACTCCGTCTTTCACAGAATCACGAAGTAATTATCGGTTCACGTAAAGAGGAAAAAGCCTGTGCATCATGTGAAACATGTAAGGAACTTCTTCTGGAATTGGGGCTTCCATTCAATCTCACACCCACAACAAATCAGGGAGTCGTTGATCTCTCAGATATTGTAGTATTCTCAATACCTGCTGAAACACTAAATTCAACAATCAATTCCTTAAAAAATCTTGACGGTAAAATAATAATCAGCCTGATGAACCCTATGGAAAGGGATACCTACTTCAGGTACACACCACCAGAAGAAGGATCTGCCGCACAGCAGCTCCAGAAACTGCTCCCGAATTCGAAAGTTATCGCTGCCTTCAATAATATACCTGCAAAAAAGTGGAGTAAACTATCCGAACCACTTGATTACTCTGTATGCGTCTGTGGAGACGATGACAATTCAAAAAAACTTATAATGCAGCTTGTTAACACTATTTCAAAGCTTGAGGCGCTTGATGCAGGACCACTTGCAATATCTGCCACAGTTGAAGCAATAACACCTCTCGTCATCAATATTGCAAGGTTAAACAAGATGCATGATGTAGGCGTCTATTTTAGATAATTACACCTGAATTGTGTGATCTCTTCGGCACTATCTGATTTCTCAGTGATTTTTATTTTTAATCAGGAGTTAATGGTGCTTAAAAAATTGGTTTTTTCCAAATTTCTGAAAATCAAAACGCATAATTAGCAAGGGAGGGGTAGCATCCCTCATGTTCCAACTATTGTGTGTACTGCGACAAAAATGATGTTAGACTCATTATAATCTGGGTTAAACCTAAATCCACGTCAACTCATATTTTGATAAATCACTGATTTTTCCGACAGTGCCGATCTCTTCACACCCCTCAACTATTTAGATTATATAGGTCTTGGGGAATACTATATTATGTCATAACCACAAAATTCCATTATTGCAGAAGCATTTGTGCATAAATGTTGAGATAACGAATGTAAATAATGCATGTTTCGTAACATTACAACAAAAACGGATTCTTAGATATTCAAAATCTCCTCCTGTTTAACACAATGCAGAAATATTACTCCTGCAAATAATCCAGTGAATATACCAGGTGAATAAAATGTCAGAAAACAACCCATTCGAAATGGCACAGAAACAACTTTATGACTGTGCTGAAGTTCTCAAATTTGACTCAGATGTTGTCGGGATGCTTGAAAACCCAATGCGTCAGCTCCACGTATCTGTCCCTGTAAAAATGGACGATGGAACAACAAAGACATTCCCCGGATTCAGGGTGCAGTATAACGACGTACTTGGTCCCTGTAAAGGTGGTATCCGCTTCCACCCCGAGGAAACAATTGACACAGTCAAGGCACTTGCAGCATGGATGACATGGAAGTGCGCACTTCTAAATCTGCCTCTTGGAGGCGGCAAAGGCGGTATCATCTGCAACCCAAAGGAATTATCAGAAGGAGAACTTGAACGTCTGAGCCGTTCATACATCAACTGTGTCTGGAAATTCATTGGTCCCGAGATTGATGTTCCCGCACCGGATGTTTACACAACACCACAGGTCATGGCATGGATGATGGACGAATT
This sequence comes from Methanobacteriota archaeon, assembly GCA_034659935.1. Classification (GTDB taxonomy): domain Archaea; phylum Halobacteriota; class Methanomicrobia; order Methanomicrobiales; family Methanomicrobiaceae; genus DAOVRB01. Next base: position 39,199 of record JAYEIC010000070.1, on the reverse strand, counting down.
CTCAAAATTATCCGGGAAGAATCAGTTTGGAGTACTCACAGGCAAACCTCTTCCAATAGGCGGTTCAGCAGGCCGTGGCGATGCAACTGCAATGGGTGGAATGTACACAATCCGTGAAGCCGCAGAAGAACTGGGCATTGACCTTTCAAAGGCAACAATCGCAGTACAGGGATTCGGAAATGCAGGCTCATTTGCAGCAACACTTGCAGAAGAACTCTTTGGTGCAAAAGTTGTAGCTGTTAGTGACTCAAAAGGTGGTGTATATAACCCGGACGGTCTTAACCTTGAAGAAGTTATTAAACACAAGGCTGGTACAAGATCCGTAATTAACGCTCCAAACACAGAGACAATCACCAACAATGAAGTTCTTGAACTTGATGTTGACATCCTGATTGCAGCAGCCCTTGAAAATGCAATCACAAAAGATAATGCAGGAAACATCAAGGCAAAAGTGCTTGCAGAACTTGCAAACGGTCCGACCACCCGTGAAGCAGATGAAATTCTCTTTGAGAAAGGTGTTCACACCATCCCTGACTTCCTTTGCAATGCAGGCGGAGTTACCGTATCATACTTCGAGATGGTCCAGAACATGTACATGTATTACTGGACAGCTGAAGAAGTCTATGAACGTCTCGACAAGAAGATGACAAAAGCGTACCACGAAGTCCTTTATGCATCAAAAAATCACAATATTAACATGCGCAAGGCAGCATACGTTGTAGCAGTATCTCGTGTTGTCGAAGCAATGAAACTTCGCGGCTGGGTATAAACCGGCTGAAAAACCATTAACACTTATTTTTTTGACTCTCCTCCATATTTCTGAGGTCTGATTTTCACCATTTTTTGTCGCAGTGCACACAAGAGTTGGAACATGAGGGATGCTCGCCAATCCCTTATGGACCTATCACAGATTAGGGGGGTGGGTTTTCAAGGGAGGGGGATTCTCCCCCTCCCTTGCTAATAATCTGATAGCTTAATTGAATCCACATGCCTGTCTAATCTTCAAAATGAAGTAATCAAGATCTCTAAATCCATATGCAGCTCTCTTTATGACATTGGTTTTGTTGCTGAATCCCTCACTTGCAGCGTTTGTATATCCAAAGTCAAAATAGTCCACAATTCCTTCAAAGTGTCGTTTAATTGTTTTTATTGCCGTCAAAAACTCTTAGACTTCAGATTGCACAACATTGTTTATCCATTGTGTTAGTCTAAGTACTGGCATACAGTATCTGTTGTCGTCATCAAAAATGTCTAAAAAAGTGTTCTTTCAGCAGATACGCTTGAATTAATCCATCATTTTGGTTTAACAACTCTTCCGGGGACTAAACTTTTTCATCAGATAGATTGCTTTTCCTATGAAGAATAAAAAATCGTTTTCTCTCCATAGTGAGCTTTTTTTCAGGATCAGCTTCTGAAAATACACTTTTTCGAACCTTATCCAGGCACTCATTTATCTTTTTGACAAGATGAAACTTATCAAAGATGGTTTTAGCGTTTGTATGACTTTTTACGCTGTTAATATAGGGATCCCATATATCCATGGCACTGTCGGAAAAATCAGTGATTATTCAAAAAATGAGTTGCCCGAAATTTAGTATTGGTTATACAAATATGAATAGTTTTTATTTTCAACATCAATAAGATCAATGATTATTTTATCACTGATTTTTCAGATAGTGCCAAAATTACACTCTCAATAGCAGTTTTTTCTGTAATATCTTTATTGTTCAATGCTTTCCCGGTCTCAATAATAAATTCTATATCTTTTTTAGTTAGTTGTGAAAACCTGAATTTCCCCCACTCATCACGTTTTATTGAGATCCACGCCTCTCCCAGCAGGTATTTTAATATACCCACCTCGCGTGAGGTAAAATACGTCATATCTGCCAGAGGTTGTTTCCGAAGTATTTCAATTATCTCTTCAACAACTTTTTCCTTCTGCAACTGGAATCTTTGTCTTCCTAATTCATCATTTGTAAATTTCGGCATGAATTACACACTCTCTTTTGTATCCGGATAATGAATTCATGGGAGTTATTCATAAAGAACCTTTCCCCCCCCACCTGTCTGACACGAAGAAAACTGTGTTCAGTAAGTAGTCTGGTGCAGATGAACTGATTCAGGTGAAAAGGAAAGTGAAGGTGAATAAGAGGCAGACAGAGCCGAATGAATTCAATTTCCCCCATCTATTTTCGTCCCTGAAAAGAGAGATGACAGAGAAATCATATAATATCATATAATACCAAGGATGTGAAACATCAATATAACCATCCCAAAAAAAACAGATGCAATGGCACAGATCTGGATAATAACTATCCAGACATACAATCTGGCACGCAAATCCGGATTTTTCAGTAACTTTTCCAGCCAGAGATCATTCATTTGTTATCAGCCTCCTGTCAGAGATCATAGGAACAAAACTAAAAACTCCGTTGTATTTTTATTTTATTATATTCGCCTCATAACGAACTTTCATCTGGTCCATACCCAGTCATATACCCGGGGTTCACCAGCCACTACCCGTCACCACCATCCGGAAATACACCGGAACAGACCAAAACCCCTCATTTCTCTAACATTACCTTCATTCTCTTCCTTCTGAAGAGATCTTCCCGCTCCAGTTCCTCAAGATGCATCTCAATATACTTCTGTGTTTCACGAAGAGGAGGAAGGAGAACAGTCTCAAGTGCGTTCACGCGTCTCTTGGTAGTCTCAATCTCGTGTGCAACTTTTCGTATGGCACTCTCTTTTTCAGCAACCTCTAAGATGTGCTGTAATAATACCTCAAAACCATCAACCACGTCGTCAAGGGCAACAGGGGTGCCCACGTAACTGTATCCCCGCACTGCCGTCCGCCTGAGAGTCTCCGGCTTATGTATAACCGGAACCATCACACCCATTACAGACTGTTTATCCATCTCAATATCTACAATTTCAGGAACTGAACAGGCAATCTCCTTCATCCCGGTGAAGCCCATAACCATCCGGCCATCAGTTAACTTTTCATGTGCATAAGAAACGTCTTTCTCCAGCTGCATCCTTAAATCCTGATAATCCTCAATCAACTCAAGGAATGCCAGAATCATCGCATCACGCTTCTCTTCAAGGAGGTCATGTCCCCTCTGAGCCAGTAATTCTCTCTTTCTCAGCTTTAAGAGTTCAATCCTTGTTGGCTTCACACCACGAATGAGCTTTTTACTCAACCGGCACTCCTCCCCTCTCCGGATCCTTCTGTGGAATATATTTCCTGATCAGATCGATATCAATCCTCTTTAATTCGGATTCAGGCAGCATTGAGAAGAGATCCCAGGCAAGATCCAGTGTCTCATCAATAGTTCTCCCTCTGTTTACATTCTGATTGATAAATTCCATCTCAAACCGGTCAGCAAATTTAAGGTAATTCTTATCAGTCTCACTCAACCCCTCTTCTCCGACAACTGCCATAAGGCTCTCAAGTTTCTGCCCACGGGCATACGCGGAATACAGCTGATCATTCACATCAGGATGATCTTCCCTCGTCCTGTCCTCACCAATCCCGCCCTGCATCAGACGTGAAAGACAGGGGAGTACATCAATCGGTGGATATACCCCTTTTCTGTAGAGATCACGGGAGAGAACAATCTGCCCTTCAGTAATATACCCGGTGAGATCCGGAATCGGATGCGTAATATCATCATCCGGCATAGTCAGAATTGGCATCTGAGTAATAGAACCCGGTTTTCCCTTAATTCTTCCTGCACGTTCATATATGGATGCAAGATCTGTATACATATACCCCGGATAACCCCGCCGCCCGGGCACTTCCTCACGTGCAGCTGCAACCTCCCGAAGTGCCTCGCAGTAATTGGTCATATCTGTCAGAATCACCAGCACATGCATACCCTTTTTAAAAGCAAGAAACTCAGCCGTTGTAAGTGCCAGTTTGGGAGTGATGATACGCTCAATAACGGGATCATCAGCGAGATTGAGAAAAAGCACTGTCCGTTCAAGAGCCCCGGACTTCTTAAAATCACTCACAAAAAAGTTTGCCTCTTCATGTGTGATACCCATCGCTGCAAAGACAACTGCAAATTCCTCCTCCTTTCCAAGCACCCGTGCCTGTCTTGTAATCTGTGCTGCCAGCATATTGTGCGGCAGTCCTGCCCCGGAAAATATAGGAAGTTTCTGACCCCGGACAAGGGTGTTCATACAATCAATAGCAGAGATTCCTGTTTCAATAAAATCACGTGGAAATTCGCGGGAATACGGATTGATAGAATATCCATAGATATCCCGTACTTCTTCAGGGATAATGGCATCACTGTCATCAATGGGATTTCCTGCACCATCTAAAATCCGCCCGAGCATCTCCTCAGATACTGACATCCTCAGCGGTTCTCCCGTGAACCTCACTGTGGTAAGATCTGTGTCAAGATCTTTGGTTCCCCCAAAGACCTGGACTATTGCAAGGTCTGTATGAGTTTCGAGCACCTGTCCCATTTTTTTCTCTCCGGATGGCATGGTAATCTCGGTGACTTCACCGTATGCAACCCCGGACACATTACTAACGACTATCAACGGTCCGCTGACTTTTGTTACAGTCGCATATTCAGTATTTTTCGAAGTCATTTCAGATACACACTCCTTTCTGCTTCTTTATTCAAGAGATTTGAACTGCTTCTCCATCTCATCCTTAATCTCCGAAAACTGCATTTTATATTCTGCATCAGGAATTACACCCATCCTGGCCATCCTGATTCTGACAGGCATCTCTGAAATCTTCTCAGTCAGAACACCATTCTGCAGAGCAGACTTTGCAAGCTCGTGGAACTGTAAGATAATCTTCATTATCAGGTACTGTTTATCAGCCCCGCAGTAGGTATCCACTTCATGAAACGCATTCTGCATAAGGAAACTCTCCCGGATTATTTCCGCATCCAGAATAACCAGTTTATCACTTTCAGGAAGAGCATCTGAGCCTACCAGCTGAACAATCTCTTCCAGTTCACTCTCCCTCTGCAGGAGCGTCATCATCTCAGCCCTCATAGGTTCCCAGTCATCACCTCCATTCTTATGCCACCAGTCTTTGACACTATCTGTGTACAGCGAATATGACTCGAGCCAGTTTATTGCAGGAAAATGGCGTTTATTCGCCAGATCTGCATCCAGTGCCCAGAATACCTTTACTATTCGCAGCGTATTCTGTGTAACCGGTTCTGAGAAGTCTCCACCCGGGGGACTGACTGCGCCTATTATCGATATTGACCCGAGAGATTCCTTCTTTCCCAGTGTATCAACCCGCCCGGATCGTTCATAAAAGGCAGCCAGACGTGAGGCAAGGTACGCAGGATATCCTTCCTCACCGGGCATCTCCTCAAGCCTGCCTGAGATTTCACGCATGGCTTCTGCCCATCGTGAGGTGGAATCCGCCATTAAGGCAACATTATACCCCATATCACGGTAATACTCAGCGATTGTAATCCCCGTATAGACACTTGCTTCCCGGGCCGCAACAGGCATATTACTCGTGTTTGCAATAAGAACCGTCCTTTTCATCAGCGGTTCGCCTGTGTGAGGATCATCAAGATTAGGAAACTCCCTCAGCACGTCTGCCATCTCATTCCCCCGTTCCCCACAACCAACATAGACAATGATATCCGCATTCACCCATTTGGCCAGTGTCTGCTGGACTACCGTTTTTCCTGAGCCAAACGGACCGGGAATTGCAGCAGTCCCTCCCATCGCAATGGGAAACAGCGTATCAATCACCCGCTGACCTGTAATAAGCGGCACCTGCGGATCCAGTTTTTTATCATACGGACGTGGTTTCCTGACAGCCCATCTCTGAAGCATCCGGATCTCTGCGATTTCATCATAGGTCTCCACCTTTGCGATGAGATCTTCAATAGTATAGGGCCCTGCCGGAGCAATTTTAATAACTCTCCCTGAAATGCCGGGAGGTACGAGTATTTTATGCACAATGGTTTTTGTTTCCGGAACAGAACCTAACACATCTCCAGGAATAACCTGATCACCAACAGAGACAACAGGTGTAAAGTCCCATTTCACATCGCGCCTGATTGATGGTACCTCAATTCCCCGTTTAATATAGTCACCGGCCTGTTCCTGTATCATGACAAGTGGACGCTGAATCCCGTCATAAATCCTGCCAAGCAGACCCGGAGCCAGTTCAACAGATAACGACATCCCCGTCCCTTTAACTGATTCACCCGGTTTAATCCCGGATGTCTCCTCATATACCTGGATTGTCGCGAGATCATCTTCCAGTTCAATAATTTCACCGATCAGATTCCAGTCTCCGACTCTTACCAGTTCGTACATCCTTGAACCTCTCATATTCGCGGCTAACACCACAGGTCCCGTCACCTGTATAATTACACCTATCTCTATCACAACTACATGCCCCCTTTTGTCAGACTGACTCCTACTGCCCTGCGAACCAGATTAGATATAGTATCCTGCCTCTCAACCGGTCCGTCTTTCCCGGAGATCTCAATAATTATCGGATACACCTTCTTTTCGTCCTGAATTCTGCTGACAGTGGAACGTATCCCTTCTGCCAGATAATCCATAATAATGATTACACCAATTTCAGGGTTGCAGAGAAACTCATCAAGGCAGATCTCTGTCTGCTCTCGTGTGTCAGCAATTTTTGTATCTTTAACACCAAGCAGTGCAAAACCGACCACTGTGTACTCGTCAGCTATCACTCCTACCTTCATGCTGCCACCCCCTCGCATATAACGACCTCTCTGATCTTTTCTCCGGGCAGATCTTCCTTAATACCCCAGAGTACCGCTCTGATATTTCGATTTTCATATTGTTTCCCCACTATAAATTTTATCAGCGGGCCGGCGCCATGCGGGTACGTGATGTCAAGTGTGAGCACAGACGCCAGTAACATCTCTTCAAGAGCAGTTTCCAGAGGTCTGATACTCCCGGATTCCTGACAGAGAGGGAGTACTTTTTCAATGGGAGATCTATATGGCGTACCCTCAAGCCGGGCAGCTATTTCCACGATATCTTTTAATTCTGTCAGTTGTTTCAGTTTTGATTCAGGGAGCAGTGATCCGGGGGTGACAAGAGAATCCAGTATCACTTCATTATCCACACCGTCACTTTTTGCTCTTAAAATCGTCTTTAAGTTTGTAATATCTGAAAACGTACTTACAAATCTACGAATAGGTGCAGCCATGGACGCATCAACACGGAACACCGAAGCGTGGAGTTGCTGAAAAACAAACCGATCTAAAGCAAGTTCGAGAGGCAATATTGCTTTTTCCCTTACATAATGCTCATGAACTCCGGTTGTAAATGCTGTTTTATATGCTGTATTCTGCAAAAGGAGTATAACCTCTTCCACATCACGTGCATCGGCTATCTTTCGTATCATAACTAAGGTAAGCTCACAGACAGGAATCAGCTTACGTTCAATCTCATCCGGTGGCAGCCCTGCATCCTTTGCCCGCATTGCACTCTTCAGTGAATCTGCCTCAACCATCAGACAATATGCTCTGAAAAAAGATTTTGTCCCTTTAGGGGAGGTCTCCTCAATTTTCTTACAGTCCTTAAGATACAGTGCTAAAAGAGCCACCTCAATTCCTTCGATATCTGTCATTTCACTAATATTTATCTCATAATGAAAACGCCGTATCTTTTCCATCACCTCAGATACACTCCCCAGTTCTGCAAGTTCAGAGATTAGATCACATCCGATACAGGGATTTCCTATCGCCTTCACCCTGGCATTTGGATATGCAAAATAAGCGATATTCAGTATAACCCTGAAATATCCCATGAATATAACAACAAACAATGCAATGAAAAAGATGGTTACAAATACCGCTGCAACCACTTCAAGTGGTGTGATTTCCAGCACATCTGACAGACTACCAAAAATCTCACTTAATTCCTCCATGCCTCACACACCCCCATAAAGGATTTTCGATGCCTCAAACATGAGAGCGTTCTTCTGACGTTTCAGTCTTGCTTCAAAGGTATTATCCAGTGTTACATGACCTGACTTTGATCTGAGAATGACACCGCCAATCGTTACCGCACATTCATGACCGGCGGTAATTATTTTCCCTTTTTCACATAATTCAGGGATGAGATTACAGATGGCTTCACGGTCATTGTCCAGGGAAATTATAGTGATTTCATCGGTATCCAGTTCGTTTATGCCCTCCATCACCAGATTTTTCAGTATTGTTTTATATTCGGGAGACTGTTTTATGTAACTCAGATTTTTTTCCACTTCTGCAAAACAGATGGAGATGCCACGTTCTTTCTCTTCCCGTATTACCCGCTGGGAATCCATCCTCGCCTGAGATAAAATGCCTGCGGTCTTCGCTTTGATCTCCAGTTCACCCTCTGCAATAATCTTTTTATACTCCTCTTCTGCCGCCAGATCGGCATCTGCCAGAATTCTCCGGACTTCTCCTTTGGCTTCCTTTATAATACAGAGGATATCCTCATCTGCATCCTTCTTTATTTTAGCAATGATCGTCTCAATACCCATACAACCAGCGTCCCTGTAATCAGGCACCCATCAGCCCGACACCAAACATAATCAGGATAGCAATAAGCAGCCCGAAAATTGCAAACGTCTCTGCCATCACAGCGAAGATTAAAGCTCTCCCCATAGTATCCGGATTTCGTGCAATCGCCATAATTCCGGCACTGGCAGTAATACCCTGACCGATACCGGATAAACCGGCAAGACCGATTGCAAGACCACTGCCAATAGCAGCAATTCCGACTGCGGTCGTAGCAGTCAGCACACCGGTAAACATACCGGTAAACGCCATGATGAGAATTGCAATTAAAAGGCCGTAAATCGCCTGTGTCTCAGGAAGGACCGAGAAGACAAGTGCTTTTCCAAACATCTCCTCATTCTCAGACGTAGCCCCGACGCCACTGCTTGCTGCAATACCCTGACCGATACCGGATAAACCGGCAAAACCGATAGCAAAACCACAACCGATGGCCGCAAATCCCACTGCTGTGGTTGCAGTGAATAATCCGCTGAACATGCCGGTAAACGCCATGATAAGAATTGCGACTAAAAGACCGTAGATCGCCTGTGTCTCAGGAAGAACGGAAAATACCATGCTACGCCCGATTGAGCCGCCATCTTCTGCGGCTGCTGAGATGCCACTGCTTGCTGCAATTCCCTGACCGATAGCAGACAGGCCGGCCACACCCACGGCAAGACCGCAGCCAATCGCCGCAAGGCCGACAGGAACAGGTACATCAGTACTCCCTGATCCGCCCAGTAAGCCGGTACTGACAAGAAGCAATATCGCCACCAGCAATCCATATATCCCCTGAGTCTGAGGCAATGCCTGGAATACAAGGGAAACTCCAAATTTATCCTCTTTTACCGCGGTTACTCCCGCACCCGAGGCCCCGGCAATTCCGACTCCGATACCTGCACCGATCGCTGACATACCGACCGCAAGTCCGGCTCCGATTACCACCAGTACAGTACCAATACCAATAACCATTATCTATCCTCCTCAACTAATTCTGTAACAACTCTTCCTGCACTAAATGGCATAAATTCCCTGCCGCCACCAACATAAAACTGTCCGAAAAACTCAACAAACTGCAGACGCAATGAGTGAACAAATGCACCCAGTGACTGCAGGGCAAAATTAAATATCTGTCCTCCGATAAAGATGAAAACCGCAAGAATAAACGCTGCAGGGTGTACTCCGGAGACCATCTCTGTCAGGATATTGACTGTCATTGCGATCCCCCCGGTTGCAAGAGCAAGCGCAAGAAGCCGGGCATATGAGAGCCAGTCTCCCAGAAACCCGGTCAGGCTGAAAAAACCAAGCGGACCTTCTTTTCTGAAAAGCATGCCGACACCAATAATCACGCCCACACAGGCAGCTATGGTAACCGATGAACCGGGATCCGCCCACCCAAAGAAGAGAAAGAGAAGAATCGCAGCAGACGGCTGGATAAAGAACCATGGAATCTGGCCATATATTATATCATAATAGTTCTTTCTTCGCAGGTTCTGGTATATCGCAACTATAATACCCAGATTTATCTGGATAATCCCGATTACCAGAGCAATCTGGAGAAATGATATCGGGTCGTCAAGCGGAGAAAACACAATAAAAGGCGGTGTTATTCCCATAAACCGGGGCAGGAAATCACCCATATACCCACCCTGCATCACTCCGAAGACAATGGTCGCTCCGCCTGCACCCATCAGGATGATACTTAAATCGTGGACTGATTTACTGACCCTGCCGGCCCCGCGGTACAGCAGATATGCCATAATCAGGATCACTAACCCATATACTGCGTCACCGAGCATCAGGCCAAAATATACGATCAGAATCGGACCAATAAAGAGTGTCGGATCTACCTCATCATACTTTGGACGGGAAAACATGGAAGTTAAGAATTCAAATGGCTGCAGCCAGGGCGGGTTATCATATTTTACGGGAACTCCGTCTGGGTTTGATGAGGGTTTTTTAAATTCGTAAAAGACATGCCCGTCCGTTGTCTCCTCACAGAGAGTTTCTAATGTATCCACATCACCTGCTGCAATCCATCCCTCAATAATAACGGCATCATTTGTCCTGCCAAATGCAGAAAGGACATTTAACTGTTCTTTTCCTATCTCAAGTTCTTCCCTGAGGGTGGTGAGTTTCGCACCCCATTTTTTGTCGATGACTGCGAGTTCGCCATTCAGCCGGGTCTGGCACTCTTTAAGATTGTTTAATTCACCACTCAGAAGAGCGATGATTTCAGAGGGTTTCCCTCCGAAATTTGGAGAATTTGGAGAATTCTCTTTGGAATTTACTGAATTTTCTTTGGAATTTACAGAATTTTCTTTGAGATTTTCTGTTTCAACCAGAATAAACAGGGGGTTTTTTAAGAGATTATCAAGGGTATTTCGGTTATCTCTGAGAGTTGCGATGATTGTTACATACTGTGTGTCAACCATCTCTTTTATGAGTGCGACTTCATCACCCAGTTGTCTCTCAATCTGATCTGCAAGGTATTCATAACTGGCAGGATCAACCTGTACTGCCACAATATAGAGATATTCGGATTCTCCCAGATAGTCAGTCTCAAAATCAAATGGCAGAAGGAGAGTCAGGCTTTCCTGCTGTTCAGAGATATAAGCAGACCGTTCACGGATAAGAGACAAATCATCTTTTATTCTGATGGCATCCCCTGCCTCTCCAAGAAGAACCTCTGCTTCCCTGAATAATTGTGCATGTTCATCTCTCCGGAGAACCGGATTTTTGAGAGACACAGCGGGTGAGAACAGTTCTCTTAAGATACCGGGAGAATCTTCCCGGACTTCTTCTAAATATTCCAGAATTGTGTTTATTTTTAAGATATATTCGGCATATTTACTTAATTCAGGAGAACGGTACCCTTCTTTGAGAATCTCAGATACATCACTTTCCGAATCACGGATGTTTCTGATCTCCATGATGCCGGCTTCATGGAGATCTTTAATAAGACGGTCCTGATAGAACTTATGAACCCCGATTGTAACCTGTTTAATCTCTGCTGGTAACAACATCGTCCACACCAACTACTTTCCCGACAATATAACGCACCGCTCCGGGAATTTTTCTGGCACTCTGTTTTCTGATGGTTTCTGCTTCTCTTATTCCCTCTCTTCTGATAACTTCAGCTTTAGCCTCTGCCTTTTTTTCAGCTGTATCTTTCATCTGACGGACAATTTCTGATGCTTCCTGTCGTTTTTTAAAAGAAATATTTCCGGCATCAGTCTCTGCTTTTTTTATCAGTTCTTCGGCATCTTCTCTTGCTTTCTTCAGCAGATTAATAGTTTCAGACTCAGTTTCTTTGATCAACTCAATTTCATTCTGCATCATAATTAATCGCTACCTGCAAGATACTGAGTATTATTGATTCTGGTATTAAAATATTATCTATGAGGCATTCTCAAAAAAGTCTGTAATTTGGCATAAAACAGGGTACCCCGGGTAAAAAAGATAAGAACACGCAGGTCAGCGATAGTGTTCTCTCTGACGATACCGCCAGTTATTTCCCATCACTCAAACAAACCGCCAAAGATACCTTTGTCACGCGATTCCTGCTCTGCAAGTATCTGTAGGCGATCCTGCTCCTGCCGGAGGTTCTGTACCTGCCCCTGTAATATTTCCCTCACTTCATAATCGCAGTCAGTGGAATTGATTAACAGGTCCATCTCCCGGATCATCTCACGATTCTGATCCACCTGCATGACAATTTCTGCTGCTGCAGAAGAGTCCCCACCAAAGAAAAACCTCGTAAGACCGCTCCTTGACTGGATCATCTCCTCTGCAGGTACTGTAATTTTCACTGAATTATTAAACTCCTGTGCGATCAGAGAAATCTGCGGACCTATACCCCCGGTCAGATTGCGATTGTCTGCAGCAAGGAACGTGTGTACCGCAAGGGCAACTGTGTTTCTGCTATGCAGGTACTGGGGTTCACCTGTGTGTAATAATAAGTTCTGTTGTTTCTCCTGCACAATACATTTCAGTTCAGAAACATTGCGGGCCTGATTCTGTACATGGAGTGGTACAGTAGTGATCATGCTCACGCTTCCCTGTCCGGTTCCGTGTCCGGATGAAACTGCCGGTTTCCCTGCCTGCAGGAGTACCTGTGACTGATCCTTTGCTTGTGACTGGTTCAGTTTGTGGATATGTATCTGCGCCTGCTTGTGAATTCCCGTTTGATTTTGCAGATGGAGTGACCCTGTCTGATACTGGCTCTTCACTGACAACTCCGATCCCTCTCCGGCAGCAGCCACCACTGGTGCTATCAATACCATCAGCATAATAGTGATAATAATAATTGCTGTTTTTTTCATAACCAAATCATCTCACTTTGTTTTTTGAGAATAACAGTCCTGTGGAGAATCTGATTTCATTGATGAATAATGTTTCCGGGTCAACCGGTTCAGTCGCTTAATCTGAGAGTCGTGCAAACGTGCAGACGTGTAGCCGTGTCTGGTCTGCTGAGATATCAGTTATTTTTTCTGCCCCGAGAAGTGCCTGTGTAAACTACCCTGACAATTGTAAAAACTGCCAAAAAACGGAGTGATTGAGGCAAACTAAAACTCAAATTTGTCAAACCAAATGCAGGGTTGGTTTGACAGTCTCACTAATTCAGTTGAAATAGTGGCAAACAGTAATCAGGATGGGCAACAAATAGATCCTGTCAACCAACAGAAATATTGTGGTTGACAGGATCTATTATTATGTCAGCCAATCCGGAAATATCAAAATGCATGAGTACTCAGCACCCAGATAATGTTCAGATTCCATTTTTCTCAAAAAATCAGGTTCTTGAAGGCGATGATGAAGTTCTGGAAGCCTTTTATGTTTATTCGCATCTGGAGTGCCGTGAACAGATGTGGGATTGTGAAGGAAAAGAAGTGGATAATTTTGTTTTGAAAAAGCTTTTAACAAGGGACAGTCAGTATTTTGGTGAAAAACAGATTGGCAGGGATCTTTTTTTGACCCTGAGAATACCCAATCCGGAGATTGAAAAACCCGAAGCAAAAATTCTCCTTGAAGCACTTGAGAGTATACCACGATCTTATGATCTTGCATCTCTTTTTTACAAAAATGAGCAGGCACCAATATATGAAGTGATATTGCCTATGACAACATCGTATGCCTCAGTTGATAACATCTATCAGTATTACAGGGATTTTGTTATAGGCAAACAGTATAAACGGCTGGGAGGCAGGGATATTACAATTGCAGACTGGATTGGTGGATTCAAACCTGACAAAATAAATGTCATACCACTTTTTGAGGATATGAATAGTACGCTTGGTGCAGGAGAGATAGTTTCAAAATATCTTGAGAATAAAAATCTTTCATACCAGCGTGTTTTTCTTGCAAGATCTGATCCTGCCATGAATTATGGTATGATAAGTGCAGTGCTTCTGAATAAAATTGCTCTGTCCAATTTGCATGATGTATCAGTTGATACGGGAACTGAAATATTTCCTATAATCGGTGTTGGTTCAGCACCTTTCAGAGGAAATCTCCGGCCTGACAATGCCGAAAAGATCACTCGTGAATATTCCGGAGCATATACATTTACAATTCAATCTGCATTTAAATATGACTATCCACTTGATGAAGTAAGGAATGGAATCCGATTGATTGAAAATAGTAAAGTGTCTGTTCCCCCGAGACCCGAGGTTGACAGGTCTCTTGAAATCATCGAAAAATGTTCGTCTGAATATAAAAAAGAGCTCAGTAATCTATATGAGATAATTAACCGTATGGCACTTTATGTTCCCGGGCGAAGAAGGAGAAAAATGCATATTGGCCTGTTTGGATATTCACGCAATTTTGGCGGAATAAATCTTCCAAGGGCAATTACATTTACTTCTGTGCTTTATTCTCTCGGGGTCCCACCTGAGATACTTGGAATAAATGCACTTGATGATGATGACATCTGTTATCTAAAGGAAGTTTACACAAATTTTGAGAGCGACCTCTCTGATGCACTTAAATATCTGAATCCCGACTCTCCCTATTTGCCGGATGGAGTTGTTGCAAAAGCAGAAAATATTGTAGATTTTGGAATTAACATGGAGCATAAGAAGTTAACTGACTCCATTATCCACCACGTAAAACTGGCTGAAACCGCCGGAATTAAAACTGATCTGGTGCATGCTGCACAGATCCGACATTTCCTTGGATGATTCAGTCTCTTTGATTTTTTTCCTGAGATTTTTCAGCTTTTTAGATGCCCAATCTGTTCATGAATTCAGGAATCAGATCTCTGAATCAGAAATATTTGCCTTTTGTAAGATAGTGCCTGTTTGCATGAGTGGACCTGGTGCCCTCAATCAGGTCTATAAGGATATCACACTCTTCACGATGTGTAAATTAAAATCAGCCCCTATAGATATATTTATCAATCATTTTATCCATCAGTTCTCTTATGGAATTAAAAGAAACACTCACAAGTGTAGCGGGCATGCTTCGCCCGTTCAAGAAATATCTCATTGAGTCCGGCGTCTCAGAAGGCGACCAGGTTGTTTTTTATGGCTGCCCCGGCACCTGCACGCCGTTTGTCGAACTCCTTTCATTTGCCGCACGTGACCTTCAGGCAACATTTGTGTTTGTGCCATTCATTGACGAATCAAAGGCAAAAACTCTGCAAGAGGTGAAAGATGTCGGAATGCAGACCTCTTCTGCACAGGAATCCATAGACCCGAAAGTAATTGTGATCATGGGTGGCCTGGCCATGCCAAATGTTTCAGTTTCGGCTGAGGATGTAAAAGCGGTCATCTCAGAATATGACGCAAAAATTATAGGTGTCTGCTTCATGGGGATGTTCTATACCGCCGGCTGGGAGAAGATAATAAATTTCGAGACGGTAATCGATGCCATAATTGACCCCGTAAATGTCTGGAAATAATATTTTTGAGAGAAGAGGGTGTGCCAGATAGATGTATCGTGAATCATGCCTGCCTAAAGAACCACAATAAACAGTACCTCATAGTAACCACTACCCACTACAACCGTTTTTCCAGTTTCTCAATATTTGAGACAAACTTCACGTAATAGGTACCTATCTTATTATTCATCTGTTTCAGACCAATAATATCCAGAATCAGTTTAAGATCCATTGTATCAAAATGAGGATAACTCAAAAGCTGTTTGTAATCTTTTGTAACATGATAGTGATAATGTCCGTGCAGGTAAATCAGTGTATAAGAGAGGATATTGGTCATCCGGCGTGCAGAGGTATATACCGCCTGTTCACTGTCATAACAACACAGAACGCAACCATCCTGAAACATCCTTACAGAGACATCATAATCCTCAAGCAGAGATATGTCCCTGTGCCCTTTGATCCTCTCATATATGGACCTCTTCATCGCCATATTGGAACCGATCAACCAGTAAAAATCAAAAATATGAAATAATTTGTACTGCTTTCTCCATAACCGAATCAGTTCAGACCTGAATGTTTTGTCATAAAAGAGAACAGGTCCGGTGCTGACATCATAGCCACGGGTGGTCAGGTTCTCTCGTATAACTCCCAGCCAGTTCCTGCTGTGAAGCGTATCTGCATCTGTGAATACAAGAATATCACCATGTGACACAGAAACCCCATCTCCACGGGCACCCCCTATACCTTTTCTTTTCTGATCAATCACCAGGTTGGAAAACTGCCCGGCAATCTCTTTTGTGCGATCGCAGGAACCTCCGTCAACGACAATGATCTCATATAAATCCCTGTCCAGATCCTGCTCCAACAGAGAACGAAGACAATATTCAATACTTTCTTCTTCATTCAAAACCGGAATTATAACAGAAATCATGCCACATGTCACCTTATGTATCAGAGATCCCCGGAGACCTGCACTTTTTCATATACCTGCTTCATCTGCACCACAACTTCACCTCTGCAGCTATATACAGGATATGTAATAAGCAGTGCAAAAATTGCAAGATGAAGATAGGTTCCTATCCCAAAATAATACACAATCAGTTCCAGATTAATAAGAGACAGTACAAGTGAGAGTCCCATGAGAATTCCACCATTCCTCTGGCCTGTTTTCACTACTGTAGTATATGTATTGCCCAGATCTTCTCTATAGTCATTAATCTCATGAGCAATCAGTGCCTCACAGCAGATTATAGTGCAGAGTGATGCCACTGCCATCGGCATCTGAAGTGAAAGAAAAAGATCTGTCCCTGCCAGCGTAAACCCTGCCAGAAACGGAAACCCTCCAAACATCAGACCATGCGTGAGAATATCAACCAAAAACCGGTCTTTAAGACGGAGTGGTTCAGCTGAATAAAGGGTAAGGGCAAGAATACTCAGGAAGGTGAATATAAACCCGTAAATGGAGATCATTGCAGATAGCACAGCCGCCACTGCAACCAGTCCTGCAGACAGTAGCAATGTGCCTCTTTTGGTGACATGACCGCCTGCAAGAGGATTTTTATCAAGTTCAACCTTTTCCTGATGCTTTTTATCGATTTCAACATCAAAATAGTTGTTAATCACAAAGCCATAACCGATTACACAGATAAAAATTATGCATACCGGGATAAGATTCAAAGATATGCCGCAGGCCAGATATGCCCCGATTAAGGGGAAGACCGGATAAAACTTAACCAGTCCTGTATTCTTAACATTTTAATATAGGAGGGAATCTGATCCATGTACCGATCCATGTAAATAATATATCCACATCGTTAACTAAAACTGTATCTTTACTTCACATGATTAAAGAGACATTCATCTCAGAAGAACCCGGATTATCAGATGAACAGAGCATAGTCCAGGCTCCCGATCGCAACAACAAACCCATCTTCAGCCTCAGATCTTCTCCCCCACAAGAGTTAATTCCTCACCCATTCCGATAACCGAGGGTTCACGGGAGAGGCATTTCTTTATCTCAAAAACGAAAGAGAACAGTTTCTCATCCCACTCCTTTGCCTCCTGCACCTCAACCGGGATAAAATCCATAAACCTGCCGGAGATCTCAATAGTTTTTATGCTGTTTTTCTCAAACAATTCCCTTAATTCTTCCGGAGTAAATACCCGCCCCCGGTCACCATGCCTGTCACAGGCATAATTCAGTTCAGAACGGACCAGTTTCAGTGCCAGATCAGGATTCCGGGTAAATTCACGCATTGCCAGGCAATACCGGCCAAAACCATCAACGATGATCGTTCCACCCGTTTTTAATACCCGGGCAAGTTCCTGTGCAGCTTTTTTGGAATCAGCAAGGGAAAGTGGGGAGGCAAGACAGAGAACAAGATCAAACGTCTGATCTCCAAACGGAAGATGTGAAATATCTGTCACCAGGATCTCTGTCTTCTCCGGCAATCCCTCCTTTACCAGCTTTTCCCCTGCCACATCCAGCATACCTGTTGAGAGATCACAGAGAGTAACCTGATAACCCATACCTGCCAGTGGCAGTGTGATCCTGCCCGTTCCCCCGCCTGCATCCAGTATTTTTATATTTTTATTCTCTGACAGATATTTGTTAATCAGTTCCAGGCGAAAACTCTGCCCCTGTTTACTCTCAAATGTCTCTCCGGTTTCGTCATAAATGCCTGAGATTTCGTCATATTCCCTTTTTACATCCTTAAGCTTTCTGGGTGTATCCTCCGTCATTTTTCACTCCCTGCAGGTAGAACTCTGATTAAGTGTATCTGACATCCGGGATATAAAATATAGGTGTAAAATCGAGAATATCTTCTGTTAATCAGTTAGTCTGCTAACAACAACTGAAGTCGGAGACTTCCTCTCTGTTTTGACTGTGATGAGTTATAGTGGCAATGAAACAAAGCGTCACACGTTTGGATGACAAATCACGACGTGATTTTTATACTAAAAAAATTGAGATCTGTTTAGATCTTCTGATACCTTGATCTTCAGATATACGGGTTACGCAGACCCTTGCCGACACCAAAGGACGCACGTCCTTCGAGAGTCTTCTGGTTCTTTGTAATCTTATCTGTCGCAAGTTTTGTGACCAGATCAAGACCAGGTTTTACATCCTCAATTGCCTTAATCTCAAAGCATCCTGCATCAACTGCCTTTGCCCAGATGCCGTCACCGGCTTTTGTTCTGGTAAAGACTGTGCTCCACCCGTCAGGGCTTCCTACAGAACCTGTTGAGACGTCAGCAAGATTTGCAACATAGTCAAGACACACACCACAGCCAGGCTGCTCGTATTTGTGTGTAACTTTCAGTGGAACCTGTGAAACGGCACCGCGTTCTGTATATACAGAGAACTTGCCCTTTCCGATATCCATCCTGGCTGCAGACTCCATCTTGACTGTACAGTGGTCTTCCACCAGAGCTTCAAGACCTTGGTAAGGGAAGTTCTCCATACAGAAGATACCAATTGCAAGTGCGATCTTGTCGGGGATATCACGCATTGCTATTGGATATAACTGTGCTTTTCTGACTGCCTGAATCTGACACGGTGTTCCAACAATACCCACCTTATCAAGACCATATGAACGAACTGCCTCCTTAATGAGAGCCATATTCGGACTGATCGTGTAGCGTGTACCGCGTGCATCAAGAAGCTCCTGTTTTGTGGTTGCCACAACAGGTTCGGGCTTCCATGGTTCGTCACCCTGACCGGCAACGATTGCTCCGTCAATAATACCCTCCTCAAGTGCATATGCAAAGAGCTGGGTAACGATACCGCCATCCTGAGCCATGCTCAGAATGCCCTTATCTGTTGAACGGGCTGAAACAACTGATTTATAGTTTCCAAGAACCATTTTACGCACCTCCCTTACCCATAGCACCATTTATAAGTTCAGTGATGCTCTCAAATTCATTGATTACATCAAAGTTGAAGAAGCTGCGTGGACACTGTGCGTAACATGCTCCGCACTTAATACACAGATCCGCATTAATGTTCGGCTTGCCATACTCCATTGTAATCGCCCTGAGAGGACATGCCGCAACACAGGTGCCGCATCCCATACACAGACCCTGGTTGACCACATCAAACATGAGATCACAGCCACATGCCTCGGTGCCACGCTTTGCAAGATCCATGAGTGGCTTTAAGTATGCCCCTGCAAGTGTCTTCTGTTCATCAGTACCCTGCAGAAGCAGGTATGCCATTACACAGACGTTCCTGATCGACTCAGGACCTGGCGGGCAGCACGGCAGATAGATATCCACATCAATCAGGTCACCAATCGGCACAAATGATTCCATCTGTGGCTGGTTCCACTGACCACCACGGGCGAACCGGGTGATGCCTCCATATGCTGCACACGCACCAAGAGCCACAACGACCTTGGATTTTTCTCTTGTTTCTTTAATTTCTCTTACAGAACATTCATCCTGAAGACATACTGAACCCTCGACAAGTGCAACATCCATTTCAGGGATGTGCCTGACATCTGCCAGCGTCAGGCAGTACACGAGGTCAGCATAGTCATCAAGAATCTTGAAGAGCCCTTCATAATTGTCTGCAAATGATATCAGACAACCAGTACATCCGGACATATGCACATGTCCAACAGTAATTTTATTTACCACAGGCTTTCCCTCCTTAATTTCTACATCAGGTTTTTGTTCAACCTTAACATCTGCGGGTTTCTCTACAGGTTTTTCTACCGGTTTTCTCTCAATAACTGTGATCCCTTCCGGTTTTTTACTCCCCTGAGGCTCCCCGAAGATTATCTCTTTAAGACGTGATATTAGACCCATAATCAACCCCTACTTCTGCCAGTGCAATCTGCACTGCCTTAGGAATGGCCGATTTCACGGTTTCAGTGACCCAGAATTCAACATCTTCCGATTCGTTGTCAATCCGGGATAACTCAATGCTCTCAGGCTGGCAGCCGATTACTGAAACATCTGCCCGTTCGCTGAGGACCTGGAGCGGCTCCTTTAATCCCCATGAATGCGGGTCTGTATAACTGCCGGGTGGGAGTAATGCAGGTGTAATCCTGGTTATCTCACCTGGTTCACCTCCAAAGTCCATAATGTCTACAATCACCAGTTTTTCAACAGGTGCGTCAGACTGGGCCAGCAGAGTGAACAGGTAATGAGGACCTGCAAGTCCCGCATCAAGTACCATGACATCGTCTGGCAGCGACAGTTTTTTGATTTCAGATATCACTGCAGGACCAAATCCGTCATCGGTCTGAAGCGGGTTTCCGCACCCGACAATCATTTTTTCGGCATACCAATCTTTCGGCATGAGTCAGACTCACTGAATAAGTTTCTGGGCCAGTACCCTCTTATCTTCGTCAACCACCATCATGTGGGTTGCACATGACACACATGGATCATAGGCACGAACAATGACTTCAGCAAGCTGCCATGGCGCTCCTTCAAGTGCACGACTGCATACAGGGAAGTTCCACGTGGTGGGTACAAGCAGTGAGTACCACTGAACTCTGCCGTCTTTGACCTTTGCCAGGTGAACATCTGTTCCACGCGGTGCTTCGTTTGACGCCCATCCGAGTGAACCGTCACCCTGTGGGATCTCATCTGCAATCACACTACCAGACGTGTCAAGAGCCTCAGCTGCCTCAATGATCTTATAGAAACAGTCCGGATACTCCATCTGGCGTGCGATCTGAAGACCCATTGCACCCTTGCGATCGTAGTTCCTGAACTGTGCAAGACGTGCACGCGGACCGGTTTCAATCGGTACACCGTCATACATAGGAACAGCAGTGCATGCCTCCATCTGTGGCCATGCCTTTGCTCCTACAGGTGTGGTTCCACCAACAGGGAAGTCCGGATCCTCAAGTGTGATCTCCTGCTCATCCATGTACCAGTCCCACGGGCGGACTTCGGTCCAGCGCTCAGGGAACCAGGTTGGATCTGCATCAAGGTTACTGCTGCCATAGAATGGATCTGTCGACATGTAACCCTGGTCATGCCAGCCAAACTTACTGGTCTTCTCTACTTCCACACCGCCAGGTATAGATGCTGTGGGCCTGTTATCCCAGTCCTTAAAGAGTGTAATCATGAACTCCATATGTTCATTTGCAAGACTTACACCCTCTTTTGCAAGGTCAAAGATCTTTGCTTTTGCACGCGGAGCAATGTTCTTGTACATACCACCGATACATGGGTTTGACGGGTGAATTGGTTCTCCACCAACAATCTGACCGATCGTCTGACCAATCTCACGAAGTCTCTGGATACGGAGTGCAATACTGCGTACCGGTTCTTCAGATGTGAACGGATTGATCTTTGTATCAGTACCCGGGAGGTACATATCCGGCAGTGAAAGAACATTGTGCAGTGCATGGCTATGAATCCTGTTTGCACCCTGCAGGATAAGCCTGAGCAGGTATGCGTCGTCCGGGATTTCACACCCGATCGAACCTTCCATTGCCTCGAGACCGGCAAGCGTATGTGCAATTGGACATATACCACAGACACGTGATGCAATCTTTGGTGCCTGATGCATTGTTTTTCCAATTGCGAGTTTTTCTATACCCCTCACAGGCGTGATACTAAGCCAGTCTCCACGCTCAATGACACCCTCGTCATTGACTTTAAGGACGAGTTTGGTATGGCCCTCATGCCTTGTGGTTGGGGAAATCTCTACAACTTTAGACATTAATTATCGCCTCAATTTTGTATTCATTGTTCAGATATCTGTACTCAGATTAACACACGTTGATTTAGCAACACACGTACCATAAAAGTACGCTGAACTATATCTCAGTCAGTAGTTTAAAAATACCTTTGGGTACTGCCTCAGAATCGATATTACTAACCAATAAAAAAGTATTATTTAATCACAATAAAATAATTAAAGGGATGATTGTTATATTAGGTTAACCTAACTCTGTTGATTTTTATATCACTAATGTCGCCCGCGCCAATATGTATATTATATCATACTATATTATATTATATTATCAGCGCCATTCACACAGTTCAGCCTTCAGTTCAGCTATAGTTGCATTTCGCTCTGCATACGCATCATGCTGGTGGATACTTTCTTCATTCGTCTGTTTTATTGTAATAAGAGAGTCCCCCGGAAGGAAAACAAAGTCATTAATCACACGCTTTGCCATTTCCCGAACACAATCTTCAACAAAGCGTGCATTTTTGTGCGCAGACATTACGACATCAGCCTCGTCACCACGCTTCAGCAGTTCATAGATGCGGGCACTCATTGAATCCTTCAGGATGGTGATGATGTCATCCAGATTCACATGCTGGTCATCATCAGTCTCCACACTCAGGTATCCCCTGCCACGCTGATTGTGAGTGGCCATCGGAACATCTTTTAAAAAACTATCAACTATATCCTTTTCCACTCCAAGTTCAGCGAATTTATTAAGCGCAACTTCTTTCATGATATTCTGGGCACACGGACAGGCAGTAATACCAGTCACCTCGGCACCGATACTTTTCCTGACAATCGGGTTTAAATCATTGCGCTGGGCGATTGCACTTGCAACAACTTTCACCACTTCATCACAGTCAGTTTTGGAAACAGGAGTCTCACGCTTGAGCATGTAAAGACTCTTCATCCTCACTTCAGTTCTGTCAGCATACTCATGATGATCAAGCAGTTTTCTTGCTACTGAATTACAGACGTCTTCTATACCTTTCACTTCACCCTCTATAGCCTCCTGAAGCACTTCGTCAATAACCTCAAAGTTTCTTGACATACTGGCACCTTTAAGACTGCTCGGGAGATCAACGAACACATCGAAGTTCGAGATGAATATTACAGGCCTTTTGCCGGTTCTTCCAACTTCAATTAGTTTTTTTACGTTTTTTACTCCCACCCGTGTCAGATTTATACGCACTTCGGGGAGGGTAGACTGAGTATCAGGCAACTCCATTACAAAACCTCTATCTATATTATCAAATCTCTAGTCAAAAACCAGACTTTTACTAAAAGTCTGGTTTTCTTCATTATAGTTCGTAACTATAATTGTTCAAATTTCAGATCCGGTTACGGAAGTACCTATTTTAACACAGCAATATAATATTTATGAAGTTACAGAATAATTAAAAGAGGTACGCCAATGATAAAAAAATACTATGAATCGGATGCTGACCTCAGCATCTTTGATAACAGAAAGATCGCCATCATAGGATATGGTTCTCAGGGAAGAGGGCAGGCATTGAACCTGCGCGACAGCGGACTCGATATTATTATTGGTTTAAGACCGGGAAGATCCTGGGAACTGGCATCCAAAGACGGATTTGAAGTATACACAGTTGCAGAAGCAACAAAAAAAGCTGATGTAGTCCAGATACTTCTTCCTGATGAAAAACAGGGAGACATCTACGAGGCGGAAATTCGCGCCAATCTCGTGGAAAATAACTGTCTGATGTTCTCACACGGATTCAACATTCACTATGGGCAGATCGTGCCACCGCCAACGGTAGACGTGATCATGGTCGCACCAAAAGGGCCGGGTCACATGGTACGCCGGACATACGAGGAGGGGATGGGTGTACCTGCTCTTATTGCTGTGTACCAGAATTATACAGGCAATGCAAAGGACATTGCACTTGCTTATGCAAAGGGTATCGGTGCCACCCGTGCAGTCGTACTTGAAACCACTTTCCGAGAGGAGACTGAGACCGACCTGTTTGGCGAACAGGCAGTGCTCTGTGGAGGAATTACTTCACTCATCAAAGCAGGTTTTGAGACGCTGGTTGAGGCAGGATATGCCCCTGAGATGGCATATCTCGAAGTGCTTCACGAGACAAAACTCATCACTGACCTCATCTACGAGGGCGGATTTACAAAGATGCGTGACTCAATATCAAACACCGCGCAGTATGGGGACCTGACAAGAGGGCCGCGTGTGATTGGTCCTGAGGCCTATGTTGCAATGCAGGATATCCTTGAGGAGATACAGTCGGGTGAGTTCGCCCGCGAGTGGATGCTTGAGAACAAGGTACGCTGCCCGGTCTTCACAGCACTTAACAGAGCCGATGAAGAACATTTAATTGAAAAAGTCGGGAAAGAAGTCAGAGGACTCATGCCCCAGTTTAAAGACGAATAATTATAGTGGCAAACGTTTATTTCCGGAAGTCTGTTTTTAGACTATAAAACACCAACACCACTTTTTTTGAGTGATTCAGAAAAACGTGCATAAAGCACAGGCTTCAGGCATATTTCTCTGAGAACTACACTGGATAAAACAATTTATCACATAAAACAACAACACTATCAACTGATGTCCATTAAAAAGACGGAGTCATAGTTGTAATTGTTACAAAATAGAATACCCGTCTCTGCACGCATGCAACCACCAAAAAACCAGAGGGGATTTGTGTGCTTTCAGTACAAAAATGGCATCAGACGAAGAGCTGAGTATGTCTGCTGATTCAATAAAACGTGCATGACGCATAAGCGGTCAGGCGCAGTTTTGATGATGATACAGACGATGGAGCACTGAAACCCGGTTGGCCCGGTGAATGCACTCTTAACAGATGCAACCCTGCGGTCGGCCTCAGGTAAGAGCATTTTCTCTGATAAATCCTAAAATGGATAGATATAGGCTCTATTTTAACTGGAGAAGTTTATGGCAAAGATCATGATCCGGGGCGGAGACCTGGATCTTGTTGAATATGAGTTTTCACCGTTTAACGTAGGTGAAAACATAAAAACACTCGGATTTGAGAGTGATTTTGAACTGAAGATCTTAGAAAAACCGGTAGAAGTCAGAGTGCCGGCAAGGATTCATTTAACTGTACTCGATATGAATCGCTTTGCACCCGACAGACCGGGTGGCGGCGGAATCGGTTTTGCAATTAAGATCTACACAACAGCAGTCGTCAAATGCACAGATTCCGAAACTGAAATTGATTATTCAAGAGAGCCGATAATTAAGCACTTTATGGAGGTCTTCAAAAAGGTCACCGGTTATAGTGGCGGATTTAAGATCTCTCTTACAGATCACGAGATGAAGCATGTCGGACTCGGGTCAACCGGTTCTGTGGTACTTGCAGTTGCACACGCAATGAATCGTGCGACAGGCAATCCCCTGACAGCAGAAGAGATTCGTCTTTTAATCGGACATAACTATGTAGAGGAAACGGTTAACGGACAGATCATTCCCGGGTTTGAAACAGGCGTCGGACCGGCCGCAGCTACGCACGGCGGTATGGCAGTTCTGGGAGATGAACTCGCACTGATATGCCACCACCCATTTGCAGCAGACAAAAATGTGTACATCATAATCCCTCCGACAGAGGCAAATGCAGCAGGGGATGATGAATTCAGACTCCTTATGAACCGGGCAAGAAATCTCGATTACTCTGACCGTGAACTCAAGGCATATATGGTTCTGATGGACTTAATCCCGGCACTTCAGAGAGACGACCTTGGAAAGCTGGGCGGGATCATTGAGGAGATGGATTTCAGAGGGTCAAAACGTGCTGAGGTTGAGCACAACTCATTTGAGATCTATGCCCACATGAGCAGTTTAAGAAAAAACGGACTTGAATTTGTTGGTATGAGCTCTGTCGGGCCGTCAATTGCAATCATCACAGACAAAAACAGATCTGAAATGGAAAAAATAATCCAGAGTACAGGTCTCAAAATTGCAATTGAAACTAAAATTGACAATACCGGCATCAGAATCAGTTCCTGAAATCAAAAAAAACTTTTTTTTGGTACAGATGCAGATAACCGCATCTGCCATAACCGGTATGCAAATGAGCATGGTGCCCATAACGACCGCAGGCGCTGATATGAGACTGTCTGGAAAGATAAGGGAATCCAAAAAGAGAACACACCCCAAAATTGTCATACACATATTATTATAATGCCTCCTGCTATCAGTAATATATGCCAATATGCATCATCTACCACTCCGAGACCGGAAATACAAAAAAAGTCGCAAAAGCTGTAGCTGCCGCAACCGGAGCAGATCTCATTGAAGTAAAAACCGTATTTCACTACTCAATGATGGCCATGTACACTACAGGGATAAATAAAGCCCGCAAAGGTGAATTGGACGAGATTGAACAGACAGAGATTGATGTATCCGGATATGACTTAATAGTAGTCGGAACTCCGGTCTGGGCGTTTCACCCTACACCGGCAATCAACGCCGCCGTTTCTGCCCTTTCAGGCTGTGAAGGAAAAAGAGCAGTTGTTTTTGAAACAGATGCAGGGATACCAAAAAACACGCTGAAAATACTCTCAAAACAACTGACAGAGAAAGGTATGTCTGTTGCAGGCACTGTTGGAATATCCGGTAAGGAGATCAATAACAAAGAAAAAACAGGAGTGCTTATTGAACTCGTAAATTCACTCAGGCAAATATAATGCCAGATGTTTAAAGTCGAAAACCAAACATTCACCGAAGTCTGGAATTCAACTACAAGTGACACTAAAACCGCATGAGTTTTGTTGTTGAGGAGAGAGCCTCACAAATTTCATCAGGTGTCAGTACAATATCTTCTTTTTCCGTATGTATGAAAAGCAAATCTCCACCAGCCTTTCCAATTACAGTATAATCTGTACCAGACAGGTTACTCTCATCACTTACAGCCACAAGGAACCTCCCGGCAGTCTCTGAGAACAATGCTTCAAGCGGATCACCATTAAGTGTTACTTCTGCTTTTGGTGCAATCTTTGTAAGCGCAGTCAGAAGACCGCCGTGCGAAATGTCGGTTACGGCCTCTGTTTTTCCTGAGCGTACCAGTTCACGTACTATAGTAATTATGCCGGGGTCTGCCATTTCCGGTGCAGAACCACCACATCCGGTTATTTCATCAAGCATTGAACCACCAAAATCAGGATCGGTTCTGCCGATTACTGCGAGAATCCCACCAGGGGGTGCCTTCTTAAAGCTTCGTAGCGGTCCTTTCCCAACCATACCAATCACCGGCGTCGGCCTGATCTGTGTGTTAAATTCATCACTCTCATTATAGAGAGAGACGTTACCGCCTACAACAGGGGTATTGAGCGCCCGTGCCATGTCACCCATGCCGGTCACCGCTTCTTTCATCTGCCAGAATATCTTCGGGTGTACCGGACTTGCAAAGTTTAAGCAGTTCACAATGCAGAGCGGTTCGGCACCCATGCAGGCAAGGTTTGCAGCGTTCTCATAGACCGCGTTTGCAGTCCCTGCATAGGGTTTCAGGTAGATCTGTCCGGGACTGCACCCACATGAAAGGAAGAGGCCTTCACCGCCAAGACGAAGTGCCGCTGAATCACAGTCGATTGAGACCGTCCTTAACTGCACGTCATGATCATACTGGCTGATGACCCAGTCCTTATCTGCAATTTCGGGGTGCGAAAGCACCTTCCGGCAGAGACTTTTTAACTCATCTACAGGAGCAGTGTATGGCTCTTCGGCATCGTATGGCTCTGCAGGCCACTCTTCCTTCGGAGCACCTTCTACAAGGAGATCAATTGGCAGATCACAGACAGTCCTGCCGTGGAATGTGATGATGTATCGATTCTCCTCAATAACCTCACCTATATCACTCCACTTAAGATCGTATTTTTCGATTATTTCAGTAAGGGCGGAGACATCCTCAGGAGCCACCTCAATTAACATGCGTTCCTGTGACTCAGCGAGCATAATCTCAACTTCGTTCATGCCTGGCTCACGGAGATGCACCAGATCTGCTGCAATCCGTGCCCCAAACGTGCTTGCCATCTCAGAGGAGGCACCTGCAAGACCGGCAGCACCCAGATCCCTGCATGAGAGTATCATACCTGTCTGCGCCATCTCAAGCGTGGCCTCAATAAGCAGTTTTTCAGTATACGGATCCCCCACCTGCACTGCAGGGCGATCCTCTGCTTCAGAATCTTCAGAGAGATCACGGGAGGCAAAAGAGGCGCCGCCAAGACCGTCCCTGCCAGTTGAGGCGCCGTAGAGGATCAGCCGGTTCTTTGGTTTTTTAACCCGGGCTGTCAGGAATTTATCCGGGTCAACAACACCCACACAGACCACATTGACAAGAGGGTTTCCACCATAACTCTTATCAAAAGTCAGTTCACCTCTGACAACAGGCACGCCTATACAGTTGCCATAGTCACCAATGCCGGCAACCACATGCTCAAAGAGATATCTGTTCTTCTCCTCTGAGAGATCTCCAAAAAAGAGAGGATCCATAAGCGCAATAGGGCGTGCGCCCATCGAAATAATATCCCTGACAATACCCCCCACACCGGTTGCCGCCCCGTCATACGGGTCCACATAACTCGGGTGGTTGTGGCTTTCCATCCCTATAGCAAGTGCAATATCATCAGAAAACCTGACAATCGCTGCATCGTCACCCGGCCCGAGGAGGACGTTCTCCCCCTCTGTGGGCAGGGTCTTTAAGAGTGCCTTAGTAGAGCGGTAACTGCAGTGCTCACTCCAGAGGTTGTCAAAACAGGTAATCTCAAGATCAGATAGTTTTCTTGAGAGTTCATTTTCCAGATATTTTAGATCCCGGGGAGATACCATGGTGCTAATATATTGGAGATTCTGTCCACATATAGATGTTCATACAATTTATCCTGCGGGGGTGAAGGAGGCAGGGTGAGAAGACCCCGATCTTTAAGCGGGGGTAGTTCACACAGATGCCCATACAGAAAGAAGAACTCATAATCAAAGTCACTTCCCGCATTTATAGAGGCAATTGTTGCAGTTTCGCTCAGAAAAACAGGTACAGTGTCCCCCGGAGAAAGCCCAGAGGCATCCCAAGGTGAACATTATACCCTTTGGGAGCATATATATAGTCATGACTGACCCATACACAGCGCTTCTGAAAAACGCATATACCCATATTACTGAGCCTTCTGGTGATGAAGGGCGTTTCAGTGTCCCGAATCCAAAAGTGTACATTGAAGGTAAAACAACAGTTCTTGAGAATTTTGGAGATATAGTCTCGACAGTTCGGCGCGACCCGGATCACGTTATGAAGTTCCTGCTCGGTGAACTCGGTACTGCCGGAAAAATTGACGGAAACCGTGCAATATTCAATGGTAAGTTTGAACATAGTCAGATCCGTGCCCTTATCAACAAATATACAGATGATTATGTCATCTGCTCTGAGTGTGGAAAGCCCGATACACAACTGGTCAAGGACGGGCGCATCACTATGCTGCGCTGTGATGCATGCGGAGGCCACAGGCCGGTCAGGAAGAGACGTGCACGTACAGAAGTACTTGGCACAAACCTCGAAGAAGGTAAGGACTATACTCTGGATATTGAATTCCTCTCCAAACGTGGCGATGGTGTTGCAAAAGTCGGAAAGTATACAGTGTATGTTGCAGGCACCAAACCAGGCCAGAAAGTGCGGGTGACGATCACACGTATTGCAGGCTCAATTGCATTCACCAAGAAAGTATAATACAGATAGAGAACTCAAAAGAAGAGATGGGCAGAAAAAGTGATTCCGGAGTGGTTACACTCACTTTTTTATCTCAACCCAGATCCCGGATTCATCAGTTATTATATTACAATTTTTAACACGGCTGCATTTAAGTTCTGCCTCCAGTTTCTGAAAAGAGACCTTTGAACTTCGCCTTTTGACACCTGAATCCCAGGATGGATCCCTCTCCCGCATCTTTGCAAATACTTCATGCTTCAGTTTTTCTGACCCGAAACCACCGCCAATATAAGCGATGCCGCCAGGTTTCAGCACCCGTTCTGCCTCCCTGAAAGCAACTGCCAGATCATCCCAGAACATATACGAACCTCTGCTGACAATCAGGTCAAAGGAACTGGTGCAAAACGGCATTGAATTGACATCGCCTGTCACCTGATTAACCCGACCGGACATTTTCTCTGAAATGGCATTTTTCTTTCCGATCAGAGACATCCTGCTGTCAGAATCAAAAGAATATACAGTTAATCTGCTTTCCTCTGCAATAGCACGGGAGAGTGAACCCGGACCAGAGCCTAAGTCAAGGCAAAAACCCCTGTTTTTCCCGTATCGTTTCAGCATCAGACGGGCTATAACAGGGTAAATTGGTGAAAAAATAGTTTTCGTGATTGTGTCAAACTCTTCAGGTGTACCTGACATACCGGCACCACCGGGATTATGCCTGTTCCCGGATATTTTCGATAACTTCGTCGCAGTAACCAATAAGATTCCCTGCTGCTTTCTTTATCGCCTCAAGTGCATCTGCACCATTTTTGGTTGTCACAAGAAGCTCGGGATCCTCAAAATGAAACCTGCTCTCGTAACTCGCTACGTCTACATCAGGATTACTGAGGAGCTCGTCAGCGAGGGCGTTCATATATGTGTGGTTCTCACCAACAAAGAGAATTCTCGCCTTCTCTTTTTCAAGCTCTAAAATTTTGATTTCCATATATACCTAATTAATTGTTTACAAAAGAGTATATAGATATTGGTGCCTGTGAACTACCACGCCTAAAAGGAGAGAGACTTCCCGCTCTGCCCCCATCACCCCGCGGGTTAAAATTCGAAGACTTCCCCGTCAGAACCAATATGAGCCCAGTCCCAGCCAATCTGGTGGCTCATATGGATTGTTCTGAAATTTTTCACATCAAGTTTTTCAGAAAGACGGCATGCATCACCATAGTTCATGTGCTTCCCGATATTCACATTGGAAGGCATAAGCGCGTCTGCGAGCAGGAGATCAGCACCCATCATAAGTGTTAGACTTTTTTTTGGAATATCCGGGTTCGTATCAGCAGTATAGGCGATTTTCTTCCCGCAGCACTCGATAATGAGTCCACAGGTATAGGCAGGCGGGTGGTTGACCTCCACAAGGGTAAAGGTGATACCAAAGAGATCAAATGGCTCATACGCAGAAACAGCGTTTGCCTCAAACTTAAGGAAAGAGAAGATCTTTTTTATGTAGTCTCTCACCGGCGGTGCGGCATATGCAGGCGGGAACTTCTGCACCCTGTAAAACTCATTGTAACCCGAGAAATGATCATAATGACCGTGTGTCCAGATGACCGCATCAATATGCGGGGAATTTTGCATAAGTAGCTGCTGCCTGAGATCAGGTGAGGTGTCAATCAGGACTCTTTTTCCATCATGTTCAAGGAGAAGCGAAGTTCGCAGACGCTCTCTGCCATTTTCTTTTGCATACAGACAGTTTTCACAGGTACAGCCGACTTTGGGTGTACCTATTGTGTCACCGGTACCCAGAAGAGTAAGACGCAATTTATTTTTCACCTGCCATTATGCCTGATCTCATTACGTTTTGCCACGATGGAAAGACCGCTGTTAACATCTTCCTCAGAGATGCAGTAGTCATGGTCCTGCCGCATAAGTACAGATATTATTGACTCCTTTATGAGAATCCTCAGATCAGCACCGGAAAAACCTTCAGTTCTCCCTGCAAGATTCTTAAAATCTATATTACACTCCATTAATGACGTAATCTTTTTTAAGATTTGCTCCCTCATCTCCGGATCAGGAAGTTCAAACTCAACTACATCATCAAAACGTCGCCATGCCGCTTCATCAAGAATCTGCGGGTGGTTCGTTGCCCCGATCAGAAGAACACCATTTTTCACAAAACTGACAGTGTCAATATTCTTCAGGATCATGTTAACAGCACGTTTCATCGCAGAATTATCCTCAGTCACCCTGCTCCTTGCGACATAGTCAAACTCGTCGATGAAGAGTATGCAGGGTGCAAGCTTCCTTGCAATTTCAAATATGCGATCAATGTTCTTTGCAGTTTCACCGAGGTACTGGGAAGTAACCATGGCAAGCCTGACTTCAAGCATGGGCATCCTCAGCGCCCCAGACATTGCAAGTGCAAGAGAGGTTTTGCCTGTGCCCGGCGGACCTACAAACAGGAGTTTACCAAACTCATATATGTGCCGTTCATTGAGATAATCAAGGTGTCCTTTTGCTACTTTAATCTTATTTAAGGTATTTTCCTGCCCTTCTGTACAGACAAGATCATTAATGGAAAATTCTATTTCTTCAGGTGCACTGATAATAATCAGGTCGCGTGCAGCCTGCATCTCCTCATCATCACCAATAATTTCATTGATCTTAGCCTCAAGATAATCCCCGGACTCCTCAAATTCAGGCGTCCTCTCACGGACTTCACTGTATGATATACCTTCAGTTCCGGCCTGTTCATAATAATATGCCAGTGCCGGATTTCCACTGATTCTCTCATGCCCAGTCTTATTTATGAACCACTGCGCAGCGGGTCCAATGGCTGTAATATAAAGACGTTGCCCGAACTCATCCATCTCAACAAAGGGATTGGATCTGAGAATTTCATATGCATTTTTTATATCCATTTCACGTGAGAGGATCCCCTCATTTATGACAATATCCCGTTTTATTTCAGGATTACTCCCGCTCACTCCGAAAAGTTTTCGGTACTTTGGAGGTATATCATTTTTATTAAGATTCTGATACTGATTGAAAATATCCGCAGTAATGAGGATTTCCATCAGATCAAATATTGTGGTATCATTACCGGAATTCACGCTGGCAGTCATGTATGTAACTTTACATATTGTCGCCAGACCTGCATAAGCATATCGTGACTTTTCTACTTTGTTGTGACGATACAACCATCTGCAGTTACTATGACAGTATGTTCGGCCTGTGAAACCAGACTTCCGGGGATATCGTGAAGAACAGGATAACCATGAATTACTCCCGATTTCCTGAGGGACGAGAGTGCTATGTCAATCTTATTGCCTGTGAGCCAGCGGCGTGCAAAGGGCAGGCTGTGACGGTCACGCACTTCTGCGATAACTTTCTTTGCTGAAGCGAGCCTGACGGGTTTTAATGCAATCTGTCCGAATATCTCAGTTCTCTGGCTGTTACTGACGTGCCCGCTCCCTGTACTTGCAAAGGGTTCGATTGCAAATGCCGTATCCTCCTCAATGACCATACCGCCTTTGATACCTATATTGGGGATTATCGGAGAACCGTGCAGGCGGTAGTGCCCAAGCCCGTGCCCCGTAAGGTTGGCAATCGGGAGATAGCCCCGGCCTGTAATTTCATCATGTATTGCTGCACCCAGTTCCCCTGTTGAAACACCCGGGCGGACAAGAGATATTGCACGTTCCAGTGCAGCAGCCGAGGCCTCAACAAGCAGGTCATTTTCTCCGAGGTCAACAGTAACTGACGTATCTGCAATATATCCGTCGATATGTACGCCCATATCAACCTTGACTACATCTCCGACCATAAATTCCCTCTCATCACCGGGTCCGGCGGTGTCGTGCGCCGCATCGGCGTTTCTGGATATGTTGAGCGGGAACGCAATCTGACCACCCTCATCGAGAATCTCCTGTTCGGCTGTATCCACCAGTTCAACAATTTTCTGGCCGGGTTTAACCATGCCGGCAGCGTGATTCAGGCATTTTTTTGCAATATCTCCTGCCTGCATGTAACATTCTAAAATATCTTCATCTATCATATCCGGATCTCCTCTTTATATTTTGTAAAACAATCAAATCCATCTTCTGTTACTGTACCCAGATCTTCAAGGCGGACACCACCAATTGCCTGATAATATAACCCGGGTTCAACTGTTATGACGTGGCCTTCTGTCAGTTCACCACCTGAAGGTGAGAGTGCCGGGTTTTCGTGGATATCAAGACCAACGCCGTGGCCAAGACTGTGCATAAAACCCCCGGTTCCGGTTTTGTAGCCTGCATCTGTAAAAAAGTCAAGGACTGCCTGATGCACTTCACTACCTGAAACGCCGGGACGGATGAGACTCCAGCCAAGTGCTTTCGCTTCTTTTACCGTGTTATAGATGTCTTCTATCTCACAGGAGGGTTCTCCCCTGACAAAAGTTCGCGTCATGTCTGCATGGTAGCCGGTTTTCTCACTACGGGGGAAGACATCTATCACAATGGGTTCGTCCATTAAGAGCGCCCCGTTGCCTTTGTTGTGGGGCATTGCAGTCTCAGGACCACAGGAGACGATAGTGTCCGCAGCGGTGCATCCCAGTCTCAGCAGATAACACTGCATCTCTGCCCGTACAATATCCGAAGTGAGAGGTTCAGAGTCATAATACAGGACACTACCGCGCGGTTCGGCCTTTTTAATCATGGATACTGCAATGTCCATTGCCCCTTCTGCAGCGCGCTGCACCGATTTTATGGCTTTGATTTCATGTGGCTTTTTTACAGCCCGCATATTTTTGACAGTGGTTTTGTCCACGTAAATGTTGCAGAAAGACTCCATCTCCCTTGCAAGAACAAGCGGGAATGTACCGGGTACAAGCAGATCGCCACCGGCCTGCGCGCAGATCATTTTAGCACCGGCACGGAGAGGGTCGCATTCTTCCTCAAATATCTCAAAATATCCGGCATCCCCACGCGTCATGACCTCACAATGCGATTCGGAAACTGCACGCTCATATTCCATCTGCGGCACGATGAGAGTCGCGGGATTACCGGGACACTTCAGGTAAAATACAGGATCTCCTGTCTTAAAACCAGTGAGATAGAACATATTCGCGTCTTCTGAAGATGCATAAATTACATATGCAGATGCACCGGCCTCTTTCAGTGCCCGATCAATGGTATCCATGTTATAGTACGTACTGTTCACCAAACCACAAGTACTTTTATCACCACGATAAAATATGCATAATGGATGAGGCAAACGAGAAAGTATTCAAACTGAAGTTTATGAGGCTGACAGTCATCCTCAATGTAATTATACTGCTGGCAGCAGTCTCAGTCATAGCCTTATTTGGCATTATTCCGGTTTACAGCATGCCTATCGCAGTGGTATGCGCAATTGGTGCTGTGGTACTCTTAGTCTATTTCATGGGCGCGTATAAGAAAGAAAAGGCATGGCTTGCAGAAAATGAGTGATATCTTTCAGTGGAGTTTGCTATGTTCAATAAAATCAAACGCGAGATAGATCTTGTTGAAAGGCACCTGGCAGTCCTCAGAACTGTCAGGGAAAACCAGCCCATAGGCATAGATAAACTTGCAGCAACGCTGGATTTACCCAAAAACAATGTAAGGACATCACTTCATATCCTTGAAAACAACGGGTTTATCCAGGCTTCAAAACCAGGTGCAGTTGCACATAAGATAAGTCAGGATGATGCAAGGGCAATTGAGAACGAAATTGAGGGAATGATTGAGAGACTCAGAGATCTGAAGAAAAACCAGATACACAATCTTTAATAGTCACAAGGTTGACTTTAGTAGGCAATTATAGCCTCCATAACTCAGTTGGTAGAGTGTCTGGCTGTTAACCAGAATGTCACAGGTTCGAGTCCTGTTGGGGGCGTACGTTTCTTATTTTTTTATTCCTTAGCTGTCTCAAAGGATTATATTAAGGTAGATTTATCTGATCTTTTCCATATTCCAGGTACCTTTTACAGAGTGTTTCCTGTTGTCATGTTTGGGGGTCTTTTTTTCCACAGGTCAAATTTATCCTATGACTAATAAAACAGCGTCCGTCTGCTTCGAAAACATCGGCGTAGTTTTGACACTTCCCGGTGAGATACTCAGCGTACGGGCGAGCTGGTTAATGCTCTGGCGCTCTGAGGAGTGCAGCAGAAACCACCCGAGGATTCTGTTGCCGATAAAGACGGTATAGTCAGCAATCATGTAGTGTATTGAATGATTGTTTATTGTATTGTATGACCATTCTGTAGAATGGATGATGAGTGACACCACAGGATACAAGAGGCAGACCGGTAGAGGGATCACCTGCGGACTGGAAGGCGGAGTTGGGGTGAGCACCCGGTACGTTCTTTTCTGTTACTTTTTGCCTTTGAAAAGTGCGTTGAACGCTTCTACGGTAAGCCCTGCGTCTTTAATGAGTTCCCGTTCAGTCCCTTTTGCTATTGGATTGTGTTCCGGAACAACGAGCAGTTCATCGCCACGGCTCATGATTATATGACTGCCGCGTTTGCGTTCAACCTTAAACCCGATCTTAGAAAAAACGCGAACCATCTCCTTTCCGGAAACCGGGAGAAGGCGCTTTGTACTCATATGGCGAGGTTAACGAGAATGGAACCTGGCTGAGACGTTACCTGCCGGGAGGCAATGTCGTGGGCGACCTCAAGGTAGAGTTCTATGGCTTCCTGTATATTTTTGAGAGCCTCTTCCCGCGTCCTGCCCTGAGAATGACACCCCTTAAGAGCCGGACAGTGGACTGAGTACCCACCGTCTTCTTCCTTTTCAAGAACTATATCAAGTTTCATGAATTTTTGATCCCTTTATTGGTAATCAGATATTTGCCCCGTACGTATTAGCTTTTTGTGAGGGTGCTAAGTTTTTGTGTTGTATTGTTTTTAAAGCCGGATATGGATTGCACGGACGTCACCCCGTCCGGGTGTAATTTCCTACGGGGATGGTGGTGATGACCACGCCTGGGACCTGAGCGGACGGGAAGGCGGCGCTGGAGTGAGAGCCCCACCGCTCTGCCACCTTTTTTCTTTGCCGGAAAGGCAAACCGTTCACTAAATAAACTTCATTCCCTGAGCAGATCGCAGTCTTCCTATAGAACGCTCCTTTCAGACTGCAGTAATAGAGAACTATTATAGAGAACTATTTCATCCCCTGCAACCTACTGAGAGATACGAAAGAAAGAAGACAGAAGAATATGCTCGACATAAAACCACAATATATTCTCTCAAATGAGAACAAACTGGTAAGTGTTATCCTTGACATCCAGACATTTCATAAGATCGAGGCTGTCATCAAAGACTATGGTCTTGCCAGGTTCATGAACGAAGCCGATGACGAAGAACCCCTTTCCCTTTCAGAAGCACGTGATTGACTACGCCACCCTTAAAAAACCGGCATGAGTATGAGTACATAATCATAGTGCCCCTTGTTTTTTTGACTAAGCACCTTTCTCTCAAAAAAAGGGAGATAAACAGGAAAATTAACAGAAAAATATCTGGAATTGCATGAAATTCGTTTTTGCCACGCCACTACTAATACCAAAAGCAGACAGGAACTGCCCAACATTCCGGGGTATTAACTGAGACATGACAGATTATCTCTCAACCAGCTGGTGTGGTCTTGATTGGTCACCCTGGGCCAGGCACACTCATTCCAAAACAGAATTTGCAGTTCTTCCAGACGAACCCGGCCTGTACCGGGTCCGTGCGATTGACGCTGATTCACTGATGTATATTGGACAGACGGGACGCAGTGTTCGGCAAAGGCAAAGAGATCTGAGAGTTTATCTAAGAAACCCTGAGTTGATGCCATTTAACGACCCGCATACCGCCGCTCCGAACTTCTGGGCCTGGACTGATGCGACAGGCATGGAGTTTGAATCATCCGGAGCTGTATTTTACGGGACAAAACAGGAACGGGAAGGATTAGAGACCTATCTACTCTGGCAGTACCGGCTTGAAAGAGGCACATCTACACAGTGCAACTTCGGCCGGTTTCATGAGGACTATGTACAATCACGAAATCATTCAACAGGTATCCGGGGAGGAAAGCTACCAGGTGGCACAAAAAACCCGGCAGGTGGATTATCACTTCCACCACTTCAGAGTTACGGGCGGCCAGCCGGTCCGGACTGGATGGAGCTTCCATGGGAAGAACCTCTGCCACTTCAGCCAGATAGTATAAAGAGCATCAAGAATACAGCCAGCCTGTACCGGATTCTTGACACCAAATGCAAAGACGTGCTCTATATTGGGCAAACCAGAACTGCAAAGACGAGACTGAACGCACATGCAAAAAGAAACCGGGGAGAAAAGTGCTTCTTCTCGATTTGTTTTGAAGATTCTGCGATCCTCCCACATCAACTCAAAGAACTTGAAAATGATCTCATTGGTGCTTATTATGCGGAAAAAGGCAGAATACCGGTTTTTCAGATTGGAGGGAAATGAGAGATGTCAGGTACCCTCGTTGTAGTTCCCTGTGGAAAAACAAAAATCTGGAAAAAGAACCCGAACTCTGGCCCTGTCATGGCCAAAGATGCCTATACCGGAACGCTGTTCAGACTGAACAGACAGTATGCAGAACAATTCGGAGACAGCTGGGTCATTCTGAGTGCCAGATATGGATTAATATCTCCGGATACTCTGATTGAAGATTATAATGTGACATTTAATGATCCTTCAACCAATCCGGCAGGGCTGATGAAACTCAGAGAAGAGGTAATTGATTCTGGCTTTTGTTCGTTTGAGACCATCATAGCTCTTGGTGGCAGAACGTACCGGGATCATGTCCGTGATGCCTTTTCAATATGTAATGTAGAAATAATCTGTCCGTTTGATCAGTGCCGGGGTATTGGGGATATGATGAAACAGCTCAAAACTGTTCTTGACAATGGCGACAATGGCGGGTCCTAAGCGCTGGAAGCATGCCCGTAAACGATGCGAATGGTAACGCTGGAGGCGTTACATGGTGGCATTCATGGGTATCCTTCATCGCCCCAGTCGGTGACTCGACCCCGCAAGGCCGGTCCGCAACCGGGATATTCTGAGTGTGCTCCAGGAGGCCGGACTGCCGGGATTTTAGGTGCTCTATGATGAGTTCAGCCGGGAGGAGCGGCGGGCGGTCCAGAGTCGGCAGCTGATGCGGCTCGATAAGAGGATTCTTACCCGGCTTGAGAAGGACGGGTTTATCAGGCGGGAAAAACAGGGGAGGAATGTGTTTGTGTCGGCGACGGAGACCGGGCTGTATGCCGCCTCAGGTCAGTCCTTTTTGGCTTCTTCGATAGCGGACTCCATGAATTCATCCGTTGACATATATTCCATGGAGAGTGATGGCAGGACTGATGTTGAATGGTGTGATCTTCTGCCGGGCAC
>JAYEIC010000069.1:0-2017 GCA_034659935.1 Methanobacteriota archaeon | reverse complement strand
CTTTTCCCCCTCTTTTGGCACTACAATTACAAAGATTGTTGTTGCCACTGCCGCAATAATGGAAATTACGAGAATGATACTGAGCCATCTGTCAAGGCGTGACTGGTTTTCACTAAAGAGTTCACTTTTTGCCTCCTCAAACATCTCCCTGTAGGGGATGACAAACTGTTCTTCTGCCGGCAGGACAGAACGCCTGTATTGTGCGACAAGAACCATTGCAACTGTGAATATTATCAGCGAGATTACAATCGGGTCCAGACGGATGCCCCACGGTGTGTAGTTTAGTGCAAGGCCTATTAAGGGCACAACTGCTATTGAAAGCCCAAATGATAGTGCCACACGTTCAATGCCGTCAATGTCGCGATTTCCCGGGAATAAGGCCGCAATCAGAGCATATCCGGGTATGAAAAGAACAACAGGCAGGGCGAAGACTACCCGCAGAAAGGAGTCGTTCAGAATAGGAACATATATACAGGCAATGGCGGCAGTTAGCCAGATCAGCACAATTTTCAAATCCAGACAAAAGTTGCCGGAAGAATATGCATGAATCAGCCTGTCGTAGTTGTTGTCATCAGTCAATTATTAACACCAAAAAATTGTTTTTCCCTGCCAAGGTTTTATGGCCAGGCAGGTTTTGTTTCAGTTTCTGTGTCTGTTTCTGTGTCTGTTTCTGTGTCTGTTTCTGTGTCTGTTCTACTCAGAATCTGTTTTATTCTTTTTTATAGCTGATTCCAATTACAAATGCAATAAAAAGACCGCATATACTTAGTATTGCCGGGAGACCGGACTGAGTGGCAGGTGCTGTCGCCTCTGTTCTCTCTGCTATTGCTGACGTTGTTGACGATGGATCTGTTGTAATTCCCACAGGTGCCTCTGTAACTGTGACGCCATCTGTCTGTTTAAGGGCCATGAGTGCATATGTCCCTGCCTCTGATATCTTTGAAACAACTGATTTATCCACAATTTTACTGGGGATAATCGTCCAGGTATCATCTGCAAATCCGGCAATAAATGGTGAATATGTCGCTAAGTCACTATTACCCTTTACTAAGAATTCCGCAGGTTCACTGAATCTGAGTGATGCCGGAGATACTATATATGCACCAGAAAGACACTCCCACTCGTCCGGTACTTTTAGTGGAGAAGTCTTAATTATGATAATATCACCGGATTCTGCATCCTGAAGGGTATCATTCATTGCTGTGAGTGTTGCAACCTTATCCATTGACTGGAATGTCAGGGATTCATCCTGTGCAGGTGTAGCAGTGGGATCTACAGAACTGCCACTATTACCATCATTGCCACCTGACGGGGATGATGTCGGTGGGACTGATGTTGGTACCACACCCACCAGAATGTCCTCATTGAGTGCCTCACTTCCATCAACATAGACAATAATATTAGCAGTTCCCTGACTCATGCCAGTTATAGAGTATGAAATTGACGAATCATCTATCCCTGTTTTCACTCCGTTCAGTTCCATTGAAACTAAAACAGAATTTTCATCAGGCAGAGCCTTCCCGGAGATTTCAATCAGTGAAAGAACAGAACCACTACTAATAGAGCCAAAACTCTCCTCATGACTGACAATTCCATTTCTCACGGGATGATTGTCAGATCCGAACTGCAGACTTTTTATCGGACCTCCGTCCTGTGGATCATACCTGAACTTTGTCCAGACAATTGGCTCTGCCTGAACTGTGATCGTTGTATCTGATAATGAGAATGGTACATTCAGATTATTGGATGAGAATAAAAAATTCTGATCACCTTCAAGATCAACTTCTGCACCGATATGTATAGTAAATGAACTTCCGTTCCGGAGTCCCTGAATATTAACCGTAATCTCATCGCCTTCCATGATGTGCGCAGGGCTCGCGGTTATTGTGAGTGCCTGTGCCCCTCCTGCAAGAATCATCAGGGCTATAATAAAGATAAAAGATCTGTACAGTATTTTTGTCATAAAATTACCTTATGTGTATTTTTATCCATATTCACTGATATTGCTGTCGGTAAG
>JAYEIC010000068.1:0-10680 GCA_034659935.1 Methanobacteriota archaeon | reverse complement strand
TCTTTTTTGATTCATTAAATGAGTATGTACTTCACGTAATTAAAGTTCATGAAATATGAGTGAAAACGTGCATGAGCTCTCAAGGTCACGCACTGTTTGATGAAAGTGACATTTGACCTCCCTGGTGAATCATAGTAGTATTCCTGCAATAACGGAATTATTTCATGGTACCAGGCAAAATGAAGAATTTTTATTGCCTTATCTCTTGATTTTGCATCTTTTAGTTTTATCATGTAACTATGGCCAATCTGATGATCACGGCCATAATTTGAAATTATCTTTTGATTGATGGTTTTTAGAAGATTTGAGGCAATTTCTGTGATTTCATTTATTTCCGGGTTACTGTTTCTGATATATTTATGAAGGAAGTCGTGATCCGGCATTATTTCAATAAATCCAAATCTCCTCCTGAGAGCAATGTCTACAAGTGCAATTGATTTATCTGCTGTGTTCATTGTACCTATTATGAACAGATTCGGGGGTACTGAAAAAGCTGTTTTGGAGTTTGGTAATCTTGTAATAAGCTGGTTATTCTCTGAATAACGTTTATCTGCTTCAAGCAGAGTAATCAGTTCTCCAAAAATCCTTGACATATCGCCACGGTTTATTTCATCAATGATTAGATAATAGGGTACATCTGGTGCCCTTTTTTTTACAATTTCTCTTTCAGAATCAGTTAACTGTGGTATATCTCCGGATTTCCCCCATTTTTTTTCAATTCCTGATTTATTTAAGAGATCGTTGAATGCACGGCGGGATATCTCTTTGAAGATGCCGTCTTCAACATTGAACCTAAGATTGCTGCTCTCATCCGTAACCGGTCTTAGTCCTTCAATGAAATCTTCATATCCAAAGGATGGATGAAAGGTTACAAATTCAGAGTTTGTTGATCTGACTTCTGAATCTCTATATCCATCAGGTTTTTTCAGATCAAGTGTTTCATACTCCAAATCTCCGGATAATGCAATTATTCTTTCTAATTCCTCTGGT
Organism: Methanobacteriota archaeon; assembly: GCA_034659935.1. Taxonomy (GTDB): domain Archaea; phylum Halobacteriota; class Methanomicrobia; order Methanomicrobiales; family Methanomicrobiaceae; genus DAOVRB01. The sequence continues at coordinate 9,690 of JAYEIC010000068.1, read as the reverse complement.
TTTATCTTTTTAAGAGTGAATGAAAAACTTCCTTTTGCCAGATGATCTTTAAGATAATAATCATTCTTCATTTCCTGATATGTAGGGCCCAAAAATTGTTGTATGACCTCAAAAATGAGATAATTGCTTCCTTTTTCAATACATTTTGCTGCAGTTGTAAATCTCTTTTCTGTTAGTGCAAAATAAGTGAGGGCAATATCGCCGTTCTTTATTTCATCAAAATAGCACTGAAAATTTATTTTCCCATGTTTTGTCTCCCAGAAATATTTGAATTGGTCTCCGGTATTTAGTGTGGGAATTCTGCCATAATCATCCTCCGGATAGTTCCTGAGAATTGAGTCTTCTGATGTTATCTTATTAAAGGGAAATATGGTCAGAAAAAAGACATTTTTATCAGAAATTATCTCATCCGGTTCTGTATTTTTACTGGTACTATGTAACTGAATAAATTTATTTGCAAGATATGTTTTGCCTGTTCCGGGAGGTCCATAAAGAATTATTTGCTTTTTTATATTGATTAACTCAGAGATTGTCTTTAAAATTTTTTCATCGTTCTCATTTCCTGTGTTTTTTGATAAATCGGAACCCATCATATTACCCTCAGCAAAAAGTGAAGAAATTTACATTAGTGTCAATTTAATAAATGTTATGTTATTCTATTTCAGGTTTTGCACCCCTGCCAGAAAAAACAGTTTGGACCTGTGTCCGGGGATTTAGCCGTTTTTGGTTTTTGTGGTGATATCCGGTTGATTCAGTCCTGTGACAACCAAAAAAAGTTTGATAGGTCTGTCCTGTGAGACCTGTTGATGTAAGTCGTAATCTGCAATGTATGGTGCCACGATATTCACCGGAAAAGATCTGATTTAACAGACTTATGTCTTTCCTCGCCACACCCATACATCAGATCTCAGACCCTCACCTGTGCCCCTGTATTGCACGCAGAAGTAATGATGATCTCTCCTCCTTCTCCATTTTCACTCATATAGTCCTTAACTGACTGTTTCACCTCTTTCATGCCGGTATCACCTATCGCATACAGAGCAGGACCAAATGAACTCATACCCGCACAGGCAGCGCCGGAATTCCGCATCAGCTCTATGAGGTCAGGGATGCATGGAGGCTGAAGTGAAAGCTCCATTTTCTTAAACCCAAGATTCTGCATCCTGTTTACAGAAGAACCAAAGAGGTCCAGATCACAATCAGACACACCAGGAAGCATGCGCATCAGCACCTCGTGACAGAGCTCCCGGACGTCATCTTTCGGGACCGGGCAGAATTTTTTAAAGATATCAACTTCTTTCTGACCGTTTGCACCGGGAGGGATGTCAGGTATGGCAAGAAGAATCTTCCAGTCTTTCGGGAACTGCAGATTCACAGTAACAGGGGCAGGTTTTGCTTCTGCTGAGGCGGATGACGGCTTGAATGCAGATTTCTCTCCATGGTTTCCAAAACTGTGTCCGCCATCCACAATAAATCCGCCATGTTCAAAAGATGCCGTTCCGATTCCCGAAGTGCCGCCCCGGCCTGTGAGTTTTGCCATATCATGGACACTGAGTTCCTTCCCATAGAGTTCCAGAAGGGCACGTGCAGTGGCAAGAGACAATGCCGTACCGCTCCCCAGGCCCGCATGACGGGGAGGAACCCTCCTGACAGTAAGTCTGGCACCTCCATACAGCCCCATCTTAGAGATTACCTGCTCTGCCGCCCTTTGTACAACATCTGCACAGCCGGGATCAGGCTCCCCCGGCTTACCGGATTTATCAGCATTACGAGATTTAGCAGGCTTATTTGGTTCATCGCAGTGAACCTCCAGACTGTCGTTAGGGCGTGCCTCAATGAGGACTCCCGGTTCATTTACAGATATACCTATACCGCCATCCACTCTCCCAAGACCTCCGTGCATATCGATGAGTCCCAGGTGTATTCTTGAGGGAGCCTCCACAATTACTGCCTTCTCATCAGGGAAATGGTTGTATGGAAAGACCTCATTGATCTTAATGATGGGTCTGTTGTGATGGATAATTCTGTAATCCCTGCTTAACAGAGCTTCATCCTTAAATATCCCAAATGTTCTGCTAAATCGTGTGTCGGCCCTGAGAACTTCGGCATCGGTAATCTCGCGCCGTGTCTCCATTTTGTGCTTCTGCATGATCTTTCCGATCGGGATGTCTGCCAGCATGAAGTCTGCCTTCACCTCTGGATCAAGGCGGTTTACAGGCGTATACGAGACTGCATATACAAGCACATCTGTGCTGTCATTATTTTTAAGCTCCACAACCCTGTAATTAACCGGGTCCCCTGTCTCTATCTGTAGTTCTTCTGCAATTCTCTTGTCTGCGTCTATTATTTCCTGAATACGCGTCGTTACTCCAACAGGACGTCCGGTGATTACCTCAAGCATTTTTGTAACTGAACCGTCTGTCCCCAGAAGAATCTTCTGTGCAGGAGATAATCTTCCAAGTTCTTTCTCAATGTTGCTGAGTTTTTCAGAGATATTCATATCAGTACCCTTTCGTATGATGAATATGCATTTTTAAAGTATATGAGAATGTCCCATGAGTGTGTTTGGGGTATGTGGGGTGTCTGACTCTGTCTGTCTGTCTGTCGAGTGCTGATCTGCCATGATGGTAATTATCGGCAGCCTCTTTATTCACATTACACGCCCCCGGCCCTGAAGTATGGCTCCTTTTTAGGTTTACTATTCAGATATGGCATGTAATTACTTCTTTGAGTTTAATCCGAAGAGAAGAACTGAATAATCACCCCGGCTAAAAGTAACGCTTGTCGAAGATTGCTTTATTATCATTTATGGGAATTCTTCTTCTCCTTTTTCTCCAATCAACGGAATTCTTTTTTGCAGGTTTTACGAAACGATCCAAACAATTCAAAAATATTATTTAATTGAGATTCATAAGGTAACATAATATGTCTCTTCCAAACGGGATTTACGAGCAGGTTATTAACGAATATATATCAGACAAGTTGGAATCGCTTGATAACTCATGGAAAACAGAGAAAAATAAAATCGAGATCGAAGATTCCAAAACAGTTCTGTCAAATTACCTTGCACATATAATCAAAAAATCTCTTCATCATATTAAAGATAAAAACCAGAAGGTTGAATCACAAATCGACGTCTGCAATCACATAATAAAATACCTCTCAGAGATTTCAGGAGAGGACAAAATAAATGAATGCTGTATCGGAGAAGAAGCAGAAATACTTCTCTCATTATATGACCAGATGCACTATCCTGAAATTACTGCACAGTCAATTGTCCGTCCGGAAACTTCAATTGCACAAAGCAGTCTTTTTACCGGTTCTTCAATTGAGCCCAGCATGGTCAGTGAACTGAAAAAAGAGATCCTTACTGCTGACAGAATCGAAATACTCGTATCATTTGTAAAATGGGGCGGACTCAGATTAATAGAAAATGAACTGATTGAATTTTCAAAAAAAGACAAGCCAACCAAAATCATTACAACCTCTTATATGGGTGCAACCGACTATAAAGCGGTTGAATTTCTCTCCAATCTTGAAAACTGTGAGGTCAAGATCTCTTATGACACCAAAAGAACCCGTTTGCATGCAAAGGCCTACACTTTTTACAGGGGCAGCGGTTTTTCAACTTCATACATCGGGTCATCAAACCTTTCAAACCCGGCAATCACAAGCGGACTTGAATGGAATATAAAAATAACAGAAAAAGACAATTCTGACCTCCTGAAAAAAGTCGAAGCGACATTTGAAACATACTGGAATGACTCTGAATTCCTGACTTTCAAAAAAGAAGACTCAGGCATACTAAAAGAAGCCCTACAGAAAGAAAAAGGGCAGACTCCAGATGGTGGATTTTGGATTCCGTTTGAAATAAAGCCATATTATTATCAGAAAGAAATCCTTGAAAAGCTAAAAGCAGAGAGAGAGATACATAATAGTTACAAAAATCTGATCGTTGCCGCCACAGGTACCGGAAAGACAGTCATCTCCGCATTTGACTATAAAAACCTCTACAAATCAAAGTTTAAATCAGGAGACTATCCTAAACTCCTCTTTGTTGCCCATCGTGAAGAGATCTTAAGACAGAGCAGTATCACCTTCAAAGGCATCCTGAAGGATGCAAATTTTGGAGACCTGTTAGTAGGGAACCATAAACCAGAATCACTGGACCACCTTTTTATCTCGATACAGAGTTTTAACAGTCGTAATCTCTGCAATCATACGACACCTGAGTATTATGATATGATAATTGTTGATGAATTTCATCATGCTGCTGCACCGACATACCAGAAATTACTCTCATATTATGAGCCGGAAATCCTGCTTGGTCTTACTGCAACCCCCGAAAGGATGGACAATCTTGATATTCTTGGGTATTTTGACGGAAGGATTGGAGCTGAAATCAGACTTCCTGAAGCCATAGACAGGAAACTCCTCTGCCCGTTTCATTATTTCGGAGTAAGTGATACAGTTGATCTTAACTCTCTTTCATGGAAGCGTGGAGGATATGATAAAAATGAGCTTTCACAAATCTATACTGGAAATACAGAGAGGGCAGCACATATTGCTGAAGCAACCCAAAAATATGTGACAGATATCTCTGAAGTAATCGGACTTGGTTTTTGTGTGAGTATTGATCATGCTCGGTTTATGTCTCAAATATTCAATGAATATGGAATACGTTCTGCATCTCTTCACTCCAAAAGCAGTGGAGAGGAGAGGGCATCAATTCAGGAAAAACTCACCCGGCATGAAATAAACTTCATTTTTGTTGTTGACCTCTACAATGAAGGAGTTGATATTCCTGAAATAAATACAGTTCTCTTTTTAAGACCAACAGAGAGCACAACTGTGTTTTTGCAGCAGCTTGGAAGAGGTCTTCGCCTTTATGATGATAAAGAATGCCTGACTGTCCTTGATTTTGTCGGCCGACAGAATGCTACATATCGCTTTAGTGAAAAATTAGCTGCACTTCTTGCATCTTCTGATTGTGCTATTCAAAAACAGATTGAAACAGATAATTTTTCATTGCCAAAAGGCTGCCATATTCATCTTGAAAAGATTGCACGTAATAAAATTCTTGATAATATAAAGAGCAATCTGACAAACAAGGGCAATCTTGTACAACTCGTTAAAAGATTTGAATCGGATTCAGGATCGCCTCTATGCTTTAAAAATTTCATGGATTATCATTCAATAAATCCAGTTGACATTTATGCAATTACAACATTTACAGGGTTATGCAGACAGGCAGGCATATGTAAGACTCAAATTACTGATAAAGAGAATACATTATTACAAAATACAATATTTAGGCTGATTTCAATAAATTCTGTCGATTTCACCAGATTTACCCTGAGATTTCTCAAAAACTCCGATGAAATTCTCAGATCGCCTGTTTCACATTTTAATGAATTGAATCTCTCCATGTTGTATTATTCTGCATATAATGCTCCTATTACAGAAAGATACTCCAAAAAAGAATTATTTAAAGAGATTCTTGAAAATGAATGGATGACTGCAGAGATAAATGATGCACTTGAATATAATCTCCAGAAGATTGACTTCATTGAACAACCCCTAAAACTCGATTTTGAAACACCGCTTGAGCTTCACTGTACATATACAAGAGATCAGATCTTTGCCGGACTTGGGCATTATACTCCAGATAAAAAACCATCAAAAGGTTCACGTGAAGGTGTAGTGCATTTTGATGATAAAAACCTCGATGTATTCTTTATAACCTTAAATAAGACAGAGAAACAGTTTTCTCCATCAACAATGTATGAGGATTATGCAATAAACGAGAGACTCTTTCACTGGCAGTCACAAAGCACAACATCAGAAGGTTCCAAGACCGGACAGAGGTACATAAACCATAATAAGAGAGCAGGAAAGGTTCTTCTCTTTGTTCGCGGTTACAAAAAAACGCGGAACAAGACAAATCCTTATATGTGCCTCGGTACTGCTCAATATGTAAGGCACATAGGAAGCAGACCAATGAATATTATCTGGAATCTTGATAATGAAATGCCAGCAAGAACATTAAAATCAGCCAGGAAAATGACATGATGGCGTGACTGAAATAAGCCTGAAAATATCATCACGACGAACTGACAAGAGTTTCCTGTGAGTTGCCTCAGGTGGAAGTTTCACCTCTTCGTAAATATTTCCCAATCGGCAATATTGCGTATGTGCTACAACCCATCAAATGTTTTGCTTCATCGCTATATTCCCATTGCCACTCATTGCCACAGTCCTCACCTTCATAAAGGCTGGACGATATGATCCTGTTCGCTCATACGATTCAAGTAGCTTTTTGACATTTGTCATGGAATGCACCGCTTGACGACCTCCTCGCCTCAACGTGTGTGAGGAGAGATATGGTCGTGGGTGGTCAAAAAGGAATGAGCGTATACATTTATCTCCATCCACTGAAAAATTCCATTCACTTCATGGTATGTATGTCATAGCTTTGCATCCTAGATTCCCGCAAATACATAACAAGCCAGATTCAAAATGGTTGAATTTCGACTTAAATTATAAATGAAGTGAATTTCATTGATGGATAAAATCATACTCGTTAGGTGTCGATAGCACACATAACGGGATCAGCCATTTTCAGAATGTTGCCAATATCTCTCTCAAATTGCAATCAAACGTATATGACGTCCTATTTTTTCCCCTCATAGTTATGTGTATCCGGGAATGCAGGTTGCATAATGTGGAGTGACATTCTCTCGGTTCGGGCCCTGATGTATTTACCTGAGTCGGCCCGGGGCGCCGGATGAAGTATGCCCACACCGCAGGGACAAAATATTTCTGATAGAAACAGAATAAGATTACTTAGTCAAATCATAGGCACTGGAAGTCCTGATATTTTTTTTATTTGCATCATGAGGTAGTGGGAAATGAAGACTGAAAAACAACTGAATGCCCTGATCTATGCTATTGAGAAATATCCCCGGATTGGCAGAACCAAACTGATGAAATTTGTTTTTTTGTCGATTTATTCAGATTTAACCAGACCGGTGAGACACTTCTTGAAGATGAATACATCCGCCTTCCAAATGGTCCGGTACTGGATGTCGGTTTTTCCTATACGGACAATTCAAATGCGTACCTGAACGTAACGTGGGAACAGGTTGATCCGGAACGCTGTCTCTACCAGTACACCCCACGGAAAAAATCTGACATGTCCTTGTTTTCTGAAGATGATATAAAACTGTTCGATGTCGTAATTGAAACACTTAAAAAGCACAATACAGAACATATCAGTGATTTAACCCATAAATTCAGTCTCTGGAATGATGCTAAAAACGGCGAAATCATCACCAAAGAGAAACTTCGGCTTGATGACTATGAATACGACGAGCTTGAATCCTTTTTCTATTATCTTCATGCAGTAAAAAGCGCGAAAGAACCTGGAGAACTTTCGGAATCAGCCAGTGAAGATACTGTTCCGGATGAGTTGCTTTCCCTTCAGTTTGAAACAATGGACGGACAGATTAATGAAGAATCATACTCTTAGTGAAGGGGACGGCTTTTTCTTGATCTGACTAAACATACTGGCGTATCAAGAAAAATCGGGACACTCTCAGGCGTCATGCACATTTTCCAAAAATGCAAATAGTTTTTGCCTTATAACACAGGTCTGTACTGATAGCTGATAATAGCTGATGATAGCTGATGATAGCTGATCTGGTATACCCGAGGTAGTAAATGCAGACAAAAGAGAATTTCAGAAGTAAGTTACTGAAAATTAATGGCAGGGACTATAAGGCATATAAGGAAATCAGGGGTGTCTATGAATTCCCCGAATATCAGTTATATATTGATTACGTCCAGGGAGATCCATTTGCTGCACCAAGTCGTATCAGGGTGCAGGTGCCGATGGAGTCTGCGGGTTTTCCACCTGATACATTCGCATCAAAAAGCCGTGAAATTGCAGTCAGGGATTATATTACGCGTTGTTTTGCAAAAGCTGTTGAAAATCATGGGCATGTCAGGAGAGGGAGCGGCAAGAGTGGTCTGATTACAATTGATAAACCAGGTCAGGAAGTACTTGAACGGACCTCAGTTGTTATAAACAAAAACTTTGTTGAGGCACGTTTTTTTACAGGACTGCCTGCCCATGGGAGAAGAATTGCCGGCAGAGAAGCTGAAGAAATGTTTTTTAAGGCAATCCCTGTAATAATTAAGTCCTCCCTGTATTACAGCTCCCTTGATGCAGATGATCTGTATCACCATATTAAGACATGTGAGGACACTGATTTTCTGAGAAATTCTCTCAGATATTTTGGTCTTGTTGCATTTGTGGCTGATGGTTCCGTTCTTCCACGGGTAAGTGGAGTTGATGACAGGAAAGCAGAGGGCGAAAACATTGTTCCCTTTATGAGTCCTGATAGCATGCGGTTTGGAATAAAACTTCCGAATTCCGGAAAAATCCGTGGTATGGGTATAAAAAAAGGAATAACACTAATTGTCGGCGGAGGATACCACGGAAAATCGACACTTCTGAATGCACTTGAACGAGGTGTCTATAATCACATACCGGGCGATGGCAGAGAATTTGTAGTATCTCTTGAAACAAGTGTGAAAATAAGGTCTGAAGATAACCGCAGAGTTGAAAATGTGGATATCTCTCCGTTTATTAACAATTTACCCTTTGGGAGAGATACACGCAGTTTTTCTACTGAAAATGCCAGTGGGAGCACATCACAGGCAGCAAATATTATTGAGTCACTTGAAACCGGTGCAGGTCTGCTGCTTATAGACGAAGATACCTCAGCTACTAATTTCATGATACGTGATCACCGGATGCAGGAACTTGTTGCAAAAGAAAAAGAGCCTATAACACCATTTGTTGATAAGGTCTCAACCCTGTATTTTGATCTTGGTGTATCAACTATTCTTGTGATCGGCGGTTCCGGAGATTACTTTGGTGCCACTGATACTGTAATATGCATGGATAACTATCTCCCGCTGGACTGTACTGCAAAAGCACACTCAATCTCTGAAAAATATTCGATTGAAAGGTTATCTGAAGGTGGGGACAATTTTGGAGAATTCAGGGATAGAATCCCGCTTGCAGATAGTATTTCTGCAAAAAAAGGAAGACGGGACGTTAAAATATCTCCCAGGGGCAGACATACAATCCTGTTTGGAGTAAACACTATTGATCTAAGTTGTGTTGAGCAGATTGTTGATGTAAGTCAGACCCGTGCAATTGGTGATGCCATTCATTATGCAGTCAGATATATGGATGGAAAAATGCCAATGAAAGCTGTTACTGATGCAGTTTTCTCTGATATAGAGAAACAGGGTCTTGATATTCTTAATCAGAGAAAATCCGGTGATTCTGCAGCATTCCGTCCACAGGAACTAACTGCAGCACTAAACCGTCTGAGAACACTTAAAACACTGCAGGTGGATCAGGTAAAAGAGTGAAATAGCCCATTATATTGCTGTGATCATTAATCTGGGGAAACTCGAAGATAACAATCATAAGACGATTGTCTGTGTCCCAATGACATCACTTCAGTCACAGGTTTTGGATAAGATACGAGAAATCATTAGATAATCTTGAAGAACTCAGAAAATTCGTTGATGAAATTGACACAAATAGGATTAATAGCAATCTCTGGGATAAATTGGATAAGAGATTAAAACAAATTGTGGAGGATTTCA
>JAYEIC010000067.1:0-2157 GCA_034659935.1 Methanobacteriota archaeon | reverse complement strand
TCCCACTCACAAATGTTGCAGTTGTCCTTTTGGCAGTTGCCATCGGAGGTCTCATATACGGCATAATACTCCTGAAACTGGACCGTGGCATCCATGACGAACTGCAGGATCTCTCAATGCAACTGGGGTTATCATGGCCACGATGGTTATAAAGAGGAAGCCCCCGCATTTCACACACGGACAGTTCATCACGACCAGAACAGATCCGGATCTTCAGGGACATATATATATCAGGGATCTCCATCAGTAAACTTTAAAGTAGTCTACTTTCAAGAATACTATATATGGTTGCAGATCCGTTTCTGGACAGAGAGCAGGAACTCTCCCGGATGAGAGAGCGATATGAGGGCAGCAATGCAGAATTTCTGATAATTTATGGCAGACGCAGGGTCGGAAAATCTGAACTGATAGATCAGTTCCTGCAAAACACAGAAGGAATCCGGTTACTTGCAAGAGAAGAAGCAAAAACCCTGCAACTGAGGCGTTTTTCCTCACAACTTGCCCGGTATTTTGATGATGATCTCCTGAGGACCACACCCTTTTCAGACTGGGATGGATTCTTTGAGTACCTGTACACAAAATCAGACCAAAGATGCGTAATTGCAATTGATGAATTTCCCTACCTTGTAAAGGAAGACCCGTCCCTACCCTCTGTTTTACAGGCCTGCTGGGACCTAAAACTCAAAAATTCATCCATCTATCTCATTATATCCGGTTCATCTATCAGCATGATGGAATCCATGGTGATGGCATATAAAAGTCCGCTGTATGGGCGCCGCACAGGACAGTATCTCTTACGACCACTCCGGTTTACTGACATATACCATTACATCGGCGATATCAGAAAGGCTGTCGAGTATTATGCCGTTTTTGGCGGGACACCCACATACATTCTCTCTGCAGATATATCCGGAGATATCGCTGTGAACATACAGGAAAAGATACTAAACAAAGACTCCGTTCTGTTCAGAGATGTTGAATTTGTTCTTAGAACAGAGTTACAGGAACCCCGCTATTACTTCTCAATACTGCTTGCGATTGCAAACGGAAACCACCGGACTGGCCTGATTGTAAATGAGACAGGGCTTTCAAAGGGTATTGTAAGCAAATATCTCTCCATATTAAGGGAACTTGATCTTGTACAGAAAGAAGTGCCGGTTACAGAGAGTGATAAAAGCAGAAAGAGTCTTTATTTCCTCTCAGATAATTTGTTTACCTTTTGGTTCAGGTTTGTTTATCCCTCCGTGGAACTCCTTGAACGGGGTATGAACAAGGTTGTACTGGACCATTCCATCATGCCGCATTTTAATGCATATGTTGGAAAGCGCTTTGAGAATATGATCCTCACCCTCTTTTGGGACCTGAACGGACGTGGAGTACTTCCCCTGACATTCACAAAAGCAGGGAGGTGGTGGCACAAAGGCACAGAGATAGACATCATTGCAATCTCAGAATCAGAGAAGAAGATATTATACTGTGAATGTAAGTGGCAGGACAGAGTACCCGGCTCAAAGATCATACGTGAACTCAAAGAGAAGGCAAAGAAAGTCCCGACAGCCAAAAAAAACTACAAAGAGTACTACTATGTCATTGCCCGTTCATTCAGTACCGGTACCTCTCAGATCAGAGACCCGGATGTACTCCTCATTGATTCTGAAGCACTTGATGTGATGTGCAAAAAAGTGCATGAGACTTAAGCGCCAGCATGTTTTCATTTTGGTGTGCAGTACCGCGGCTGGCTGCAGTGCCCCACCGGCACCGCGCCGGAGATGGCGGCGTGATTCATTGTTGTCAACGCCGGGTTAATTTTCCTTAACTGTGCCGGACTATTTTTGAAGGAAACACATCACAAAATATTGCTGCACTCATTAACAAGCCGAATAAGAATCTGCCGCAAATATCCGGTTCCGCATGATATCCAGCAGATTAAGAGAAGAACTCAATAAAAACAGAATAGATAATAAAATGGGAAACAAAATAAATCAAAACAAATCAAAATGAAAAGAGAAGTATAAAAATACAAATAATCCTTACCTTCACCCATTCACAACCACATGCCCGTTCTTATCTCCTCTCCCAATCCCCTCATAAACAAAACCCTCACAAATATACTCATCAGGATCAACAACATTCCGCCCATCAACAATCACAGGATGA